>CAIUHP010000046.1 GCA_903899015.1 uncultured Armatimonadota bacterium | reverse complement strand
GCGCCGCCAGCCTCGATTTCCTTGAGCACTTTGAGGATCTCGTCCTCTGTGTAACGCTTGCCTTTTCTCATCGATGTGATTCCAGACGGAATTCACACTCCATGTGGGTCATCCTAAGGGGAACAGGTCATAATCAGAAAACCGATGAAAACGCACCTTGATGAAGTCGATGTACAACTCCTGGCGCTCCTGCAGGAAGATGGACGAATCACGAATGCCGATCTCTCCAAAAGAGTCGGTTTATCGCCACCTTCTGTTCTCCAACGGGTCCGAATACTTGAAAAATCCGGATTAATTCGAGGCTACCACGCTTTGCTTGATGCTGAACGCCTTGGATTGCGAATTACGGCTTTGGCGATGATAAGTTTGTCGCTCCATCAAGAGCAACCAATCGAGCGATTTCGCCGAAGCGTAAATGAAATTCCAGAGATTCTGGAGTGCTATCACGTGAGCGGTGAATTTGATTTCCTTCTGAAAATCGTGGTGAAAGATATTCGCGCCTATGAGCAACTCATCCGCGAGAAACTCAGCAAGATCAAAGGAATCGGGCAAATCAAGACCTCGTTTGTCTTAGCCAATACGAAGTACACCACCAAGATCCCTCTTTAAGAAAAGAGGAAATCGGTTTCATACGGCTTTTCATCAAAAGGGACTCGAGACATGATTGAAATTCCAAGTTCGTCTGACATTCTTCTGGTTTACGGCGAGTTCATGAACTTTACGCCGGAAGAGTTATTTGATTACTGGGTTAAGCCTGATTTAATCATTCAGTGGTGGCCTCCCGTTGTTGAGATAAACGCAGAAGTGGGAGGCGCCTACCGATTTACTTGGCCTGAGCTTCAAACCTTTTTACAAGGGACCTACTCTCACGTTGATCGTGGCAGGAGGTGGCGATTCTCTTGGACTTGGAACCACGAACCGGGAGTTTACGAACCTCTCTGGGTTGACATCCATTTCATGCCAATCGATCACGGAACGCGAATGTCGATCATGCATGGACCGTTTTCCAACTCAGAGTCCGATCAGCAGGCACGCAAAGGTGTTATCGAAGGTTGGATCCATTTCGGAATGAGGCTCGCAGGATTGAGGCCTGGCGAAGACCTCTAGACTGAATTAACTGGCGACGAAGCATCTCCAGAGGGCATGACTACGTCTTCATCAAATGTGCCTCATCACGTCCGACAATTGAACGAACAACGCGAAGTCGACACGCTATCGCCTCATGCAGCCAAAGCGGTTGATTCTGCCGGACGGAATGAACCGATTCCAGACGATCCTGTCCGCACTTGTTTCCAGCGAGATCGAGATCGTGTGATCCATTCAAAAGCATTCCGCCGATTGAAGCACAAGACCCAGGTTTTCATTTCTCCCACCGGCGACCATTATCGGACGAGGATGACTCACTCGTTGGAAGTGTCTCAAGTTGCCCGAACAGTAGGTCGAGCTTTAAGGCTCAATGAAGATCTCATTGAAGCAATTGCACTAGGTCACGATATGGGCCACACCCCATTTGGACATGCCGGTGAATCCGCTCTCGATGAGGCGATTCAGGCATATTGGAAGCTACATCCGGACGATGACCCTAAGCCCTCTGAGTTTCGGCATTATGACCAGTCGCTTCGAATCGTGGACGTATTAGAACATCTCAACTTAACCCAAGAGACACGTTCCGGAATCGATGGCCACAGTAAAGGTCGCGGGAACTTAACCGCTCACGATGGCGAACCTACATCCACTCTCGAAGCAGCGGTGGTTAGGATCAGCGATCGAGTGGCTTATTTAAACCATGACCTGGATGACGCACTCAGAAGCGGAATCATATCAGAAGTTCCCGCGATGTTTGACATGCTTGGTACCTCGCATTCCGCACGAATCGGCACGATGGTTCAGGATGTGATCGTTAACAGTTTTGACAAACCGTTCATCAAAATCTCGCCTCCGTTGCTAGCGTGCATGAACGACCTGAAAGAATGGCTCTTTGAAAATGTTTATCTTCTCTACCCGGTGAAATACCCGGACATTCGAAAGGCCCAAAATCTCGTTCAAGAGCTCTTTGTTCACTTCACGCAAGAAGGTCAATTGCCCGATGGTTACGTTGGTATCCAAGGTGCGGTGGACTATATTGCTGGGATGACCGATCGGTTTGCGATTGATACATACACGAGAATCAAAGTGCCGAATGCTTGGGCAATTAACTAGCGGACACTTCCTTTAGTCAAACTAGAAGAGTGAGTCGAACTCATCTTAATCGCTGGTTTGCCTATGTTGGCTTGCCAATCATCGTGATCGGATGCACAACAAAAGATGCACCGGTATCGGAAGCGCCGTCAGGTAAACCGTTGACCAAGTCTGCCCCAGCCGATCCTTGGATACTTACTTGCCTCGATCCCCAAGACTCGACCCCGGCCTTGTTATGGAACGGAAATGTCGGCCTTCGGGTAGCCCGGGATTCAAGCGGTAAGGGGCAAAGCCTTTTCTCGATTTACTCGTATGAGACGAATGGCGAAGAGAAGATTAAACCCCTCAAGAGTCCCCTTCCGGCTGGGTTCGTCATAGATGGAAAGCCAGTTTCGATTGAGGGCAACTATAAACAGACTCTAAACATGAAAACATCCCAACTGGACACAAGTTGGGATGGAATTCAAGGAGGCGTCTCATGCACGACGATTCTGAGCCCGGATGGATTCACTCTTGCCCAGCGTTGGATTTTCACTCCAAAAGGTGCCACTAAGAGCGTCGCTTTTGATCTCGGTACCGGAGATCTTCTCGACAAACCCGGAAAGACAACTAAGCAAATCAACCTTGGTTCCCCGAGTTTTGACGTGAACCTCTCTTCATCACGCTTCGATCAAGCGGCAACCACGGTGGTTGTCGTCATATCCGGCGGATCTGCTTTTACTAAAGCATCGAAAGCGGAATCACTCGCTCACTCATCATCCTTTGACGAAATATCGAAGCTTGCTACCAACACATGGGCCAAGCGATGGCAAACGGATATCGAGATAGAGGGTCCGGTTGAAGACCAGCAGGCGATTCATTCGTTCTTGTACTATCTTCGCTCGTCCATTTCTCCCGAAGCGAAGATGGCGATCAGTCCCTTTGGATTGAGTAACCAAATGTATAACGGGCATGTGTTTTGGGATGCCGATACTTGGGTTTTCCCTTCGCTTGCACTTATCGATCCTGCGGCTGCGAAATCCATTCCGGATTATCGAATCTCAAAGGTCGAAGCCGCGAAGGCAAATGCTCAAAAAGCTGGCGCACCCGCACCGGCAACGAAGTTCCCGTGGGAATCATCCATTTCAGGCAAGGAGACGGTGCCCGGGCCGTCCCAAAAGGAGTTACACATTTCAGGCGATGTCGCGTGGATGTTCCATCAAGCGGCAAATCTTGGCCTCGTCTCTCCCTCAAATGCAAATGAAGTCATGAGCGGCACCGCTCGTTATTTCGCGTCAGTTGCCAAGCTTGAGCCAAAGGATGGTCAACTTACGATTCCTGACGTCATGAGTCCGGACGAGAACCATGTTGGAGACAACGACCTTTACACCAACCTGCTAGCTCAATGGGTTACGAACGGTGGCTCGTGGACCCCGAACAAAGGGGGGACGCAGTTCCACCTTCCCAAAGACGGCAAAACGTTTTTAACTTACGATAACGATCCCCTACGTTCGTACAAACAAGCGGCGGCCGTTTTGAGTATTTACCCTCTGCAATTTCCGGGTGCTGAATCGCAGGCAAAGCAGATGATGGAAAGATTTGCATCCAAGGTAATCAAGAACGGACCAGCCATGTCAGATTCCGTGCACGCCACAATATGGGCTCGTTTAGGTGATAAAGACAAGGCGTACCAGTGTTGGAAAGATAGCTGGGAACCCTTCACCAACCAACCACTGTTGCTCTTTTCAGAGAAGCGGACTAAACCTACGACCTACTTTTCGACCGGAGCGGCGGGAAGTTTACAAACAGTCCTTTTCGGATTCCTAGGTTTTAGGTTAGACTCCAAGCAGGAGCCGGACGCGGTGTGGTCCAAACAGCTCCAGGGAAATTTGAGGCTAAGTGTGAAGGCGAACTTTCCACGACAATGGAAGTCAGTAAAAGTGAGGAACTTCACGGTGCTCGGCCACAAATACACCCTTACCGCAACTCATAGGCCCTCGGGCCCCGACGCCGCACAAGTGATTCAAGGAGATTGAAACCCATGCCCAATGTCGTTTTGACCGTCGATTGCGAAGGAGCAATGCATGATAGGTGTTATACGAGCGAGTACATCAAGGTACTCGAAGAGGAGTTTGTCCCGTGCACGTGGTTGATACACGTGTCAATGAAAGATCCGAGCGCGAATACAAATCTGTACTACCACGAGTTCGTTCACAAGATTCCATCCTGGCATGAGATGGGAATGAAAGTGAATTTCGAGAACGAGCGCGGTTACGTGGAAGACGAAAAGGAGCGAGGAAATATCATTTGGGTGGCCAAAGATACGCTGAAGTCACACATGATCAAATGCACTGCGTTTCGCGCAGGCGCATTTGCATTAATGCCAAGCGACGTTGCCTATCTGGAAGAAATTGGTGTTCTCGTAGACAGTTCGATCATTCCGGATGCTAACTACAAGATGTTTGTTAACTGGGCAGGAGCACCTCACAACCCTTACCACAGCAGTAAGTCTGACCTCAAAGTTGAAGGCAGCAATCGATTATTACACTTGCCGGTCGCCACTCACGAGGGACAACATGGCTACCTTGATCTTGGTTTTGACGCTTTGGTTCCTCTTTTCGAAGCCAACCAAGACTGTGAAGTCATCACTCTAGGAATGCGCGACTATTTCGATAGCGTAAGCGATCTTCGAAAGACGATTCGCTATTTCCGAGATAAAGGTGCGCACTTCACCACCATGACTCAGGCTGCAAGCGAGCACTATGAGCATCAAAGAGCTCCCGTAGCGGTTTAACACCCAACGTTCTTCACCAATTAAAGAAGCGCTCCATCAATCGGAGCGCTTCTTTGTTTGTCTCCAACACCCAACGAAGCTATTTTTGTGGTGCCACAACAATCATCCAACCCTTTTTGGCTTCCATCGAAATGGGGTCACCAACTTTGAATTGGGTTCGTGTTTGAAAGTTCCGGACGGTAGGGGCGATCAGCGTCGCCTTCGTTGGAATCATTCCTAACTGTTTCCAATCGATTTCCAAATGAACCGTGGTCGGTTTATCACTGAAATTCGCAACCGATATTAGGACTCGATCCTTTCGGATGTAGGCAGTGGCTTTGCACGAAGCATCGTCCACTCGTACGGGACAATTCTTCTCCCAATAGCCAACCATCTGGGAGTCGACTATTCCGAATTCATCCCAGAAATGCCAAATTGGATCTGGATTATTGGCTGTTTCATAGTTCGTCCAACCGTATCGCGTCGTCATGCCATAGACCATTCCGAGCCATCGATTTCCACCCCCCTGGAGCATTTCCCCCATGAGCCCGAATGGGATGCCAGAAGTCTCCACAATCCAACGATCTGGGCTCATGTGGTTATAGTCAAAGCTCTCTCCAAACCAAAGGCGGTCCACGTAAGGAAAAAACTCGGCGTACTGATTAGCAGGTCCAATAGAAAAACCTGTATTCGAGTGAAGGTCAATCATCGGCTCCCGTCCTCCCGCCGCTAAGACGCGACGCATGCGCTTAAGCACACGGCGATCAAAGCTGACATCATCTAGGTACAAGCCGTCTATTTGAACGTTCTTCGCGAGCCAATTTAAACCCTCCACGTAATAATTGATCCACCTAGAAAAGCCAGTGGTGACCAAGGAAGCATCGGCCGTTCCAGTTTTTGGATAAGGGTGGTACCACGATGGAATGTATCCGGTTTGAACATGCTCCTGAAGCCATGCAAATCCTCCGCCCCCGCCGGGCTCAAAGATTTCACCGTCAAGGGCAAGAAGTGGCCACAATTCGGCGGTGTAATTGCTCAGTTCTCGAATCGTGTCATAGATTTTGACTTTGCGTCCCTGAGCGTGTTGCTGCTGAACAAAACGTCGCATTCCGTCCACCGCGCGGAAGGGATAGTTGATATAAGGGTTGATGTCATTCGCATGGTGAACGTTGACAACATTGGCACCTGCGTCAATCGCTGCCTTTACCGGGGCATAGTCGACTCCGTTGTGATAGAACCGGGTCTTGAATTGCCATGAGGTGTCAATCTTTTTGACCGGAGTGAGGAGGAACGCAAACTCCAGATGGAGCTTTTCTCCTGCTTTAAAGTGCCGCGCACCTAAACTTGCCTGAACGGTGGTTTGGCCCGACACCTGGTCAACGGCAACATGTCCCTTCCCCGCATTAAACCAACTTGCCGGAGGCGCGGGATGGTACAGGTTGAGGAGCGGACCATTATATGCTCCTCCTCTTAGCTCTACCTGCATTCCAGAGTGGACATCCCCTACCCACCAACTGTCATAGGGGCCAGTCCAATCCCAAATAAAGTGGCCGGGCGTGAATCCTCCACGATGGCCGGCACCCATGAAGTACGTCGAACTGGATTGGGAGTAGGGGACGCTTAGAGAGAGGTCGGGAAGGTCGATATTCTGCTTGGCGATTAGATCGATCGAGTAGGTGCCGTGACCATCAAATTCAAATCCTCCTTTGACGACCTGCTTAAACAAGCTATTTTCAGCCTGCCCCGACCAAGTGATTTGACCCGTACCGACCCTTTCAAAGTGAATCGGATCCTTCGACGGTGCTACCAGCCCTGTAAGCAAGCTTATTGGCCGCAGAAGCACATTCGTTCCATTAACGACTATGGACTTGGGAAAGCCGTCATTGTTGATTTCAATGGATTTACCCGTTGCTTGAATTCGATTCCCTTTAAGGTTTAAGGGGCCAAATGGAGATATCGGGGTGTTCGTCGTTCCCAATTTGGAGTTGAGCCATCGTAGTCGAGAATATCTCCACAACTCGCTATCGCCGCGATCAATGAGACTTGGACCAGCAACCTCAAGCCTAATAGAAACGGTGGTTCCTGGCGCATTTTCTGGTTTGATCTGGACTGTTCCTCTATACGTCCCCTTATAAACCCGCGGAGCGATGTCAACGCCGACCCATAGTGGTAAGACTCGTCCGGGTTCGATACTTACCCTTTTAATAAGGGGGCTCCCATCCCAATTCGTTCCGCCTGAATTGAAGCAGGTTAAGTTGGATGCCGAAATCTTTTGTCCTTCCGAACTGACTAAATCAGAAAAGATGAGCTTGACGTTCTTGAGCGGCTGGTCGCGGGTACAGACTCCCAACTGGAACACGTAATATTCGTTCGGTCGTGCATTTCCTGTAAAAGTTGCCGAAAATCCTCGGTTGGCCCAGAGTGCAGGAATGCGGTCAAACATTTTGATGGGCCGAGTGCGATCCTCTGGAAAGACCCAATACGATAATCCTTTAGATTCCAATTTTGCAATTTCGCCTTCGTTGGCAGGCAATTCCATAGGAGCGAAGCTATCAAACTCCGTTCTTGCCTCCACTCGAAGTGTCGTTGCGGTTGGAAGACGATCCCAATGGGTCGAATCGACTGTCCCCTGAGGCAAATCGGGTCGCATCGAGGGAGCGATATAGGTTGTTTGAGTCCCTCCTTCGCTCGTGTCGAACTTGAACGGCAGGTAGTAGCACGCATAAAGACCTGGGCCAGCCTTTGGCTCGAATACTACGTCCCCTGACTCCCAATCGCTTCGCGCAATATCAGACGGCATCACTTTGGCTTCATCTGTAAGGGGAGTGACGATGACGGCCTTCTTCGCAAAATCGAGATCGCGTCTTCGCCAAGGCAGATGCGCCCGGACCAAGTTTGCGTCTCGTTCTACTTTGATGATTATTCGGTGATTTCCAAGGCCGTTTACAGGCCAAGGCTTCGGGGAGACGGTAAACGGCGTTCCATCCGGCGCGTTTATGGAAACCGCTGGAGCTATAAGTGGCCTAAGTAGAAATGCAACAAGAGCAAGGATCACGAGTTCGATTCTACTGCGAACCATTCGGTTCGGTTATGTCGGCAATTTTCTCGACAAATGAACTCACCGATCTTCCATTCTTTCCACTTGTTACGTTCTAGAAGTCATTCTCGAGCGGGATAAAACTTGGTATCGTTTGAACATGCTGGTCTGTCTTTCCATTGCCCTCCTTCAACAAGTACAGAAGCCAAAACCGGCTGAACTGCCATTTGCGGCAGAAATAGCACAATTTGAAGCGATGGACAAGAAGAATCCGCCTGCCAGAGGGCAGATTCTCTTCACGGGAAGCTCATCCTTCACGAAGTGGACCGACGTTCAAGACTACTTTCCCGGCACGAAGATCCTTAACCGAGCTTTCGGAGGCTCAAGTCTGCCGGACATGATTCGATACGTTGACAAGGCTATCGTTCCATACCGACCCAAGCAGATTGTAATTTACTGTGGAGAGAATGATTTTGCGGGCGACGCAAAACTCCCAGCTTACAAAGTGGAGCAAAGATTTGAGACGCTCTTCAAGCTCATTCGAGCGGAACTGCCTACCGTACCGATTGTGTATGTGAGCATGAAACCCAGCCCAAGTCGATGGTATATGCGGGCCAAATTCGTTGCTGGAAACCGATGGATCGAGGAATTTTGTCAGCATCAGCCGAATTGCAAATTCGTCAGCGTTTGGGATCAAATGCTCGACGAAAATGGGCGCCCTAAGGCGGAAATATTCTTAAGCGATCGGCTGCACATGAATGCCAAAGGCTATCACATCTGGCAGCCAATTATCGCTCCTTATCTGTTGAAGGGCTAGAAATCAATGGACGCCATTTATGCCCTGGTGGGCGCGATTCTTGGATCGGCCATCTGTCTTTTTCTTTGGAAGACCGCCGGAAGCAACGAGGCAAAATCGCTCCGTGAGCGACTTGCGGAAAAAGTCGAGCAAATCAAGAAAGCGGATCAAGAAGCTGAAACACTCCGCGCTCAACTCCTTACTGAATCGAAAGCACGGGCTAAGTTAGAAACCGAACTGGAACAAAAGCAGGAAGCGTTTGAGGAACAGAAGCGAACGATTCTTGAGGCTGAAAAGAAGCTTTCGGATGCCTTTGCAAACATCTCCCAACAGGCACTAGCTCAATCGGCGGAGCAATTCTTAAAGTTGGCGAAGGAGAATTTCGAGAAACACTCCGAGACCGCAACCGGCGACTTAAGCCTTCGTCACAAGGCGATCGAAGAGCTGGTGAAACCACTCAAGGAGACTCTCGATAAGCTTGAGACCCAAACTCAGGAGATTGAACAAAAGCGCTTGGCAGCCTATGAAGGCGTGACGGATCACATCAATCGATTGGTGACCGAGACATCCCACCTCTCCAACGCCCTCCGAAAGCCTCATATTCGAGGAAGTTGGGGTGAGCTCACCCTCCGCCGAGTTGCGGAGAGTTCGGGTCTTGTTGAAGGGCAAGATTTTGAAATGCAAGTTTCAACCGACACCGACGAAGGTCGGTTAAGGCCAGACATGGTGGTTCATTTGCCAAACTCCGGAATCATCGTCGTAGATAGCAAAGTCCCACTAGACAGCTACCTCGACGCTATGAAGGCATCTGACGAAGATTCTCGGGCACTTAAGTTGAAGACCCATGCGATGCAAGTTCGGAAACATATCCAGCAACTCTCCTCTAAAAGTTACTGGAACCAGTTCGAGACTTCGCCTGACTTTGTAGTGATGTTTGTACCAGCCGAGTCGCTCTACCAAGCAGCTATCGAACAAGATATTGACTTACTGGAAACAGCATTCAAGGCCCGTGTCGTCTTAGCAAATCCGATGACCTTGATTGCGCTCCTTAGAACCGTTGCTTACGGAATGACGCAAGAGAAAATTCGCGAGAACGCACTTGAGATTCGAAACGTTGGTGAGAAACTTCACGATGCCGTCCGTGTCTTCGTGAATCATATGTCGACGGTTGGCAAACACCTTTCACAAGCTACGACAAGCTACAACAGCGCGATTGGAAGCATGGACCATAACCTCATTTCTAAGGCTCGCCAATTGAAGTCACTTGGCGCGGGGGCGAATGCCGATATCGAAAGCCCCGACCCGATTGAAATAAGTCCTCGACTCTCGAACACTCCCCCGCTTCCCGATCTAGAATAGGCCATGTTTCTCGCCTTCGCAATTCATTCTTTGCTGATGAACGATTACCTGCAAGTCGACAAAAAGGAATCTGGCACTCAGATAGTTGTTCTTGGGTCTGGAACCCCCAATCCTGATCCAAAACATCAAGGTGCGGGAATTGCGATTATCAGCAAGGGGCAAACGTACCTTGTGGACTGCGGTCCCGGAATTGTTCGGCAAGCAAGCGCTTCCCACGCCATGGGAGTGTTGGAGCTAGATATGAAGCATCTCACGCGGGTCTTCATTACTCATCTTCACTCCGATCATACAATGGGACTGCCCGACCTAATGTTCACTCCTGCTGTTACTGGGCGACAAGTTGGCTTATCCATCTTTGGCCCTCCGGGGACGAAGAAGATGGTCAACCATATTGAATCGGCTTGGGCGGAAGATCGCAACATCCGTCTTCATGAAGGAGAACCATCCGTTCCCGACGCTTATCGATTCCCAGTTCAGGAAGCGAGTGACGGTTGGGTCTATAAGGACGACATTGTGCGAATCAAAGCTTTCAAAGTTCGGCATGGACACTGGAAATTCGCACTTGGTTATCGGATCGAAACCTCGGACCGAGTAATCGTGATTAGCGGAGATACAACCTATTCACCCGAGCTCATTGAGAACGCAAAGGGCTGCGATGTCTTGATCCATGAAGCCTATTCGGAAGATGGCTTAAAGCTAAGAACCCCGGAATGGCAGGCGTACCATTCGACCTATCACAGTTCGGGACCCGATGTGGGTCGCATTGCTCAGATCGTCCAACCGAAGTTGTTGATCCTCTACCACGAGTTACCCTTTGGCCAAAAGGATGGTCAGATCCTAAAAGAGGTCTCGACCACTTACACTGGGAAAGTTATCGAAGCGGTAGACCTTGCCATCTATTAATGAATCACAAGCTGATTCATTTGCCCGTGGTCATCCTCAACTTCGAGGGTTAGATCACCCTTGTATTCTCCAAACTTCGAGCGGATTGAGGAGAGCGACAGTTTCACACGCCTTACCGGGTTGGGTTCTCGGTATTCCATGAACCACGCGGGAGAGGCTTCATTTTGAGCCCCAATTACTCTTAATCCGTAAGGGGCATCCACAAGGATTTCATCTCCCGTAACAACAAGTGTCGGCTTAAGTGACGTTTCAAAGGATTCTGCTTTAGGGCTGTCAGGCTGAAACCAACGATTCCAATTTAAGAGAGCCGAATAGAACGGATCCCACTTTGGAATTTCATCCTTCGAAAAGCTTAAAGGCGTCGATCTACCCTCAATGGTAGCTTCGGCTTGTGTGAAAGCCCGACTGAATTGATCAAATCCTCTCGACATCACGCTATTTGGATCGGAAGACCCGTTCACCCCAAATGTGCGGCTCAACTCGTGAATAACGGTTCCGTATCCCGTCGAAAGGTTGGACCAGACCGTTTTTCGATTCCCACTATCGTCAAAAGCTTTAGTTGGGTCGATCGCCTGAGCATCAGCAAATGCCTTTGGAACTGCCTTGAACGTGAGAGGCCACCAAACCAAATCATTCGTACCGAAAACGGCTTGCGACTCATTGGCTTGAGAAAATTGAGCAAGACTCTTCTGGCTTTCAGGTTCAAAACGAGAGAACGCCATGAAGGCGCACCATTTCGCCGTTTCGGTTGCAAGTTGCGTTTTTACGAGTTCTTGGATGTGCGAGAAGATCGCTCCGGCGTCCATTTGGCGTAATTCGGAACCGGTTTTGGGTGATTTCAGGCGATGAATCTTGACCTGGCCTTCAAAGTTCAACTCTAAATTGAAAGACTTCCGCTCATATCCTCCGCGAGCCATCGCATCTCCCGCAAAAGCCTGCGCCAGCTTCATCACGATGCCGATTCTAGGTAAGGCGTCAGGGTTAAATCTACGATCCGATGAAGGTAACTCATCTTTTTCATCGGAAGCTGACACCAAGACGGTCAGGACACGGTGAACGCTGGTTGAAGGTCTGTAATCCAACCGAAACTTCATCGACTCGGAGCCAGCGTGCAGGAGAAGCATATTTTTCCCTGGTTTTAACTGAACGAAGGCAGTGTATCGGTGATGGATGACTGGAAATCGAATCGCCTCCTTCCAACTGGTGCCAACCGCCATTTCCTTCCCACCGGCTATCCCGCGAAGGATTGCTACTGGGTACCGAACTTGATCGCCCGCCTGGAAGTTATCAATTGTCAGTTCGGCATGGCACTTTCCGACAGCACCGGCCCATGCTAAACCCACAAGGCACAGACGCTGAAGAGCACGAACAGAGTGGGACATACCAAATGAACCTAGTGCGAAACTAATTGGTCCAGGAGAGCGAACACGAAGAGTCCGATACTCACAAAACCGTTGAGGGTAAAAAAGGCCATGTTGACCTTGCTGAGATCCTTTGGCGAAACAAGACTCTGCTCGAACGTCAACAAGGTGGCTGCAACAGCCACTCCTATAAACCACAGAGCCCCGGCTTGAGTCCAAGCGCCGCCCAAAATCAAGAAACCAACTGCCAAGGCATGACAGACACGACTGACGGCAAGAGAGCGCGGTCTGCCTAATGTTTGGGGCAGAGATCTCAATCGATGATCACGATCAAAATCATCGTCCTGAAGGGCATAGATGATGTCGAACCCACATGTCCAGAAGATAACTGCGAAGGTGATCGCACCAATTTCGATGGATAACTTCCCTGTCGCGGCAATCCAAGCGGCGGCGGGTGCAATTCCAAGGGACAGTCCTAACACAAAATGACACAGCGGCGTAAACCGTTTTGTGACGGAATAGAAAAGAGTGACTCCAAGGGCGATTGGGCTCAAGTAAAGAGCCAGTGGATTGAGCATCGCCGCCGCTAGAAAAAACAGAACGCAACTTCCAGCAAAGAAAATATTCGCTTGTCGAAGCTGAAGAATTCCCGCTGGAATCGCGCGCATCTTTGTTCGAGGATTGAGTGAGTCAATGTCTCGGTCAGCAATTCGGTTGTAGGCCATCGCAGCGCTTCGACAACTTACCATCGCAACGACAACCCAAATTAAAACGGACCAGCCTGGCCATGCGGAATGATTCAAGGATCTCGATCCCCACATCATTCCGATCATCGCGAACGGAAGGGCAAAAATTGAGTGCTCGATCTTGATCATCTCAAGATAGGCTTTAAAGGCACTCCATCCTCTAACGTTGGTAGCGATCACTCCTCTATTTTGGCTCAAATACCGGCGTAACGGACCTAGAACCAATCAGACTAACTAAGGAATACCCCTGAGCCAAACCTTTGATCTTACATGACACCCCGCATCTTGGTGACGCAAGCCCGGCTCACGCGGTCACGGGTATCCTGGTAGCCTCCCATGGGATTCGTACAACGTACCAAGTCATGTGGCGAGCTTCGAGCCGCACATGAAAATCAGATCGTAAGCCTCAATGGCTGGGCCCATAAGGTCCGTGACTTAGGAGGCGTAGTTTTTATTGATCTTCGTGATCGAACTGGCCTTACACAGTTGACGCTTGATCCTGCTAATTTTCCCAATCTTGGTGAGATAAAGAACGAGTCTTGTTTGTCCGTTACGGGAACAGTTCGCGTGCGCGCTGAA
This sequence comes from uncultured Armatimonadota bacterium, assembly GCA_903899015.1. GTDB lineage: Bacteria > Armatimonadota > Fimbriimonadia > Fimbriimonadales > Fimbriimonadaceae > Fimbriimonas. The sequence continues at coordinate 65,185 of CAIUHP010000046.1, read as the reverse complement.
GCAACGAAGAACCCAAAGATGGCAACCGGTGATATCGAAGTAGTCGTGACTTCGTACAGCATTTTGGGCGCCGCCAAGCCTTTGCCCTTCCCGGTCAGCGATGAAGACCAAATGACTTCGGTTAACGAAGAACTTCGCATCAAGCACCGCTATCTCGACTTGCGAAGACCTTCGATGTACCGAAGAATGGCTATTCGCGGTTCGGCCCTGAGACGCATCCGTGCCTATTTAGACCAACAGAGTTTTATTGAGATCGAAACGCCGATCATCACGAAGTCGACTCCTGAAGGCGCACGCGACTATTTGGTGGCTTATCGGCTCAATCCGGGCATGTGGTACGCCCTGCCTCAGAGTCCACAGCAGTATAAACAGCTCCTCATGGTTGCTGGCATCGAGCGCTACTATCAAATTGCCCGATGTTTCAGAGACGAAAGCTCGCGAGCCGACCGCCAACCTGAGTTCACTCAGCTCGATTTGGAGATGTCGTTCGTTACTCAAGAAGACATCTTGAACCTTGCCGAAGGATTGATGATCGACGTTGTTAACGGCCTCATTGAAGAGTTTGGGCTTGACAAGGAAAAGGTAGAGCCATTTGAGCGGATGACCTACGACGAAGCGATGTTCTTGTACGGTTGCGACAAGCCAGACTTGCGATTCGGCCTTCGACTCTTTGACCTAACCGATGCAGTTAAAGATTCGGAGTTCGGAGTTTTTAAGAACACGATTGAATCGGGTGGCATGATCCGGGGTGTTCGTTACCCAGGCGGAGCAAAGCTCTCACGCAAAGAAGTTGGTGTTTTGGAAGAGTTCTGCAAGGAATTTGGTGCTAAGGGTATGGCTTCCCTTGCGGTTGAAACACCGGGCCCCGATGCGGTAGACGGAAGTTATGTCAGCAAGAATGGCTTAACCGTCCGAAGCAGCATTGCCAAGTTCTTTACGGAAGCTCAGTTGGATGCAATTCTCGAAGCGTCAAAAGCTGAAGCGGGCGACTTGATCTGTATCATTGCCGACAATTATGCTACCGGTAACAACGTGCTCTATCGTCTTCGACTCGAGATCGGTAACCGCTGCAACCTTCGCGACCCACGCATTTTGAAATACGCATGGGTTCTGGACTTCCCGCTTGTCGAGTGGGATGCAGAAAATGGGCGCTGGAGCCCTTCTCACCATCCTTTCACCATGCCGAAGGAAGAGGATTTAATCCACTTGGATACCGATCCTGGCAGAATACGAGCTGACTGCTACGACATGGTCGTAAACGGTATGGAGTGCGCGAGCGGGTCGATTCGTATTCACCGAACCGACGTCCAGTCGAGAATCTTCACTTTGTTAGGGATCGATGAAAAAACCCAACAAGAGCGCTTCGGACATATGCTCGAGGCATTCTCTTACGGCGCACCTCCCCACGGTGGTATCGCTCCGGGCATCGACCGATTGGTGATGATTCTTACTGACACTGAGAATATTCGAGAAGTCATCGCCTTCCCCAAGACTGGCAATGGCTACGATCCTATGATGGACGCCCCCAGCACCGTCGACGCTCAACAATGGGCCGAACTTGGCCTACGCATAAGCAAGTAAGTCCATTCAACTCTCTGCCCCGGAATAGCACAAGATTCCGGGCAGAGAATTACCGTTGTTTGTCTTGAGGAGCGGCCTGAGCCCCAGAGGGCAGTTAGCGGCAGACCACCGAAACGATAAGACACTGTTCCACCTTGGATAAAGGACGGAATACCATTTCACGATTCACCTCGGCAAAAGGGTAACGATCTCTCTGTCGATCGACGACGGAACAAATGCGGAAGGCAAACTGTTTCGCGAACGCGACCTTAGTCAGACCTAGAAAGGCGAAGCTTAGAACAGGGGACATCGCGGGGTCATTCTGTTAAAAACGGCGAACCCAGACCTAAATATTGGTCAGCTAGGGAAGAATCAATCTCGCCAGAACTTGAAAGTGTTTCCTCCACAGTAACGCGTTAACCTTATAATGAGGTCATGCTAGCATCGTTGCTCGTCTTGGTATCCCCGACCGGTGTACCGCAGGTTTTGGACGCTCCCATTGTTCTCAAGGTGGACACCGCCAAGGTCCTTTGTAATATCTCGCCCTACATCTATGGATCCAACGAGAACGATTGGGCGAAGTCTGGGAAATATCTAACCTTTGGTCGTCAAGGTGGCAACCGAATGACGGCCTACAATTGGGAAAACAACGCGAGTAACGCGGGTGGCGATTGGCATAACCAGAATGATGACTTTCTCGGTGGAGGCAACACCCCTGGTGAAGTTCCACGGAAAGCGGTTGCGGATGCTCTAGATAATCAGAAGACCTTCCTTGTTACGGTTCCCTTACTTGGATATGTCGCCGCCGACAAATTTGCCGATGGAGACGTTAACAAGACTCCCAATTACCTGGAGAAACGGTTCCGCAAATCACTTCCCAAAAAAGGGGCCAAATTTCAGTATCCGCCAGACTTAACTGATGATTCCGTCTATCAAGATGAATTCGTATGGTGGCTTGAAAAAGCGTTCCCGGTACGATCGGAGACTTCCCATATTTGGTATAGCCTCGATAATGAACCGGACATTTGGTCAGGAACTCACTCCCGAATCCATCCTCAAAAGGGCACTTATGCTGAAATCGTCCAGAAGTCTGTTTCGATGGCAAAAGCGATCAAGGCGGTAGCACCTAAAACCCTCATCTTTGGACCTGCAAGTTATGGCTGGGCGGGCTACACCCACTTTCAGGATGCGCCCGATGCCAATGGGCGAGACTTTTTAGAAACCTATCTTTCCGAGATGCAAGAAGCAAGCAAGGACGCTGGTAAGAGATTGGTGGATGTCTTGGATCTACACTGGTATCCGGAGGCACGCGGAGACAATAAGCGCATTGTTGAGCCCGATTCCACTCCCGGGATCGCCAAAGCTCGAATGCAAGCCACTCGTTCTCTTTGGGACCCAACCTATGTCGAGGATAGTTGGATTACTCAGAGCCTGGGCAACAAACCCATTAACCTGATTCCCCTCATAATGAGCAAGATTGCAAAATCTTCCCCAGGCACGAAACTTGCCTTTACCGAATATCAATACGGTGGTCAAAACCACATATCGGGGGCGATTGCGCAAGCTGACACGCTGGGGATCTTTGGTCGCGAAGGAGTTTACGCAGCCGCACTATGGCCATACGCGGGAGAAGCCGCCTTTGTGCACGCGGGGTTCGATGCCTTCCGAAACTACGACGGCAATGGTGCCCAGTTTGGAGACGTAGCGTTAGGGGCGACATCCTCCGATCCAGCCCATGTAAGCATCTACGCGAGCAAATTCTCCCACAAGAATGGGAAAGTTGTCCTGGTGATAGTTAACCAATATGGGGGTGCAAGGTCGTGCCAACTTTCTATGGCCAGCCCAGGCAAACAAACTCGCCAATATAGTGTCACCCAAGAGAGTCCCAAGATTCACATCCAGCACTTTGCAGACCTGAAGGACACTGGCTTTGCCTTGAATCTGCCTGCTATGAGCGTCAACGTATTAGAAATCGAAGAGTAGAATATCCCGACCCCAAAACGAGCAAATGCTTACTCCCCGGTAGGGAAAGTAAGCACTTGCCGCGTATTTTTTTGACTTCTTACCAGGCGTAGTGCTCGGGTGAGGTCTTGTAGCCGGGGAAAATTTCGTCAAGTTTGGCGAGGGTTTCGGATGACAGTTTAATTTCAAGAGCCCGAAGTGACTCGTCCAGTTGACTTGTGGTTCGAGGACCAATGATCGGAGCGGTGACTACTTTCTGGTGGAGTAACCATGCCAGAGCGACATCGGCTGGACGCTCGCCCAGTTCTCCACACAAGGCTTCCCACTTCTCCAGCTTGTCTCGGTTCTTCTCGATGTTAGCCTTCATGCCTTCGTCACCCCGACGACCAGTGTGCTCTCCCCTTAGGACACCACCGAGAATTCCACCACCAAGTGGACTCCATGGAATCAGCCCTAGGCCGTAGTCTTCGCAGGCAGGAACAACCTCCATTTCGACGGTGCGAGCGTTCAAGTTATAAAGCGATTGCTCGCAGACTAAGCCCATAAAGTGGCGTGCTTTGGCCGCTTCATTTGCCTTTGCTATGTGATAACCACCGAAGTTACTGCTACCAGCATAGAGGATCTTGCCCTGTTGAACGAGGACTTCAAATGCTTGCCAGATCTCTTCCCAAGGAGCGGCTCGAAAAACGTGGTGCATTTGGAACAGATCGATGTAGTCCGTCTGCATACGTCGAAGAGATTCGTCACATGCTTTCCGAATATGCAGAGCACTGAGGCCACCGGTGTTGGGCCAATCACCCATATTTCCGTAGCATTTTGTCGCGAGAACGACCTTGTCGCGTCGTCCTCCACCTTGAGCGAACCATCGGCCAATAATCTGCTCAGTAATCCCTTCGCCGGTCTTCCATCCGTACACATTGGCAGTGTCGAAAAAGTTGATACCGAGTTCAAGAGCTCGGTCCATAATGCCAAAACTATCCTCTTCAGTCGTCCGAGGTCCGAAATTCATCGTCCCCAAACACAGTCGACTAACCTTAAGGCCAGTTCGGCCAAGCATTGTATATTCCATCGTTCAATCCCCTTTAATTTTTCACTTAGGCGCAGCGTTGCTGGCTCTAAATCTCACCATGACCCAACAGAAAGAAAGAATCTGTCTGAGTCACATTCGCCTTAAATCTCAAGCCTTCAAGTTTCTTCTGGAGCTCCCATGGCTTATAAAAGATCTTAATGATCCGGTATTCCCTTCCGTCATTAAGCTTGCGAATCAAGGTCTCACTATCATCTTCGTCGGGAAGACAATGATTGACAGCCGTCGAGCGCCCCTCTTTTAAAGAATCGATGAAAAAGAAGCGCCCACCCGGTTTGAGGTGACTTCGAACGATCTCCCAAAACTCGTCAAACCGGGTGGATGGAACGTGTGACAGCCAAAAACTGAAGAAGATTAAGTCAAATTTGCGGTCACTTTCAAATTCGAAAATGTCTTGGTGAATGTAACAAACGGAATCGTTATTCACTCGTTCCCGATTAATTTCGATCATCTCCGGAGACGCATCTACCACGGTCACCGAGTCCGCTTTTTGAGACAGACGCTGACTCCACAGGCCGGTACCTCCCGCAAACTCGAGAACGTCTCCGAATGGAGCATGCTTATCGAGCTGGTCAATGACTCTCTGGACTTCGTGAAACCAGATATTTGTATGCTCGATGCCTCGGTTATAGCGTCCCGTTCGAAGGAACCATTCATCGTATTCGCTTGCCCGAGCCCGATAGTATGCTTTCTGCTCTTCGAGAGCCGCGCTCATGGATTCGTCTTGGGACGATTTCGGATTCACGTCTTGTGTTTACCCATTTCTGTCGTAGACTAACTGCTTACAAGTGAATTTCCTTGCGCATAGTTTTGCGTCGATGTTGGGCGCGGTAGTGTTACTAGGGTTGCCTTCCCAAACGCCTAAGCAAGCACCAGTCGCCACACGAATAGCAAGTGGACCGATCGTTACCGTGTCTGGTCAATCTCGTCGCCTGGGAACTCGCCTGACATGCCTTTTCTTCCCGGGAGACGGCCTTTGGCTTTCAGCTGTGAACGAGCCAAACGGTCGTCACCAGAGGCTGCTACAAAAGCGGGGCGAACAATGGTTTGATATGTCGAATATCGAGTCATTTGCACATAAGGTTCGCATTCGAACGGGAGCAGAGGCTCTGTGTTTCGTTCGGCTTCGAACGATATTCGATTTGCCGTCGAGCGCGGATTCATTTAGGGGCTACGAAATCCTTCCGTATGACCAAGTCACGAAACAAATCGCCCTTGGAGATTGGCTCCAATATGACCTCATGCACCATTCCCCGTTCGGACTTTCGAAAGGAGTCGTCACTCGTCAATGGTTCCAGGAACATGCCTTATATGATCCAATTGTGAAATCAATGGGAGGCCGGTGGTCGATCAAACGCTGGGTTACCAAACGCAAAAAGGACGGGAACTACGTGACGGGCATACTTTCGGAGAATGTAACGATGCGTGGAACTTATGCCGCGACCTTCACGGAAGTTGCCCAAGTAACATTGCCTGCGCCTGCTTGGAAAAACCGTTCAGAAGAATAGCTTCACCGCGGAAGCGGCAGCGAGAACCTGGATCGTCGCATTGAAAGGCTTTTGAGGGATGTATTTCAGCAAACACTTCCCCATCAAGGATCCAAAAACGATCACGGGAAACATCTTCAAATTGAAAATGAGTGTGGGTTGAGTAATGATCGGGTTTTTGGGATTGTCCCACGCAAGAAAGATGAGCAGGGGGACCTTCGAAAGGTTGAAGATGAAGAAATACCAAGCACTGGTTCCCATCAACTGTTCCTTCGGCATCCCGGTCGCGGTCATGTAAATACCCATGATCGGCCCCGCTGCGTTGCTGACCATGGTGCTGAAACCTGCAACGACACCGGTAACCGCGGTGCCTTCCTTTGAGTGAGGGACAAGGCGGTCGCCCAATTTCCCACGAAGCAAACTGACTCCCAACATAAGGAGAACAAGAGTGCCAATAATTGGGCCCATGATGTCTTTAGATGCCTTATGCTCACCGATGTAGTGAAGGAACCATGTTCCAATAAAAAGCCCACTCACGACCCACGGAAGTAACTGCTTGAGTCGATCCCATTGTGCATGGGTGCGATAAAAGGCGACTGCAAAGCAATCGGCAAGTACGAGCATCGGCAGTGTAGCTCCGACTGATAGCCGCGCGCCGAACACGTTCGCCATGATGGGAACCATTAAGATTCCTGATCCCGGAACACCCGTTTTTGAAAATCCGATGATTAGGGCAGCGATTGCTCCCCAAACATATTGCCAAGGTTCCAAGTGCACGGCAGAGTATGCCCGTTTCTGTGTGACTCTGCAACAGGATCCGAATGCTTCACAATGATGAGAATGATTACTGTGGTTGGCGGCGGATTCGCCGGTGTTGAGGCAGCCTGGGCAGCCGCAAATAGAGGCGAGAGGGTCCAACTCTTCGAAATGCGTCCTATTTGCGAGACAGGCGCGCACAAGACAGATTTCTTGGCAGAACTCGTTTGTTCAAATTCCTTTAAGTCCAAGCTGCTAACTTCACCGGCCGGACAATTGAAGGCCGAAATGCTCGCTTTGGGATCGATCGTCCTCCCTACAGCTGAAACCCACTCCGTTCCCGGAGGCGAGGCTCTTTGTGTGGATCGAGACGAATTCGCGTCCGCTGTAACAGAAAAAATCTTAAACCACCCGCTCATCGAAGTCATCCGCCAAGAGTTCACACCCGATATGGCGAATACCCTGCTCGGACAAGGTGAGACCCTGATCATCTGCACCGGCCCCTTGACCAGTCGCCCGCTTGGAGAGTGGCTTGCAGGACTTACAGGTAAGAAGCATCTTTACTTTTACGATGCGGTCAGCCCAACCGTTGATGCAAGCACCTTGGACCGTAGCATCGTTTTTGCTCAGAGCCGGTATGACAAGGGAGGCGATGACTACTTAAATTGTCCTTTCGAGAAAGATTCCTATCTCGCGTTCGTCCACGAGTTGGTACATGCAGAACGCGCCCTTCCCCACGGTGTCGCCGCTGACGATGAGACTCTGGAGAAGATCAAGTACTTTGCCGGATGTACGCCCATTGAAGCCATTGCAGAAGGCGGAGAAAGATCATTGGCTTTCGGTAACTTCAAGCCGGTCGGATTGACCGATCCCCGCACGGGTCGTCGCCCTTACGCCGCACTGCAGCTACGACCTGAGAATCGTGAGAAAACGCTCTATTCCTTAGTTGCTTGCCAAAATCGACTTAAGTGGGGCGAGCAGAAGAGAATCTTCCGGATGGTTCCCGGACTCGAAAATGCTGAATTTGTCCGATTTGGAGTCATACATCGCAACACGTTTATTGACTCACCGAAAGTGTTAACGCCTTGGTTAGAGATGCAGGATTATCCGGGCCTGTTTATCGCAGGGCAGATTACGGGCGTAGAAGGATATGTTGAATCAGCGGCGATGGGTATTTACGCAGGAATCGCAGCGGTCCGTCACACGCGAAAGGTGGATCAGATCGTGCCCCCACGACCATCTGCTTACGGATCACTCATTTCCCACTTACAAGACCCAACTCCGAGAGAATTTGCGCCCATGAACATCAACTGGGGACTGTTTCCCGACCCAGAAACGGAGATTCGTGACAAGCAAATCAAGCGAAATTGGAAACTCAAACAAGCTCAAGATGCCTTTGCCCAATGGGAAGAAAAACTAACTGAGACTCCGAATCAGATTCAATAAGTTAACCGAACATGCTGCCTTTATCTGAATATGAACGACTCCGTGCACGGCCAATCGACAAGCCGGTCATGACGCAAAAATGGCGATCTTTGCTATTTATGCATTTTCCGGTCAATCCCTCCGAGATTCAAGATCATCTTCCTCCCGGACTAATCGTGGATACCTACCCCGATGAAACTGGACGAGAAATGGCCTGGATCGGCTTGGTACCGTTCCGCATGGAAGATGTCAAGTTTTCTCGGATACCAAAGATCCCGGGAATGAATGCCTTTCCAGAAACGAATGTGCGAACCTACGTCCACCGAATGGGACGGCAGCCAGGAGTTTGGTTCTTCAGTCTCGATGCAGGTAACGCGATCGCCTGCAAATTTGCTCGCAAGTTCTATCACTTACCCTACTTCCCGGCAAAGATGGAAGTCAAGGACAAGTCAAAAACGATTCGATACAAGAGTAAGCGAAAAAAGGGCCTCGCGTCTGTAAAGGTGAAATGCAGTCTGGGCAGCCCGATGCCTCAGCCAAAGCCGGGATCGCTGGAGTTTTTCCTCCTGGAGCGCTATCTTCTTTATAGCCTGAACGGTGAGCGAATCATGATCGGTCGCGTCCATCACGAACCCTATCAAGTTGAAAGCGTGGATCTATGCACGGTAAAAGAAACCGTTTTGGAAGCATCAGAGATTGAAGCGAAACCCTTCAAGAGCTTTCTCTTCTGTCGGGGAGTAGACGTCGAAGTTTTCGCACTTCAAGGCGAGCTCAGACAACTCTAAAGAAGCATCCTCAATCTCTCACTGCCTTTCGACTTTTTGAGCAAGATTTTGACGGTCGTTTCTTGCTCAATCGTGAGAGGCTTTAGGTCCGGTTCATATTCAAGAATTCGATTCAAAGATTCAACCGCTGCATCGCGAATCGCCTGTTCTTGACCCAAATTCCCCTTTCGTGAATGGCGAGTTGGAATGATGCTGACCAGCAATAATAGGAACACACATGCTCCACCAATGGCCGTTTTAGTCGTCCACTCACTGTATTTGTCACCAAGAGCCAACCGCGCAAAGAGACCTCCTCCCGTGACGGCAGCGGCTACCCAGGCAAAGACGGGATAGACTCCAAGTTGACCGCGGGCATCCAATTGTTCCCTTGTGATGCGAAGAACTGCCGATATGGAGCGCATGTTGTGCTCCTCTACGCATGCGTCAAAAAGGTCGACGATCTCCGCGATCGTTAATCCCTGGTAACGGCCAAATCCTTCCCCACGACCATCGAGACTTTGCATATTTTTCCCCATATTTATTGACTCGGCGACCAACTGGTGGTTCGTTTTAAGGCATCACTAAGCATGATTTCAAAGGCAAGATGAGGAACCTCGTAAGCACCGAGCGAGTCCAGATGGGGATTCATAATTTGAGCGTCGAAGATCGTGAAGCCGCGTCGATGGCATTCTTTTACCAGAGCCCAAAGCGCAACCTTTGAAGCATCGGTGACTCGGTGAAACATGGATTCGGCACAAAAACAAGTTCCAAGAGCGATTCCGTATGCCCCACCGACGAGTTCTCCATCCAACCAGCATTCCGCCGAATGCCCCCAACCTTGGCGATGAATCTCGGTGTAGACCCGAATAAATTCTTCGCTAATCCAGTTATCCGTTGGACGAAGACAATTCCGCATGACCTTTTCAAACGCAGTGTCAAACCGGATTTCAAACTTGCCTTGGGCGATAGTCTTGCTGAGCGATCGACTTACGTGAATCCCTTCGATTGGAAACAGGCATCGCTTTCTGGGTTGAAACCAATCGACGAGCCCATTTTCATTGGTCATAGGAAAGGCTCCGCGCTCATATCCATAACGGATGAGCCATGGCGTCAATTCTTCTCCTGTCATACTCTATGCTTCTTACGGTTCGGATTATTCAACTGAACGGTCATTATGGGTAGATTCAATCCAAGATGACAGCAAAAGAGCTTCTAGAAAAGCAAGTCAGCGATGTTTCGTATCAGCTTGATAAGGTTTTGGAGGGACTCACGGAAGAGCAACTCGACTACAAGGTGGTCCCGTCGGCATTCTCGATCAGAGAGCAAGTAGAGCACCTGTGCGAGGTTTATACCGCCGTCGATGCACTCTCGAAAGGTCAAGACCATCCTTGGGGCGAATACTCGGTGGAAGACAAATCTTGGTCCAACCTTACTACTTTGATGTTTTCACTGCGAGCGGCGGCAATCGCCCTCGTAACGGCCGACGAAAGAGACGAAACACTTCTTCGAGGATCTGCATTTATTGTTGGTCACGACAACTACCATGTCGGACAAATCTGCACGAGCCGAATCGCGCAGGATCCGACTTGGAACCCATATTCCATCTACAACCACTAGAGGTTCACTCATCCTGCCAACCGGCTCGCCGATTTATTTCACCGAGCCGGTTTCTTGTTCTCACTAGTTATTAAGGAAAGAATCGAGTTCCCGGAAATAGAATTCGGGATCGTCCAGCATGATAAAGTGCCTCGCTTTCCGTGAAACGACAACCTTGTGCTTGGGAATGGTCTTCACTTCAGCTTCATAGACCGCTAGAACTTGCTTTTCCATGTCCGAGGACGTGACGAATGCACCCGCCGCAAGCATCAGAACGGGAGATTCAATTTTCCCGACGAGTGGGCGTAGGTCGGTGGAATAAAGTTCATATATCGCCTCACCAACCGAGCGGGGATCTGACTTCTCGCTGGATTCTAATATCCAAGCAGCGTCGCTGGGTTTCGTGATCATTGAGGACAAAGACCTTTTTGTACTCTGCTTGAATGCGATCGGGTCCGACTTTACTAACGTGTCTCGAATGGACTCTGCCATTTTAGAAACAGATTTCACGGTCGCATTTGGATCGAGAATGGCGGGAAGAGAAGCGGGACCATCAACGCTTACAACCTTACTAACTAATTTGGGAGAGGTTGCAGCGATCCACATCGCCATATGTCCGCCAAGGCTATGACCGATGATGACCGGGTGATCTAAATGCAAGTCGCGAATATAGGACTGTATTTCCTGCCTCACTCGTGGAAGCATCGGTGCAGGAATGGGAGGCTGTCCTGCAAAACCGGGAAGCGTGATGGCATGAATCTCATATCTTCCTTGAAAGTGTTCAATGGTGCTGGTCCATTCGTCCGTCCCACAAGACAGCCCCGGAATGAGAATCATCGGCTTGCCATGTCCACTCACCTTGACTAAGAAAGAGTAAGGGCTCGCCATCGCCTTCGACGCTAAGCCAGACAACGCGAGAAGGACAAGGAATGCTTGAAGCCTCATGTACAACAAGGGACGACGACGAATTGACATCCGTTGCAACATGTCCCATACGGGAACTTGGCGGACGTCATCCGTTCGGAATGACACAGGCACTCACAAACCTTCGCCTGGCGTTCAATCCGAAGGTAGCCGGTCGTATTCCGTGAACCCACGTCTGGTCTCGAAGTTATCCCGCATATGAACCGTACGGTTGGCCCCGAAAAGGACATCCAGGCCTGGAAGAGGATCATTTGACCTCACGCGCGGGTATAATCTCCCTCGCAAACCCACTACACACGAGTTTGGTTGCGCGATCGGGTCCTTTCTACGGAAAGGTTATCTGCGTAAATACAAGCCAACTCGGAGGAAAAACCTGGAGGCAGAATATGGCTCAGCTCAGCATGAAAGAGCTGCTTGAATCCGGTGTTCACTTTGGACACCAAACGCGACGATGGAATCCGAAGATGAAGCGCTACATTTATGGCGCTCGAAACGGCATTTACATCATCGATCTACATCAGACGATTAAGCTTTTCGAAGACGCACTTAACTATGTTAAGAAGGTTGTCGAAGATGGCGGTACCGTTCTATTCGTCGGCACAAAGAAGCAGGCTCAGGCCGCTGTTAAAGAAGCTGCTGAGCGAAGTGGACAGTACTACATCGCTGAGCGATGGCTTGGTGGCACGTTGACCAACTGGAAGACAATCCAGGGTCGCGTTGGCCGGCTTAAAGAGCTCGACCGAATGGACGTCGAAGGCTACTTCGATCGACTTCCTAAGAAGGAAGCTCTAAAGCGACGAGAAGAGCGAGACGAGCTGCACAAGTTTCTTGGTGGTATCCGCAATATGGCGGCTGCTCCAACGATCATGTTCATCGTTGACCTGAATAAGGAATCCATTGCCGTTAAGGAAGCTAAAAAGCTTGGCATTCCGATCGTGGCAATCGTTGATACCAACTGTGATCCTGACCTTGCCGACGTCGTCATCCCAGGAAACGATGACGCCATCCGAGCAATTCGCCTCGTCACTCAAAAAGTGAGCGATGTTATTCTCGAAGCCAGACCACTTAGCGATGCTCTGACGGAAGGAACAACGACCGATGGCGGAGACCTCGCGGAAGTAGAGTCCGGATTGGACTACGCGGCGACTCCTTTGGATGCTGAATTGCTTCGAGCTTTCGGCGCCGAAGAAGAGTGATCTCAATCCCCTAGATTCAAATCTGGGGGATCAAATTGATCCCCTTTCTTTTGATGCATCTTTATGCATCCTGAAAAGTCAAGAAAGGGCATCGTTTGAACATCAACGATAAAACGCTTTAGCGATTTAAGGAGAAGAATAGAAATGGCTAATTACACAGCACAAGACGTCAAGAAACTTCGAGAAGAGACCGACGCTCCCATGATGGAGTGCAAGGGTGCTTTGGATGAAGCTGACGGTGATTACGAGAAAGCGAAAAACCTTCTTCGAGAGAAGGGCAAAGCGGCTGCGGCCAAGCGAACCGATCGATCGACCGCTGCAGGCGTGGTTGCAATTGCTTTGTCAGATGACAGCAAGACAGCAGGAGCGATCGTTCTTGAAAGCGAAACCGACTTCGTAGCACGCAATGTTGACTTCATCGCGATTGCACAGCAGATTGCGGAAATCTATCGAGACAACGTTACCGTTGACGAAGCTCAGATCAAGGAGATCGTTGAGGGTGCAGTCGCTAAGATTCGAGAGAACATCAAGGTTACTAGGGGTGTACGAGTGACTTCGGAGAATCCGATTTCAAGTTATGTTCACCATGACCGTACTAAGGGTGCTCTCGTACTTTGCGCAGGCGAGTTCAACGACGCAGTTCGAAAAGTTGCGATTCAAGTCGTTGCGTTCCCACCTGACGTTCTCAAGAAGGAAGATCTCTCCCAAGAGAAACTTAATGAAGAAGTTGAGATTGAGACTCAGCGCGCGATCAACGAAGGTAAAGATGAAAAGCTTGCCCGAAATATCGCGCAGGGTCGAGTCAACAAAGAGTTCATTAAGCGAGCAGTTTTGCTCGAGCAACCCTTCTATGTTGATCCGAGCAAGAGCATTGCTCAGTTCCTTGCAGAAGAAGCAAAGAGCACAACCCTTACTTCATTCGAATATCTAGCCGTCGGTCAAGGCTAAACACTCAAGCAGGCTCTCTGAAACAGAGAGCCTGCTTCATTTTTGTTAGACGATTTTGAATCAAGATTTCCTTCCTTTCGGTCGAACTTTAAGGTCGGACTGTAACGGAACCTTAAAACTGCGGTAAACCTTCGAGCAATCCCATGAACATCCAACGAAAGCCCTTCAAACGCGTACTCATCAAACTAAGCGGCGAGGCTCTGGCGGGCTCATTCGATCATGGACTTGACCCAAAGACCTTTCGTTACATTGCAGAAGAAATTGCAAAAGTCAGATTAGCTGGCGTTGAAGTCGCGATTGTCGTGGGTGGCGGCAACTTTATTCGGGGAGAAACCTTCTCTGCCGAAGGCGGCATTGAACGAACCGTCGCCGACCAAATGGGCATGTTAGGCACGTTGATGAATTCACTTGCTCTTCAGTCAGCACTCGAAGCGGCGGGAGTCGAGACACGAGTTCAAAGCGCCGTTAACGTCGCACAGGTAGCAGAATCCTTCATTCGAAGACGAGCCATTCGCCACCTCGAGAAAGGACGAGCCGTCGTCTTCGCCGCTGGCACGGGTAATCCGTATTTTACAACTGATACTGCCGCTGTCTTGCGAGCGCTCGAAATTGACGCTCATGCCCTGATCAAGGCCACCAAAGTTGACGGAGTATATAACAAGGACCCCAAAAAGTATCCCGATGCCGTTCGGTACGACACACTAGAGTTCAGTGAAGCGATCGAAAACCGATTGGGAGTCATGGATCAGACAGCATTTACAATGTGTCGTGAACACAAACTTCCGATCATTGTCTTAGATTTTAATCAACCCGGTAGCCTCGTCGATGCTTCGACGGGTGGCTCTACTGGCACGCTTGTAGGAGGCGAATAACATGGCAGTTCAAGAAATTCTTAAAGACACCGAGCATCGTATGCAGTCCGCTATTGATGCGATGAAGCACGACTTTTCCACCTACCGCACCGGGAGGGCTTCGTCCGCAGTTTTGGAAAGAGTTCACGTCGAGTATTACGGCGTAGAGACTCCGATCAGCCAGATTGCCAATATCAGCACACCTGAGCCACGACAGCTTCTCATCCAGCCTTACGAGAAGCATCTCACGCCTCTCATAGAGCGAGCGATCCTCAAGAGCGACCTTGGAATGAACCCCATCAGTGATGGGAGCGGCATTCGACTCACCTTTCCTCAGATGACCGAAGACCGAAGAAAGGACATGGTCAAGCAAGTTCATGCGCGAACCGAACAGGCTCGAATAGCCATTCGTAACGTCCGCCGAGACGCCATCGAGCATCTTAAAGCGCTTGAGAAGAAGAAGGAAATCACCGAAGACGAAGTAAAAGGCAACGAATCCAAAATTCAAAAGCTTACGGATCAGTTTGTAGCGAAAGCCGACGAACTCGGAAAAGCTAAAGAAACAGAATTGATGCTCGTTTAGTCAGTTAACGCAGCAACACTCACTTTTCGCGGTCTAATGATTGGTTGAATTACCAAGCATTGGACTCTTGAGATTAGGTTCAGTTCACAGAACCAGATCAGAAACGTACCGGGATTAAGGATCAGCAAAAAAGTTATGCGCCAAGGGATTACAGACAATCATCACTCTGAATCTACAGGCAATACCACGGCCCTTAACAGCGTTCAAAAAGCGGCAATCGAGCTGGGAATCAATCTTGAGGCCCTTCCGTCTCACATCGCGATCATCATGGATGGCAACGGAAGGTGGGCTAAGAAGCGTGGGTTCGCCCGGTTACTCGGACACCGCGAAGGATACAAGACTCTTCGAAGCATCCTCCTCGCAGCAAGCGAACTGGGTGTCAAATACCTGACCGTCTACGCCTTCTCCGCCGAAAACTGGCGACGGCCCGAGGATGAAGTAGCCGGACTCATGAAGCTGATCGAGACTGCGGCTCGAGATGAGCTCCGAGCGATGCACCAGAACAACGTGCGCGTTTGCGTTGCAGGTCGAAAAGAGCAGATCCCGTTAGGACTTCGTAAAGCTCTTGAACACGGGATTGAAACAACGAAAGATAACACAGGCATCACTTTCACCTTAGCGGTCAACTATGGTGGTCGGGCTGAAATCGTTGATGCAGTCAAGTCTCTCATCACCGAGAACGTTCCTGCTGAACAAATCACAGAAGATCTGATTTCACAGCATCTTTACAATCCAAACCATCCTGAGCCCGACTTAATGATTCGAACCGCAGGTGAAATGAGGTGGAGTAACTTCCTGATCTGGCAGTCTGCCTACTGCGAATTGTTCGTCACCGAAGTTCCTTGGCCAGAATTCTCGAGCAAGCAACTTCTTGAAGCGGTTTCGACATTCCAGCAAAGAACCCGTAAATTCGGCGCGGTTGTGGAATAACTTTCCGTTTCAGGATTCGAAGCAATTCAGTCCCAGTTATCGATGCCTATGGTGCGACATCTCGTACAATAGGAAATACCACTTTCAGATTTTCGGTTTAAAAGGAGCCCACCTATGATTCTCTCAATTGCACTCGGATTCGCGATGCTATCGACTGGCAACGATGTAAAAGGACTGGTTTGTCCTATGACCGCAGAAGAAGTAAATAGCAGTTCGCAAACTATCGACTTCGCAGGAACTCGATTCGCCATGTGTTGCGGCGGCTGCCCTGACATGTTTAAGCGCGACCCAAGCGCCGCGATCAAGTCTGAAAAGCTAGTCGGAAAGACCTTTGGAGTGTTCCTCTTCGATCCAGTCTCGAACAAGAGAATTGACGATAAGGCGGCCAAAGGTGGAACAAGCGATTACAAGGGAACTCGCTACCTCTTTGCCAACATGGCTGAGAAAGAGAAATTCGACGCAAATCCAAAGCTGTTTGTGAAGGCACCCACGAAAGAAGTTCTCTACTGCGCCGTCGCGGGAGAGGCAATCAAGAACTATGCGGCGGCAGGCGGATTCGTCGATGTAGCCGACACTCGATACTACATGTGTTGTCCAGACTGCCTTGCTAAGTTCAAAGCTAATCCAAGTGAGTTCACCGCCAAGGTGACGGCAAAAGTGAGCAAGCCAGCCGCTATGGATTCACCTAAGTAAGGCTCGTCCTTTCAACGCATCAGGTGGCCCTCATTTCTTCGGGATGAGGGCCTAATTTATTTAGTCGCAGAGGCTATACCAGGTGCCCGACCACGCGTTTGGATCGGTCGAAGAATCGCCTGAACGATGGCCAAATGGATCTACCATCGTCTTGTCAAATTGACCTCCATTCGTGATCTTCTTTGCGTGGCTATCGCTAAAGATCATGGCCCCTCCGGTCGAACCCCACTGCTTGTAATAACTGACCGGATCGCAATCATAACCGTAAGTGGCACAACCAGGATCATTCTTTCTCGAAAAGAATGGAAACATCTCAAGACGAATGACTCGTGTATCCGACGGAAACTCAACACTTCCCTCGTTTACAACGGAATCGGTTGTGTACAGGATATTGTTCTGACTGGACTCGTTGGCGGCCGTTGTGAACATACAATGGTCGAATCGGAAAGAGGTGCCGTAGGCTGCGTAGTACGAATCATAAGACTTGCCCGAAGCAACCAACCCGGGATCAACGGCAAGATACGGGCCGCCCGAATCGAGAGGGCTCTTAAAGATTTCTTTATTCGCGGTATAAGCGAGCAGCAATACTTCAGTTCCCTTATGCCCGGCCGTTCCGTTTGGTGGAATGCTGTTATAGGCATAGAAAATAGGCATCGTGTCATCACTGTCGTTGATGTACATCTTGTAGGCGAGTCCAATTTCCTTGGCGTTACTGAGCTCTGCCGTACTCTTTGCCGCTTCTTTCGCCTGAGCAAAGACCGGGAAAAGGATCGCCGCGAGGATCGCGATAATGGCGATGACCACGAGTAATTCGATCAGCGTAAATCCTCGCCGATTTGGGAATACCGACCCATGAATTTGGGTGTTTAACATTTAGTCCATCCTTAAATGCTAAGAGCCACCATTCGCGATTGCGAAGGGTGGCCCCCAAAACAGGGATGACCTCTTCCACAATCCCTACACCGGTACTAACCGGATCAGGTTCGAGGGGTCATTCATCGTGCGGTGGCGCACATGAAACTCTCAGCCAATTGGCTCCCCCTGCGGGTGTCTCTTGCTCTTCAAGTATAGACCAGATTTCCGATCGGTGGCCAAAGCTTGCTACAACTTGAGTCGGCCGACGAACTCTTGAATGGATTCTTTCATCGGTCGCATCGGAGCAATACCGAGGGACGCTAGATTATCCATTGACATCACGCTGTACTTCGGTCGCTTAGCGGGAGTGGGATAAGCCTCTGTCGGAATCGGTGCGATTTGAACCGCTCGATCGGATCTCGTAAATTCCTTCCAGGCTTGAATCGCTTCAATCGCAAACGCGTGCCACGTCGTAGCGTTCGGCCCTGACGCGTGATAGATTCCCGGATAGCCATTCTTCTCGCACAGATCGACCAAAACTCGAGCTAGATCCACTGTGGATGTCGGACAACCAACTTGGTCCGCCACGACCTTCAGTTCTTTCCCAGCCTCCCAAGCACGAATCATCGTTCGAGGAAACGAATTTCCGTGAATGCCATAGAGCCATGAAGTTCTCACGATTAGAACATTCGGGTTTGCCGCCAACAGACCGAGTTCCCCTTCTCTTTTCGTCGAACCGTAGACACCAAGAGGGTGCGTTTCGGCCGACTCGGAATAGGGCGTGGATGCCGTACCGTCGAAGACAAAATCGGTACTGACATGAAGCACCTTAATCCCCGCAACGTTGCACGCATTGCCCAGATAGGCTGGTCCAAGTGCGTTCAACTCGGTGGCAGCTTGAACTTCGGTTTCTGCTTTATCCACTGCGGTATAAGCAGCACAATTGATCGCCCAATCATATTTCCCCGGTTCAACGGCAATCTGAGCAACCGAACAAGGATCGGTGATATTGAGGTCTTTTGACGAGGGGCTCTCTACCGAATGTCCTCGCTTAGTAAGCTCGGCAACGAGGTCCGTGCCGAGCATGCCCGATCCTCCGATAACAAGAAACTTCATTTCGTCACCATCATTGATTTGGATCCTCGCGCTCTACGCACCGAGTCTTCTGATGACCTCATTCTGGAAATCGATGGTGGAAGCCGTGCCACCCATGTCGCGCATCAGAACTTGGCCCTCTGAGAACATTGTCAACACGCACTTTCCAATCTTGTCGGCAATCGCGCCTTCGCCGATATGCCTTAGCATCATGAGTGCACTGAAGAGAAGCGCGGTTGGGTTCGCGATGCCCTTTCCAGCGATGTCAGGTGCCGAACCGTGCACCGCTTCAAAGACTGCACAATCGACGCCGATATTGGCTCCAGCTGCGAAGCCTAATCCGCCCACAAGTCCCGCGCAGAGATCACTCACGATGTCACCGTAGAGATTCTCGGTCACAAGGACGTCGAATTTTTCTGGGTGAGTGACGAGTTGCATACAGCAGTTATCGACGATAATGTCGCTCGCTTCGATATCGGGATATTCCTCAGCAACCTTGTAGAATTCCTCAAGAAACATTCCGTCCGTCAACTTCATAATGTTGGCCTTATGGACGGCAGTGATCTTCTTGCGACCTTGCTTTCGAACCATGTCGAAAGCATATTTATTCAATCGATGGCTTCCCGGGCGAGTGATGACTTTAACCGCTTGAGCAATGTCCGGGTGAGGCTGAAATTCAATTCCCGCATAGAGATCTTCCGTATTTTCTCGAACGATAATCAGGTCGATCTTTGCGTCCATGAAATAGCCTTTCAGACCGGGCAAAGACCGGGTTGGGCGAACATTGGCGAATAGGTCAAGAGCCTTTCTTAACGCTACGTTGGCACTGGTATGCCCCTTACCTATCGGAGTCGTCGTCGGACCCTTGAGAGCGATTCCAATTTCGCGAACGGCATCCAAGGTCTCCTGAGGCATCGCCCCCTTACCCTTATCAAGAGAGACTTGACCGGCCTCTAAGTGGACCCAATCAGCTGCAAAACCTGCCGCCTCCAATATCGCAATCGTGGCCGACATGATCTCGGGACCAATTCCATCGCCAGGAATCAAAGCAATTCGACGCAAACCCATACCAATATGTTGACTGATTCAAGACGCTAATCGCACAGAAACAGAAGGACAACTATTCCAATAGCATTAGCGGTTTAGCTGACCAAACAATCCATAAGTTGAAACAGTGGATTTAAACTTATGCTTGGATAGCTCTAAGCTTGTTTTGTGAGACAGTTTTTGCCCTACAATGTCCGTAACAGGCAACGTCTTAGAACGTAGTAACGGTTAGAGGGACAAACACATGTACCAAGAAAGATTTAGGATTATTTGCAACGGTGCAATACTGCTCTTAGTAGCAAGCTCATTCGCCCAAGACCGAGGCAAGAAGGACACCAATACAAATACTGGCTCGTCCAACAGTAGCTCGCAACGAGGCAGCAGCCAATCAAATGGTGGCGGTTCCTCTTCCCGCGAGTCATCGCAATCATCAGGTGGTTCCCAGAGATCGAGTGGTTCCGGGGGTGCCTCCAGCGGCGGCAACACCGGTAGTGGCTCCTCTCAAAGATCCGGTGGTTCGTCAGGCGTTCAAACCGGTGGCGGATATTCTGGTGGATCAAGCAGAGGCACAGGCACTTACGGTTCGGGTGGCGGTTATTCTGGTGGATCGAGCCGCGGCACGGGCACGGGCACGGGCACATACGGCTCGGGAGGCTACAGCCAGAGATCCGGCGGAACCGGCGTCTATTCTGGCGGATACACCGGCGGGAACAACTCCAACAGCAACAACTCCAACAACAACGGGAATAACAATTACGACCGCGGAAGTCGTGGAGGAGGAGGAGGTTCGTCTCGCTCTGGTGGCGGCGGTTACTCGTCAGGTCGGTCGGGCGGAGGCGGATACTCGTCGGGCCGCAGCGACGGCGGAGGCACATCCTCATCCAGCCGTGGAGGCTATGGTGGTTACACCGGTGGATCGGGACGAGGAACGAATGATTCCAACCATACGACGAATTCAGGTGGATTCGGTCGAGATCCTGGGACAGGACTCAATGGGTCGCGTTATTCGGGTCACTCGGGAGCCAACAGTGATGCAGGAAATACCCAGGGCCGAGGTTCGAGTCGAAATTCCAATGGCAACACTCGCGGCAATGGCGGCAACGTCAATGCCGGACGAAATGGTGGTGGCTACTCCGGTGGCGGAAGTTTCGGAAACCAATCGATAGGTTCGTCCCACAGTGGAGTTGTTACCTACCGTGGCAACAATAACCTGAGAGTTGGCGGGCATGTCATCAACAATCAGCGAATCGGTCAGGCTCCCCGTGGTCCAATCGGCGCTGGCCGAGGTGGTCACTATATCAACCGTGAAGGCGTTGGAATCGTTCGGGGCGGCTACCGGTACGGCTATTACAGTTGCTGGTCCGAGTGGAGCGATACATCCTTCTTCTACCCGTTCTACGTATTCGATCCGTTCGTCGAGACCTGTTACGTTAGCCCTTGGTATTACTACCCATGTGTACCTGGCTACATCGCAGCTCCCCGAGTCATCATCGTGGATCAATACCCAAGCACCGGTTGGAGAGGCTACGATTATAATTGGCAGCCCTCGCAACAAGAATCGCAAGGACGTAGCGACCTCGACTACTCGGTAGATGATATCGTCAGCGCCTTCCAGAGCGACGATCACAAGGCAATCGATCGGCTCGTTCCTCAGAACGGCACCGTAAATATCTATGTGGATGGGCAATACAGCTATTCCCTGGCTGCAAAAGACTTCTACGACACGTACATTGATGGAATTGAGAGCACGAAGACGGATCGCTACGAGATCATGGATGTGAAGATAAACCAAGACGGAACAGCAAAAGTAGTTGCGAAACACATCTACACTGATCCTTGGGGCGCTCGCACATTCGTCTACCACTCTTACTTCCTAGTTCACGAAGGCGACGAATATGTCATTCGAGAATTCGGAACAAGCAACTACCGAGCAAACTAACACTTTCGATCGGCAACCCTCACCCCAAGACAAAGGCCCCAGCGATGGGGCCTTTTGTATGAGAACATGAGCAGACCGGGCGAAACAGAGAGAGCCCGATCAACCCTCTAAACGGTAACGCTTACCTAGTCCGTCACCTGAAAAGTGACGGAGCTTGGATTCTTAGGATCATGATAGATTCGCTGATTCTGAATCACCATCTTCGTGGCATTCTTGATAGGTTCACCTGTCCCTAAGTTCCTAGCAAACATTGGGAAGGTAGAGCTCGTCAGAATGAATCCCAGATGGTGCCCCTTGTCAAAGCGATGGGCGAAATCCCAGAGACGAAACTTGGCGCTGTAGATCTTCCCTGGTTTCAAAAGGTTGAAGGAATTTAGTCCATTTAAGTAGGTGCAACGAATCTTGCCTGCTTGACCAACGACATGAGCCACGTTATGTTCGTCGATATCGACAATCGTGGCAAAGAAGTCGGTGTCTTTCGCAGATGTTGAGAAGCGTAAGTCACAAGAAATGGGGCCCGAAACGGTCATTCCCTTTGATAGTGGTGCAGACTTGAACAGCAAGTCGCCGAGCTTATCCTTTCCAAAATTCACGACAAACGAAACGTGATTAGGATCAGGATCAGTAAGTCGCTTATCAATGACGACAACTTTTGGATCAAAAGAATAGCGAGTCGGAGATTGTCCCTTAGGGATCTGCTTCGTAAGAGTTCCCTTCGAATTGTAAGCGACCGCCGAACCATTGGCGCCTAGATACCAAGTTTCTGTTTTGGATTCTTTTAAGGGCCAGTCAGACGATTCAACCCACTTATTAGCACCCGTTACGAATGCCCGCACGTGAGGCATCTTCTCCAAACCAACTTGCTTATGCTTCAGCCAAGTGTCGAACCAGCGTAAGTAAACCGAATCAAGATCAATCACTGCATCAGGACCGAAATCCGTGTCGCCAATCTTGGAAGTGTTGTTGAATTGGTGGGTCCAAGGACCATAGATGAGCCACTGATTCTTTCGGCCTGCACTACGCATGCGTTGCCAATTGGTCATCGTTCCGATCTCGTCTCCGTCAAACCAACCGCTGATATGAAGTGCAGGAATGGTTACGTTCTTAAGGTCGTCAACAAAATTGGCTGATGTCCACGAAGCCTGGGATGTTCGATCAAGCCATTGTTGGTAGAAAGGAATCTTGTGCCCAAGAACCGCTTCGTCGACCCTTGATAATGGCAAAGTTTTGAAGCCTTCTGCGTTGGGCAATTTCTTCATGAAGGAAGACATGTCCGCTTCCTTTCCAGCGACGATCTTTCCCCACCAAACGGCTCCCCAGAGGAAGAAGACTCCGTTGTCATATGGGATGTTCATGAAAGGGTCGGGAGGGGAAACTTGGGGGACGATGCATTTCAGTGCACTTGGTCGTTCGACGGCGGCGGCCCATTGAACCGATCCACCGTAGCTTGCACCGATCATGCCAACGTTTGCGTCGCTCCAAGGTTGCTTCGCCAACCACTGAATCGTGTCGAATCCATCTTGGCGGTCGTACATGAACGGGTCCCACTTGCCGCCACTATCCGACCGACCACGGCAATCCTGTACAACAAAAGCATAACCTCGTGTTGCGTAGAACGGGCCTTCTGCGGCAGAGCTGCCACGTCCATAGGGTGTTCGCTCGAGGATAACTGGGAATTTTCCGGGCGCATCCGGTCGCACAATGTCTTGAACCAAGGTGACACCGTCCCGAGTCTTCATGGTCACCCCTTTTTCAACCTTGAATTTATAAGTTGGCTGGCTAAGCTCGGGATACATTGCAAAGGGATCCTTGAATAGTGATTCCCAACCCGGAACCATAAATCTCAGCATTTGGCCCGGAACATCTAATGCGACGACACGCCCCGTAGAATCCATCGCATAAGTCCCAGCAACTGGCGCAAGCTGCATATCAAACAGCTTTGCGACACCCGCAGCTGTGACCTTCTCCGTCAGCGGAGTGAATTTTGGAGACATATAATTTGCGGCGTCAGGGCAGAAGCATCGGAACTCTTGAGATTTCTTGCTTTGGAAGTCGACAGCGCTAAGAACAGACGAAGTAAATTGGGGATGCAAATTCCCGAAATAGGGCTCGTTCTTGAGCACCATCGTGACGTCTTTCTCGGTCCCTTGCGCCTTAATGTGAAATTTGCCACTGGCGTAAGTGATGACGGATTTGTTTTTTGTCGAGGGGTCCGACTGAACCCACTCGTAGGAAACAATTCGATTTCCTTCCCATTTGCCGGTCAGAGTGCTCAATATGTGGATCGAGCCAATGGTGAGGTCCGTTGAAGAGCTAAAACTCCCGTCTTGACCTCGTTCGTAAAGGTTCTCGCCCGCAGGCGTACCCTTGAAAGTGATGATCATTTTTGTGGTTTCAGCTTGAGCTGTAGCGAACAAGCAAGAAACAATCAGTGAAAAGAGCGCATAAGGCCGCATGGCAACGTAATACCCATTAAAAGCCAATTAGGTTTAATTTATGTCTTTTCGACTTCTCATCTGAAGTTCCGTTGCCGCACATCCCGTTGATAAGGTACGACCTAGCAGTGGCTCTCCAGTTCATCCTTGCCGCCCTACTAACAGCCTCACTTCAGTCAAGGGTGCCGATCGACATTATTTCGATTGACCAACATCCGGAGCAGATTGTTTGGGGAAGCGCTTACGCTTGCGGACCGCTATGGATTAAGTCACAGGGCCTCTTTTTTAGTGATCCTGGCCAAGATGCCGTCTTCACCTTTGCTAACGGCAAAGCCAACCGCATCATTCATCCATCCTCAAAAGAATTTGGGCATGCGCTTGACGCATCGGGACAGGTTAGCTTCTGCCAGCAGGGTGGACGGGTAGTTGGCAAGCGGTCGAAGGACTCGAAACTGAAAGTTCTTGCTTCGATGTTCGACGGAAAACGATTAAACGGCCCCGTCGACTTAGCCATCAAATCCGACGGCTCAATCTATTTCACAGACCCTAAAACGGTGGATCCCCGCACAAAACTTGAAATGGGGTTTAGCGGCGTCTATCGAATCAAGCCTGACGGAACGATCGATCTGCTCTCAAAAGAACTAGCGTTCCCGAACGGAATTGCCTTCTCGAAAGATGAAAAGAAGCTCTTCGTTAGCGACACGATCCGAATGTGTATGAATGTCTTTGACGTATTGCCGGATGGAAGCATTACGAATTGCCAAGTCTTTAGTTATCTGATGGGTGACAATGCTGGTGCACCAGGCGGGATTCGGCTCGATGTCAAAGGCAATGTTTACGCAGCGGGACCGGGAGGAGTGCTGGTATTTGACTCCGTCGGTAAATACAAGGGTCTGATCTTTGTTAAGGATGCGGTTACGAGCCTGTGTTTTGGCGGTTCCGATTATCAAACACTCTTCATTACAGCCGCACATGGCGTCTATCGAATCAAAGTGAAAGTCCCCGGACTTCACCTCGATTTTTCTCCAGACGCCAAGCATTAATTCTGTCAATCTCCTCGATTCAGTGTTGCTTCACAACTCACTCAAATCCTACTTGCCGGGTAACCTGTAATCCATCATATGAAGCTGCACGAATACCAATCAAAAGAATTGCTTGCTCGCTTCGGAGTTCCCGTTCCTCAGGGTGACGTGACCTCCGATCCATCGGAAGCTAAGAAGATCGCCGAAAAGCTAGGTGGCAATGTAGTTGTCAAAGCTCAAGTTCTGATGGGAGGTCGCGGTAAGGCAGGCGGCGTCAAGCTGTTTACCAATTCCGACGATGCAGCGGCGTTTGCAAAAGACCTCATCGGCAAGAGACTTGTCAGCAATCAAAATCCCACCGGAATGATTGTCGAGAAGATCCTAGTAGCCGAAACGGTTGATATCGCTAAAGAGTTTTACGTAGCAATTCTCCTTGATCGAAACATTCAAAAGT
The DNA here is from genome assembly GCA_903899015.1 of uncultured Armatimonadota bacterium. Classification (GTDB taxonomy): domain Bacteria; phylum Armatimonadota; class Fimbriimonadia; order Fimbriimonadales; family Fimbriimonadaceae; genus Fimbriimonas. The sequence goes on along the minus strand of CAIUHP010000046.1, from coordinate 39,576 downwards.
CGATCGTGATGCTCAGTGCAGAAGGCGGAATGGAGATTGAGGAAGTTGCCGAGCACAATCCGGATGCGATTATCAAGCTCGCGATTGATCCTGCCTACGGTCTTTGCGATTACGAATTACGAAAAGCCGTCACGGATGCGAAAATCCCCAAAGAAGCTCGCAATCAGATGATCTCGATGATCAAGAATTTGGTAAAGGCCTATGAAGCTGCAGACGCTGAAATGGTCGAAATCAATCCTTGCGCTCTCACTCCCGACGGCAAGCTTATTGCGGCGGACGCGAAAGTTTCTATCGATGACAACTCTCTTTTCCGTCATAAGGATTACCAGGCAACAAGCAGCGACAGTGCCGAAGATCCGATCGAAGCAGAAGCGAACCGACGCGGAATCGCCTATGTCAAACTTGGCGGCCAAATTGGAATCATTGGCAACGGAGCAGGTCTCGTTATGCAGTCGCTTGACGAAATCACAGCTGCTGGCGGCACTCCGGCAAACTTCCTTGACGTAGGTGGCGGCGCACAAGCCGAGCGAGTGAAGAGCTGCGTCGAATTGATTTTGATGGACCCAGAAGTCAAAGGACTGTTCATCAATATCTTTGGCGGCATCACTCGAGTTGACGAGGTAGCAAAGGGCGTACTGGCAGCTTTCGAGCAACTCGATACGACCATTCCCGTCGTTGCTCGAATTGAGGGCACTGCAGTAGAAGAGGGTCGAAAGATTCTTGCTGGCTCGCGAATCATTCCTGCTTCAACCGTGCAGGAAGGCGCGAAAATGATCGTCGACCTCGCGAAAGCTTCATAAAGTAACTCCAGATGCACGACGCATCAGGCTGAGAATCATCGGTATGTCACTCACGAACCGACAAAAGATTGCTCACTTGATGCGTCGTTTTGCGTTAGGCGCCACGGAATCCGACCTCGACCGCTTGGAGCCGATTGGCGTCGAAGGCACGATTGAGTTTTTGCTCAACGAAGATAACATCGATGAGGCTTTCCCGATCAGTCCTTGGGAGTTCTGTCACGAAACGGACAAGACTGAGATCTACCTCGATGGGTATCGATTTTCCAGTTGGTGGGCGCTACGGCTGTTGATGTCCCATCGCCCCGCAGAGCAAAAACTAACGTTCTTTTGGCACAACCACTTTGCTGTCAGCGGCGAGAAAGTCGAATTTGGCCCCATGCTGTTGACCTACCTGGAAACGCTCCGATCTCACGCATTTGGAGATTTTTCGAGCCTTCTGAAAGCCATCAGTCGCGATCCGGCAATGCTTCATTATCTCGATGGAGATACAAGCGTAAGAGATCACCCTAATGAGAATTTTGCGCGAGAATTTTTCGAGCTGTTCACAGTCAGCAAGGGGAACTACACGGAGAACGATATCCACGAAGCAGCCCGCTCATTCACCGGCTGGGCGATTCGATATCTAGTTTACGAAGACCCGGGTCAAGATTTTCAGGAAAAGGTCCGTAACTGCATCGCCCGAAATATTCCCATGGTGACTTCCAGCTTCAGTCCCGACCTATTTGACGACAGTGCGAAGAATATCTTCGGAAAGTCAGCACCCTATACTGCCGATTCATTAATCGACGAGATTGCACTCAAACCTCAGACGGCGTACTACATTACGCAAAAACTTTGGCACTTCTTTGCCGGAACCGAAATTCCTGCCCGAGTCGCTAACCGATTAGCCACTCTGTTCATCAAAACGAACGGAAACACCAAGTCCATCCTGCGTGAGATCGCAAAAACAGAAGAGTTCTGGGCCGAAGATTGTGTGCGACATCTGCCTAAGAGCCCCCTTGAATTTGTGGTTTCTGTCCTTAGGCAAGCCCAGTTACAGCCGATCATGACGGCCATGCATGGCAAAGGGGCCACGCCTACCACACCGCTAGCAAAACCCCTTCGGGATACCGCGGGGCTCATCCTGGTGTCGATGCAAAAACAAGGCATGGTTCTACTCTTTCCACCTAATGTGGGTGGATGGAACTTAGGAAAAGCTTGGATCACACCAAACAACATGTTGGCTCGCGCCGAGTTTGCGAATCTCATTTTTGGAGTTGGGCAACCCGATCAGCCACTTGCGGCTTATATTGCCAAGCAGATATTGGATAGCAATCCCATCACGTCTTACAACACGATCGTGAAGTTTCTTTCCATGTTTGACGCTGATTTGCCTGCCTCAAAGCAATACTTACTCATTCAGGCATTCGAAAAGGAGGGAGGACTTCCCTCTCTAGAGACTCCGTCGGGGGCTTCCCGAACTTTGGGTGCCGTCGCTCGTCTCCTGTTCGCGAGCCCAGAGTTCCAATTTTGTTAGTATTTAACGCTCCATCAATCCATTAATTATGAATACCGTTACTCTTCCACGAAATTCGAACCAGGCTCTTGGCATTGGACAATTTGCGATCGACTTCATGGCCGCAAAGCTCGGTTCAGGACCAAGTCAATCGGTTCTCGATCGAGTTCGCCTTCTTCACACCGACGCTGTTCTCTGTGGGGCCTCTGCCCTCGCACTCCAAACAAACGCTCCGGTCATCTTGAAGCGCGAGGCATTGGACTATCTCGACTCCAAAGGAGCCACTCCTCTCGGTTCAAATGTTCGAGTCAAAGCCGAAAAGGCGATTGTCGCAAACTCGAGCGCGATGAGAGAGTGGGATAGTAACGGAACCAATTTTGGATACAACCCAGCCCTTGGAAACACAGCAGGCGAGTTCGGGCACAACGACTTTTATGGTGTCGTCATTGCCGCTTGTCAACAGCAACGATTGGACGGTGCGACTGCGCTTAAAGCCATGGTTCTACTCGATGAGATCAGAGGGCGCCTTGCCGAAGTTTTCAGCCTCAAGTCGTATCGAATAGACCATGTCGTACACGGCGCCATTGCTTCAGCGGCCACCTATGGCGCACTAATGGGTGCAAACGCCGATCAGATTGAATCTGCGATCGGTATGTTCGTTGCGCACTACATTCCTTGGCGGGCGATTCGAGCGGGTAAGCAACTGAGCGATTCTAAGGGCGCGAGTGCAGCCATTAGCACCGAAGCCGCGATTCTGAGTATGAAGCGAGCGCTTCAAGGCTTTATCGGCCCGAAGGACATATTCCGCAATCCTGAGAGCATGTTCCGGCAGTTTGTAAAAACCAACGGAGACTCACCTTTTGATCTGATCTTGAGCCACTCGGGAGAGGACTTTGCCCTGATGGGCATGCATTTCAAGATGGGCCTTTATGAGCATCAATCAGCAGGAGCGCTTCAAGGCTTGCTGGACATCATCGCTCAACATCCTGACGTGCTTGACAGCGATAACATTTCTAAGATCGTAGTAAAGGCTTACGAGCCTGCATTTGGAATCATTGGTGACCCTGCAAAGCGAGACCCGCACACGCGACAGTCGGCCGATCACTCTATGGTCTACATCGTCGCAACCATGCTCAGAAAAGCCATTGAAGCGAAGGAAACAATTAACCACCTTCAAGGAACCGATGAGTTGTGGAAAGCCCTAATGCTTTCACCCTTTGATTACCATCAAGATGCGATCTTCCATCCGTTAACCAGAAAGCTGATGGACAAAATCACTTTCGAGCATGGCGGTCCTGAGTATGACGCCAAGTATCCCGATGGTATTCCCACTTCCCTAATCGTTACGACCCAATCCGGTCAAACCATGGATAGTGGTTTTGTGATGTATCCCGCTGGTCATGCGCGGAATGAAACCGCTGACTTGGCAGGAATTTTGAGTTACAAATTCGCGCTCCTTGGTGCCTTAGCATTGCCGGATGGTGCTGACGTTGATCGATTGGTCGCACACCTAAACGACCTGCAGAACCATTCTGCAGAACAGATCGAAGAGATCTACTCATTCGAAATCGCTGACCGGCCTGGTTACGAGTAATCGTTGATTTCAGGAATCTCCCCGTTACTGAATGACTGGGAGATTCCACTGCCGAGAAGTCAACCATTCCACCCCTTCTGGGGTCACTCGGACCATTTCTTCTAATCCCAAATAACCTCGATTTGGCATGATAACGCCCAGCTCCAAAGTGTAAATTTCACCGGCCTTGACAGGGATATAGGGCGTCTTGCCGTAACGCTCCCAGCAAGGGCCGAGGACTGCTCCACCATCGTGGGCAACCCGACCCACTTGATGACCCAAGGCATGAAGATACTCTTCGTAACCGCAACTCGTCAGATGCTTCCTTGCCGCCGCGTCAACCTCATGCCCCAGGGCCCCCGGCAGGAGCACTTCAGCCGCCGCCGTGATCGCACCATTGACTGCCTCCAAAACGGCAAGAACATCTTCTGGAATTTCCTCTCCACCGGAGACATACCAGCAGCGCTGTATGTCGGACGAATAATCTTCCTTGGTCACTCCCAGATCTACATGGAAGACATGGCCTGGTTCTAAGACGATCGAACTTGAAGCGTATCCGTGGCCAATCATTGACTTCGGACCACTGTTTACGATTGGATCTGCTGATGCATCCCACGAGTAACCGAGACCTCTTTTCTTGACGCATTCCTGTGTGAACTCGAAGATGGCTCGCTCGGTCTTGCCATTTTTGGCAAACTGTCCGATCTCCTCAAAGATTTGATCCGTCTCTAAAATCGCCTGAGTTATGCGCGCCACCTCTGTTGGAGACTTGATGCCTCGAAGCGCCATCGTGATATTTTCTGCGCTCACCAGTTTGTCTTCAAAGCGCGTGCCTCGGAAGTACTCCTCAAGAAGCAAATACAATCCATGGCTCAGGCCATCGGACTGAACATCACTGGTCGAATAATTCACCGCAATCGTTCCATCAGGTGATACGAGCCTTTCGAGAACTTGGATCAACGGCTCACGAATACCTTGCACGTACGGCACGATTTCATCCCAATCGCCTGACGTCTCTAAGGGTTCCGCGTCGTAGTTACCAACGACCGCGATTTTTTCACCAGTTTTCGCGACGATCAATGCGCTCAACCACGTGAGTCCGCCGTTAAGTATCAGGTTAAGGACCGGATCACCACACGCGGAAGTTTCTCGTACAAATGTTAACCACACATCGGCTCCAGAAGCTTGCGTGAGTCCAACTGCTTGGTTGAGTTTTTCGCCTGTCAGTGATTTCATCGTGAGCCAAGACTACCAAGCTTCATCGCTTGATTTATAGTCCAATGTCAGCATCCGCCTACTCTAGAGAGTCAAAATGAAGGCACGTGGAAGATCCCGATGTAATTGTGGTTGGAGCTGGAGCAGCAGGGATCATCGCAGCTTGGCGCGCGGCGCTCAAGGGTGCCAAGGTCGTGATTCTTGAAAAGACGACCCGGGTTGGCACCAAGATCCTGATCTCTGGTGGTGGTAAGTGCAATATCACCCACGACGGCCCCTTGGAAGAGGTGCTACGGGCGTTCCGGCCCAACGAAGCACGATTCATCCGTCCCGCTTGCTATCGTTTTCAAAATCATCAAATCGTTGAGATGCTCACGAGTCGAGGGTTAGAGGTCTACACCCGTCCAGACGGTCGGATTTTCCCAGTTGGGCAAACGGCAAAAGATGTCGTGCGCATCCTTACTTCGTATCTCGAAGAAGTTGGAGTCGAAATTCGCTTTGAATCTCCTGCCATCGGCTTAATTTCAAACAATGGCTCGGTAACAGGAGTTCGATATCTTGACTCAACTCAAACTGAACGGGAATTACGGGCTCCTGCCGTCATCCTTTCAGTGGGAGGAAGTTCCTATCCAGGCACAGGAACGACGGGAGACGGCTGGAATTGGGCAAACGAAGTCGGGCATACGGTGGTCAAGATTCGGGCCGCGCTCGCGCCAATGTATTTATCTACGGATCCAGAATTGCTTGCTGAACAGTCCGGAATTGCGCTACGGGACTGCCTTCTCAAGGCACGTTTTGCCGGCAAAGAAATTGCCCGATGGACGGGAGACCTGCTTTTCACTCACCATGGAGTATCGGGTCCCACGGTTCTCGGCATTAGTCGAATCGTCGCCGAAACTTTGCCTGGAGGTCCGGTCACGCTTGAAATCGACCTGGCACCGAACCGATCTTACGAAACCCTGAGCGCAGAGATCCTCGCGGCTGTCACCGTTCATCCCAAACGTTTTATTGCTTCAATTGTTGAAGAATTTGTTCCTCGAAGTTTAGTCGTATCGATCCTTGATGCTGCTGAGATTGCTCATGATTGCGTTGGGATGCGCTTAGAAAAGAAGGCGAGAAATCGTCTGATCACCGTCTTGAAGGGCTGGTCTCTCGGCCCTGTTCGAGCCGTTCCGCTCGAAAAGGGTGAAGTCGTGTCCGGCGGAATTGCGTTGGACGAAGTCGATCCCCAAACGATGAAATCGAAATGCGTGGGCGGTCTCTACCTTTGTGGTGAAGTTCTCGACATCGCGGGACCGGTTGGGGGTTATAACCTTCAAGCGGCGTTCGCGACTGGATATGTTGCGGGCGAAACTGCCGCACAATCAACTTTCAACAAATCCTGAAATCTGAAGCCTCTAGGAAGTAAAATACAGAACAAATGGCTACACTTGCTCCAGAACTTTCAGGAATCTCGATTGACACCATCGCTGACAAAGTTTATGCAGGCGAGCGACTGACTAGCGAAGACGCCCTATTTCTTTTCAAGCACCCGAATCCGCTTGACCTTGCGAACCTGGCGAACTTCCAACGCCTACGCAAAGTCCCGGGGGACAATGTTACGTACATCATTGGACGTATCCTCAACTACACAAACGTGTGCTGGGTGCGTTGTAAATTCTGTGCGTTCTACCGAGTTCCCGGCCACGGCGAAGGCTATGTACACTCGGACGAAGCCATTCTTGAGAAAGTCGGAGACACCGTCGACAAGGGTGGAGTCGAAATTCTTTTTCAAGGTGGACTCAATCCTAAGCTCAAGATTGACTATTACGAGGGAATCTTCAGCAAGATAAAAGAAGCTTATCCTCAGGTGATCCTCCATGCACTCTCCCCGGCTGAGATCATCTATATCGCCCACATCTCAAAGCTATCGCTGCACGAGACCCTTCAACGCTTACATGCTTCAGGTTTGCATTCCATTCCGGGTGCAGGCGGCGAAATCTTGGTCGACCGGGTTCGAAAGATTATTGCCCCATACAAGGACACGACTGACGAATGGCTAGAGTGCATGCGAACCGCCTCTGCCCTCGGGATTCGAAGCACCGCCTCGATGATGTTTGGTCACGTGGAGACGATTGAAGATCGCGTGGAGCACTTAGGCCGGATTCGTGATCTTCAAGACGAATGCTCCCCTTTCCGCGCCTTTATCACCTGGAATTTCCAACCAGAAGATACGAATCTACCCATTGCACACAAAGCAAGCGGTTTGGATTACCTGAAGACGGTAGCGGTCTCTCGCCTGTTCCTCGATAACTTCGACAACCTTCAAGTTTCCATCCTCACCCAAGGCCCCAAGATCGCACAAACGGCCCTCAATTACGGTGCGAACGATTTCGGCTCCGTTATGATCGAAGAGAACGTCGTATCGGCAGCCGGCAACAAATTCATCTTAAGTTCAGAAGAATTTGAGCGAATCATTCAGGATGCGGGATACGTTCCTAAGCGACGAAATACCCGCTATGAACTCATCTAGAGCTCAAAGGAAGCTGGTCATCTTCGATATGGATGGGGTGCTCTGTCACCTATCCGATGATCGTCGGATTGAGTTTCTTTCCGAATTCACTGGGAGACCTACCGATGTCCTTGCAGATGCCATTTGGACTTCTGGATTTGAAGCAAGTTCGGACAACGGAGATTATTCGGCTTCCGAATATTTAATGGAGTTCGGAGAGAGAGTTGACAGACCGCTCTCTCGTGAAGAATGGATGCAATACCGAAAGTCGGGTATGAGCCCAAACTTCGATACCCTGGCAATCGCACGAAACCTAGCGACGCATCACCAAGTATCCGTCCTGACTAACAACGGCTGGATGCTCAAAGAAATGATCGACTATCTCTTTCCAGAACTCCGAGAGATATTCGAAAACCGCATCTTTGTCAGCGCCGAATTTAGACGATCTAAACCCGACCCTGAGATCTATAAGGCATTGTGCAAGCAGCTATCTTTTGAAGTCGAGGACTCCATCTTCATCGATGATCGAATCGAGAACGTTGAAGGAGCACAGCGGGCCGGGTTAACAGGAATTCACTTTAAGAGTGCTGATATTCTTCAAAAAGAACTCGAAGAAGCCATTGAAGGATTGAACCTGACATAGGTTCGACACGTCAGATAATCGCATGAAATCGAAGAAGCTCCCGACAACAATTCTTGGAACCTTAGCCTCGGGAGAACAAGTAATTGATCGGCCCATTTCTCACTTGCAAGGCGACGTCACTTCCCTGTTGCCGGAGGTGCTTGCGAAAATTTCTTCCGAGAAGCGCGCCCAAATCGTTGAACTCATCGACCTTGAGCGAGTGGTCGGAAAACGTATCTGTGTCGAGACCAACGAGAATGACAAAATCGTTTTCGCGAAGCGTCCGTTTCGAAAAGGTGTTACTCGTTTCGTGCTCGATCGAGCTCCAGAAGATTGTTCTACCGTGAGAGTCGTCCTCAAGAAGAGTCGGGATCCAAACCTTTACCTGTGTCTCACAGCGTTCATCGGAATTGCTTCGGAACCCGAACCTTGGGACTTTAATGCAACCCCTCAGAGCGAGGCGTTCTGGCAGAGTCACGCCCTCATTTGGGGTGAAACGGAAGTGGTTGCAGAATCGATGTTTGAAGTGGGATAGTCGGCTCTTGAATTAGAAGTCTTCGCAGCCACTAAAACCAAAAAAGCCCCCTTGTACGAACACTTTGCTCGTACAAGGGGGCTCTTAAGCTTTTCTTACTTGGTCTCTTTGAATTCGGCGTCAATGACATCTTCGCTGTTCGCAGAAGATGCGCTGGCACCAGGTTGCTCGCTGGCATCGGCAGCCGCGCTCGCACTCTGATAGAGCTTCTCGGCAATCGCATGGCTTTCCCCTTCAAGAGCATTGAAGGCTGCTTCGATCTCAGTCTCGTCCCCACCCTGAACCGCTTTTCTGAGCGCTTCGATCTTCTCAGTTGCACTCTGTCGTGCCGCTTCGTCGACCTTGTCTCCCGCTTCACGGAGAGTCTTCTCAGTCTGATAGGCAAGGCTTTCGGCCTTGTTCTTCAGCTCGATCATCTCTTGTTGCTTGCGGTCGCTCTCGGCGTTCATCTCAGCTTCTTCAACCATGCGGTCAATTTCGCTTCGATTGAGGTTGCCACTGCCCGTAATCGTGATGCTCTGCTTCGAACCCGTGCCCTTCTCCTGAGCGCTAACGTTCAAGATTCCGTTGGCATCGATGTCAAAAGTGACCTCGATCTGTGGAACACGAGCCGGTGCGGGCGGAATGCCTGCTAGGTGGAACCGACCAAGACTCTTGTTATCGCGAGCCATCGGTCTCTCACCTTGAAGAATATGAATCTCTACTTCAGGCTGATTATCAGCTGCCGTTGTATAGACTCGACTCTTCTTGGTCGGGATCGTCGTATTTCGCTCGATCAGTTTGTCAAAGATTCCGCCTTGAGTTTCAACACCCAATGAAAGCGGGGTGACGTCGAGGAGAACGATGTTCTTGACTTCGCCACCAAGGACGCCTGCCTGAATCGCTGCACCGACAGCTACGACCTCGTCTGGGTTAACGGATCGGTTTGGCTCCTTTCCGGTGAGCTTCTTAACCAGCTCTTGAACTTGAGGCATTCGAGTCGAACCACCTACGAGAATGACCTCATTGATATCGCCTGGCTTCAACTTGGCATCATCTAACGCCTGATTGAAAGGCTTCTTGACCCGCTCCATGAGATCGGCAGTCAGCTCTTCAAACTTTGCCCGAGTCAAGTTGTAATCCATATGCTTCGGCTCGTTATCAACCGCCGTCAAATACGGAAGGTTGATCTGAGTGGAAGCCTGGTTGGACAACTCGATCTTGGCTCGCTCCGCTGCTTCACGCAATCGTTGAATCGCGGCGCGGTCTTTACTCAGGTCGACTCCCTGATCTTTCTTGAACTCGGAAACAAGGTGATCCACGATCTTATTGTCGTAGTCATCGCCGCCGAGGTGACTGTCTCCTGCGGTACTTCGGACTTCGAAAACGCCTTCACCTACGTCGAGAACGGAGACGTCGAAGGTTCCACCACCAAGGTCAAATACCAGAATGGTCTCGTTAGCCTTCTTGTCAAGGCCATATGCTAGAGAAGCAGCCGTTGGCTCGTTGATAATGCGGAGAACCTTAAGTCCCGCAATCTCGCCTGCGTTCTTGGTAGCGGTTCGCTGAGCGTCGTTAAAATAGGCTGGAACTGTAATAACGGCTTGGTCAACCGTCTCGCCCAGATATGCTTCCGCATCCGCCTTCAGCTTCTGAAGGATCATGGCCGAAACCTCTTCTGGGGTGAGTTCTTTTCCGAGGGCAGGAACAACCGCTACTGCTTGGTTATTCTTTCCAGCCTTAACCTTATAGCCGATGCGACTCAATTCTGATTGGACCTCGTTAACGGTGTGTCCCATAAATCGCTTGATCGAGTAGATCGTATTGTCGGCGTTTACAACTGCCTGTCGCTTGGCGGTGACACCAACGAGTCGCTCACCGTTTTGCTTGAACGCGACGACGCTAGGCATCGTGCGAGATCCTTCTGATGTGCTGATGACAACGGGTTCTCCGCCTTCCATCACGGCAACGACTGAGTTTGTCGTTCCTAAGTCAATTCCTACTGTTTTTCCCACTTATTTTGCTCCTTCTGTTATATCAATGGAATCAATCCACTTGAGTCCATTGCGCTCAATGGTCATATCAACCGATATTGTACTCAATTCGTTCCCGAAAGGTTGCATGGGACATTCAAATCATTCGGGGCTTCCTTAAATTTCGAGGAAGTTCAACTTGATTTGAAGCAACGAACGGTATCACACCAACTGCTCAGACCGGAATTTTCCAACTGGGTTCCCTTGAGCATTCAGTTTCTTGCAGCGGTGCACTAGAATAGCGACATATGTCTTACGACCCTTCTCGACGCGAAGTTTTAGCAGGAGCTTTGGCTACTGCAATCAGTCCTATCGGGTTATTGAAGGAACTCGAAGAAAAACCTGTCGGCTGGGCGATTCTCGGTCTCGGGGGCTATGCCACCAATCAAATCATTCCCAATATGAAGTTTTGCAAGGGGTCAAAGCTCGTTGCTCTCATCAGTGGTCACAGCGAAAAACTTGTTCGATTTGGAGATCAATACGGCATTCCAGAGACTCACCGATACACCTATGACTCGATGGATGCGATCAAGAACAATCCAGATATCGAGGTTGTTTATGTCATTACGACGCCATCGACCCATCCTGGCTTCACCATTCGTGCCGCGCAACTAGGCAAACATGTCTGTAGCGAGAAACCGATGGCTCCAACTGTTGCCGAGTGCCAAGCCATGATCGATGCGTGTAAGAAGGCGAAGAAACTTCTTCAGATCGGATATCGCTGCCACTATGAGAACCACAATCTGCGTGCTATCAAAGCAGTCCGATCCGGAGAACTCGGAAAAATCCAATCCATGCGATCCGATCACGGATTCAATATCGGACACGGGCAGTGGCGAACTCAAAAGGCACTCGCGGGGGGAGGTTCGATGATGGACATCGGGATCTATTCGCTCAATGCGCTTCGATACCTATCGGGAGAGGAGCCAATCGAAGTTTCCGCCAAAATCACGAACCCACCGAACGATGATCGGTTTGTGGACACCGAAGACACCGTGGAATTCACTCTAACCTTCCCTAGCGGCTTGGTCGCACAAGGTGCTGGTGGTTATTCGTGGAGTCCGGGCAAGAACCAGTTTGAGGTTATCGGCTCAAAGGGCAAACTGACTGCGAATCCCGCTACTGCCTACGAGGGAGATCACCTGACACTGGACGGTCACGATCTGTCTGTTGAGCCCAATAACCAATGGGCAGCCCAGATGGATCACTTTTCGCATTGCATTCGTTCGCACTCAAAGCCAGCAACACCCGGCGAAGAGGGTCTACGCGACATTAAGATCATTCAAGCCATTTACGAGTCTGCTCGTATTGGAAAGCGGGTGAAGCTGGCCTAAAGAATCGAACCTCTATAAATATGAACCGGTTGGTTGGTGAGCCCCACCAGTCCGCCGGTACCCGCATCTCTTCTTCGCTTACTTAATCAATGGCTTTTAAGCCGGCCGGGAAGGTGAATCGGCTTCCCGGTTTGATTCCTAATTTTTTGGCCATGCCAAGCTTGAGCTCAACGACGTACTTATAAGGTCCGGCGGGCATGAGTTGTGTGTCATCAAGGACTTTGCCGGCGCAAATATTCACGACTTTCTTCGACGGGCTGACATAGATGATGTCCAGAGGAATGTACGTGTTGTGCATCCAGAACGCATACTTGCGGTCTTGAACGGTATCGAATAAGAAAATCATGCCTTGGTTGCTTTTGACTTCCTTATCGGTGAGGAACATCATTCCCTCTTCCCGCTTCTGTTCGTTATCCATTACCCAAGCATCAATACTGTGACCAGCCGCTTCAATCTTTGCGACTTTCAGAGACTTTAACTGATGGACCCTGCTTGGATTAACAGCTTGTCCTAAGGAAATAGCTTGAAGGGCAACGAAGCCGAGAGCCGCAGTGGCCACAACAGAAAAGCGAGCTAGTGTTTTCATGGGTGTTGATCGTCAAGTGTTATTACGCCGACGCGAAGGAATCGTGTTTCGATTCGTACTCTGCAATCTGATCCGAGTAAATAAGCGTGGTTCCGATCAAATCCAAGCCCGCAATAAGCGCCTGCTTAGTGACCTCATTGATTTGGAATGAGAATTTCTCACCGTTTACTTCGATGGTTTGATTAGGGAGATCGATTTGAGCAACGCATCCTGTTCCCGCGCTTGTCAGCTTTGCATGGTCCTCAGGGGAACACTCTGCGAGCAACAACCCACAGTTGGCGGCATTTTGCCTAAAGATATCGCTATATCCGGGTGACGTTTCTGTCTTCCGAGCAATGACTGCTTTGTAGCCGGCTTGCTGAATAGCCCAAACCGCGTGCTCGCGTGATGAACCGCATCCAAAGTTCGTACCAGCGACCAAGATCGACGTGTCCTTTGCTTCGGGTTGGTCAAGGATAAATTCTGCCCCTCGAACGTCGCTGAAAAGCAATTCACCGTATCCGCTTCGACTTACCCTCGTAAGAAAGCGTGCAGGAATGATCCGATCAGTATCGATATTGTCGCCAGGAATGACGGCTATTTTGCCGGTATAGGTGGTAAATGCATCCACAAACGCCAGTTTGACACACGTTGCATGATCCTAGTGAAAAGCCCCACGATCAAAAATCCGAAAGATTCCCGCGATCTTTCTTCCCAAGCGATTCCTGATTAAGCGATTATGAGGGCATAATTCAGGCCCATGCTCGTACCAAGCAAAGACCAGTTTTTAGCTCAAACGAACGGTGTCCGTCCGATGGCCGTTTACCGGGATGTCCTTGCCGACATAGAAACCCCTTTGAGTGCGTACTGGAAACTGGCTCACGATCAAACTTATAGCTTTCTCCTTGAAAGTGTCACCGGTGGGGAGCAACTTGGCCGCTACTCGATCCTCGGCATTCGCCCGAAGTTGGTTTTGCGTTCAAAAAACGGTGAAGTTCGAAGAATCCGAACCCAAGGAGTCGAAACGGAACTACTTGCTCCTGGACAAGACCCTCTTGATTTATTGAAAGAGGCGATGCTCTCAGACGTTCCTGTTCACGTGTCGGGACTTCCTAGTTTTGCAGGTGGAGCGGTTGGACTTCTGAGCTATGACATTGTCCGCTATTTTGAAAACCTACCTGACACCACCGTTGACGACTTGAACGTGGACGACATGGCTATGATGCTCGCGGACACGGTTGTGGTTTTCGACCACGCGAAGAACATCATTCGGGTTACCGTCATGACGGACGGTTCCTCGAATAGCTATGACGAAGCGGTTACCGAAATCAACTGGGTTCTCGACCGACTCGCAAATCCTCTACCTCCTTTGCCAACCGGCAAATTCCCCGTTCATCCGGTTGAATCCAATGTCACGAAAAAGGATTTCGAGCAGATGGTTTCAAAAATGATCGAGTACATAACCGCAGGAGATGGCATTCAAATGGTTCCATCTCAAAGGTTCTCGACTCGTTCAGATGCGCATCCTTTAACCGTCTATCGCGCGCTCCGATCCATCAATCCGTCGCCTTACATGTTCCTTCTCCGATTTGGCGATTTTGATCTCGTTGGAGCCTCACCTGAACTGCTTGTCAGCGTTCACGGTCGCAAATCCCGGGTTCGACCGATCGCGGGAACGAGATGGAGAGGCAAAACTGACGCTGAAGATATTGAACTAGGAAACGAGCTAATCGCCGACGAAAAGGAGCGGGCAGAGCACATCATGCTCGTCGACCTCGGTCGAAACGACCTGGGCCGAGTTTGCGACTACGGTTCGGTTGTCGTGAACGACCTCATGGTGATTGAGCGATATAGCCACGTCATGCATATCGTCAGTGACGTTACCGGAGAATTGGCAGCAGACAAAGATGCGTTCGACTTATTTAGAGCCTGCCACCCTGCAGGAACTGTGTCGGGAGCCCCTAAGGTCCGAGCAATGCAGATCATCGATGAACTTGAGCCAACTCGTCGCGGCTCTTATGCAGGCAGCGTTGGGTTCTTCAGCCATTCCGGCGATCTCGACAGTTGCATTGCAATCAGAACGATCTACATTAAGGATGGGGTCGCACATGTACAGGCAGGTGGAGGAGTTGTTTACGATTCAGTTCCGGAAAAGGAATACGAAGAGTCATGCAACAAGGCTAAGGCCGCTCTTCGCGCTCTAGAGCTTGCTCAATTAGGACTCTGAGTCGGCTGCAATCCCTAAGTGAAATCCATGATCCTTGCCAGTCTTACCAGCGCCCTAATACTCGCTACGCATGGAGAGTGGTAACTCAAAGACAACACTCGATGTTCGATCGCGATGGTGAGACCTAAGACCCGAGCGGCTTGGACAATTGACGGTTCAAAGACCGACAGCCATGCCATTTTCGACGAGCTACTTCAAAAACGACTGGGATTGAGGATGGTTATTGAACGCATGGATCAACCTCTCTTCGTTGTTCAAGGTACGGCAACATCACATGGAGTTCAATTACCGAATCTTAGGCTCCAATTCGACGGGACTCCTGTTCAGGATCTTCCACTTGTGGCGCTTGGCAGGTCCGACCGCAATTGGATATCGGCAATTCCGCTGGACAATATCTCAGGAGTTCACTCCGTAAAAATGGGCATCGCTAGTGGAGCCTGGAGGGATGCGGGATCGAAGCATTATCGAATTGGATCAGATCACTCCAAGCCAAATTCCACCGTCGGAGTGACTTTTGAAGCTCAAATAGGGCCCGCACCGCGATCAAAAGATGCTAGCAGTACCCAGCTGTTTACCGAATTAACGGTTCAGGCTAAAAACTCAATTAAGGATCTTGCCGTGAGATATCTCGTTTTTGATGCCAAAGGAAAAGAAATGAAAGGTGCCGGATATTACCGACCGAAAAACACCACCGGCGTCACAAAATTCTTCTTTCAGGGCGATTATCATTCGGTCAGTCAGCTAAAACTTCAAGCCCGATCTTTTAAGTGGCATACCATCCCTGGCGTTCATCTCTCTCACTAAGGGCAAGTAACAATACGAGCTAAAATCAGCCGCTCGCCTTGAATCGAATTCATCGAACGATTCAAGGCAGAATGTTGGCTTATAATCGGACTTAATGATTCCGATCGTTGCTGCTTACCTTTCTTTTGCTTCGAACCAAGGGATATGGACCCTTAAGGACGGCACCAGAGTCTCACTTGCGTTTTACCAACCATCTGCGAATCTGGCATGGCACGCAGATTCCAGCCTTATTGATGCCGGAATCATTGCTAGAAACCTTCCTGAGAAATTCTTCGACTCAATCGAAAGCCCAGTGTTGCTCGCATGGATAGCCCAATCGGAATCGACAGGACAACCTGCAGACGAGCCTTGTGTCCGTTTCAAATTACCTTCAACGAACCAAGTTGATGCCGGTCTTTTATGGCTCTCGAGGGATGGAAAGCGATGGATTGGCGGTCTTGCAACAAAGCGTGGCCAACCTTCACAACAGGATGTGGCCGTTGGAGTCGCAACGGGGCCCTGGACTCCGAAGGGTTCGGTCTCTTTCTCCAGTAATAAAAAGGGGCTCAAAGTCACGTCTAAGATGGGCGCAGACTTCGCTCCAATCGTCGTCGAAGATCCCACGAGTCAGCCAGGCAAACCAACCACAACGATTTCAGTACGACTTCCCGAATCTGTCTTGAAAGAAGCTGTGTCACTAACCATCCAAGACAAGAAGGGAAAATCGACGGCTCACCCAATTTCGTTGGCAAGTCTCGACAATATGCACGGGACAAAATTCACGATTGACGGCAATTACAAAGACGTGAAGAAAATCGAACTCCAAACCCGATTATTTGAGTGGCATACCATTCTTGCCGCTCATTTCCGGGCCAAGTAGTCGAACCTAGAGTTCGATTTTCATTTCAATCAAGAGGCGCGAGAGAAGATCGTGGTCGTATCGATCCATCTTCGCGGCACGTTCGCTTTCAAGTTTCGCTTCTTCTGACTGATCTGTTTCCTCGTACAGAATCCCGAGCAGTCCGTGATAAAAGTGTTTCTCAGGATCAAGGTCGCTTGCGAGTCTTAATGACTTGATGGCTTCAACTTTTCGACCGGCACACCAGAACGCAACTGTCGTCCGCAGATAGAGGAAATCATCACCGGGAGAGAGTTCGAGAGCAGCCCGCAAGTATTCGAGCGCTTCATTGTATCTCTCCATTTCAATAAGTAAATCGCCTGTCCAGTAGTGATAATAAGCCTCGTCCGGTTTTGCAAGAATCGCCCCTTGAGCAGCTACCAGTGCTCGCTTGCGGTCTCGGGCGTCACGAAGTGTTTCAGCCAGCTTGATGCGATTAAAGGCATTACCTGGTTGTCGCTCGACGGCTTCCTCGAGTTTAAGGATCGCGTCATTAAACCGTCCGTAGCGCTTATAAAGGTCGGCAACGCCTAGAATTGGCTCCGTTGCTTCCTCGTTCGCACGCAAAGCTTTTTCATATTGTCTTAGAGCTTGAGGATATTCGTCCCCATACTCGTAAGCTCCTCCAAGATCAATAAGCGACTCAATATCGTTTGGATCACGATTTTCAACTGCTTCTCGAAAATGCCTAAGCGCCGTCGCATAATCGCCTTGATTTAGACTTTGTTTGCCAAGTTCACGGCTTTCTTCGGAATTATCTCCGTGCCTCTTGCGACCCGATTCAAGAACCTCCAAATCTTCGGCTTGAGGGACTTGGAAGAGATCTGCGATGACTTTAAAAGTTGGTTCCATATGATTTGAGGTAACGCCTCTGACCTATTTCTACGCTCAGAGGGAGTCAGTTTACTTACCGGCGTCTATCGGTCGAGCCGTAACGGTCACGGGATAAGCCCCACCGCTGATCGGAACCGTGACAATGTCGAACGATTTCGATGCACCTGGCCCAATCGAGACCTTGAGCACACGGTGGGTGGCTTTGGGCCCCAAATAAGGAGTTTGAATGAGTTGCCCATTGATCAAGAACAAGCCTCCGGTGTAACCCGCACTCGACTCTAGGAGAATTTCAACCTCAGCCGTCGAAGACGTTGGATTCTTGAGAGTCGTGTGAATGGTGTAGAGGACTCCGTAATTGCCATCAAGATTATTGGTGTGGTCCTCTCCTGAAATGGGCTTTTGGCCAATCATCACCGACCCGAATCGTCCTCCCACGCTGTAGTTCAATTCTTCCACCTTGTATGGGTTGGGATAGATGTGATCCGATTTTTCAAACGTGGATCGATCATAGTCATCGATTGCTTTGGGCGCAACCGCATGCCAGGGAGAATGAGAAAAAGTCGCGTTGTACCAATTTTCATTGAGATCGAAGGGAGGTAAAGCATCTGCTCTTACCTGCATATCCGTCGGCCCCGATATTAGATTCAGCGTACACAGACCACTTACCGATTCAGTCGGGCTTAACCTTCGAAAAGAAATCGGGATCGTGCTGCGGGCGGGTACGGTCACGATCTCACCCGATTGAGTCGACCAGTACTTCAAGAACTGAACTGCAACCCCCATGCCCGCGGCGACAGGGTTCCTATCCGGCCCCGTGTCGGCAGACTGAATAAGTACTCTGGCGGGAGAATCCGAATCATTGATCGCTTCAACTCTGAATAGCATCGGTTGAGAAGAAGCGTTTATGTGGTGGTAGAGGAAACGAATCGGAGTTTGAGGTTTCAACTCTGAGGAAAATACATTGCCAATTTGCTTGATCGATTCCGGCATATTCGAATACCAAAGCGAAATCACTCGCTTCCTCTCCATCGGCAGGTTCGAAACCTTTACGTCAACAAAACCTCCCGCAGGAAACGTTCCAGCTGCGTCTGCTTTAGTCCAGATGGAGTAGGTCTTCGTTTTTCCGAGCCCCAATGCTTCCGATCGAAACGGTGCAAACGTTACCTTTGCTCCGTTCGCAACCTCTAACTTGGTTCGAATCGCGCCTTCGATCGCTCCAGCTACCGTGCTGCCATTGACCGGATTGCCAACGACCTCAACTGACAGGGCCTGGGGAAACATTGCCGCAACATTTCGAACTCGGACGGACAGTCGTCTCGTGACATTCCCCGCTTCCGCGATGACGTCGGCATCGCCAACTCCAATTGACTTGAGCTTGATTTGGCCTTCGCCTTTGGTCACGGAAATCACCGAAGGGTTACTGGAGGTAACGATTGATTGAAACGCCAAACTCCCCACAAAACTTGTCGACTTTACCGCCCCGAGAGGAAGGAGTAGGTCGGGGTCACCGAATTTGATTTCAGGAAGAGTAAGTGCGTCTTGAAGATTCTTAGCCCAGGAATCGGCCAATGTCAACAAGGGTTTACCTTGTCGAACAGCTTCGTCTTCCTGAACCCGAATCGTAAGAGATCCCACTTTAACAATCACGATTTTCCCCGTCGGAACGACTTTCACCGTGTCCTCGGGAGTTGCAAGTCGGAGCGCCTTTGACATCGCGCTTGCCTGAGCATCCGGACTGATCCCTTTGAAGGAGCTGAGAATCTTGAGAACCGGAACGTTATTGACAAATACCACCCCGGAAGTGGCATGAGATTCAGCCGAATATCCCAAACAAGCAGTGATCAGGACCAGGCAAAAAGCGGGAAGCCTCACAGAGATTAGGGACATGCTCGACCCCAGAGAGTACCAGTTCAGATTCACCAGAACCCTCTACACAGACAGATGAACGGATTGGTCAAACAGTCACGACAGGTAAACTTGATTTTATGACCCCGATTAAGGCGAAGAACTATGTCAATGGTGAGTGGACCACGACGAGTCAAGAATTTGAAAGCGTAAATCCCGCAAACATACACGAAATCGTTGGCACCGCGCCTTTGAGTGGTCTTCAGGAAGTTAATGACGCAGTATCTGCGGCGAAGCAAGCCTTCCTTTCTTGGCGAGAGCTAAGCTGGGTTAAGCGAGCCGAATACATTGATACTTTCGCTCAATTGATCAAGCGCGATCTAAATGAGCTCTCCAACTTAGTGACTCAAGAGTGCGGCAAACCCATCAACGAGGGACGTGCTGATGTCGTGGAAGCCCTTCACATGGCACAGTACATGGCCGGTCTCGGGCGCATTCCGAATGGCTATACCGTTAGCTCCGAAATTTCAGCAAAGGATGCATTCATTCTGCGCAAGCCGAAAGGTGTCATCGCTTGTATAACCCCTTGGAATTTCCCTTCTGCCATTCCGCTTTGGGTCATTCTTCCCTCCGTTTTAGCAGGCAATACCGTCGTATTTAAACCCGCCGAGCAAACACCGATCGTTGGCCACAAGCTCATGGAATTGTTCCATGAAGCCGGCTTCCCTGCTGGGGTCATCAATTTGGTGCACGGAACTGGCGAAGATTGTGGAGACCCAATGGTGAAGCACAAAGATGTAGCCGGCATCCTCTTCACGGGTTCGCGAGCGGTTGGCAAGTACATCCAGCAGGTTGCAGCCGGAGATGCCTACAAGTTTGTCGCGACGGAAATGGGAGGCAAAAACGGAACCATTATCTTGGAAGATGCTGACCTCGATATTGCAGTTAATGCATGCATCCTTGGCGCCTTCAAGACTTCAGGCCAGCGCTGTGTCAGTACAAGCCGAATCATCGTTGATCGAAAAATCGAGGCCGAATTTACCAAGAGGTACGTCGAAAAGGTCAAACGAATCAAAGTCGGTAATGGAATGAATGAAGAAAACTTCATGGGGCCACTTATTGAGAAGTCGGGTCTAGAAAAGTGGAAGCTTCATAACCAGAAAGCCCAAGCAGAAGGTGCCGAAGTACTCGTAAATGGTCAAGTTCTCAGTGGAGGCGACTACGATCTTGGAAACTTTGTGAGCCCATTCGTTTACAAGATGGAATATCGACCCAACACGTTCTGCCTGCGAGAAGAAGCCTTCAGCCCTCACGTGGCGATTATTCCCGTTGATGGCATGGAACAAGCGGTAGACGTATACAACGACACCGATTACGGCCTTTCGATGGCAGTCATCACGGAGGACTATCGAAAATGGCGATGGGTACGAGATCACGCTGATTACGGCCTCGGCTACGTCAACTTACCGAGCATCGGTGCGGAAGTCCACTTGCCTTTTGGTGGCGTGAAAGCAAGTGGCAACGGTCACCCAGGAGCGGAGGGGATTATGGATGCGGTAACGCATCGCATCGCCTTCACCGTGAACCATGCTCACGAAATCTTGATGGCTCAAGGTCTTTCCACGAACGTTTGATCCCTTCGATTTCTGTCTCTCCGAATCTCAGTTAGGCTTCCCAAATACAAAATGTCAATCACTATCGAACCCACAATGACTTCATTCACTTGTCAAGCAATTCTCTTTGACCTTGATGGCACTTTAGTTGATTCCATCGCGGTCGTAGATCGTGCTTGGTCCAAGTGGGCGATTCGAAATGGGTTCGAACCGGCATTGATCTTGCCTCAGATTCACGGTCGCCGCTCGATCGACTCTATTCGCGCATTGACGCCTCACCTAGACGTCGAAGCAGAAGATGAGCGCATGAGAATAGAAGAGGCAAACAACACGGATGGAGTCGTTGAAGTCGCAGGTGCAATGAACTTCGTTGCTTCCCTTCCTTCCAATCGCTGGAGCATCGTGACTTCCGGAACAAGCATGGTTGCCAAGGCGAGAATGAAGGCAGTCGGACTGTCTGCTAGTTATGCGGTGTATGGAGAGGATGTAGAAAACGGAAAGCCAAATCCGGAACCCTATCTCCTGGCTGCTTCAAAACTTGGTCTTTCTCCAGAGGCATGCCTTGTATTTGAAGACACGGCCGCTGGAATCCGATCGGGTCATGCGGCGGGCATGAAAGTGGTTGCGGTTACATCAGGCGTTGATCGACCTGACTTACAAATTGCGGATGCAATTATTCCGGACTATCTTCATATTCGCAGCATTTTCGATGGCCAAAAGCTTCGAATCGACATCGGCCAGTAATGCCTTTTCGATCCATCGAAGCTGAGGATGCAACCTATTGCGCATTAGCAGTAAAGATAAAAACCTCTCAGGATTAGATTGACTCGAGTGCTGACGGGTACCAAAACTGGGTCCTAAACACAAAATTTACGTGCACAGAAAGGCAACAAGCTATAATATAGATGGCATCGGAACGGTTTGCGCCTAAAAGATTCGCACTCAGATACGGATTTCCCACGTCAGAGAGCTTTGGATACGCAGAACAGTTACGGTCGCTCACGGTGAGCGTGGGCAAGGAATAACATGGCAATTAAGACTCTCTATGTAGGGAACATCCCCTATTCAGCGAACGAGGAAGAACTCGTTCAGCATTTCGCTGCCTACGGTGGCAAGAATCCTCGCATCATCGAAGGTCGAGGTTTTGCTTTCGTCGATATCGATTCCGATCACTTGGAAGCCGCGATTGCTGACAAGAACAACTCAGAAATGGGTGGACGAAGGTTGACCGTTAACGAAGCACGACCTCGCGGTGAAGGCGGCGGTGGTGGTGGCGGAAGCCGAAGCTATGGCGGCGGCGGCGGTGGTGGAGGTAGCTACGGCGGCGGCGGCGGCGGTTATGGCGGCGGTGGCGGCGGTCGAGACAGCGGCGGCTACGGCGGCGGCGGTGGTGGTGGTCGTGGTGGCAAAGGCGGTCGCGGTGGCGGCGGCGGTCGAAGCTCTGGCGGCGGACGCTACTAAGCAAAACCCGGCGAACAAAATCAAATCCCCAAGGTCATAAACTTGGGGATTTTTTGTTAATAGTCGAATGCCAGTAAAAAGGCGTATGCTGTTAATAGACGCCGCCGCAGACAAACAACTGCGAGGTCTGTGACGACGCCAAATTGCCCAAGGGAGGGTAACAGGTGAAACAATACACCGCAGATAAAATACGAAACGTGGCCATTGTGGGCCACGGCGGTTCTGGTAAAACGATGCTCGTTGAGCATATGCTCTATACCGCCGGAGCAGTCGACCGAGTTGGTAGCGTGGACGCCGGAAACACGCAAAGCGACTACGACCCACTTGAAATTCGGCGCAAAATCTCTCTCAGTGCAAGCCTCATGCCCCTTGAATGGCATGGCTGCAAGATCAATCTGATCGACGTCCCAGGTTATCCCGATTTTATTGGTGATCTACACGGAGTAGCTCGAGTAGTCGAGGCCATGATCATCGTCTGCGAAGCAAAGCGTGATATCGACGTCGGCTTTGAACTCGCCTATGAAGTAGCCCAGCAGCATGGACTGGCAACCTGCATTTTTGTCAACAAACTCGAACGTGATAATGCTGACTTCTCCGGCCTGATGGACACACTCCACCAACTTTACGGCCGTAAGGTTGTCAACACCCAAATTCCAATTGGCCACCAAGCCGCCTTTTCCGGGGTACTCGACCTCTTAAATATGAAGGTCTATAAAGGCAAAGATCGTGGCGTAGAAATCGAAGAAGTACCGTCTGGTTACACCGAAGAAGCTGCCGAGCGTCGCGAGAAGATGATGGACGCGGCCGCAGAAGGAGATGACGATCTCGCACTGAAGTATCTAGAAGGGGAGCAACTTACCGAAGAAGAAATCGAACATGGTCTCCTGGTTGGTATCGAATCCGGTCGTGTGATTCCGGTCCTGGTCGGATCCGCCATGAGTGGAATTGGCGTTGCGACACTCCTTGACCGCATCTGCGGTGAGCTTCCCTCTCCCGTCGATGTTCCTAAGAAGGTCGACGGAGAGGCCCTCGCACCTGATGCAAATGGACCGCTTGCAGGATTTGTCTTCAAAACAACCGCTGACCCGTTTGTTGGAAAAATCAACTATGTCCGAGTGTTCAGCGGCTCACTGAAGGTTGACCAGTCCGTTCTCAATATCAACCGAGATGTCACTGAGCGAGTTCATAACTTGTTCACTCCACACGGCAAGGGCCAGGATGCTTCGACTGCCATCGTTGCAGGAGATATTGGTGCGATCGCCAAACTCACCGATACTCACACTGGAGACACCCTCACCACAGCGAAAGATCGAATTATGTTGCCGACGATCGAATTCCCAGAGCCGATCTATCGAGTTGCGGTTCGGCCGGCAACGAAAGCCGATGAAGACAAGCTAGGCAATGCGATTCAAAGGCTTTTAGAAGAAGATCCCACGTTCCGACATACTCGGGATGCCACAGTTCATCAAGAGATTCTTGAAGGAATGGGAGACATTCATCTCGATACCGTTATCGAGAAGCTGAAATCTAAGTTCGGGGTAAGCGTGATAACTGAGGACGCGAGAGTTCCCTACCTCGAGACCGTGAAAGGCACTGCCAAAGCACAGGGCCGACACAAGCGTCAAACAGGCGGTAAAGGACAATTTGGCGACTGTTGGATTGAAATCGAACCGCTTGAGAGGGGCCAAGGCTTCCACTTCGACAACAAGGTAGTGGGCGGCTCCATTCCCAAGAACTTCATCCCCGCGATCGAAAAGGGCATTCGAGAAGCGATGGACCACGGTCTGGTTGCAGGCTATCCCGCAACTGACTTCAAGGTAACTGTCTACGATGGTAGCTATCACGATGTCGACTCCAATGAAGCAGCCTTCAAAATGGCTGGTGCAATTGCTCTAAGAGCAGCTGCAGAAAAGGCCCAAGCGATCATCCTTGAGCCCCAAATGGGAGTTGAGGTGGACGTGCCTGACGAATGCGTAGGAGACGTTGTGGGCGACCTTAACGGCCGACGTGGTCGCCTGCAAGGCATGGATCCGGTCGCTCCGGGAAAGACTCGTGTTCGGGCTACCGTACCGATGGCAACCATGATGCGCTACGCCCTTGATCTTCGCTCTATCACAAAGGGACGTGGCCGTTTCCGCCAATCGGTATCTCACTACGAAGAGATGCCGTTTGCCGAGCAGCAAACACTTGTTGCCGAATACGCCAAAGTTCGAGCTTCACACGAAGATCACTAACCCATCGCTCATCACCCCAACCTCTTAGCCGAAGTTGGGGCGTATTTACGTTTCTAAGCTTCAGATTTTTGAGTTGATTGAGAACTTTGAAACAGTAAAACTAGGCTGAAACTTCTTGGGGCACTTGAGCGTTGTATACTCATGTAATTGAGTGAAAAGGTGTTATGGCAAAGGATTATTATCAGATACTAGGAGTCCCCAAGGGAGCTGACGAAAAGGAGATTAAATCTGCTTATCGAAAGTTAGCGCGTAAGTATCATCCCGACGTCAACCCGAATGACAAAGCTGCAGAAGCCAAGTTCAAAGAGATGAGCGAAGCTTACGAAGTCCTGAGCGACTCGGAGAAACGCGCCATGTACGACCAATATGGATCGAATTGGGAACAGGCTCAGCACTTCAATTCCGATGGTGGTGGCGATAGCGGACACTTTGGCGACTACTCACACATGGGTGGAGTTGGCGGCTTTGAGAACATCTTTGAACACTTGTTCTCAGGCGGAAGGTCCAGCGGCACTCGCATGAACATGAATTACGGGGACATTGAGTCAATGCAACCTCGAGACGTTGAGAAGACTGTCGAAATCAGCCTCGAAGAGATCGATACCGGGACACAGCGTGTTCTCACCTATCAGACGATGGATGCCCAACGTCTTCGAGATGGCGTAACAACTGTCCCAACCACGAAGAAAGTCGAAGTCAAAATTCCCGCGGGAATCTCAGACGGTAAGAAACTTCGTGTACCCGGCAAAGGTGCAGCGGGCCAAAACGGAAAAGCTGGCGACCTTTACGTGGTCATCAAGTGGGCTTCTCACCCGACCTTTAAGCCCGCAGGAGAGAACCTTGAAGTGGAAGTTGCGGTTCCGTACACTACGGCCGCTCTTGGTGGCGAAATCCGGGTGCCCACTTTGCGATCCGCCGTAACCATGAAGATTCCCGAAGGCACTCAGAGTGGCCAGACATTTCGTCTAGGTGCACAAGGTATATCGAACCTAAAAGGCTCACGAAGTGACCTGATGGCTCGCATTAAGATAACAACACCCAAGAAGCCATCAGAACGAGAAAAAGAACTTCTTCGACAGATTCTGGAACTCGATAAGGTGACCGCTTGAGAACCGAAAATCAACCTGTTTATATGATCGGCGTTGCGGCAGCGCTCTGTGGCGTCCACCCTCAGACACTGCGGCAATATGAGCGACTCGGTTTAGTCATCCCTTCTCGCGCAGGAGCAAAGAATCGGCTTTATAGCGAGATTGATATCAAGAGGGTTCAACGTATTCAGCGATTAACCCAGGAAATGGGTGTTAATCTCGCCGGCGTCGAGTTGATTTTGCGCTTGCTAGACGACATGGAAGATATGCGTCGAGATATGGAACAGCAATTAGAGGATTACGTCACCGAAGCTGAAAAGCGCATCGTGCAAATGATGGATTCCCCTAAGACGCCTATTCGGCGAGACGAGCGTCTTTTGCCCGTTCCCAACATTCGACTGCGCAAGCTTGAACTCTAGCCTTTGCGGCACTAAACGAAGCCCAAAGGCGCAGGAGTTGGCTGAGGCAAAGGTGCGGGCATCTGCTCGCTCGGATCGGAGTCCGGTTCATTTATGTGAGATTCGAGCACCGAGACTAGCCAAGTTGGGGCCAGGGTGCGAGTTGATTCATTCGGTTCCATTCTGATCTTCTTAGCCATGCCAGTTATCCATACTGCAGACAACGGCTTGGAAGTTTCTCTGCACCGTTACAGTTTCGATCTTCCAGTAGATAGACAGAAGTGAGTCTGAAAATAGTTTGGGGCCAGCCTTAAAAAAGGCTGGCCCCTTAAGAAAATTAAAGGATTCTTTACTTCCCTATCGTTTCTTATTCGTCGTCGAGCCCTTCATCGGCAGCCATATCGGCAAGCGATGGGAACGCCAACGAACTGAGATTGTCTTCGATTCCACGATCATCCGCTTCCACGAGTGCGGTAAGCGATTGCTCGGCCCAACTTGGACCTCTCTGAACGTCGACTGCAACGTCTCGGTAGTACTTCACACCCGTTCCCGAAGGAATCAGGCGGCCGATGATAACGTTTTCTTTGAGTCCAACGAGGTGGTCCTTCTTTCCACGAACCGCGGCTTCGGTAAGAACACGGGTCGTCTTCTGGAAGGAAGCGGCTGAGAGGAACGAATCCGTCGCCAACGATGCTTCCGTGATACCAAGGAGAATCCAGGTCGCGGTTGCTTCCTTAGGATCTCGCTCAATGTTCTCGGTCGTGATCGGGTCGATGTACTTGATCTTCTTTCCGGCGTTAATCAACTGACGAACGCTGTCGTTCGCTCGCTGATAGCTGAATCGGTCAACGATCTGTCCAGGAAGGAATGGAGTATCACCCGGCTCCTTAACCTGTCGTTTTCGAAGCATCTGTCGAATGATAACTTCGATGTGCTTATCGTTGATGTCAACGCCCTGGCTCTTATAGACGCTTTGTAGGTTCTCTACGAAGTAGTCATAAACCGCAGAGGCACCCGCAAGCTCAAGAACTTCATGTGGATCTCGAGGACCTTCTGTTAGAGGGTCTCCCTTGATAACACGAGTGCCTCGGCTTACCGGTAGCTTTCCAAGTGGTGGAACCAGGATCGGGTAGAAAATATTGACCTTTTCAACTTCCGCCTTTCTCAAGACTGCAAGCGTCGCGGTAACCAATTTCTGACCAACGATCTTCTGTAGACCGCCATCAAACTCACCAAACTCATTCTTTGGCCAGTTTTGAACGTCGCCTACGTAAGCATCCTTAATCGCCGTTGTAACAGGCACGCTTGCCTCAACGATGACCCATCGACCAAAGCTCGATTCTCGAATGTCTCGAACGACACCGGTTACCGGGCAGATGATCGCCTTACCACGAGGCTGGCGTCGCGCTTCAAAGATTTCTTCGACGCGGACGATACCAGACGACTCACCCGTCCAAGCGTAGAAGAAGGTCTTTCGAGATCTTTCCCATAGCTTCTTCGAATCGCTGTCCGCCTTATCAGCAGCCTTTTGAGCAGCCTTGGTCGCTCGCTCGGTCTTGCGCTTAACCTTAGGATCAGCCGAATCGGCATCTCCCTGGTTGATCGTAAGAGGTGCGGACTCCTTGTTCTGGAAGAACGACTTAACGACGCTCTCTTGGTTCTCAAGAAGCTTGGTCGGATCGAACTGCTTCATATCCGTGTCCGTGGCGACCGCAAAGTCTTCCATGAACTGTCGGATGAACTTACCAGTCTTATACTGGTTAGTACGAGCAAT
This sequence comes from uncultured Armatimonadota bacterium, assembly GCA_903899015.1. GTDB lineage: Bacteria > Armatimonadota > Fimbriimonadia > Fimbriimonadales > Fimbriimonadaceae > Fimbriimonas. The sequence goes on along the minus strand of CAIUHP010000046.1, from coordinate 11,779 downwards.
CGTGGCCGATCCAGCAACACCACCGGTGTGGAACGTTCTCATCGTAAGCTGCGTTCCAGGTTCACCGATCGACTGTGCGGCGATGATTCCCACTGAGACGCCGACTTCAACGTTTCGGCTCGAAGAAAGATCCCATCCGTAGCAGACGGAACAGATACCCTGCTCCAATTCGCAAGTCAACGGGCTTCGAATAAGAACGCTTAAATAGCCGTGCTCGTCCATGTCGAAGCCGAAGCCCCGATAGGTGTCCACGATCTTCTGGCGATCTTCTTCCGTTTCGGCTGCATTGTATTCGGCAACGAATCGGTTCTCGATCTCCGCAATTCTCTTGGCACTGTCTCGGCTGATCGACTTTTGGTACGAAGTGAGCTCTGCACCGGTATCTGGGTCGGTGATCGACGAAAGAGCAACTCGACCGAAGATACGATCGGAAATCTGCTCAATTGCTTCACCCTGATCCGTGATACGGTGGGCGAGGATGCCGTCTGACGTTCCACAATCGTGAGCCTTAACAATAACGTCTTGGGCTACGTCGCAAAGACGTCGTGTGAGGTAACCAGCATCAGCCGTTCGTAGAGCGGTATCGGCCAATCCCTTACGTGCTCCGTGAGTTGTAACGAAGTACTCAAGCATGCTCAGTCCTTTATGGAAGGAGCTCTTAACCGGCAACTCGTAAATAACTTCGTTGAACTGGTTAAACATGAGTCCGCGCATTCCAGCAAGCTGAGCAAGCTGCTTAACCGAACCACGAGCACCAGAAACGGTGGTGATGCTGAGCGGGTTGAACTGTTTGAGACCGTTAACGATTTCTTTACCGATTTCGTCATATGTGTCTGTCCAGAGCTTAACCAGCGTCTGCGTCATTTCGTTATAGGTGAGCATTCCACGTCGGAACTGCTGAGTGATCTTAGTGGAGCGGTCATCCGCTTCCTTGATCATTTCCTCACGTCGTTCGGGTGGATCCATGTCCGTAATAGCGACCGAGAGACCGTATCGAGTAGCCCACTTGAAGCCCATGTCCTTCATGTCGTCGAGCAACTTGATCGTTGCGCCGACTCCTGCACGGCGATGAACCGTGAGAATCATTTCAGACAGCGCTTTCTTATTCAGCTCAACCTTCAAGAACTCATCGGAATGTCGCAGCGGATGAGGCAAGATCGTATTGAGCACGAGCTGACCAGGTGTGACCGTAGCAATGAAAGTCTCGAATTCCTGAGGATAGGCAACCAGTTCTTGGAAGTCCTCACCCTCTTCAGTCTTCGTAGTGACCTTCTTATATTCGACGCCTGTGAAGGCATCTCGGTAATCCACTTCAGAATCAGGTCGATACAAGGGACGAGTGATTCTACACTTGATCGGAACGTTCGTTGCGATCCTCTGCTCCTTAATAGGAGTGTCGAGGGCGGCAATAACTTCCTCTGGCTTTCCGTATGTCTTAGGCCCAGGATTGTTGATCGGATCTTCTGCGAACAATCGCTCTTGCTCAGCAAGAGCCGCTCGACCTTCGTGCGAAACGAATGTGAGAGCGTAGTTGCCAAGGATGATGTCCTGAACCGGCGCACATGTCGGTCGACCATCAGCTGGAGAGAACAGATTCTGCGTAGACAGCATGAGAACTCGGGCTTCAGCCTGAGCCTGCGTGCTAAGCGGAATGTGAACAGCCATCTGGTCACCGTCAAAGTCAGCATTATAGGCGTTACAAACGAGGGGGTGAACCTGGATCGCTTTACCGTCTACAAGGATGGGCTCGAACGCCTGAATACCGAGTCGGTGAAGGGTTGGAGCACGGTTAAGGAGAATTGGATGCTCCTTAATGACCTCTTCCAATCCATCCCAAACGGCTGGGTGCATTCGATCGATCATGCGCTTCGCAGTCTTGATGTTCTGAGTGATCTTCTTCTCGACCAAGCTCTTCATCACGAATGGCTTGAACAGCTCAAGAGCCATTTCCTTTGGCAATCCAGCCTGGTGAAGCTTGAGGTGCGGACCGACGACGATAACGGATCGTCCAGAGTAGTCCACGCGCTTACCAAGTAGGTTCTTTCGGAAACGACCTTCCTTACCCTTAAGCATGTCACTGAGCGACTTGAGTGGGCGAGAGTTCGATCCGACGACCGGGCGAGCTCTTCGACCATTGTCGATCAATGCGTCAACTGCTTCTTGGAGCAATCGCTTCTCGTGGTTGATGATCGATTCAGGAGCATGAATCTCGATAATCTTCTTCAATCGATTGTTTCGATTGATGATTCTTCGATAGAGATCGTTAAGATCGGAAGTCGCAAATCGACCGCCATCAAGCTGGACCATTGGGCGAAGTTCTGGTGAGATGACAGGAACGATGTCCAGAATCATCCACTCTGGTCGGCTCTTCGAGCTGATCAGCGCTTCCGTGACTTCCAGTCGCTTAATTGCACGAGCGCGTCGCTGACTGGTCGTCATGATGATTTCTTGACGAAGTCCACGTGCCAATCGCTCAAGATCGACTCGGTTCAAGAGTTCCTTGATCGCTTCGGCGCCGATGTTGGCGCGAACGAGGCTTCTCAAGTCCTTCTTGAGGCTGTATCCCACGGAATCGAGCAACTTGCTAACTGCGCGGTACTTGTCCTCGTCGATGAGCTGATTGCGCTCAAGCTTGCCGAGAATGTCAACTGCGAGGTCAAGATCCTTCAGACGATCGTCGGCATCTCGGTATTCAGCCTTGATTCGATCGTTGACTGCCTTTGCCCGCTCTCGAGCGAAGACTTCATCATATTCTTCTCGGTTATTGTTAAGGTCATCGGCGAAGCGTCGGAAAGACTCTTCTTCCAATTCGCGCATCTGCATTTGCAGATTGGCCTTCTCACCTTCGACGGCAACTCGAATCTCAGGAAGAATTTCCTGAATCTTCTCGTTTTCGATATCGATGATGATGAAGCTCGCGAAGTAAATAACCTTCTCAAGAAGCCTTGGAGAAATATCCAAGATCAAGGACAGCGGAGATGGAACACCCTTTAGGTACCAAATGTGGCAAACCGGAGCAGCCAATTCCACGTGGCCCATTCGCTCACGTCGAACCTTGCTTCGGGTGACTTCAACTCCACATCGTTCGCAAACGATGCCCCTGTATTTAATCTTCTTATAACGGCCGCAAGCACACTCCCAATCCTTTACCGGGCCGAAGATGCGCTCACAGAACAAACCGTCACGCTCAGGCTTGAACGTACGGTAGTTAATAGTCTCTGGCTTCTTTACTTCGCCGTGAGACCACCCCATGATGTCTTCACTGCTCGCGATTCCGATTCTGATCTTGTCGAACAGGCTGACGTCTGCCATATATCTTTCTTATCTCCTACTTCCCGCCTTTTAGAGCGAGATCCAACCGATTCACAATTCGGCGATCGTAGTTTGAAGGCATTGTCGATCCTTCGACAAACCAGCGGACAAACTCAACCGCATAAACTTTTAGGTCCGGACGGTCACTTTATGTGACCGTCCGGACGATTCCTTAGTTAAAGAAGCCGACTGAGCGGGCGAGACGCATGTCGTCTCCACCGTTAAGCTCATCTAGATCCTTCAACGGAAGCTCCTTGTTCGCGACGTCTTCAACCGCCACCTTCAAACAAAGTGACCGAAGTTCATTCACTAGAATCTTGAACGACTCAGGAATACCTGGCTCGGCAAGCGTCTCACCTTTAACAATGCTCTCGTAAGCCTTTACACGTCCGTTGACGTCGTCAGACTTGATCGTGAGCAACTCTTGGAGAGTGTATGCCGCACCGTAAGCTTCAAGAGCCCACACTTCCATTTCTCCAAATCGCTGGCCACCAAACTGAGCTTTACCACCGAGTGGCTGCTGCGTGACGAGCGAGTATGGGCCGATAGAACGTGCGTGAATCTTCTCGTCCGCAAGGTGCTCGAGCTTCAGCATGTAGATCATTCCTACCGTGATGTTGTTCGGCAATTTCTCACCGGTCAGACCATCTCGGATGCTGCTCTTACATGTTTCAGGATCGATACCAGCGCGATCAAAGATATTTCGCTCAATGTTCGCAAGAATGCCTTGGTAGACCTCAGCGTCTGCAATGACAGCTTCCTCACCAATTTCATCCTCAGGTACTTCGGGAACAAACGTTTCGAGATCGACTTCGCCAAGCTCACCAAGTGTCTTGACAGGAGGAGCGCCGACGATTCGGGAGACTCGCTCCAGACCGTTGGTTCCGAGTTTTCGGAGTCGCTCTTCAACCTTGACCATCATCTGGTCAAAGGTGTCATCTCTCTCAAATCGAATATCGAGAAGCAATTCGGCATTGATGTAAGCGGCAAGCGCTTGACCACGCATGTGATTTGCGAGTCGATCCATCTCACCAAGAATCTCACCTTCTGTAGCGCCTTCAAAAGCTGGGCATCGATACTCGATTCCCAAGTGCTTTCCGACGTACCCAAGGTGGGTCTCAAGGATCTGACCGATGTTCATACGACTCGGAACACCAAGTGGGTTCAGAACAATATCAACCGGCGTACCATCCGAAAGGAACGGCATGTCTTCCGCAGCCAAAACCTTGGAGATAACTCCCTTGTTTCCGTGACGTCCGGCCATCTTGTCACCAACCATCAGCTTTCGCTTTTGGGCAACATAAACCTGAACAGTCATATTCGTACCGGCTGGCAATTCATCACCAGGAATCTGGAGAAGAGGCTCGTCGGTTCGATCGCAAACAAGTCGCTCTCGCTTCTTGCTTTCCTTGTAAATGTAGTTAATCGATGGGCTGAGGTACTTGTAGCGGCTAAAGACCTTGACGTCGACGATAATTCCCTTTTCGCCGTGTGGCAATCGGAGTGAAACGTCTCGAGTCTCTTCTGCTTTTTTACCAAAGATCGCGATAATGAGTCGCTCTTCAGCAGTCATCTCAACCTGGCCCTTCGGAGCTACCTTACCGACAAGAATGTCTTCCGGTCGCACTTCTGCGCCAATTCGAATAATTCCGTTCTCATCCAGATCCTTCAGAGCATCTTCGCCGACGTTTGGAATGTCGCGAGTAATTTCTTCCGGTCCAAGCTTGGTATCAACGGCTTCCGTCTCATGTCGTTCGATGTGAATCGACGTATAGACATCGTCCTTAACCATGCGCTCCGAGATGAGGATGGCGTCTTCATAGTTGTATCCGTTCCAAGGCATAAACGCGACTAAGACGTTCTTGCCAAGAGCAAGTTGAGCATTATCGCAACAAGCGCCGTCCGCAAGAGCATCGCCCTTTAGGACTCGCTGACCAAGATTCACAACCGGTCGGTGAGTGAAACAGGTCGATTTGTTGCTCTGCACCAGATGCATGAGCGGATACTTCTGAAGCTCGCCGTCATCGTTTCGAACACGAATCTCAAGAGAAGTAACGTATTCAACTACGCCCGAAGCTTTGGCAACTACCGCTGCTCCAGAGTCAACTGCCGCTACTCGCTCATAACCGGTACCAACCAGCGGTCGTTCAGACCGAAGGGTTGGAACAGCCTGGCGTTGCATGTTCGCACCCATAAGGGCACGGTTGGCGTCGTCGTTCTCAAGGAATGGAATAAGCGCGGTCGCAACGGAGATGATCTGCACGGGCGAAACGTCCATGTAGTCGATCTTGTCGCGAGTAGTAAGAGGGTAGCTTGCACCACCAATGTCACCACCAGCGCATCGGCACTGAACTCGCTCGTTTACAATGAAGCCGGTCTCGTCGGTTTCAACGTCAGCAGGCAAAACGAGCTGCCCCGTTTCCTCTTGAGCCGTCAAATAGACGATATCGTCGGTTACATGTCCGTTAGTTACCTTACGGTACGGAGTCATGATGAACCCGAACTCGTCAACTCGAGCATGAGTCGTGAGCTGCGAGATAAGTCCAATGTTTGGACCTTCTGGTGTTTCAATCGGACAGATTCGACCGTAGTGCGAACGGTGGACGTCACGAACTTCAAGCTTGGCGCTTGTTCGCTGCAAACCACCAGGTCCAAGGGATGACAAACGTCGCTTATTCGTGATTTCCGAAAGCGGATTCGTCTGATCCATAAACGTTGACAGCTGGTTGCTACTGAAGAAGCTCTTGATCGATGCGCTGACTGGCTTGACGCTAAGAATGATTCCGGGGAGCAAATTCTCCTGATCCGTTGAAGTCATTCGCTCTCGCGCAACCTTCTCCATTCGGACAAATCCGAGTCGGAGTTGGCTCTGTAGGAGTTCACCAACACTTCGAACACGCTTATTCTTCAAGTCGTCAATGTCATCTCGCTCCGCTTCACGCTGAACGTAAGGCAACATCGCTTGCAAGATGCCAGCAAGGTCCTCTGAAGTAAGGCTTCGAGTTCCAAGTGGTACATCAATATGCAGCTTCTGATTAAGGAAGCGGCGTCCAACCTTTCCAAGGTCGTAGCGCTTAACATCGAAGAACAATCCGTATACCAATTGCTTGGCAGCTTCTTCGTTAGCTGCTTCACCGGGTCGAAGTCGCTTGTAGATATCGAGCAGAGCTTCTCGTGAGGTGTGAGTCGGGTCAGCTTCCAATGTGGATTCGACAAGACCCAAAACATCAAGCACTGGCAGGGTCGCCAACTTAAGTGATTCGATTCGCTTTGCGGTTTCGCGCTCGATCTTCTCACCCTTCTTGATGATGACTTCGTCACCATCAACAATGTCTTCGAGAGGGCGCTTGCCGATTAGAGTCTCGACATCTGGCTCTTCGAGAACGACATTCTTACTGAATGCCCTGAGGATGTCTTCGTTCGTTCCAAGTGGAGTCTCAGCAAAGACCTTCGACTGCTGAATGGCTTCCGGAATTCCCGAGATAATCTCTTCCGTCAACAAAGTGCCAGTTTCAACGAGAACTTCACCTGTCTCGATATCCACGATCGGCTCAACGATCCGCTTTCCAGCGGCCTTAGCTATCACGTGATACGACCGACCCCGGCCTCTTTCAAAGTAAAAGAGCGCCTTGATCAGCTGAGTGAGAGGAAGTTTCTTTGTCTGACTGATTTGGGTTCGAACGACGAAATTCGCATCCGACTCAACTTCAAGCCAAGGACCTTCATTCGGAATGACGCGAGCAGACACGATGACTTGCATCGAGCTGTCCACACCTTCTTCAAAGTAAAGACCTGGAGATCGGCTGAGCTGGCTAACGATTACCCGCTCGCGTCCATTGATAATGAACGTTCCCTTGTCTGTCATCAGGGGGAGATCGCCGAGATAAACCTCAGATTCGATCACTTCCCTTTCTCGTCCGCCAAAACGGACGATCGCCTTAATAGGCGCCTCAAAGGTCATATCTCGATCTCGGCACTCCTGGATGGAGTACTTCGGTTCACCGAGCGTAAAGCTGACGAGTTCTATGTAGTTTGTCTGTGTGAAATCCCAGATTGGGCTGAAAGTGGTGAAAAGTTCTGGGAGTCCCTCTTCCAGAAACCACTTGTATGAGTTAAGCTGTAGTTCGATTAAGTTTGGGACCTCGAGGAACCGGCCGATTCGCTTCGAGGTCGGCTGAATAATTCTCATCAAGCCTCCGGACGTGTGTGCGCGAACTTTCACTATACCCGGCCCACGTTACGAAATCAACAAATTTAATGGCTTGACAAACCTTTCCTTACTCGCTTGAGCAAGTTTTTATTCCCGGGTGGGTTTTAGGCTCAAGGATGCGAGCCAGCAGTAGGAAGCTACTTCGTTTCGAGTCGTTCTCGAATACCAGAATCCGTAATGGCTCGATCCAGAAGGCGGCGGTGCATGGACGAAACGTCATCCAACGCAATGGCCTACTCCGCAACGATTTGCCTAAGGCTTGCCACTTCGGCTTCTAGCGCATTGATTCGGCTAGTGGATCCGTTGTCATTCTTTCTGTTTTCAAGTTCCGCCATCTTTCTTACATGGTGTGTTGCAATGATTACGATGGCAATGACCACAGCAAGGAGAAGCACCATAAAAATGAAGAATTCGTGCATCTACCGTTGCTCCAGCCGCTGCTGTAATGGCGTGTCAGTGTCTTTCACTTTCATCGACACCAAAGAATCAACCGAGATCATCTGTTGATGAACGAGTTGCTTGAGTTCGTAAACTTCACTTCGCAACTGTGCGATTTCCGCATCACCTTGTTGTCGAGCGGTGCCGTGAATAATCTCAGCCATTCGCTGTTGATGCTTTATCAACATCGCGACTATGGGAATTGAAAGCGCGAAAATCGGAATCATCACCGCAATCTGGCCCGGATCCAAATAAGCTAACAAAGGTAGGTGAAAAAGCATGAATCCACTCATCATTAATCGATATCAACCAGATACTACGGACACCCAACTAAAAGGATGCGGATAGTTCACAAGCTTCTTTCACCGTGAATCGTCCCTCATAAATAGCGCGTCCGACAATCACCCCTTCAGGGCGAACTTTCGCTTTATCGTACAGCAATTTCAAGTCTTCTAGTACGCCTATTCCGCCACTGTGAATAATCGGTATCGCAACCGCTTGGCTAACAGCGTCCAGCAATTCTAAATTGGGCCCAGAAAGCATCCCGTCCTTCGAGATATCGGTCAAGATAATCCTCTTCGCACCCTGAGATTCCATCCGCTTTGCAAGTTCGATTGCTGTCGTCGACGATTGCTCAATCCATCCCGCTACCGCGACTTGACCGTTCCTGGCGTCAATGCCGGCAACGATCTTTTCTCCAAACTCGGCAAACATTTGCGCCGCTAACTCGGGATCTTGAATGAGTTTCGTTCCCACAACAACGCGTGATGCACCCATGTCAATCAGGCGTCTTGCCGTTTCCGGACTTCTGACTCCTCCGCCGACTTCGACGGAACAATCGACGGACCTCAAAATAGATTGAAGGGCATCCCAGTTCTGAGGTTCTCCGCTCTTGGCTCCATCAAGATCCACGATATGGATCCACTGCGCGCCTTCATCTTGGAAATCCAAGGCGACCTTTACGGGATCTGAGTCGTACACCTTTTCTTGGGCGTAATCGCCTTGAGTTAAGCGGACGCATTGTCCGGCACGAAGATCAATGGCTGGAAGTATTAGCATTCGAGGAAATTTTTAAGGATACGCAGACCAACCGAGCTACTCTTTTCGGGATGGAATTGAGTTCCCCAGACATTCTCTTTTTGAACCGCAGCCGCGAATGTCAAACCATAATCCGCAGTCGCAGCGACGTCTTGAGTCTCAAAGCAATCGGTATAGAGAGAGTGGACGAAAAAGACTTGTTCCCCGTCGTGCCCGTCCTTGGCGAGCCCGCCTTCAATTTTGTAGTCGATCGCACTCCAGCCAATATGAGGAACTTTCAGGCCCATGTCAGGGGGGAAATAACGCACTCGTCCAGCAATTAGTCCGAGCCCTTCGGTTTCGCCATGCTCTTCGCTCACGTCAAACAATAACTGTTGGCCAAGACAGATGCCCAATAATGGGCCACCGGAAGCCGCGAAAGCTTTTATCTCAACTTCGATCGGCTTGAGGCGCTCCATCGCAGCCCCAAACGCGCCGACACCCGGAATAATCAGCTTCGAGGCTCCGTGAATATTATTGGAGACCCGGCAATCAAAGCCTATATATTCAATGGCTTTTTCTACTGAACGGAGGTTTCCCATGCCGTAGTCGAGAACCGTAATCAGTCTCGAGACCCCTTGGTAGACGAAGAGCCCCGCCGCTCAGAACGTCTCGTAGCTTCATGCATAGCGAGTCCGAAGCCTTTGAACATCGCTTCGGCAATATGGTGATTATTCTCACCAGCAATCTTCCTAATGTGCAGCGTAATTCCTGCATGGGACGCCAGGGCTCGGAAAAACTCGCGTACACACTCAGTCGACATCTCGCCGATCATTTCTCGCGTAAATTCAACGTCGTAGAAAAGTCCTCCACGACCGCTAAAATCAAGCGCCACCATCACGAGCGATTCGTCCATCGGGGTAATCGAATTGCCATATCGGACAATAGGATCTGACTGATCAAGCGCTTGAGCAAGGGCTTTCCCGAGAACAATTCCAACATCTTCAACGGTGTGGTGGTCATCGATTTCCAAATCGCCTTCAGCACTGATGCCGATATCAAATTGACCGTGAAATGCTAATTGAGCAAGCATATGGTCAAAAAAGCCAATGCCCGTAGAGATATCACGACGCGTACCGCCATCCAAGTCAAGAACTACTTGAATGCGCGTTTCTGCAGTCTCTCTATAAATCTCCGCATAGCGGACGCCAGGGGCTTCCTTGCTCATGCGAGGGTTATACCTGCTGACACTACAAAATGACAGGTTAGCCCTCGTCCAGAACGCACATAACAGATAGGAACAATCATCTCACCAAGGAGGGGAGGTACCGGAGATAAAGTTCGAAGCTCTCTCTCCCTTTGTGAGAGCTACCTCGCGGTACCCTAGCCTTATGTCCATCAAATCTCAACTTGAGAACATTCAAACGAGAATTGATCTGGCCGCCAAAAGTGCGAACCGGAGACCGGAAGAGATCACCTTGGTTGCCGTTTCAAAAACACAACCTCTTGAGCTCCTCCAAGAAGCCTATGCCTTAGGAATCCGACATTTTGGTGAGAGTCGCCTGCAAGAGGCCTTGCCTAAGATTGAGGCAATGCCGAAGGACATTCATTGGCATTTTATTGGAACCCTTCAATCAAATAAAGCGAAGCGAATCGCTTCCGTCTTTTCAACCGTCCATACTTTTTGCAAGGAACCGCAGGTTTTTGAAGCAGACAAGGCGCAACACTCGATCGACTGCTTTATCGAAGTGAATATCGCTTCTGAGGTCCAAAAGTCTGGAATTGCACCCTTCGAGCTTGACGAACTCCATGCGAAGCTTTTACAATCTAAGCACGTACACTTTCGTGGACTGATGACGATTGGACCAGCCGGTCTTGAACCAGAGCAAATGCGTCCTTACTTTAAGGAACTCAGGAGCTTGGCCGAGAGAGTTGGATCAGAAAGCATCAGTATGGGAATGAGCGGGGACTTTGAGGTGGCGATCCAGGAAGGAGCGAGCCACATCAGAATTGGAACGGCGATCTTCGGATCAAGACAGTAACGAACCACCCTATTAGGAGGGGCTTAAATCATGGATGAAATGGTTATACAGGATAAACCTGGTTTTATGAGTCGCATCGCTGGGATCTTTACTCGCTCGGAAGAGATTGAGGAAGAAACTGAGATGACCCCAGAGAAAGCGGCAAACGGCGGACTTCAAGTTCGAGCTAACTACCGATATACCGTCACAGTGAGACGACAAATCACATCGTTTGATGACGCAATGGCTGCTGCAAATGGTCTTAAAAGAGGAGATCAGCAGATTCTCAATCTCACAATGACCGATGCGGTTACTCGACAAAAGATTGTGGACTTCATGTGCGGTGTGAACTACGCTCAAGAAGGCACGTGGGAAGAAATCGGAGACAATGTCTACCTCATCGTTCCCGCAAACGCCTATGTGGAAGTGGCTCCCCCGACTCCTCGCATGACTGCAATGCGCAATTAAGATTTCTCACGGATCACGGGGCCGTCTCATAAAGGCGGCCCCTTTTTCCTGTTTGAGCCTGTTGTTTGGACGTGCCGCGTAGCAATTGCGTAGTTATTGCCTTAATCAACAATAAATGGGGCCCATTGCGAACCAATATCGATGCCCGTTAGCTTTCGAATTGCTTCAGGCGGCAATTTTTGAGAGATTGTGGGCAAGGAGGAGCAGTCCGAGTTCAACTTGGACTTTTTCTTTGCTCTTGAGCAGTAACCGTCGAAATCCTTTGTTCTGTTTGACTTGACCGAAGACGGTTTCAACTTCGCAACACCGGCGT
>CAIUHP010000045.1 GCA_903899015.1 uncultured Armatimonadota bacterium | reverse complement strand
ATCCAAGGACGAGAAAGACCAAGGCCCATCGCAAACAGCTCTTCAGATCTCATACAGAAATCATGGAATGAAAACTCGAAAAGTGTCTACTTCTATGCCAAACCTACGCTGAACCTAACCCACACGAAATGAGAGAGAGCCATCCCGCTTGATCCCAATGTGCTTGGGATATTTCCAACTGGAACATACATGGATTCAGGAGCGTACCTTGAAGCACTTGAGGAGTACTTGAAGAAAGTCATCCAGATTTCATTGGTTCATCTGTTTGTGGATTGTAACCAACCAATAGCAATCCTTGAAATCGAATTTCATGCCGCAAGCTATTCGCTAGTCGAACATCTCACAATCGACAACGGCATGATCACCAAAATTGTCGGATTCCGGCGCGCTGAGAATCCGCTCATGAACTAGGGTTAAAAACACATAAAACCGATCAGTTCACCGAAGCAATCTGATAAACCTTGAGTGCCTCAAAATAGTCGACACGATTTTGAGGCACTCAAAGTTTACAGGTCAGTACGCTTTCGCGAAAACGACACGTTTGGCACTCGGTTTACCGGTGAGGATGCAGGTCCCAGGCTCTTCGTCACTTGGATTTAGAGCGACCAACGGAATGCAGCGAATGGTTGCCTTCGTCTTATCGGCGATGATTTGCTCCGTTTCTGCCGTTCCGTCCCAATGAGCGACGATCAAGCCCGGCCCACCTTCGCCGGAGAAGGCTTCTTCAAACTCAGCCCAAGTATCGACCCGCCGCGTATTCGCGTTTCGAAATGCGAGGGCCTTATCGTAAATGGCTTGTTGAATTTCGGACATCAAGGAAACGCAAGTCGAAACAACATCATCCACCGCGACCGAAACCTTTTCGCCCGAGTCTCTTCGAGACACCGGCAAAGCACCCGAATCCAAATCACGAGGACCCACTTCGACGCGCACAGGCACACCGCGAAGTTCCCAATAGTTGTATTTGAATCCTGGACTTTCCTTCTCACGCTTATCGACTTTTACTCGGATCCCTTGCGCTTTAAGTTTGGCTGCAATCTCGTCGCTTGCTCCAAAAGTTCGAGCGCGCGTTTCTTCATCCCGTCCCATCGGCACAATCACAACTTGGATCGGTGCAAGTTTGGGGGGGCAAACTAACCCCTTATCGTCTGAGTGGGCCATGATGAGTGTTCCAATCAAGCGAGTCGAAACACCCCAGGATGTCGCGTAAACATACTTCAGCGTGTTGTCTTTATCGACGAACTGAGTGCCGAAGGCTTTCGCGAAATTCTGACCAAGGTGGTGAGAAGTGCCAGCCTGAATCACGCGCTTATCTTGGGTCAGCGCCTCGATACAATAGGTATGGTCCGCGCCTGGGAACGTCTCGTTCTTGCTCTTTATTCCCTTTAGTACAGGAACGGCCATCCATTCTTCCGCGAATTTGAAGTAGCACTCGTTTAAGATAGTGAGTGCTTCAGCTTCGGCTTCCTCATAGGTAGCGTGCGCGGTATGTCCTTCCTGCCACAGGAACTCAGCCGTGCGCAAGAACAATCGCGTGCGCATTTCCCAGCGAACAACATTTGCCCATTGGTTGATGAGCAACGGAAGATCCCGATAGCTCTGAATCCACTTGGTGTAGGTATTCCAAATCACGGTCTCGCTCGTCGGACGAATAATGAGTTCTTCTTCAAGCTTTGCTTCTGGATCTGGAATGAGACCTGGACCAGCTGGATTCGCCTTTAAGCGGTGATGAGTGACGACCGCGCATTCTTTAGCGAAACCGTCAACATGCTCTGCCTCCTTCTCCAAGAAGGAACGCGGGATGAGTAACGGGAAATAGGCGTTGACGTGCCCTGTTTCTTTGAACATGTCGTCCAATGCTCGCTGCATCAGCTCCCAAAGGGCGTAGCCGTGCGGCTTAATGACCATGCACCCGCGAACTGCAGAATAATCAGCCAAATCGGCTCTCAGTACAAGTTCGTTGTACCATTCACTATAATTAGATTCGCGGGAAGTTATTCCCAGATTGCTACTCACAACAAGGCAGTTTGACATACCGAAGATCAACTGACGAGGCGTAAGGGCACACAAAGAATCAACTTCATCAGTTTAGGGTCTTATCAGCAGGACAATTCGTCCAATAATGAGGGGGCCGCGCACGAACTATTTCATGAGCACTTCGAGCCAAAACCTGACAGAAGAATCCCATAAAATTAACGGCTCGCCGCTTGCGCTGGCTGACGTCTATGGCTCCCTTCAAGGACTCGGCAAGGTCATTTTTGACCGAGCAGACTGTGCAATTATCATCGTTGACCCTCATGGATTCATTCGTCACATTAATCCCGCTTGTAGCCTAATCACCGGCTTTTCCGAAGAAGATCTGGTTGGAAAAAGTTACATAGACACGATGACTCCCGAGCACCTCGTTCCTGCGGCGCAGCAGAAACTAGAAGACATTGTTCGATCAAAAGAGCCCGTACATTGCGAGAATCCCTGGCTCAAGAAAGACGGCTCCACGTGTCTTTTGAAAGGTTCCTTCTCAACCGTTCTTCTGCCTAATGGCGAGATCGATTACATAATCGGGATTGGAGTAGACGTCACTGAGGAACGTATTGCCCAAGCGGCACTTGAAAAAAGTAAGTCACGCTTTGAATTAGCAGTAGCGGGATCTCAAGATGGCGTCTGGGATGTCGATGTACGGACCGGGGAACGCTACTATTCCCCTCGATGGAAAGAGATTCTCGGTTTTGAAGATCATGAGTTACCAAACACCCGTGAAACCTGGTGGACTCGCATCCATCCTGACGACCTCGGGCGCGTTCGGCAATACCAAGACAATTACAAACATAATCCTGAAGTTCCTCATCAAGTCGAATTCCGTATGCGCCATCGCGACGGATCATGGCGATGGATCAGCTCACGCGGAAAAGCAATTTTTGACGAGGAAGGTCAAACGATTCGGGTCGCGGGATCTCACAAGGACATCACCCAGAGAAAGCTCGATGAATTAGCCTTGCGCGAAAGTGAAACACGACTCCTTGAAGCTCAGGATATTGCCAATCTTGGTACCTGGGAACTTGACTTTCAAACCGGCAAAATATGGTGGAGCCCTCAAACTTACCGAATCTACGGAATCGATCCGAGTTCGCCTCCACCCACCATGCCCGAGTTGCTTGAGACGGTCCATCCAGACGATAAGGAGATGGTCCGTAGCAACATCCAACACACGACTTTAACGGGTGCGCCGTACCGAGTAAAACGGAGAATCTTCCGCCCAAACGGGGAGTTGAGACATGTGGTTACCACCGCGCGCATACTTCTTGACTCAGAAGGAAATCAGTTAAAAGTAGTTGGAGTCGTCCAGGATGTCACTGAACAGCAACTTGCTGAGGATGCCATTCTAAACGCACGGGAACAAGCCCTCGAAGCTTCGCGGCTCAAATCCGAATTCCTGGCCAATTTGAGTCATGAAATCCGAACTCCCATGAATGGAGTTATCGGAATGGCTGAAATACTTCTTGGATCAAATCTCACCCAAGAACAGCAGAAGTGCGCATTTACCATCCGAACCAGTGCGGAAGGTTTGATGACGATTCTAAATGACATCCTAGATTTCTCAAAAATTGAAGCTGGAAAGCTGGCTTTAGAGGAAGAAGATGTCGACATCTTAGAGATCGTCGAAGATGTGGCGACCATTGTTGGACTGGCTGCCCATGAAAAGCGGCTTGACCTACTCATTGATGCCGAATACACCGTATCGTCAAGCTACCGAGGCGATTCCACGCGCATTCGCCAAATATTAACTAATCTCGCAAGTAACGCCGTTAAATTCACTAGTCGGGGCCAAATCACGATTGGCCTTAAAACGAGCGAAGAAGGCATTCAACTTTGGGTTGAAGACACCGGACTAGGAATTGCCGAGCAAAGGCACCGAGCTATTTTCGAGAGCTTTACACAGGCCGACGGCTCCACAACTCGTCAGTTCGGTGGCACTGGTTTAGGACTCGCAATCGTCAGGCAGCTTGTTGATTTGATGAAGGGGAGTGTGGCCCTCAAGAGCGAGCCCGGTAAAGGAAGTCGATTCGACGTGTTCTTACCTTTGGAACCTTCGAGCGCTTCTCAACCAACTCGCATCCTCGAACAACACGCGGTCATTCTTGTTTCGCAGAACTTTGGGACCGTAGGCCGCCTGCGGCACATGTTTGAAGGGCTTGGCGCAGCCTATATTGCAGTCAATACCACCCAAGACGTTTCAGTGACTAGCCTGCAGAAAGACTATACGGTTACAGTACTGGTCGACCAGAGCACCATTCCTGAGTTGACTTGGAGCATCCTGCAATCGTTGGTGAGCGATTCGACCAAGCTGGTCTTACTCTCGTCAACGGTGACCGCGCCCCCTCCCGGTTTCGATGGGTGCATCAACCTTCCGGTTACCCGCAGGACGTTGGAATACGTTCTACTGAGCAATAAAGACTCAACAAGTGGCGTCGAATCTACTGCCGAATCATTCTCAGGAATGCGGGCGCTTCTTGCTGAGGACAATGTCGTCAATCAGAAAGTTGCGGAACATCAACTGGAGCGAATCGGGTTCCAAGTAGACATCGTTTCTAACGGAAAAGAAGCAGTAGAAAAGGCAGACCAGACCCTCTATGACGTCATTCTCATGGACGTCCAGATGCCAGAAATGGATGGTTTGACCGCCACCGGGCTCATTCGCTCGAATAACCGTCATCCAAAACAACCGACGATCTTAGCGATGACAGCTCACGCAATGCAGGGAGATAGGGAGCGTTGTATCGACGCGGGAATGGACGACTATATTAGTAAGCCAGTCCACTCTGGCGAACTTGTCGACAAGCTGATGATGTGGCTCAAGCCGGAATCAAAGCAGGCATCGAAGGTGGATTGGAACTACCTGC
Organism: uncultured Armatimonadota bacterium; assembly: GCA_903899015.1. Lineage (GTDB taxonomy): Bacteria > Armatimonadota > Fimbriimonadia > Fimbriimonadales > Fimbriimonadaceae > Fimbriimonas. The sequence goes on along the minus strand of CAIUHP010000045.1, from coordinate 171,639 downwards.
AAGATATGTCAGGCGGCGATTCAGAAGTTATAAAGCAAATTCTTAGGATTTATGTTTCTGCCATGCCCGATGTCATGAAGCAATTACTGGAAGCCTGCCACACACAATCCTACAGCGCCATGAATCGGCTATCCCATACGCTTAAAGGCAGCAGTCTCTCGATCGGAGCCAATTCCTTCGCCGACATATGTCAGGAGATTGAGTCGATTTCCGAGTCAAATCAGCCTTACAGGCACGTTGATCGGTGTGAAAAATTCTTCAATGACCTGATCGCCGAATGCCAACACTTCATTGACTCCTAGTTAAGACACCTATTCTCGCACCAGAATCCCCAAAAACCTTTCTCAGCGTGTGTCAAACTCACAAAGCGCAAAGGAGCGCTTTGACTAGAAGATGCCAGTTATTTCTGTACGCATACCCCAGATCGGAGAAGGGCTCCAAGAAGCCCGACTCGTCGCTGTTCTCAAGCAACCAGGCGACACCATCAAACGTGACGAACCCATCTATCAGATGGAAACCGATAAAGCGGTCATGGATGTGGAATCGCCATACGACGGTGTGTTAGTCTCTTGGCTTGCTCAGCCGGATGAAATCCTTGCCATTGGTGCCGAAGTGGCGCAGATGGAAGTTCAAGGAGACGTTCAAGAAATGGTTGTGCACGGAGCTCCAACGCAAGCCGCTTCTGTGGAGCCCAAGGTTGAAGAAGGCAACTCTAACGGAACGCGAGGGTTCAACATTTCACCACGCACTCGGGCGTGCGCGAAAGAGAAAGGGCTCACGGACACTCAGTTAACAACACTCGCCGCAGGAACCGCTAAGCTCATGCCTGCTGATATTGATGCTTTTCTAGCTACCGGAGGAGCATCGACACCGAGCGTCGCAAAACCTTATTCCGAGGCACCTCAGGCACCGAAGCAGAGATTGCTGGCTTCAAGGTTAGTACGAGGCGCTCAACTCGTGGTTCCCGGAACGATGAGTGTCGCCGTCAATTGGAGTTCGATTGACCATTGCCGAACACGTATGAAAGCTTCTGGTGATGCTTTCCAGCCGAGTGCATTCACCATGTTTGCTTATGCCGTGACGCAAGCGCTGAAGGACTTCCCAATGTTCCGCTCGACCCTGGTGGGAGACGATACGGTTCGAACTTACCATCACGTTCAACTTGGCATCGCGGTCAGCAATCCGGGTGATGAACTGGTCATTGCAGTCGTTCCTGATGCTGATACTTTGACTTGGCACGAATTTGCCGATAAAGCCCGCGAGCAGATCAAGTTGGCTCGAGAAGGTAAAGATCAGGCCAACGAATCAGTATCCATTTCTTTAACTAACATGCAGAGTTTTGGCATTCTCGATGCCATCCCGGTCGTGGTATCGCCGGCCGTGGCTACCCTTTTCTTAGGCGCGGTTCATAATGCGCTCGATTCTCACAGTCTTGAACTCAAGCTTCAAATGACGGCAAATGTCGCGCTCACCTTCGACCATCGCTTGATCAACGGAGTTGGAGCAGCCGAATTCCTGAACGCCGTCAAAGAGAAGGTCGAATCGATGATGAGCCTGATTAACGCGTAGAATCAGAAACCTTTGCGATATGAAACCGATCATTGGAATAACCATCGATTGTCAACACGATCCAGAAGATGTGCGAACGCGCGGGAAACTGGAACTCAATTGGAATTACGCCCAAAGCATTTCAGACGCGGGTGGCGTGCCGATTCTGATCCCTCCGACGGCAGATATGTCTGTGGTAGCTGAGATGATTCACGGATGGCTTATTCCCGGCGGTGACGATATCGATGCGGCTCAATTTGGCGAAGAGAACCACCCCAAAGTTTCGTTGCAAGATCCAGCTCGATTTGCTGCTGAGCAGCAACTTCTCTCTGAGGTAAATCCCGATCTTCCCGTATTTGGGATTTGCTATGGATGCCAATTTATCAACGTAACGCGGGGTGGAACACTCATCCAGCACTTACCCGACGTTGTTGGACATTCCTCCCATACCGGAGGAACCATGCAGGAATATCAGATTGACGAAGGATCTCATCTGCATCAGTTAATTGGGGAGTCAAAGGTAGTTGGTAAGAGTTACCACCACCAGGCGGTGAAAGACTTGGGTCAAGGATTAACCATCGTCTCGCACTCAGAGGATGGAACAGTTGAGGCCATTGAAGCAAACGACCATCCTTGGATGATCGGAGTTCAGTGGCATCCTGAACGCACTCTCGAAAGTGCGGCAACTCAGAATCTCTTCGCTCAATTCATCAAAGCAGCCTCGGAGTACGCCGAGAGAAAACAAACGGTCAACAAATGAAACGCTTCGTCAACGGAGACGAGGTCGAACTTCAAGACGACGGAGCCGAGATCACTCGACTTGGAGATCGTCTTTACGTTCGCACTCCAGAAGGTACGTTTACCGCAGTTGCGGTTCGAGTCGGCGATGTGACCCATGTCTCCTACAAGGGTCGACAATTTCAGGTCGAAGAACGTCAGAACCGGGCCCGAGTTTCATCACATGTTGGTTCGGGTGAGCTACGTGCTCCCATGCCTGGGCTTATTGTGGATGTTCGTCGTCAGGTCGGCGATGCAATCAAGAAAGGGGAAACCATTCTCGTCTTGGAAGCGATGAAGACACAACAGCCGTTCAACGCTCCCTTCGATGGCACGGTGACTCAAATTTCGGTTTCGAAGGGCGATCAAGTTACGGATGGTTCGGTTCTCGCCGTCGTGACGGCCGCAGGAGTCCTCGGTGAGTGATCAGGTACGAATCATCGATGTTGGCCCGCGTGATGGCCTCCAAAATGAGAAACTACCGATTCCGACGGACGTAAAACTTCGCTTTATTCAAGCGTTGGCGGATGCGGGTCTCAACGAAATTGAAGCAACAAGCTTTGTTTCACCTAAATGGGTTCCTCAACTTGGAGATGCGGCCGAGCTTTGGCCTCACCTGCCTTCTTCGCCTCTCTTTAGCGCGCTCGTACCGAACGCCAAGGGACTTGAACGAGCCATTGTGGTCGGTGTCAAACGGATTGCGGTGTTTACGGCGGCTAGTGACGCATTTACGCGCAAGAACATTAACATGTCGGTCGAAGAGTCTTTAGAAGCATTTCGAGCCGTCATCGAAGAATTCAGGGCGCAAGTGCCAGGTGGTTGGGTCCGTGGATATGTCAGCACCGCCTTCGAATGTCCGTTTGCCGGGCTTGTCGCTCCATCGGCGGTTCGCGAAGTCTCAATGAAGCTTCTCGAAATGGGCGTGGATGACATAAGCATCGGAGACACCATCGGGGTCGCTGGCCCAAGCGAAGTACATTCCCTCACGAACACACTTCTTGAAGTTATTCCCATCGAGAAATTTGCTTATCACTTTCACGACACGCATGGAACAGCGGTTGCAAACGTCTCGAAAGCGTTGGAACTTGGGATCCGAGCTTTTGATTCCAGTGCGGGAGGTCTTGGTGGTTGTCCTTATGCTCCTGGAGCCACTGGAAACTTAGCTACCGAAGACCTTGTCTACCTTCTCAATCGAGAGGGATTCCGCCACGGAGTCGCGTTGGACCGCCTTGCTACCGCGAGTTTGGAGATTCTGAAGCTTTTCGGACGTTCCCCGTATTCCAAGGGTCAACTGGCACAACTTTCGGCTTCTGGAACATTCCCCACGTAAAAAGGCCAATCCCTAAAGCGGCAACGAGAGCAGTTGAAATCTTCTCGTCCTTGGAAAGGTTGAACGACTTCCAATTGACAATGAGAACACATGCTCCGATGGGCAACAACGCCGGAAGCGCCCAGTGGAATAAGCCAACGATGAGCATGTAAAAAAGCAGCGTCGGAATGACGACCATAACCGTCCGTCTTGCTTGCAGATTGAACCGAAAGAGCGCGATCATAAACATCGCGAGAAACATAAAATCGGCGGGACCTGCAAATGATCCAGCCGCTACACGTCCGGTGGTCGGGTTGGTTGCCGAGGCAACGGGAATCGCGGCACCAATCGCAGGCAACACAGAGGGCATCTGCTTGATGACCATTTGAGTCACGCCGTACGGGCTAAACACCAGAAACATATCAAAGCAGGCAAGAAAAATCGCGATGGGGACAACGAGATTTTTGTCTTTGATGAGGGTCGCTAGTAGCGCTCCAAGGCCAACGCACCAAACCGGAAGGCCAACTTGGCCAATCGCATTGACAATGTCAGCAGTGACGTTGGGTCCATGCAAAACACGTTTGGTGAGATAAACGCATATGAGTTGGGTGAACACTCCACCGACGAGAAACATCAAGGCCGTTTTTGGTGTCCACTCATCCTTGGCGGCATAGCACAGAGCCAACAAAGGAATGCCCAAAAAAATCTCGCACATGAGAACATTCGCGATGGGCACGACACCCAAAGGAAATTCAAGGCGCTGAAGGAACACGCGTAAAACGCCTAAAAAGAGGATGCAGATAAAGAAGATGGGTATGCCGCGTTTAGACCCTTGCGTAGCTTCCATAGTCTGCTTCCTCCTTCTTCGATTGCATTACCTGTCGATAAACCGAAACAACATCCTGGCACATTTGCGAGACACCCTGACTGCGAACAGAATGAATTGCTTGCTCACTCAATCGCGCATAGAGCCCATCCGTCGATAGGACCTTGAGTGTCACTTGGGCAAAATCGGAAGGATCGTTCTTCACCACAAATCCATTTAGCCCATCAACAATCGCGGCGCTAGCACCACCACCACTTACCGCAATCGCTGGTAAACCATACGACATTGCCTCTTGGACCACAAGTCCCTGAGTTTCGGTAATGGAAGAGAACACAAAGAGATCTGAGGCTGCGTAATAGCGATCAACCTCTGCACGGGGGACAAAACCCACAAATCTGACTCGATCTCCGATTCCCAGCGAACGGGCCATCCGCAGGCATTCGCCACGAGCCGGTCCGTCACCCACGAGCCATAACCTCAAATTAAGATCCTGGGCGAATGCTTCAGCGGCCATTTCAAGGAGAACGCCAAGGTTCTTCTCAATAGCAAGCCGTCCCACATAAAGCATGATTTTGTTCTCGGGAGCAATATTCAGCGATTGCCTCGCCTCACTCCGAGACAGCATTTGGGGGCTGGGTATTCCAGTTGGGATGACCGTAACGGGAGAATGAACCGAATGTCTCCGGAGCCACTTGAGAGATGCCTCAGAAGGCGTGATTACATGGTCCATCCGGTTGTAATAGAAGTTGGTGTGTTTTGCGATCCTGAACCGAATATAGCGATACGGCAAGAGCTTAAAGTAGTGCGCGTAGCGGTCATACAAAGTGTGATAGGTGGACACTACCGGAATGCCGTGAGACTCCCCCCAGCGAAAACCGACCATGCCAAGCATAAAAGGCGTGTGAGTATGAATGACGTCAAACTCATGCCTCCTAAACTTTTGTAGCATGCGATAAAAAGGCGGATAGGAGACGGGATAGCCACGTGAAATCGGCGTTTCAATGGCTCGAAAGCGATAGGTGTTGGGATCAGGATCGGCGTAGCCAGGATAGCGTGCGGTAAAGATGTGGACCGAATGCCCCTGGTTTCGAAGTTCAGCAACCAAGCCGTCAATGCTGACGCTTACCCCATTGAGGATGGGTAAGGCGCTATCGGAGAAGATCGCAACCCTGAGGCGATCATTGCCCAATGTCAAACCTCTGGGAAACGTCCGTGCTCTTCAACGAACTTAACGACATCGCTCAGACTAAATCGGCGTTGTCCACCGACCGTGCGATGATGTGCCAGCCAACCTCGATTCGTATATCTTCGAACAGTTGCCGGACACACACCCAGCAATCGGCTCGTCTCTTCGAGCGAGAGTTCGGGATCGAGCAACCGCTTGATGAGGTCTTGACGAGTTTCCTTAAACTCTCCCCGATAGTAATTCGCGGTCACGGAGTCGTCATAAAAGCTACACAGGAATTCGACATTCTTGGGTAGGGCCATCCAAACGCTCTGCAACTCAGGGTCGATTTGCGTCTTGGGTAAAAGCTTCTGCTGAGTTCCACTTCGTCGGGGGCGCGGAGCGCTCATCACGGTCTTTTTGAACTTCGTCTTCGGACCGGCGGGCGCACTGGATCCGCCCGAGCGACCACCAATGTAGTCTCCGATGGATGGGACATCGATGCCTAACTCGCCCTCTAAATCTTTATCGGACTTAGCGTCTTCGTGTTTTTGGTCGAGGAACGCATTCTCGATATAGGCAAGCGCATCAAAATTAGTCGTTCTCAACCCCATGTCCTCTCTCAGTGGCAAAAGGCATTGTACTTAATGGATTGAGCCAAGAGAAGGGTAAAAAACTTCCATTTTTCCCGCACTTCCTGATGTTGCCATCCAGCGAGTTCATTTGTCCCTTCGATACTTCGGAATCCAATGAAGTATTTATTCGCCGATCGAACATGCAAGTCATGTCACATTCGGTCGCCAAGCCAAATATAAGAATCATAAAATCAGCATCGAATCCCCGAAACTGAGGAATCGGTATTGATTTTCTACCGCTTGATTATAGGCGGAGAAAATATTATCCTTGCCTGCCAACGCAGAGATCATCATGAGCATCGTTGTTTTGGGCAGGTGAAAATTCGTAAACATTCCATCGATCACTCGAAACTCAAAGCCAGGTCGAATGAATAGCCTTGATTCCATACTTCCGGATTGAACTCGTCGCCTTCCGATTGCGAAAGACTCGAGAGTTCGAACGGTGGTTGTCCCCACCGCAATGATTCGTCCGGTTGCTCGATGAATTTTCTCCTCGGTCTCAGGAGGAAGAATGCAAGTCTCGCCATGCATTCGATGCTCATTCAGATTTTCAGACTGTACAGGCCTAAAAGTGTCGAGTCCAACGTGCAAAGTGACGTTCCCTATCTCAACTCCTTTCGATGTTAGAGCCTCTAGGATTTCGGGAGTGAAATGGAGCCCCGCCGTTGGCGCTGCCGCACTCCCATTTGCTCGACCGTAAACGGTTTGGTAACGCTCGCTGTCGCTCAGCACGGCGTGAATGTAGGGTGGCAAGGGAATTTGGCCGACTTCTTGCAGTTTTTCGTTCAGATTCTCCAGCGGTTCAAATTCCAGTAATTTCAGACCGTCATCAAGATCCGCTCGGACGGTTGCTACCAAGCCATTCCCAAAATCAGCGACCGCACCCGGCTTCATCCTCTTGCCGGGCTTCACAAGTGCCTCAAACAAGTGGGGGGAAACTTCGCTGAGCAATAGTGCTTCGATGGCAGCACCCGTTCCCTTGAACCCGTTGAGTCTTACTGCCGACACCCGAGTGTCGTTCATCACCAGTAGATCTCCGGGATGGAGCAAATCCAGAACATCTCGAAATTGTCGATGATGTACTTCCCCGCTCTTTTGAAGCCAAAGTAGTCGGGATTCTTCCCTTTGAAGTAGCGGTGTCTGAGCAATCAGCTCATCGGGGAGGTTGTAGTCGTAATCACTTAGTCGATCCAAGTAAACGCCTCCGGCAGATCAAGCAATGATTTCAGAACCGGTGGATTTGATTCCTCAGCCATGCGATCGATGAGTGCAACCCGCAGGGACGCTGCTTTGGCCCCTACAAAGTCATCTTCATGACTATCACCGACATGGAAGGTTTCTGAGGCATGGAGTCCCGCTTCCTCAAGTGCAATCTCAAACAAACGCGGATCAGGCTTCTCGACTCCTTCCTCCAACGATGCCTTAACGACCAAGAATCGCTCGTAAATCCCGAACATCTTGAGAACTCGATGCAGCGAATAATCCCAATTGGATATTACGGCGGCCTGAATCCCCATTGAGTCGAGGTAATCCAAACACGGAAGAACGTCGTCATATAGCTTGAATACTTCCGATTTTGGGCCGAATAGAAGTTCGTCCGCCGCATCCCGCAAAGCTTCTGCGCACGCATCGGATTCTCCAATTGCATGGAGCCATGCTAAACCAAGTTCGCTCCAGAATGTTTCTGCTCGGACCATATCTCCGGTCTGATTGATCTCAAAAAACTCCGGCAGTCGTCCCGCGTAGAGCTTCATATAGAGCTTGTCTGCTCCGCTTGGAGGTTTCAATCCTATCTGCGTCGCCGCGTCCACAACTAATTTTCCTAGCGACCAATCAGGCGGAATCTCAACAAGGGTTTGGGCGCAGTCGAACGTGACAAGTCGAGGAATCAACGTCGCACTCTCCCAACGATCATCATAACGAGGCTCAAAACGACACTCAGCAAAATCATAGTGGTGATGGGAAAGAACAGGGAGAACCCGTCGCGCTGTATATTGATATCTCCAGGCAAGCGCCCTAACCGGAGCCACGGCAATTTGGACGACAAAAGAATGATTGCGCCTAGTCCTGTGATGACTAGACCTAATCCAATTAGTGTTTTTCCGAACTGCTCGCTCAAATCGTCCCTTCTTGCCGTCCTAACTTGTAACAGTTCCTTTCCGATTCAAGTATGAAATGTATCGGCACGAATTCGTTTGTCCGAGGTAACACTAAACCCATGAGAACCGTAACTTGCGCCGCACTTCTCCTTGCCGCATGCTTTAGTGCGTCGGCACTGGATGATGGCTTCCCGATCAAACGATCCATGAAGCAAGGAACGGTTTCAAAATACTCGATGGTCGTTGACTTCGTAATGGGTGGAAGCATCGGCCACCTAGAGGCTACGATTTCAGAGAAAGTCACCGACGTGGATAAAGATGGAAACTACACCATTGAACAAACCCAGACAAACCCAAGCGGCACATTCGCGGGCGAAAAAATTGACGTTCCGCCCCGTCCGCCCGTGATTCTTGTCTACAAGCCGAGTGGCCTTGTGACCAGCATCAAAGACGGCAACAGTGCCGCCACCAACCAACTCATCGATGCGATGTCTTACCGTATGGAGAACCTCGCCACAATTGTTGATCCCGGCAAATCTGTTCAAATTGGTGATCTCTGGACGGCTTCCATCAAGGCGGACAAAGCGGTTGGTTCAATGGACGCCAAGGGTGAATACAAGCTCATCGGCGAAGAGAAGATTGATGAGATCGATACGATCAAAATCAAGTCAACCGTTCGTGAACAAGACGGCGAAAAACCAGCGATCAATGAGTTCACAGAGTGGCGAAGTAAAGCGGACGGATCGATGGTGCAGCTAGAAGAAAAATGGACGAACGCTCCTTTCCCAGGGGTCTCGTATCCGGTTTCAGCAACGATCAAGATGAATCGGTTGGCCAAGTAAATTGAAGCCCAATCGAGCCTATTTGGGCCTACTAGTGGGTTGCCTGCTTTCGGCAGGTTTTTCTGCTCATCAGGAAGCGACGTTTGACCTAATTTATCATCCGCAAGTCAATACGTCGTTGACTTATAAGCTCAAGCTGGAAATTGAGTCAATTCCCGACCGGTTCACCTTTCTTGCTAACCTCAAAACGAAGGTCGTCAAGATCAAGCCGAACGGCGACTACGATGTGGAGAGCGCAACGACTGGGGCTCACATGAAGCACGGTTCTCAGGACGAAACCATTCCCGACGATGCGAAGCCAACTGTTGATACCTACAACAAAAAGGGCGAGAAAATTGCTTCAAGCGAAGAAGATGATCCAACCGAGGAATCCAATCCCGGATTGAATTCGCTTGATTCCATTACAGATCAGCTCACTCCAAAGAACCCGGTCAAGGTAGGCGAAACTTGGACAGCCGTTCTGCAGCCAAATAAGAAGCTCAAACGCGAAGCTGGAAAAGTGACTTACGCTTTGGTAGGCACCGAAAAACAAGGTTCATACCAAACGTTGAAGATATCGTTCAAATACTCTGAAACCGAAAAAGATGTGCCACTAACCGCAGAAGGTTACGTCCTCTTGAATCAGCAGGATTTCTCACTCGTTAGATTCGAATCTAAGCTCAAAGGAGCCAAGTTCAGCTCCGATCCGGACTTCCCCAATGGAGATGCCACGATAAGCGTCATTCGAGACTAAGCTTTGCGCTTTGAACCTAATAGCTTAAAGCAGTTACGGCAACGCGCTTCGTAACTCTCGGTGGCTCCAATCAAGATGATTGGGTCATCCCAGTGAGCAGGTCTACCGTCAATTACGCGATAGGTATGGCTGGCCGGGCCACCGCATTTCATACAAATCGCTCGAAGCTTCACGACTTCATCCGCTGCCGCTAAAAGTTTGGGCATGGGGCCAAATGGCTGACGCCGAAAGTCTTGATCCAATCCGACGCAAATCACTTCTTTTCCATGGTCGGCAAGTTCGACCGCAAGGTCTATGATTGATTCGTCGAAGAATTGAACCTCCTCGATCAAGATGACTTCCGTGTCTGGTGCCAATTTGCTTTTAAGTTCTTGAACGGAGTTCACGGGAACAGCGGCATGAGAAACACCCATGTGGCTAACCACGTTGGTTTCGTCGTACCGTTTGTCCACTGACGGTTTAAAGACTTGAACCTTGCGCTTGGCATACAGCGAACGACGAGCGAGTCGGATCAGTTCTTCGCTCTTGCCGGCGAACATACTTCCGCAGACTACCGTGAGCTTTCCAAGCGGCTTCATTCGAAGGAACCTTCGTCTTGCCCTTCACCGGACATTTCGGCCTCAAACAATTCTTCCATGTCGTCCGAATTATCTTCATCCATTGCTTTGCCCATTTCCCTCATCATCTGCCGCATCTCACTTGGACTCTCGGGTTCATTCATCGTTTCAAGTCGGTCAGCGAGTGCGTCAATGCGATCATCTTCCGATCGATAACGTGCAAACCGGCTCACCAACTTGGAGGTGCTGACGCTACCGCAGTTCGGGCATTTCTCGTCGTCAGGCTCCGCCACCACGCCAATCAGCGCGGAAAATTTGCGCTTGCAATCGTTACACCGATACTCATAGACAGGCACTCTTCAAGAATACCGGCATGAACATGGTTCGCACCTCGGTTATAATACAAGCGCGTTGCGAGGGCGCATCCGGGTCCGCGGATAGGGTTGAACCCACCTCCTAATTTTGAATCGAACGTTGCATTGACCTTTATGCAGCTTGTTCGCGGACTGCAAGCCAACGCATGGAGGTATCGATGTCAAAACTTCTTCCCACTCGTCCTAATCTCGAACATCTAAAAACACAAGCTCGAGATCTGTTGACTGCCGTGAAAAATGGCCAAGAACTTGATCGCATTCAAGCTTCTTTCCCAAATCGAAACTACCTGACTCTCGTAGAGGCTCAACTTGTCATCGCCCGCGAATACGGGTTTGATAGTTGGCCGAAGTTGAAGGCTCATATCGAGTCCATTTCTCAAGGCGGCACCCGCCAACAGCAAGCCGATGAACTCGCAAGGCAACTGGTTCAAGGAACACCTGCAGTTGCAAAGTCACTCGCTCTCGCCGATCCTTCGCTTCTAGGCGTCAGCCTCGCGTGTGCATGCGCGACGGGATCTCGACAAGCGGTTAGCGACTTTCTCGATCTCGACCCGACACTTGTGGAGTCAAAGGTTGGACCGAATAATTGGGAGCCATTGCTCTACGTATGCAACTCACGGCTGCTTCAGGTTGCCGAATTTAGTGATCGACTCGTTCAAACGGCAAAGTTGATTCTAGAAGCAGGCGCTAACCCAAATGTTTTTTGGGAAGACCAATATCGGCTAAGTGCACTTTACGGAGCAGCCGGCTTGAACGGAAATGCAGATCTGACGGAGTTGCTCCTTCAGGCAGGTGCGGATCCAAATGACGGCGAATCGGTCTACCATTCGACGGAACTTGACGAGCCCGATTGTCTTGGGTTGTTGTTGCAGTACGGAGGCAACGTCGAAGACGCTATGTACCGTTTGCTGGACTTTGAGAAACCGGAATGGGTCGAGTTGGTTTTGGCGCTCACTCCCGATCGATCAAGAATTCCTCCTTGTATCCCCCATGGCCTACGCAGGGGGCGCAGCACCGAGACTTTCCGAATCTTAACGGAATCAGGCATGGACCTTTCTCGCCCTGACTCTCGTGGAAAGACTCCGTACCAAGCGGCCGTTCGCTTAGGTCGATTAGACGTTATCGAGATGCTCAAAGCAAAGGGAGCCGTAACCGACCTTTCGGAAGTCGATACGCTGCTCAAGAAAGTGCTCTTGGGAGAATCCATAACTCCTGAAGAAATCACACCGGAGTTGCTCAAAGCCCTCGACGAAGAACCAGAACCGGCGGTTGTCATGTGGTCGGAGCGAGGATATCTGGGTGCGTTGGAAACCTTGCTTAAACTAGGCGCCAATCCAAATGTGGCCGACCACAATGGATTCACTGGACTGCATCAGGCGGCACTAGCACCGTCTGTTGAGGTTGCCCGACTTTTGCTTCAGTATGGAGCGGATGTCACTCAAGAAGATTACGTCCACCATGGAACTCCCCTTGGGTTTGCAAGTCATGTCTCAGCTGACACGTCTCATCCACAAGGGTATGTTTACGTCGTTGAAGAGCTCCTCAAGGCGGGATGTCCTCTTCCAAATTCGCACAATGCTTGTCCGGAAGTTCTCGTAGTGCTGAAGGCCCATGGATTCGTGGACAAGGGCAGAAACTAGTGTAACGGTTCTGAAATCCAGAGGACGAAGCCAGGCTTCACGGCCTATTCGTCCTCTTTTTTGCTTGACTTCGACATGGTTGCGATGGCATCCCAGAGGTCTCGATTAACATCCTTCGGCACCACTTTAAGAATTTCATTCGTCTGCCAAAGGTAGCGCTCAAGCTTGTCTCCCTTTTTTGAGCGCTTCGCTTCAGACAGATTTGCAAGTCGATCTGCAAGCTTTATTTGTTGGGCATCAGGTGACATCCGAGCAATCTCGTCGATTAGCATTTGAGCGCGCATTTTCCAAATTTGCTTTTTGCCAAGACCGGCAATCTGGTCAGCAGCCGGTTCCCGGCGAGTCAATTCACTCACGAGAGAAGCGACTCTCGGCCCGAATCGGGAATCAATTTGCGCTACGGACGTAGCTTCTGACTCCACTGTGTCATGAAGGATCGCGGCGCACCACATATCCATGTCCGTGACCTTTCCGATTGTTCGAAGGTTATTGAGAACTTCAAACGGATGCGTGATGTATGGTAGCGGATCCGCCCCTTCTCTCAAACTTCCCGCATGGACGCTTACCGTGAAGTTGATTGCCTCCTGAATGTTCGGAATACCTGGAAGGTGTGGTTCCATTCTTAACAACCTGAGCAACATCCTACCGTTGAGACGAGTAGATTCAAGGTGGACTCCCTATTGTTCGCTTCAAGTAAATAAGATCCTTCCTTCATTCCAATCTGAAATCTTGCAAGAGTCCCGAACAAAGTGCGCGAGTCAACGGATCGCCATCGCGATCGATAATAAATTTGAACAATGAAACTAACCATACCTGTCGCTCACGACTTCATTTGCCCTTGGTGTTGGGTAGGCATCCTCCAGGCTAAGAGGCTCGAACTTGAGTTCGATATCGTGTTCGATTGGCTTGGCTACGAACTTTTCCCAGAAGAACTGGAATGGCCGGATTACGCTAAGTCGGCAGTTTTGCCCAATAAGCCCCAAACCCTTTCGAGATTTGAGTTTCTGTTGAACGCAGATGGCATTGAGATGCCAAAGGTTCCTCGCCCCAAGAAAATGAGGACGTACAACGCTCACCAAGCGGCGGAATACGCGAAGTCGGTGGGTGTTGGAAATCAGCTCATAGAGGAGTTCTACAAAGCACTCTGGCTTCGAGGCGAGAATATCAACGAAATAGACACGATCCTCAAGTTGGCTGAGGGGATCGTCGCGGACTTGAATGCTCTCCGAGTCGCAGTTGAGACCAAGCAGTTCAAAGATAAAGTCGTGGGATTCGACGACGAAGCCTATTCCAAGGGTGTCTACAACGTTCCAACCTTCTTTATCGGCTCTGAACGCTATGCAGAACAGCCGTTGAGCGTTCTAAGAACAGCCATCAAAGGCGAGCTGGAGAAAACGAACCTCGATGTCTATACCGACCTCGAATTTCCTACACCTGCTGAAAAGCGTCCATACGCTTACATCAACATGGTCACCACCATTGATGGCAAGATTCTTAGCGGAAGTCGAGACGAGAGTGTCCTGGATTTGGGTTCAAGCACCGATCACTTGTTGATGAAGCGCCTTGAGCAATCTGCCGACGCAATTATCATCGGTGCCCAGACGCTTAGAGCATGTCCCGGAACATGGAAACCAGCCGCTCCCATTCGGCTAGTCGTTTCAAAATCGGGAAACCTTCCCTTCGATTCAGGATTTTTCCAAGGAGGCGACTCCTACGTCGTCGCTCCTTTCTCTTCTGACATCCAACCGGGAAATGGCGTTCATGTCATGCACTGTGGAGACGATGAAGTGGATTTCCCTCGGTTGTTTGAGCGTTTGAGGAGCGAATTAGGGATTGAAAAGCTTTTAATATTGGGCGGCAGTGAATTAAATGCTCAGTTAATTCGGGCCAATTTGGTCGACGAATTGTTTATCACGATCGCTCCGCGAGTGAAATTGGGACGAGATGTGCCGACATACGCCGATGGCGAAGCCTTGGCGAGAGAAAGTCTGCAACAATACAACCTCGTTGAGAGCCATACGATAAGCAATGAAATCTTTATCCGATACCGAAGGGACCGATCTGAAATCGCCAAGTAAACCTTCGGTAAAGGCAGCCAAACAGCGTCGTATTCTGCGTCCGCTCGCGCCAACCACATACCTGCTAAGAAATGCAGGCAAAACGATTCCGCTTACCGCGGTCATCGTTTTGGCGGTCATGCTCGTATCGGGAATCATCGCGATGATTGACTCGATACCGTACTCGATACGAAATGTATACAGTTACGCAAAGGAGGAGACCGGGATTACACCAAGAGGCGACCCAAGTCTGCTTCCTGGCTTGGTCGAGACCGTCAAGCGGAAGTCTCCGGTGCCGTTGGACAAAATCATCATTTGTCGGGCTAGCAGTTCATTAGTAAAGAGCATCGTCGGGAAATGGCCCTTTATCATGCTTGGCCTGACCCAAGACGACATGCGATACTACGCTGCCCGCCAGATGACGAAGAAGATTGAGGGGCGGTATCCCAATCCAGGCGCACCCGAGGCACTGATCAGTCGCCCTGTCGCAAAGAACCTAAATCTTAAAATTGGGTCCACGATCTTAAAGCCGGACGACATCGAAAACTACGCGCCCGTACCGGTCAAAGTTGTCGGAATAGCTGAAACGGAGCGTTGGTACATGATCGACTCGATTGAATTTCAGCGAGACAACTACTTTCCGCGCATCGATGACGCTTTAATCTTCGCTAAAAACTCAACCGACCAGAATAAGTTGGACCATTGGGTGGTTGATAAATTCAAGGGCCAGCGACCGGTCATCTTCGCTTATTTTCAGATTGAGAAGAGCACGCGAGAGATGTTCGCAACGCTCTACATGATCTTGAATGTCGTTATCGGAGCATTGGCGATTGTGATCACATTCATGATGGGAATGCTGATGAATATTTACCAGACCCAACGTCTGGTGGAGTTCGGACTACTTCAAGCGATCGGATATACGAAAAAGCAGTTGCTCCAACGAGTATTGGCCGAATCGGCAGCTGTCATCACTTTAGGGTGGGTTCTTGGTTTGATATGCACGTACGGCCTTTTAAATGTGGCGAACGTGGTACTTATGCAACCCAAGGCGTTCTTCATCGACGTATTTGATCGCCAAGCTTACGCCTATACGATTCCGATCCCCTTCTGCATTTTGGTGGTCGCGTCCTTCACGGTCATCCTTCGCTTCCGAAAATTCGACCCAGTCGGAGTAGTTGAGCGGAGGTTAGTATGATCCAAACCACTGCCGCTTCATTGGCTTACCAAGATCAGGGACGAACCGTTTACGCCTGCCAAGACATCGATATGGAGGTCGGGAAACATGAGTTTCTCGGAATACTAGGACCGTCCGGCTCGGGCAAATCCTCACTTTTGTATCTCCTAAGCGGCCTAAAGATTCCGACGTCCGGAGATGTTCTCTATAACGGTCAAAGCCTTTCAAAATTAGGTGACGAGGAGAGAAGTCGACTAAGAATTCGAGAGTTTGGGTTCGTTTTTCAGCAGCCTTACCTTCTGGGGTATCTAACTTCGCTCGAGAACGTTTTGGTTTCGAAACCGAACGAGAACCGAGTGGATGAAGCGCTCGACCTTCTTGATCGGCTCGGGCTGTCGCACAAAAGTCATCGACATCCACATGAATTGAGTGGGGGTGAAAGGCAACGAGTTTGCGTGGCTCGAGCCCTGCTCGGATCGCCAAAAGTTATCTTCGCGGATGAACCAACTGCGGCTCTTGACCACTCAAATGGGTTGAGCGTTGTTCAGCTCTTAAATGCGATGAGAGGGACCGGATCTCTGGTAATGGTAACGCATGACCCTACCATGCTTGAAGAAGCAGATAAAATTGTCAGGTTAGCAGACGGAAGATTAGACATTTTGAATTGACATGAGGTCAGGGGTCTGGTATTATCCCTCCGCGTCACGGATTACCGTGGTGTGGCTATGGCAGCTGAAACTGCCCTAGGAGAGAACCTCTTAGTTGTAGCGGAAACGATGGTAAGAATTGAGAATCTCGATGGGTGCGGCCTGAACCGCCCGGGTAAGGCCCCTCTCGACGCAGTAGCGCCGCAGAGTGCCTTTGCCTATACCAATTCCGCTCGGCAAGAATTTCGATTGGTTTCTCGCGCAAGAGCTTTCTTGTGTCTGCGCACGTCTTACGTGAGGTCTATGTGATTGGCAAACCCTTATATCCTTGTTAGCTCCCTCGTCCTTGGTGCCTTGGCAGTTCCTTCTCCTACGGAGGTGAAGCTGTCTTGGGTCAAGCGACTTTTCGGCATTCGTGTTCGAGCCCCCAAAGCTGTGTCGGCTCCTCCGCGCATTGAAAATGAAGCAGGTTGGACTTTAATTCCCGCTGCTGATCCTGAAGCATTTAGCGAATGGCTCGGCCGCGACGAAGAAGGACTTCCCTTCCGCCCGGATGAGATCCCCTCTCTTGGTTCACATCTCCTCATCGAGATGTATGGCTGCAACGGCAGCAAGCTCGAAGCTGAAGAGTTCGTCGGTAAGGCGATGCGAGATGCAGCGGATGCCAGTAAGGCAACCGTCGTTGCGCAATCGTTCCACGAGTTCAAGCCTTACGGAGTAAGCGGAGCCGTTATCATCCAAGAATCGCACTACACGATTCACACCTGGCCCGAGCATCGCTATGCTGCGATTGACCTGTTCTACTGCGGCGGTTCGGTCCTCGTGCACAAAGCGGTCGACCTCCTTCGAGATCGCTTCGAGCCAGAAAGAATCAAATTCCTAGTCGTTCGCCGTGGACTTCAGAACGACGTCGACTAAAATCGAGTCTAAAGGAACCCCAGACTCCTAGCAGCTTCAGCTACTAGGAGTCTTCTTTCGTGAAGGGTAAGTGTCTCGTGTCCCCAGGTCCGCGGAATTCATTCCGCACAAGGCCCCCGGAATTTATTCCGGAAACACCGCGTCCCCAAATCACGCCAGACCCAAAAGCAAATATCAAATCACCCAGTCAGGGAAAGGACTAGTACCTTGCTCGGTTACAACACGGCATTCAAAGCGCTCACGAACCTAAGCAGGCAACGAGTTTGTTTTTGAGCCTGTCCGCAGACGATCTAACTCGACTAAGAATCGGTCTGAATCCTGGCTCGTTGGAAGCCAGATCGCCCTTCCTTCCTTGAACTTCATGCGATAACCGCGAACGCGAAGTCCGGCAAACATTGGCATGTTTACGAAATCGATTTGAGATAAAGGAACCCTTAAACACTTTCCTGACCTAACAACTTGCAGGCTGTCTGGAAATAGCTGTAACCGCGGCGGCGTCTTTCTATCACGAACAGTCTCTCGTGCCAACAAGAGACATAACAGGGCTGGAATCATAAAAAGCCATGAATGAATAAGATAATAGGCAAGAAAAAGTTTGAACACCGCTAAGCCGATGTAGAAGTTGGGGCTCATCCTGCCTCCACTAGAAAGTGGCAGTTCCGCAACCATGTCCGGAACTTCTGGAATCAAACTGATCGCCCCTCGATCAGTTCTTGTCTTCGATCCAAAACCTGCTTGACAAATTCGCCTTCTCGCTTAGAAAACGGCAACCACATTTCGTGGTTCATGACCTTTCCTCGGTAAGTCAATCGAAATGGCCCAAGGCATCTGCCAAATAAGGATGGACGATCAATTGCGACGATCTCCGTCAGAGGGATGCAGTGGTCCGAAGTGTAGATCTTCAATTCTAGTCGGTCCGAGTAAAGCTTCTGAATACAAGTAGGACTGTTTCGCATAGATTTAACCCAGCCCCATGTCGTTAGCACTAGAATTCCCGCGAAGGCAAATGTCACGCCCATCCAAATCAGACGGTGCTCCATCCCCTCTAATTGAAGACAGACGACAAAGACGAGCCAATAATACACTCCTGACAGAGAAGCAACATCTCGCAGGCTAAATCCAGCTACCTCCAGAATCGGCTGCTCCACCTGATGGATTTGGTCCACACCTCATTGTAAGTCAGAACGCCTTTCAAAGCAATAAGATTTCGACAACGGCAAGTAAATGTTGACGGTATTGCCTTACGAGGTTTAACCAGGCGAAAAACCCCATGGAGGCACGAACGACCAACGCAGACCATCGATAAAGCTCCATCTTATGGACCAAATACTCCAACAGTCCAGTCCGAAACCCTCGCCCCCGAAATATGCCATAATGGAAATTCCCCACCGCTCTCTTATAGGAATAATTACGCCCACATGTCTAGTGAAGCCACCGGAATGTTCATCGCCGAGACTCATACTTCGGCCGCCATTTGGCACTATCGCGTCGAGAAAATGATCTTGGAAGGTAAGACGAAGTATCAGACCTACCAAATCTGTGAAGTCCCTCGATTCGGCAAGTCCCTTTTCTTGGATTACAACATCCAGACCTCCCTTATGGACGAGTACATCTTCCATGAGTGCATGAGCCAGCCAGCGATGACGCTCCACCCAAATCCGAAGAAGGTTTTGGTTTGTGGCGGCGGCGAAGGTGCAACCCTTCGAGAAGCGCTCAAGCACAACACGGTTGAGTCTGCGACAATGGTTGACATCGATGAGGAACTTGTCGACATGGTCAAGGACCACATGAAAGAGTGGCACCAGGGCGCATTTGAGGATCCTCGAACGATCCTTCTTCATACCGACGCTCGCCAGTGGATGGTCGAGAACAAGGGCGCGAATTTCGACGTCGTTCTCAGCGACTTGCCCAACCCCCATGAGGATGGCCCTGCGCAATTCCTCTTCACCGAAGAGTATTTCCAGATCTGCGCCGACGTCATGAGTGAAGACGGTGTTTTCGCGATGCAGGCAGGCAGCGCCAACGAGAACTATCCTGAGTGCATGGTCTCTTGCATCAAGACGCTTGAGAACATGAAAGACACGTTCCCATACGTCGCGGGCTACTACGGCCTCGTATCCACTTTCTTCCAGCCTTGGGGATTCGTGCTCGCAAGCAAGAAGTACGATCCACTCGCGTTAGCGGTCGAAGAGATCGAAAAGCGGTTTGCCGCTCGCGGCGTCAAGAACCGCTATTACACCCCCCGATATCACCAGTCGGTGTTTACACTGCCTGAGTATCTTATCGAAGCCTACAATCGAAGCGCACGCGTCTTAACCGACAGCGAGCCTTTCGCTTGGACCGCCTAAAGACCCGTCCCTGAAAGAAGGGACTAGGATCGGCTCCTCTATCCTGGTAATCTTATGGATACAGCTTGAAAGAGGAGCTTTGGCAATTAAGCCAAATCAGATAAACACAGATGTTTAGAAAATTATACTGGGTTGCTGAACAAGTGACCACCAAGGGTACTTCTCGGGTCGTCGGCGTTTACACGTCAATCCCCGATCTCATCCATCACGGTTTGGCTTGGTCAGATGGCACCCATCGACTGAGATTGACCCTCACCAAACTCGATAGCGAAAAAGAGCCGTTTGGAACCTGGTCCGAACCCAAGTTCGAGGGAATCTGCGAACGCCTTACGGAATTCGTCCTGACTGACGAGTTCTCCCAAGAACACTGCAATATGCTCGTCGAAGCACTTCGACAGCGATCAGCCGTCGCCGCTTAATTGAACTCACCAAAAGAAGCGCCCTAGCATTTAAGGATGCTAAGGCGCTTCTACCGGTTTTAAAGTGCACTTCAGGCTCGATCCGGGAATCGCCCCCTGACCTAACGCCCGGAAGGTGTTCCGTTATTGGGGTCAGACATCTGATCCCATGTCTTCTTCCACTGATCTTGGAGCTGGGGCACGCTGACTTCCACTTTCGAAGCTTTCAGCTTGTCGTAAAACATCTTCGTAAAGTTGTTCTTAACTTGCCCTTTCTGCATACCTATCAACCGGCGGACCATTTCCTTCTGAGAATCTGATGCGGGTTTCGGTTTGGCGGGGATTTTGCTTTCCACGTAGAATTTGACAAACGTGCCGGCGTTGGGGATCCAACTGGAGACTTGCTTCACCGCGGTCTTGTTCACGATTTCCTGAACCTTGGGAGGCATCATGGAAACGATCGAAGTTGCGTACAGTCCACCCGTCGACTTCGCATTGGGCTCTTCACTTAACGATGAAGCCACCGCAGTGAATAACTTATGTGCGGCAAGTTCTTTATCCACTTGAGCTTTCTTCTGCGGAGTGCTCGCTTGGATGAAATAGATCGTCGCTCGGGCAGGGTCACTAAATCGTTCCGGATGCTTTTTGACAAAATCATTCACCTCATCCGCGCTCACATCGACGCCCTTCATCATGAGGTTCTGTCTCGCCAACCCGATTGCGATTTCGTGTCGAATTCCCTTTTGGGAAAGCCCTTGATCCTGCAAAATCGTGATGTAGTCATGCCTCAGATCGGTCTGAAGCTTGATCTCGTTATCAATATCGCTGTCGGTTGGCAATACGCCCTGCTCTTTTGCCAGTTGTAAGAGAACTTTCTGGTCGACGAGTTCTTGAAGCGATTGAAGTCCAAAATTCCCAATCACATGTGTCTGAGTGGGTCCCTGGGGCGTGATTACTTGCGCCGTCTGCTTGAGATCCGTGTGTTCGTGAAAATCTGAAAGATCAATTGCCTCTCCGTTCACCGTAGCTGCGACTCCTTTCTCTGGAGCGGCTTCCGCAGCAACTGGTTTTGGAGTCGAATTACATCCATAAAGGGCAACAAATACCGCGGTAAGGGTCAATAAGTGAAAAGACTTTTTCAAAGGTGCTACTCGCGAAAACGGGTTCATGGAATACAGGTGACTAGGACGACAGAAACGGATGCTGAGTTCTCTCAACATCCGCTTCTTCATTTGGATTAACAAGCTTGGGTGATGCCTTGTTCCTTCATCGCGGCTCTTAATCGAGTCATCGCTTGAGTGTGAAGGTGATAGGCGCGGGGTTCGCTCACCCCTAAAATCGATCCGATTTCTCGAAACGTTAAGCCGCGATGATAGTAGAGCGAAACTACGAGCTTTTCTCGCTCGGGTAGGGCGTCAGTACACTCGACGAGTATGCGTCTCATCTCCCGGCTTTCAATTTCACGCTCGGTATCCGAAGAGTCGTCGACGACTAAATCAACAAGTTTGGGACCGTTTTCTGAATTCGATCCGATCACTTCATCCAGGCTGTGAACAATTGTTCGAGTCGTCCGGACAATCAACTCAGAAACTTCTTTGACCGGGATACCCATCCGATCGGCAATTTCAGCTTCCGTGGGGGTCCTTCGCAACTCCAATTCCATCGCGATCGTCGTCCGATCCAAAATCTTCATCTTCTCGCGGATTGATCGAGGAACCCAGTCTTCCTGGCGGACCATCTCAAGAATCGCTCCACGGATGAGAGAAATGGCGTACGTTTCAAATTTCACGTCGCGGGTGGGGTTCGCAATGATCGACCGCCTTAATTAGTCCGATGACGCCTGCACTCACGAGATCTTCGCGATCTGCTCCAACCGGTGGAACTGCAAATAGTCTCCCCGCCGTCACTCTGACAAGGTAGGAGTAGTGCTGGATTAAGTCTGCCCTTGCAAGCGGCTTTTTATAGACGTAGAAGTCTTCCCACGTTGATTTGAGAGTTTCGGGAGAAAGCAGCATTATATTGGCGTTAGCGAATTTCCTTTTCACAACACGCACGCTCCTTTAGTTTACACACCTGAGATCAAAATATTAAGCACTTACCTGCTTTATGCGGGAAAGCACGCAATAGGGATTATCAACCGTTCTAACAAACTTAACCGAGAAATCCCTGGTTATAGGGCTCTTTATGACCATCAGTCCTAGGCCCTGGTAAGGTGCCTAAAGCGCGATACGCAAGCCGTCGTACGCGAGTTCCATGGTTTTTGGCAAGGTCATATTCGTGATATCGTGATCGTAATCGTCACTCAAATGAGTGAAATAAGTCTTCTTCGCGCCGATGCGTTGGGCCACTTCGATCGCTTTCGCCATGTGGAAATGATTCGGGTGAGGCGAGTATCGAACCGCGTCTAGTACTAAGACTTCCAGGTTCTTGAGCTTGGCTTCAGCTGCGGGCGGAATCTCACTCACGTCAGTAATGTACGCAAAGTCATTCACCCTTAGCCCAATCACTTTTGTCTTGCCGTGTTGAACGAGAAACGTATGAACGGTCAACCCGCCAACTTTAAGGACATCGGGAATGGGAGTCAGGTCAAAACGTGGCACGATGATTTCCGGCGGGAAATCCATGAAGGCATACGAATAGATGCGGCGGATGTCGTCCATCTGCTCGGGAATCATATAAACCGTCACCGGCTTTTTCGTTCTCATGCAAATGGACCTCAGGTCGTCCATTCCCATAATGTGGTCGGCATGGGTGTGGGTGATCACGACCGCATCAATTTTTGTGATGCCTTGCCCCGTTACTTGAAGTCTTAGTTCGGGGGGGCAATCGACCAATAGGTTGCCGGTTGGCCCCAAAAGCATCAGCGAAGATCGAGTGCGATGATTCTTGGGATTCGCTAGAAACGCAGCAGGATACTCCACCCCCATGGTGGGCACCCCGTTACTCGTTCCCGAACCTAGAATGATGGCTTCCGCCAATTTAAAGCTCGCCGGCTCGCTTCAAGACGTCCGCCGCAACCATCGTGCTCGGAATTTCAGAATACTGCGCCAAGCGCTCAAGGCAACGTGCAAAATTTCTTTCACCCAAATCGTCAAACGCGGTTTGACTTTGTCTAGCCTCCGCAATAATGGCGATCGCCTCTTCATAAAATCGCGCTCGGTTCTGAGGGAGTGATTTGTTGGAAACGGCGGCGAATCGGCGACTGAGTTGCTCGTAAACAGTTTCCCAAGACGACTTTGCGACCAACTCGGCGCGCATCTTCGTCATCTCGGCTTCTTGAAGCCGGCGACGCTCTGCGTCTCTTCGCTTGGCTAGCTCGTAATCTTCTGCGGTCGTTCCGTCAATTAGGCGAACTGCCGTCGTTTTACCAAGCACTTTGGAGACTGCAATCTCCATCATCCGCTTGGTTTGCGGTAAACGAAGGTGGCCCGCTAGCTCGGAATCGCTATGGGGGATACCCACAACAAGTACATCTTCCTCGAATGCGATAGGAGCGATGGCGTTGAGAGCGGCCCACACACCTCGACCGTTCACACCATTCATAATGGCGGGGAGCGCCTGTTTCCAAATGTCTGCGGCGGCTTGCATGGGTGACCAATTATAGTAGGTTGGATGCCCCTAAAACCACAATATTAAGAACTTGGTGGCAAGCCAATGTAAGGAACGAAGCGTCCGAGCCATTTTCCTTGGATTTCAGCCTCGCCTGTCATCCCTTCTCCAGCCTGATAATAGACTTCAATCGTGGTTTCAAATTCTCCAACGACGCCGTCCTCAAACATTCCTCGAACATAAAACTTCGGCCGATCCGCAACATCAATATCCCATTCTGCGGTAATCAACTGCATGGTCCGGTCGTAGCAGTACCGGGCTAAGACTCGAAAATTCGACACAGTTCGACGAGGCCCCTTATGCTGGCGGCTCATCGTGTAGAACGCGTACCCCAGCCCACCAAACATGAGTCCAACTCCCACGGCGATTCCGAGAATCGCGAGTGGGGCTAAGTTGAGAGTGCCCGCATCAGTAATCTCATTAGTAATCGGCTTACGTGTGTAAGTCCCACGGTAAATACCGGCGACCGAAAAGATCCACAACAATCCAAGAGAGGTTACGGTAACCACTAAGCCGGACACCAATAGGCAACCCACCGTCTTTTCTTTAAAGGCTCCAATCTCGCGAGACATGTTTTTATTGTTGACGCATGCAATTACAGGTTCGTTCAAACACACCGGATTCTCGATGAGTAGAACCGCAACTTCCCGTTTAGGCTCTCCTATTTTTACTTATTGCGTTAGACTCTTTGCGTGTTAACTGGACACCGCTTATCTCGCTTTGGCGTTTCTTCTCTGATTGCAATAGCTACCCTCGCTCCCATCGGTGCGCACGCCTTTGACCAATCTCCCTTTGGAGACCTCCACTGGAGGTTAATTGGTCCATTTCGAGGCGGTCGAGCTATCGCAGTTGCGGGAGTACCGAGCCAACCTGAGAAGTTTTATTTTGGCGGAGTCGGTGGTGGCGTTTGGGTCACAGAAAATGCCGGGCGAACGTGGAAGCCCATTTTTGACCAAGTACCAGTTGCCTCTATAGGAGCGGTTGCAGTTTCCGAAAGCGATCCCAACGTCATCTATGTGGGTACCGGTGAGGCCGACATGCGATCCGACATACAGCAAGGTTCGGGAATGTTTAAGTCTCTGGACAGTGGCAAAACATGGAAATCGATCGGATTAACCGATAGTCGCCAGATCGGAAGAATCATTGTTGACCCTAAAGATCCGAACATCGTTTACGTTGCAGCCATGGGCCATCAGTACGGACCGAACACTCAACGAGGCGTTTACAAGTCGACCGATGGCGGGCAATCGTGGACACGGGTTCTCTATAAGAATCAGGACGTAGGCGCAATCAACCTAGCCATGGATCCGCACGATCCAAACACTTTGTTCGCTTGCCTTTGGCAAACTCGTCGCCCCACTTGGAATGTCTATCCGCCAAGCTATGGACCGGGAAGTGGCCTCTATAAATCCACCGACGCGGGCGTCACTTGGACTCCCATCGTTGGGCACGGTTTCCCTTCTCATCCTGGACGCATCGGCATCACAATTTCTCCCGCCGTTAGCAATCGAATCTACGCCATGGTGGACCATAGCGATGCCAAACTCGGCGGCGCCTACCGGTCTGATGATGGCGGAGCGACTTGGACTCACACCGATAATGAAGGGCGGATATGGGGGCGAGGATGGTACTTCTCAGAAGTTGCCGCCGACCCCAAGAACTCAGACGTTGTTTACGCTATGAACACGTCGACATACAGGTCCACCGATGCCGGCAAAACATTCACACCGATCAAAGGTGCGCCTGGTGGCGACGACTATCACACCATGTGGATCCATCCCAATGACCCTAGCCGAATCATTCTCGGGAGCGACCAGGGAGTTGTTGTAAGCGTTGACGGTGCCAAATCTTGGAGTTCTTGGTACAACCAGCCAACCGGTCAGTTCTATCACGTGGTCACGGACAATCGAGTCCCTTACTGGGTGTATGGCTCTCAACAGGATTCGGGCGCGATGGCGGTTCCGAGTCGCACGATTCACACTGGGATTAGCGCGATGGACACCCGACCGATCGATGTCGGCGGGGAAAGCGGGACGATTGCTCCCGATCCGCTCCATCCCGGTTCTCTCCTGGGAAACAACGGCGTCCGGGAAGAGCTAGATGATGCCTGGGAGCAAGCCATCGATCCGCTCGGCATGTTCCCCGACACGGATTGGCGAAGCACTTGGACGCTTCCCATAGTGGTCTCTCCCCAAGACCCTCACGTTTTCTACACGAGTCACCAACAAATTCTCCGCACCGGAGACAGCGGAAAAACGTGGCGTATCATCAGTCCCGACTTGAGTCGGCCGACGAACTATGTGCCTCCGACATTGGACCCGGCGACCGTTGCTGATTCCGATGGTAAGCCCCGTAGAGGCGTCGTTTACTGGTTAAGCGCTTCCCCTGTTCGAGCGAAAACGTTGTGGGCAGGAACCGATGATGGACTCATCTGGCTTACTCGCGACGAGGGGAAACACTGGGCAAATGTCACTCCTGCTGCGCTGACCCCCTGGAGCAAAGTAGGCGTCATTGACGCATCTCACTTCGACAGTAATGCCGCTTATGCCGCAATTGATCGTCACCGATTGGACGATAATCGCCCCTTCATCTATCGCACTCGAGATGGCGGTAAGCACTGGAAGCTCATCACGAACGGCCTGCCAAAAGACCAGTGGCTGAACGTGGTCAAAGAAGATCCTAAGCGGCAAGGACTGCTCTATGCAGGCTCCGATCGGGGAGTCTACGTGTCGCTCAACGACGGCGAAACTTGGAATTCGCTCCAGCTTAATTTGCCTGCAGCCTCCGTGCGAGATATCGTGTTTGGAGCAGACGACGTCGTTGTGGGAACCCATGGAAGGGCCATTTGGGTTCTCGACGATGCTTCCCCGCTACGGCAATTAAAGCAACCGCTCACGAATGCAGTGACGAAGCTTTTCAAGCCTGCTTCCGCAATGATTTTCCAGCGGTCAGGAACATTTGGTTTTGGAATGTTCGACGAAGGAACTCCGTTCCCTCCCGAAGAGCCACAAGGACAAAACCCTGAGTGGGGTGCGAAGATTGACTATGCAGTCCCAGGCGGAAAGGCGGTTCATTTCACTATTTCCGATGCCAAGGGGCAACTCTTGCGAGCGTTCTCAAGCATAGATAAGGGTGATTCATTCGATCTCAAACATCTCGATATTCCCGCTTATTGGGTGCATCCGAAGCAACCACCATCGGCAACTCTTGGTGCTCACCGCTTGGTTTGGGATTTCCACACCCGAACGGGTTTGGTCGTTCCGCCAGGCACCTATACGATAACGATGTCCGTAGGAGGCAAATCGTATTCTCAGCCTCTCACGGTCCAGAAAGATCCGAGGGTAAAGGCATCGGATGCTGAATTGAGAGCTCAATACGCATTTGCGCTGCAAATCTCAGACGAAATTCAAGTCATCCAAGGGGGAGTCGATAAGATTCAGAAAATGCTGAAGAACCCGGCATTGAACACAAAAAGTCGAAACCGGCTTCTGACGATGATGGGTAAGAGCCCCAAGGACATTGGTAGTCTGCGATACCAAGCTGCCCTACTCGGAAGTATCAATGCCACCGCCACAGGTGCCGCATCGGCTCCGATTTCGGCTCATTTCAAACGGTTTAAGCAAATTCGGAGTCAGGTGCAACAGATCCTAACTCGGCTTTAGGTTCCGTTTGCCGAACAATGCTCGTTCGCCCTTGCCGCTGGCCGAAACGCCAGCGGCAATGCCGAAAATAAGGGCTCCCACTCCATACGGGAGAAGCATTGGCCCGAACTTCATATCCCCTGTTTTTAGGATGAAGAATTCGTACAGAGCCCAATATCCAAAGTAAAACGCCCAACCCGCCAGGGTCATCCACTTAAATTTCGAAGGAGTGCATAGGCTCAACAGTCCGGCTGAGATCAGGACCCAATCCGTATGGTCACGAATAATGGGGCCAAATTTGAAGTGCGTTCCCGGCCCAACTTCAAAAAACAGGAGTGCGACGACGGCGGCAACGAGGAGTTGCCCTAGCCTCTTGATGATCTTCATGACTCTTTCAATTCTTCAAGGCTCTTAAATTCAAAGGTGCACTGCCAGCAAGCCGTCAATGCACCTAGGGTCGATTGGAGGAGGGACTAATTCGGACTGGAGTTGCCACGCATGTCATCAATGAACTTCTGTCTTTCTTCAGGAGTCATTGCTACCCAAACGACTCGGAATTGGGCTCGTTGTTCGTCATCCATCATGCTGATCCAACGATCGTAAAGTTCACGATCAGAAAGGTCGCCGATTTGATCGAGCGGCTCATCGTTTGCCCAAGCTGCCGTGTTATTAGTTCTTTCGCGAATCCCTGCCGCAGGAGTATCTGGAACATCGTAATTGCCGTATAGATCGGCCAGAGGGTCCGTTTCGACATTGGCGTCGTCCTGAACCGGAGCACCATCTTCGGGATTGAGATTTGTGGTGGGTGGAATCTTTGCGGATCGGACGCCGTCATCGGTGGGAGCGACCTGCTGATTGATCAGGCTGAAATCAGAGTCCACTGCCCGATGAGACGTATAGCTTGGCTGACTCACCGTCGGACTGTTATCAGGTTCAGGGGATTTGGCCGCAACAGATTGCGTTCCACCAGAACGAGCAATGATCGCGACAACAACAGCAGTAGCACAAAGCAGTCCAACCGAGCGATTTGAAATTTCCATTTCAGAGCCTCCGACCTTATCTGTTCGACATTTCTTTAGGCGAACAAACTCACCAACTGGTTCCCTTCTTTGACTTCGGACGATGCCTTTTTTGAGAACCTCGTTACCTACATCATACGCCAGGAAAAGATGAATCCTATGGTAAATCGTAAGTATTTTCTTAGAATTTAAACGGCGAGAATATTCATGGCTGAAATGACGGTGACGCTATATTCCGAATCACCTATGTTACAATCAAGCCCGGCCTAATGAGAGCCGAGGAGACCGTCGAGGATGATGATTCAGAAGCTACCGTTTCAATTATTCGCCGTCGGCATCGTTTCGCTGGTAGCCATCGGCTGCAGCAGCAACGACGCCAGCGGAACCGCTGACAAGAAGGATGCAACTGCCGCAGGCGGCACTGCCTCTACCGATAAAAAGGACCTTCAACTTGCATTCGTTACCAACAATGCTTCCGATTTCTGGAAGATTGCTGAAAAGGGTGTCGAGAAGGCTGAGAAAGAAGATCCGACCCTGAAAGTCGACTTTAAGATCCCGCCCACCGGTTCGGCTGCCGAGCAACAACAAATTATCAGCGACCTGCTCGCAAAGGGTGTTCAAGGCTTCGCGATCAGCGTTAAGGACCCTGCTAACCAGAAGCAGCTTCTGAATGATGCAGCGAAGAAGGCCATGATCTTCACTCAAGACAGCGATGCTCCCGATAGTGATCGAACCTGCTACGTCGGAACTGACAACAAAGAAGCAGGCAAGATGGCTGGAGAAGCGATCAAGAAAGCTCTACCAAACGGCGGAAAGATCATGTTCTTCGTTGGCTCGAAGGACGTCCAAAATGCTCATGACCGAGCGGCTGGAATTGAAGAAGTCCTCAAAGGCACCAACATCACGATCGTTGACACACGAACCGACGAAACCGACCGAGCGAAGGCCATCACCAACGTATCCGATGCGATCGTCAAGGACCCTTCTCTGGCCTGCCTAGTTGGACTTTGGAGCTACAACGGTCCCGCCATTCACAACGCTCTCAAAGCCGCTGGCAAGCTTGGAAAGATTAAGATTGTTTGCTTCGACGAAGAAGACGAAACACTTTCCGGTGTCAAAGATGGTTCGATCGACGCAACCGTCGTTCAGCAACCATTTGAGTTTGGCTACCAGGCAATCACCCGTATGGCAAAAGCCCTGCGAGGCGACAAGTCCGTTATTCCTGCAGAAAAGAAAGTTATCGTTCCTACGAAGCTCATTACGAAGGATAACGTTGACGAATTCTGGTCCAACTTGAAGAAGCAAACGGGCAAGGGTTAGGGCCAGCCTAGATGAATCCAATCGTCGAAGTCCGGGGTGCGGTGAAGCGATACCCCGGCGTGACGGCTCTCGGCGGCGTCTCCCTCAAAGTATTTGGGGGAGAGGTCGTGGCTCTCATTGGCGAGAATGGAGCTGGAAAATCGACCCTGATGAAGATTCTTGGCGGGCTGGTCCACCCCGACCAAGGCGAGATATTGATTGACGGAAAGCCCGTTCAAATCTCATCCGTATCGGTGGCCACTAGCCTTGGCATTTCACTCATCCATCAGGAACTCAACACCCTGGACAACATCGACGTTGCAGGCAATGTGTTTCTTGGAAGAGAGCCGTCCCGCTTTGGCATTATTGACCGAGCCAAAATGCGAGCCGACGCAAAGGAACTTTTAGATCGACTTGGCCTGCCCATTTCGGTCGACACTTCGCTTCAAAAACTTTCCCTTGCTCAAAAGCAGATGGTTGAGATTGCGAAAGCGCTTTCGCTAGACGCAAAAGTGCTCATCATGGACGAACCGACATCGAGTCTAACCCTCACGGAAACGGAACAGCTCCTCAAAATCGTGGAGGATCTGCGAAAGCGTGGAGTCGGAATTGTCTACATCTCCCATCGCCTTGGAGAGGTAAAAGAAATCGCGGACCGAGTTGTCGGTATGCGAGACGGGCAAAATGCGGGCGAGATTCCAAAGGAAGAAATCACGCACGAGCGAATGGTTAAGATGATGGTGGGGCGGGACCTCGACCGGTCGTCAGTCGTTACTGAATCAACGGCAAAGGAAGACCGCCTGGTCGTTCGTGACCTTAGGACCAAACGCTATCCTGCATGTCCGATATCGTTCGAAGTGAAGGCTGGTGAAGTCTTCTGCCTTTCTGGATTAGTAGGAGCTGGAAGATCAGAAGTTGTACAAACAATCTTTGGAACGGACGCTTCTCAGGGTGGAACCGTGGCCTTAGACGGTAAGAAAATCCGTTCCGGCAATCCCCACGATGCGATCGAGGCTGGCATCTGTTTAGTACCAGAAGACCGGCGAAATGTTGGACTTATCGTAGAATGGAGTGTCAAGAACAACATCACCCTTCCCGGGCTTGAGAAGTTTGCTCGGGTAGGACTGATTGACCGTGGAATGGAGAGCGAAGCGGCCTCCGTTCAATCCAAATCACTCGGCGTGAAAACGCCAAATTTGGATGCAGCGGTTTCCAACCTTAGCGGTGGCAACCAACAAAAGGTTGTCGTCGGAAAATGGATGCTTCAAAACCCGAAGGTGCTTATTCTGGACGAACCGACGCGCGGCGTGGACGTCGGTGCCAAAGCAGAGATCTATCAACTGATGCGCGGATTAACGGCTCAAGGAGTCGCGATCCTCATGGTCAGCAGTGATATGGAAGAAGTGCTTGGAGTGAGTGATCGTGTCGCAGTAATGCACGAAGGCTCGATCTCGGGTGTGCTCCCTCGCAAAGACTGCAGCGAGGAAGCGATTATGAGATTGGCGGTCGGAAAGGAAAACCACGCATGAAAGGATTGCTTCGTAAAGAGACAGGAATTTTCATCCTCTTACTCGTTGTGTGCATCGCCACTGCGCTAAAGAGTCACCAATTCTTAGGAGTTGAAAACCTCCAGAACACATCACGCCTCATTGGAATGTACGGGATTTTCAGCATCGGAGCTGGACTCGTCATTATCACCGGCGGAATCGAATTATCGGTTGGGTCCATGTTCGCCTTACTTGGAGTGATCCTCGCGATCTTGCTAACCGACAAACATTGGAACCCGATTGCAGCGATTGTAACGATCGTTTTACTCGGCACCGGCCTGGGCGCCTTCCATGGTTTCTTGATCACCCGGGTCAAGCTTCAGCCATTTATCGTCACCCTTTGTGGCTTGTTGTTCTATCGCGGTATCGCGCGGTTCGTCGCGGACGACCAAACGAAAGGCTTTGGAGACGCAGTTGGTTTTGAAGGACTCCAGAAGTTCGCAACGAGCAATGTGCTTGGCGTTCCAATGCCGTTCGTCATGCTGATTGTGCTCAGCGTGGTGATGTGGGTTGTTCTGCACCGATCGGTCTACGGCCGCCATCTATTCGCGGTGGGGCGAAACGAGGAAGCCGCTCGCTACTCGGGAATCAATACAAAACGGGTCATTGCAAGCGCCTATGTCATTTCCGGCCTCCTCGCCGGCGTAGCCGGAATCATGATTGCGTTCTACACGAACTCCATTAGCCCATCATCTCACGGAAACTTCTATGAACTCTACGGAATCGCAGCCGCAGTCTTGGGTGGATGTAGCCTCCGTGGTGGCGAAGGAACGATCATCGGAATCATTCTCGGAACGATCCTTCTCCAGGTACTCCAAAACCTAGTCAACCTCCTCGGGATCCCAAGCTCTCTTAATTTCGCCGTTATGGGAGCCGTCATCCTCTTGGGAGTGCTAGCGGACCAACTCCTAAGTAACCGAACACCGCGAAAGCGAACGGCCTAAGAACAAAACCGGGCCCACCTCTACTAGGTGAGCCCGGTTTTTCTTGTCTGGTCTAAAGGAAGTTTGCGAAGACTAACGGTGGCGGTATCGGCCGTACGCGTGACCGTAGTGGCGTCCTTCATCCCAACCGTGATGATAGCGACCGCCTAAACCAACCACAACGCTTGGACCGTAGTAGGTCGGCTCGCAGTAGGAGTACGGATAAGGATCACAAACTGGAGCATAGACTGGCTGATAGGCATCCACTCCAATTCCAATGCCGATGTGGAAAGTCGGAGAACTATAGTGAATTCGGACCGGCGCGTAGTACTCACGCACGTAAGTTCTTCGATGCCAATCCCCAGCGGAAGCCACGGATGTCATTGCTACCAGTGCCAAACCTAGAGTCGAAAGAGCCAAACCTTTTACGTTGAATGCTTTCATAGTTTCCTCCTAAAAAATCCAATCTTTGCGAGATCTGATATTTAGTTTGACGACCAAATCACCCGATTGAGCCTTAGAATTAGCTGTGAAGGTCTTCAGGAACTCACTCCTAATCTCGAGCAATTCCTTCTAGAATGTGATTCATGCCCTCCTTGCCAGCCAAACCATATTTCTCTTGTATGAATCCGCCGACGGGTTACTTCGATCTGGAAGTCGAAGAGGCTATGACTACAGCGAGCGTCTCTAGGAGCGTCTTGCTGAAGGATGACGACGATCAGTACGTCTTTTATGATTCCGATGGTTTTGTCTGGAACTCAAGGCTAGAGCGACCAGCACTTAATCGGGGTTTCTGGAGTAGGATGGCTACCAACTTCTACAACCCAAGCCAACAAGTTGACGTTAAATGGACTCGAGTCCGCCAATATTCCTTTGAGGAGTTGAGGGCAGCTTACATCCAAGCTCTTGAACGTGACGACGACATTCTCACTCAATTCGCGGAGCGCGAGGAACTGAAGGCTTTGGTCGAGAAAGTCACTGATTTTGCGGGATTGGTCACTTTCTACAACTGGTCATGTCTTGGAGAAGGATTCCATAATTCCGAGTCAGACGAAGAGTAATCAGTAGGAACCTACACATCAGGTAACGTCACACCATGCTCTCGACGCTGGTCGCCCTCATGACTCTTAGCTCGATGCCCCAGCCAGTAAAAGTGCCGCATCGGATGACCTGGTGGCAGGACGCGAGGTTCGGAATGTTCATCCATTGGGACATGTCAAGCATCGCGGGGACAGAGATCAGCTGGTCGCGCAAGGGCTCGAAGCCTCTAGACATCTTCGGCGACCCTGCAGGTTACGTCGAGGACCCGATTTACGATCATCTGTATCAAAAATTCAACCCGACCAAGTTCAATGCAGACGAGTGGGCAAGGGTGGCTAAGGACGCGGGAATGAAGTACGTCGTGTTTACTTCCAAGCATCATGGCGGCTTCTCCATGTTTCACACCAAGTTGTCCGACTACAACATTGGAAATACGCCGTTCAAGCGCGATGTGCTCGGTGAGTTGCTACCTGCTTTTCGCAGGCAGGGGCTCAAAGTCGGAATCTACTATTCACCCCGCGACTGGCACCATCCTGACTATGGCTCCGAAGACCCAAGCAAGTATCACGCGTACCTCATGGGGCAGCTAACCGAACTCCTCACGCAGTACGGCAAGATCGACGTCATGTGGTTTGACAGCTTTGGCAATAAGGACTCCATCAAGTATTGGAAGGCCGATGAGATGCTTGCGCTCGTCCGAAAGCTCCAACCTAATATCGTCATCAACAATCGGGGCGGATACTACGGAGACAACAATCCGATCTTTGCAGGTGATTTCGATACCCCTGAGCAACGACTAGGGGAATTCCAAAATTCGCGGCCCTGGGAAAGCTGTATGACGATCGTCAAGACCCAAGAAGGAGGTGGCTGGTCCTATCGCCCCGATGGCAAAGTTCGCCCCTTGTCCGAATGCATCCGATCACTTGCTTCCTGTGCCTGTGGTGATGGAAATCTGCTTCTCGATGTTGGACCCGACGCCACCGGCATTATTCCGACCGACCAAGCGAATCGACTCCACGAAATGGCAAGTTGGATGGCTCGATATAAGGACTCGATCTACCAAACCCGAGGTGGCCCTTACCGCAATGGCGATTGGGGAGGCTCCACTTACCGAGGGAACAAGGTCTTCCTACATATTTTCAAGTGGGATGGAGAGAATCTCAATTTGCCACCACTCGTATCTAAGGTTGTTTCCGTGAAGTCGCTCGGCAAAGGTAAACCACGTTGGAGCCAGGATGCGGCTGGCATTCACCTTTCCATGGCCGGGTCGGATCAAGACCCTGTTGACACGGTGCTCGAAGTGCACCTGAGTGGCATGGCGGAGGCAGAAATGCCAGGCGGAAAGCCTCTATCCGTTCAATAGACCTTTTGTAGGCAAAGCTGGACACCGGTTCCATAAAATAAGGCGGATCGGGGTCCAATTTCCTTGCAAAAAATGGCGTCAACCTTCAACATGATCGTGTGATCATTTCCAATCCAGCCGGTCCATTCGAACCAACTTGGGACTCGCTTGAGAAGTACCAGATCCCTGAGTGGTACCTCGATGCAAAGTTCGGAATCTTCATTCACTGGGGCGTCTATTCCGTGCCCGCCTTCGGCAGCGAATGGTATCCGCGCAATATGTATTTGAAAGGATCAGCGGAATATGAACACCATATTGCAACCTATGGCCCACACACGGAATTTGGATACAAAGACTTCATCCCTGAGTTCAAAGCCGAGAAGTTCAGCGCGGACGAATGGCTCGATCTCTTTGTTGAAGCAGGAGCCAAGTTTGTTGTTCCAGTTGCGGAACACCATGACGGATTTGCCATGTATCCCACCAAGAGCAATAAGTGGCATTCGGTAAACATGGGTCCCAAGCGCGACGTCGTGGGAGAACTCGCAAAAGCAACTCGAGACCGAAACCTTGTGTTTGGAGTTTCTTCCCACCGAATTGAGCACTGGTGGTTTCTACAAGGTGGAAGAGAATTTCCTTCTGATGTGCAAGACCCCGAGTTTGCTGACTTCTATGGCCCCGCCACCCCTGGGAATTCCGATTTCGGAAAGAATCAACCTGATGAGCCTTTCATGGACGACTGGCTCTCCCGATGTGCTGAATTGGTCGATGCCTATCGCCCTCAGCTTTTCTGGTTCGATTGGTGGATTGAGCAACCGGTCATGGCACCGTACCTCAGACGGTTTGCAAGCTACTACTACAACCGTGCGTACGCGTGGGGTCAAGGCGTTGCTATCAACTATAAGAATGAAGCCTTTCCGGAAAAGGCCGCAGTGTTTGATGTTGAACGCGGGCAGCTTGCCGACATTCGCTCCAAGTTCTGGCAAACCGACACCGCCGTCGCGAAGAATTCATGGAGTTATGTCAACGGCATGGACTACAAGACTCCTGAGTCGCTGATCCATGATCTTGTAGATATCGTGAGTAAAAACGGCGCTTTACTTCTCAACATTGGCCCTAAGTCTGACGGGACCATTCCGGCTGAGGATCAAGCGATTCTTCGTTCCATTGGCGACTGGCTCAAAGTCAACGGCGAAGGCATTTATGGAACTCGTCCTTGGAAAGTATTTGGCGAGGGACCGACCAAAGTAGTCAGCGGGTCCTTTACCGACACCGTCCGGGCGCCATTTACGTCCGAAGATATTCGCTTTACTCAAAAGGGCGGAAACCTCTACGCAATTGTCCTTTCAACGGAAGCGAGCGAGATTAGAATTCGCTCGTTAGGCTCAAGTCTGGGTCTTGAGCCGCGGGAGGTCCGAGCAGTCTCGCTGCTTGGTGGCGACCCGCTAGAATGGACGCGAACGGCCGATTGCTTGGTCGTTACGTTGCCCAAACAATTACCTTGTGATCACGGCATCGCGCTAAAGGTGGAGTTCGCTTGACCGCACTTGAGGTCCTCCAAGCGAAACTTCCCGCTTTGGGCCATCGCAACTGGGTATTGGTTGCGGACGCGGCCTATCCCGAGCAGTGTGCTCCTGGCATCGAAACCGTTGTTACTGACGAGGGTCTCGTTGAAACTCTCCGCGCAGTTCTGCAACTAGTCGAGACGTCGCCTCATGTCCGAGCAGTTGCATTATTGGACCTTGAACTTAACGTTTTAGAGGAGACCGACCTACCGGGGGTGGAACAGATTCGAGATGAAATCATGAGTTCCCTCGCCTTTTTAAGCGTTGAAGTTCAGCTTCACGAAGAAATACTTAACCAAATGGCGGCCGCTGCGACAACTTATAAAGTTTTCGTCATCAAAACACCCTGTACGATTCCCTACACTTCCGTATTTCTCCGACTGGAATGCGGTTACTGGAATTCCGATCAAGAAGCCCGGCTGAGAGAGCAATTAGAAAAATGTCAAACACAATGAAGGGGGCCGTGCTGCCCGGAAACAGCACCACAGAAATCCGTGAATTTCCAATTCCCGTCCCCGGACATGGTGAAGTCCTTATTAAGGTTAAAGCCTCGACGATTTGCGGCAGCGATATCCGTTGCATCTATCGCGAGCACTTAGGCAAAGGACCAGAAGGATACCAACCGGGAATGATTGCGGGCCACGAGCCAGCGGGACAAATCGTTGCTTGCGGACCGGGTCTTCGACGATTCAAAGAGGGTGACCGAGTCATCGTCTATCACATTTCCGGATGTGGCGTCTGCTACGACTGTCGACGTGGATACATGATTTCCTGCACAAGCCCTTGGCGCCGAGCCTACGGTTGGCAACGAGATGGCGGGATGGCTGAGTACATGCTTGCGGAAGAAAAAGACTTGGTAGCCATGCCAGATTCTCTTAGCTATGTTGACGGCGCTCAGGTGGCTTGCGGATTTGGAACCGTGTACGAGGCACTCCAAAAAATTGGGATCAACGGAAATGACTCGGTACTTGTCACCGGACTTGGACCGGTTGGCCTTGCTACTTTGATGCTTGCCAAATCACTGGGCGCTCAAGGGTTATTCGGGTCCGATGTCTCGGAGGACCGCATTCGGCTTGCAAAGGATCTCGGGTTAATCGACCATGGGATTCAGGCAAACGAAGAAACGGTTTCGGTGATCAAGAAGTTGACCGGAGGTCGCGGGGTGGAAAAGGCAATTGACTGCTCAGCGAGTCCCGCCGGACGCCTAACCGCAATCCAGGCAACAAGACAATGGGGAGATATCGCATTTGTGGGTGAGGGGAATTCCTGCACATTCCAGCCATCTCCGGACATCATTCATGACCAGAAGAAAATCCACGGATCATGGGTCACGAGCATCTGGCTGATGGAAGAGTTAGTCGAACGTCTCGACCGATGGAAGATCCATCCCGCGGACTTGGTAACTCATCGATTCTCCCTTGACCGAGTTTCTGAAGCTTACGAACTCATGGCGAAGGGTCAATGCGGCAAGGTAGCTGTCGTCTTCGATGAAGAAGCTTAGCTCCTGTATCGGTATCGGCTTGATACTTGGATCGTCAAGCTCAAAAACGAGACCGGATCTCATTGTAGATTCGGCAATGTCTAGAAAGGAGGCCCTGGGTAACAATCACTTTCCGTCAACGATTCTTGA
Organism: uncultured Armatimonadota bacterium; assembly: GCA_903899015.1. Lineage (GTDB taxonomy): Bacteria > Armatimonadota > Fimbriimonadia > Fimbriimonadales > Fimbriimonadaceae > Fimbriimonas. The sequence goes on along the minus strand of CAIUHP010000045.1, from coordinate 133,979 downwards.
TCGGATGGAATTATTGACGGTAACGTATCGCGGCTTCGACAATCATCGGCATCAAGGTCAGATCGTGGTCGATAAGGCTATTGCGGAAGACGTCAGGCAGATATTCCGTGAGATCGAAGCTACTGGCTATCCGATCACTAAAGTGGTTCCAATCGTGAGATATGGTTGGGACGACGATAGGAGTATCGCTGACAACAACACTTCCGCTTTCAACTATCGGCACGTGATGGGTCCCGGGCAACAAACGACCAAGCTATCCAACCATTCTTATGGCCGAGCGATCGACCTGAACCCTAAAATTAATCCGTTCGTTGCAAAAGACGGTACGACTCCCCGCCCTTACGATCCCTCGAAGCTTGGGACTCTAACGCTTCGGTCGAGCGTCACTCAAATCTTCTTGAAGCATCATTGGAGATGGGGTGGTCAATGGCGAAGCGGCAAAGACTATCAGCATTTCGAAAGACTCGATAACCTCATTCGCTAATATGCGTTGATGTAGCCACATAGGGTGGTCCGGCAAGCGTCCAGCTTTGCATCGAACGGTCTATCCACTTAACTGACAAACTTCCAGAATCTGCCATGACCCCGGTGTTGGGATACCACTCCCTTCCCTGCTTCACCACGATCAGGAGGCCGTTGGGATCACCAAGCGCGGCAAAGGCTTCGCTGGATTCCTGATATTGAGGAATGTTAAGTGTACGAGTAAAGGCAGACACGTTGGGCACGACGAGCCCAATTTCACTAACGCCTAAGATTGTCGAGGAAAGGTTCCCTTCTTCGAGATGGTTCCACGCATCATGAGGAATGTTGTCTCTCGCGATCAACTCCGCGATGTTGCCATCTGGATCTCGGAAATAGACTGACGAAGCCTGCCAGCTTTCAAACCGAAAACTGGATTCACCGGTTGAGTCCTTCAAAACATCGATCCTGAGGCTTTCCAATCGAGCTAGCCACTTTTTAAATGAACCAGGATGGATATTTATTGCAAAATGATAGGGAGGGCTTCGTTCTTCGACTTTCCGAAACGTAAGGTTCGTAGGCCCAACCCAGAGCAAACTAGAATCGCTGGACTCGACAGGCTCTTCAACAAGATCAAGACATTGAGCGTAAAACTCGCTAATGGCCCTGGGGTCGACCGAAGCCAGTTCTAAGCTTTGAATCGTCATAACACTTCTACGGGTTCCCGGCAAAGGCATTTCCAGATTGTGCATCAATCTTATTGCCTATAAGTTGTTTCCCGAACCTAAGGCTTAAAGAGAGAAAATCAGTCTAAAGGTTCAAACCCAACCTGCGGACCCCTCACTCTTTCCAGGGCAGAGTTTAAAATAGCCAAGTGCAAAGGCGCTTACTGTTTCTGATTGCGTTAGCAGTCTCACTTTTAAACTTTGGATACACAAGTCGTGCCGTTGCCCAAACGAACGCGGACTTAAAAGGGATCGGGCAGAAGCCGTTCGTTCCAAAAGGACGGTGGGCGATGGTGGTCGGCGTTTCGAATTACGGCGAAGACATTGGCCAGCTCAAATACACCGCAAAAGAAGCACGGGATTTTGCCGACCTCTTAACCGGAAAACTGGAGTTTGATCCTGCCAACGTTAGGTTGCTTGCAGACGGAGGAACTGAGAAGGAAGCTCCTTCCTCGACAAACATCCTAGCCAATCTTGATGCGCTTTTGGCCGACCCTAAGCTAGACAGGGGAAACCTTTTTGTCTTCTACTTTTCGGGCCACGGGGTGGCCACTCCCAAGGGTGACTTCCTTTTGCCTTCCGACACGAAGAAAGACCAGATCGAGCAAATGGGCGTCCCCGTAAAAGAAGTGATCAGTAAAATCGCGAAGGCCGGTCTCAAAAATGTCTTGTTCATCACCGACGCTTGCCGGGCCGGCACCAAGAACGATTTTGGAATCGAACTTGCTTCCCTTTGTCATCAAGCAAACCTTGCCGTCATTCTGGGATGTGCACCCGGCAAACGCTCTTATGAATACCCCGATTTGAAGCAAGGTGCCTTCACTCACTGTCTACTCGAAGCATTGCAAGATTCAACCCTGAGAGACGGATCTGGAGCCCTTTGGGCTTCCAAGCTTGGGCAACAAGTGCAGAAGAAAGTCTTCGACTTCACCGAACCTGATCACGGCAAATTTGCTCAACTTCCGATGCTTTGGGGGGATGACAGCACTCTAGACGTGCTCCTCGCTGCCTATCCGTCCACCTCCGTCACCGAGGCTTCCATCAACTCCTTCAAGGACAAAGCTTCAAGGTTGAGCAGGCAAGAGTACGTTGCGTCACTCACAACTTATGCCGAAGCGCTTGCGGAGAAGGATCGGAACATTGAGGCGATCGAGATTCTAAAGGTCGTCGAACAACTAGGCGAGCTTGAACCTGCATCCAGGTATTTGTTAGCAGCGTCCCTCGATCAACTCGGGCGCTCGGGAGAAGCCAACAAGGTTTACGACCCGCTTTTCAACATGAAGTCAGGATTTTGGAAGGATCTTGCTCAGACAAGTTCGCTCTCCCGAGCACTCCCACCCAAGCTACGTCTTCAGGCCGCCCAAAACCTCCTTCAACCTCATACTGACTGGGAATTGAGCCGGCTAGCCTGGCTCGTGATTGACCTACAGGGAAGCCAAGCGGAACGACTCAAAGCATCAAAGATCTTTGCAGACCTTCCAAACGTTTCCCAGAGGCGGAAGTTTTACGCCAAGGCTCAGCTTGCGCTCACCGAACGCCGATGGAAAGATGCTCTCAAATTGCTGGACGCTGCTCACACTTCCGAAGGCAATGATCCCAACGACGAGAATCTCATGCTTGCTTGCCTAACGCCGCTCTATGAATTAGGTGATCAGAAATCTCTCAACCGATTCCTCGATGCCGCCACAGACCAAGCAGAAATCAGCTCACTTGCGTACTTGCTCAAAGCCAAAATTGCCAAAGAAAGAGGTGACTCCAAAGTTAGCCTGCAATACATTCAACTTGCTCTCAAGGGAGGCATCAAAGAAAGCTATCTATTCTTGGCAGTCAAGATAGCCGGGCCCTACATTGGATCCCTCCAGGACGAATTCTTGGCTGCTGCCGCGAAATCTCCCTATTCTTGGAAAGCACATATCGTGACCATGCTGATGAAGCAGCTCAAAGGGGACACCACCGTCATGGAAGAGTACTTGCGAGGTTCAAGATATGTTGACGACGAGCTAACTTTTTACAGTTCGCTTTACGACATGTTTTCGTCCGTTATGGCCGAAGAGTTGGCACTAGGGACTCTCAAACAAGCCGCTTTTGAAGAACAGATAAATGTCTACTTTCTTCAACTCATTCGATATGCCGGCAACTTCGGATTTGAAACGAAACTCTGGAAACAGTTTTTGGAATACGGCCTTTTCGCTGAGAGATCTTCCCAAGTGGAAGCCGTGATTCGTCGCTACATTCCGAAGGAAGCTAAGGACATTCCGATCAATCTACGATTCCAGATCTTACTTCTAGCAATGAATGAAGGTGACTCTTTGCGAGTAGAAGCGTTACGATCGGCCAGCCTAGACGCTGATGATGTTGATGAATCGGTGGGTTACCTTGCCTGTTACGACGCAATCCATGGGAAATTTGAATCGGCTCAAGCACTGATAAAAAAAGTAGTGAATCCGAGTTCCGTTTGGGTTGCTCGACTATCCGCTTTGAAGGCTTTCATCCTCGCTTCCTCGCAAAAGTCTTATTCCGCAAAAATAGTCACTAACACCGCCTCGAAGGACCTTATCGTACAGGCATTCTATGGACTCGCTCTCGCTGCAAAAGGAGATTGGGTCCACTCTGAACCTCTTCTCGCCCGTCAGGGTTCGGACCGAATCTGGACATTTCAGTTCCTTCAGCAACACGCCGTTCAAGTGCTTTACAAGCACTATCGATCTGTTGGCAACCTGGAGAAAGCAAGATCCATCGCGATGGATGCTATGGAGAGACAACCCAGTAATCCGATGTTCAGCCTCTACTCCTTCGCCACGAAGCCGGATGTAACTCAGTTTGCAGGGCAAGCCAAATTCCGAGGTCTTTTAGTGGACGACGAGCTTTACCTAAAGAACATGAATGAGAAGAATAAGGGCATCGCATTTAGTGGCTCGCTCACCTTCAAAGTAGATCCTAGCGGTATCGTCAGCGGTGACTTCAAAGACGATGAAGGAACACCGTGCACGTTTGTTGGGACGATTGACAAGCTTGGCAATGTTAAAGGCAAAGCGAAATGGCTCGATAAAATCTATCGACTCGCTGCGAAATTAGCGCCATTTGCACTTTATAAATCAGCACCTGAGTTTAAAACGTTGCCTCAGTATTTTGAATTGATCAACGATGATGGTTACCGTTTGGCACTACTTGGCTATCCAAGTGGGAAACTCCCTCAATAAAGCCATCCTGGGGACATATTTGCCCCCAGGAAAGACTGACAACTAGCCTTCGTAAATAACTGGAGTCACTGTGATGGCTTTGACCTTGTCGTTTTCAATGAGGACACCCATGTTGAGGTCCGTAAAGTAGTTCCAGGCATCCACTTTGCCTCCACGGGCAAGGTTCTTAACCACGGAAGCACTTTCACTGATCATTGCAAACAGATCTGCCTTGGACATGCCAACCGAGATCTTAAGAACGGTATCAGAAGTCTTGTCTAGCGGTTTGAGAAGGAGATAGGCACCATCTTCTTAGCTCGTGATGCGCATGATTTTCTCGCGCTCAGACCAAACGGTTAGCAACTCGTTGTGCCATCGTACTTCGAGAAGGTCAGGCCACTTCTCGGCAAAAGAGACTTGCTTATCCGGTGCGCCAATAACGGTGAACATCCCCGCGAGCGGCAACAAGATCCCGATCTCTTTACCTGAACTTACCATGGTTGTGACTTGGCACAGCACGGCAGGTTTTTGACTGATCTCCTTAGGCGTTACTCCAACGGTGGCGCAGATTTCATCAAAAGTCTTCTTCACGGTCGCCCAGCGTGGACTTGCGGAAGGCGTATTGCTCAGCCAAGTAAAGAGAACATTTGCTGTGAGCGTATCGTCATCTTTTGTTCTCCCGGTAACTTTCACCAATCCCAGGTTCTCGCCTAAAGCCGAATTGAAAACTGTAGATCCCTTTTGAGCGCTGATGATTGTCTGGTAAGCCTTATTCAGATCACCGGTACGTTGATATCCAACCCCGGCGTTATTGGCAAATCGAATTGCGGCCACTTTATCCGCAGATTTCTGTGCCGCTTCAAACCAGTCAATGCCGAGTTTCACAGGCTCTTTTTTGGCATCTGGCTCGAGGACTAACGTGAGTGCGGCTAGCTCTTGAGCCTCTTGGCTCTGAGGGTTGAGTTCGACTGCCTTCTTTGTAGCCGCGAGAGCGTCGTTCCATCTTTCACGATCTTCGTCCGTAACTTCGGTCGCCTGAGGAACAGCCGCATGGACATTCGTGATCAGCGGTCCGAAGTCGGGTCGCCACCAACTGGCGCGGACTGCTTTAGGAAGGTTGTCATAGTAGAAAAGCAACGAGCACTTGCCCGAGTTGATCGTAGCTTCTTTCAATTCCGGCCATTGGCTGTAAGCAAAGTCAAAAAGCTTCTTGGCGTATAAGTGGTTGCGAGCGTCCTCGTAAGCCAGTGCTGTGTCAAACGTGATGAGCGCCTTTAGAGCGCTGGGATTTTCGGCGATCTCGGCGGCCCGAGCCTTAGGGTCCGCATGGTCGGCAGTAAGGTTTTCTAGCCAGTGACCGCCTCGTCCTTGATCTCGATCAAGGAACAGTAACATGTCGACCATATCCTTCTTAGAATAGCCAGCCTTAACGAGTGCTTCTGCACCGTATTTGTCGGCCTCAAATTCCTGCTGGCGTGTCCAAAGATTCCTAAGGTCACGTGCAGAGGGATCGGTGTCAGTGAGATGACCGCGAGACAAGTGGGACAACTCGTGAGCGACCACTGCTCTCACAAGGCGAATGTCATTACCCGAGTGCTTGATGAGGCCGGTATAGACGACCATGGCCGCACGGTAGTTGTCCCCTTCCTTCTCCACGTGAGCGTAGGCATTAACAACGTCTTTGTCAACGAGCGTACATTTGATCGGATACTTGAAATTGGTGTTTTCGGGAATGACTTTATCGAGTTCGACGACCATTTTTTCAAGGTCTGCCTGCGTGAACTCGACCCGCGAAGCAAAAGCTGCTGGCGACAACGCAAGCGAGGGAAGGACGAAAAAGAATGCTCTCTTCAATAGGTTCAACAAAATCTCCAAATTAGAAACCGATAAAGGCACATTGCAATCTCGGTTTTTGATAAGTACAACTTTCGGCGCATGATATCACAAGGCCATGCCGTCCGTTGCCAGTTCACCATGCTTTGTGTGGCATCGGAAATAAAACGTTCAATGTCTTGATGCAATCAGCTCAAAAATCCCCCCTCAACGAGCCCAAGTGGCTCAAAGAACACGAAAACACGCATTTTTACCTGCGCGTGTATTTGAGAGTTTTTTCAAATTTTTACCTTTTACGGTTTTCGACAATTAAATTGTTTTGAACCTGGCCTTTTGCGTTCATTCGCATAAATTGCGGTCGCAAGGCAGGATATTACACCTAGTGTAAATACGGGCCACTCAATCTGGGTCACCGAATTAGGGGACTGCATGAACTCACCCCGAGAATTCACTCTATAGAAGCTAATTGGAGTTTCAGACGGAGAAGGCTAGTCATTCCAAGCATTCACATTTACTGACCATGAATTTCCCAATCAAGAAACAAAGCGCTATGGTTGCCTTGGCAGCCATTCCGATGATGAGCTTTGCAGCACCTCAAAAGAAAATCACGCTGGATATGGCACCACCGGCCGCCATTCAACAGGCGGTGCACCTTGGAAGTGCGGCAACTTCTCAACTTCTCCACCTCGCGATTAGCCTTCCCTTCTCAGATTCCAGCGCCATTCAAAAGTATGTGGATTCTGTCTCGAACCCCTCGAGTCCTAACTACAGACAGTTTCTTTCCCCTGATCAAGTCGGGCAACAGTTTGGATTGTCCCCATCGCAGGTACAGAAGGTGGTTAACTTCCTCCAGTCCCAAGGAATGAATATCACCTTGGTCGGAAAGAATCGATTATCGATCTTGGCCGATGCAACGGTTGCTCAAGCTCAAAAGGCGTTTGGCGTCCATATTGACCAGTTCGTGTCGCTCGATCCGGCCGACGCTCAAAACCCATCCCGATTTTCGTACACCGGCATTCCGTCCGTACCGGCTGAACTTGCAAGTTCCATTGTCGATATCGCCGGAATGGAAAACTTCACCCAACCCAAAAAGCAATATCTCAATCCAAGTCAAGCTAGGACGCTCTATGGCGCTGCTTCCATCTATAACGGGGGCGCAACTGGCAAAGGTCGAACAATTGGTATTTCGAACTGGGATGGATTCCGAATTTCGAATGCGGCAAGCTTCATAAGCTATTACGGCCTACCCGTTCCGACTACTGGTTCGACCTCCAACATTACCGTCACGGCCATCGACGGAGGTACCGGAACAGGAGCCCAAAACATTGAAGGGGACATGGATATCCAATGCACCCTAGCAATCGCTCCGCTCGCGAACATCGTGATTTATGATGGTTACAACGGCGACCTAATCAACGTCCTCACGAAGGAAGCAAACGATAATTCTGCGGACATTATCACCGAAAGCTACGGATGGAGCTTGGCGGCATCAACCGCCACCGCCGCCCATAACTTGCACCTTTCGATGAGTGCACAAGGGATCACCTATTTAGCCGCTTCCGGCGACAGCGGTACGTCAATCTCCACCTATGGATATCCTGACTTCGATCCCGATGTTCTGGTCGTAGGAGGTTCATCCGCAACCACAGGAACTACCGGAACGAGAACAACCGAGACAGGTTGGACAGGTAGTGGCGGAGGTTGGCAAACGACAGCGAGCACGTTTAACGTCAAGCCGACATACCAGAGCTCAGTTGGACCGACCGGCGTCAACTACCGATTGGTTCCTGATATTGCAGCAGACGCCGACCCGACGACCGGTTATACGATGTATCTGGCGGCTGGAACCTACGGAACGACGACGATCAGTTCAGCAGGCGTACATGCCGGATTCGGCGGAACGAGTGCAGCTTCTCCAACGATGGCTGCTTCTCTCGCACTCGCTGAGCAACAGATCATCTCCCAGGGTGGATTGACTGCTAATTCGGCAGGTAAGCAACGATTTGGCCGAATCAATGACCTCCTCTACTCCTACAACGGCAATTCCTCAATCTTCTTTGACATCACGTCAGGAAGCAACGGAACCTTACCCAGTGGTTCGACATCAACCGCAGCCGCTGGCTGGGACACCGTAACTGGATGGGGAGCCATGAATATCCAAGGACTCGTCAATCAGGTTCTGGGAATCACAACGAAGGTCTCCTCGCTCACGGTTTCAGCTACAAGCATTGAAGGAGGCAACGGAACGATTCTGACGGGAACGGTTACGCTGAATTCTGCAGCCCCTTCGGCAGGTCAGGTTGTTACATTGTCTTCTTCTAATGCGGCGGTCGTCGTTCCAGCTTCAGTCACGGTTGCTTCCGGTTCTTCCAGTGCAACATTCACAGTGACGACGAAGGCGGTTCCTTCTACTACTGCAGTCACCATTACAGGTGCGATGACGGGAAGCTCAGCGGTTGCATCACTTTCCTTAACGGCACCTCACCCTACTTCGCTGAAGCTTGCTTCAAGCTCGCTCGTCGGTGGTGTGCCAACTACTGGGACACTCACTATTGCGGAAGCGGCGCCAACTGGTGGAGTGGTTGTTTCTCTCTCATCTTCGAGCACTTCAGCAACCGTGCCAGCGACGGTCACCGTTGCCGCAGGGGCAACAACGGCCACGTTCACGGTTTCCACCTCAGCGGTCTCTGCTACAACCAGCGCTACCATCACAGCCACTTCAGGAAATGGATCGACAACCGCTGGCTTAACGATCTCCGCACCAGCGATTAGTTCCCTCAAGCTAAGTTCGACCAGCCTCTACGGCGGTCTCGGAACAGTTGTCACGGGAACGGTCACCCTGAGCGGAAGTGCTCCTGCAACGGGTTCAGTTGTCTCCATCTCGAGTTCAAGCCCAGCCGTTACGTTGTCAGCGAAGAGTGTGACAGTTGCAGCCGGCACGACAAGCGGCACGTTTACATTGACGGCGGCAGCGGTCAGCGCGACGACAAGTGCGACGATCACTTCTAGCCTTGGAACTTCATCAGCGACGGCATCCCTGGCGATCAACCCAGCGGTTGTAAGTTCGGTTGCACTCTCACCAACATCAGTTTTGGGTGGAGTCGCAAATTCGACTCTAACGGTGACTTTGACTTCACCGGCCGGACCCAGCGGTACAGTCGTTACATTGGCCTCCAGCAATTCGGCGGCGGCCAGTTTCAGTGCCGGAACGGTGACCGTGGCGGCAGGCTCCACATCGACAACTGTTCCAGTGCTGAGTCACGCAGTCAACGCGAATGCAAGCGTCACCCTCACGGTGACGGGTGGAGTCTCTAAGACTGCTTCCCTAACCGTTACCACGGCAACCCTCTCCGGATTAAGCTTGTCGGCTTCGACGATTCAAGGCAACGGATCTAACTCCGTAACTGGTACAGTAACCCTCTCCGGTCCGGCAGGACCGTCAGGAACGACCATTAGCCTTAAGAGTTCAAACGCAACGATCGCTCCGGTGCCAACCTCCGTAGTGGTAACGGCTGGTTCAATCACCGCGACATTCAGCTTCAAACCGGCCAAACCGACCGCAAATACCGCCATCACAATTACTGCCACACTTGGCACGACATCAAAGACGGCAAATGTGACGGTGACTCCCTAAAGAATCGAGTGCATTGAACCGACATTCAATGCACTAGGCCAATCAATCATCTAAAAAGGCATTCAACGAAATGGTTCAAAATCTCCCCATCCAAACCGTCCACTCCATCCACGCAGCCGATGAATATCAGGTTCCGGCGCTCGAATATGCATTTAAGCGCACGGGACGGCGAGCCGTTGCAAGCAACCTTTCGGTCATCGTATGGGATCAAGCCCGTGTTTCATTCCTTGGAACATTGGATGCAGCCCAATGGATCCAGGCTATTACTCAGGGTCGGAACGATGTTGAGGAGAGCTGGAGAGAGATCGAATCAAAAACCCAGTTATTTGGCAAGGTCTCAGAAGGATTAGCCAATAACCTTGGATGGAGACAATATCAATTCTTCGTCACGTTTATGCACGATGGCAGGCAATATGGCGGTTTTGCAGTCATCCGCCGCCGACCAGATGATTTCGTGCTCTTGCATGTCGATAACGGTTTCGAGGAAATCTTCGAATCCTAAACTGCCTCACTAGATGACCCGATAGGGGCCCCTTGATTAGTTGATCAGGGGGCTCTTTGGTTTTACGTCCGCTCAGTAAGAAGCTAAGTCGGGAGGTCGCGGAGCACTTCCATTCTTCTCCAACCATTCAGCATGATGAACTCTTCCCGTTTGCCGAAGTCGATCAAGGTATGGCCCCCAGTTATAGCCGTTAACCCTCGCATGCAGGGGACCGCCTTCAGCGGCCACGACCTTGAAAGGATCTCCTAGCGGGCACTTTTCAAAGAGCTCGGCAAATGCTGATTCCATCTCAGCCCCCATCTCGTGAACTAATTCGGGATAGGAGCTGGCTAGATTCGTTGTTTCGTGCGGGTCTTTTGCCAGGTCGAAGAGCATCCATTCACTGAAATCCTTAATGCCGGTGTGAAGCGTGCGGATCAGTATCCAATTTTCCCATCGGACACTTCTCTGCAAGCTCCATGCGCCCTGGCTTAAGAACAGCTTGTCTTGCCCCGAACTCTGCGTTCCCAGTAAGTCGTCCTTCATCGAGGTGCCCGCCCAATTTGCGGATGCAATCTCTTCAGCACCCTTTGGATCTGCCAAATCAACGAGGGTCGCAGCCAAGTCGAGGTGATAATGGAGTCCTTCGATGATTGAACCAGGAGTGGTGACGCCGGGCCAGTAAATCACGCCTGGGATATGATTCGTAAACTCATCAGCAGTTTGGTGATCTCCCCAGATATTGAGCTCACCCAAATTCTCTCCGTGATCGGCGGCGACGATGATCGCCGTGTCTTCTAATACTCCCGCCTCTTTAAGGATCGCCATGATCCGGCCCACATATTCGTCGGCATATTTCACTCCGGCGTCGTAGCCGTCGAGGTGAATCTTGGCGTCCTCAAGATTCTTAATTTCACCCCTCCCCCACGGCCACCTGGCAGGATTGATTTGGTCATCGTAGTCGGGCACTTCCCTAGCCGAGTGAGGTCCATAGGATGCCCTCTGTTTGTCGATAATCTCCTGGGTTATCCACTTGTCAATCGGATCATTTTCAAAGGGATTGCCAAACAAGGCGGGTGTGTCATACGGCGTGTGAGGGTCCCACATATTGACATGCAGAAACCAGTTGTCCTGGGTGGCCCGGTACTTCAGCCATCGTTCTGCTTGTGCGAAGATCTCATCCGCATTCTCTAACCCACCGCGTCCAGTATCGATTGTCTCGTTAAATCCGTAGGTCATTTGATAGGCGCTATGGCGTCGCGGAAACGGGCTGATACTGGCTGTCCAATAACCGCACCGGGTGAGCAGTGATGCCAGCGAGTTCTCAGCCGCCCAGGTGCGAAAGTCGCGACCCTTTCCTTGGACCTGAATATCGGCACAAACGCCTCCGTGATTGACGACCCCAGAATGAGTGCCAAACTTGCCGCCAAAGAATGCAGTCCGGCTGGGTAAGCAAGGGGTATCGGATGCGTATAGCCCTTTAATAAGCGCCCCTTTGCCAGCAATCGCATCGATATTCGGGCTCGTGTTCCGATGATATCCGTAACATCCAAGATGATCTGGCCGGAGAGAATCGATATCGATGTAGATGATACGCATGGTTATTTTGGGTTTACCAGAAAGGCTTTAATTCCAATGCTCACCGAGCATGAAGTGGCTGAGCTTCACCCAGTGCAACGCGGACTTCGCCATCGATAGAAACTCCCTTTTCACCCGTAAACTTGTCCGTAAATTTGAGGCGGTGAGAACCTGGTTTTAGCTTGGACAGGTCCACAACTAAGTGTTGATAGCCATGGATCGCTCTTCCTTGATGATTCCAAACGGGAGTGCCATCGACTTCGACGGTGCCATCAGCAAGCTCACCACCCTTTTGGACTTGGAGAATTAACTTCGCTCCTGCGGGCCATTCGCCCATTTCGAACGGCAATTCTTTAACACCCGTTCCGACGGCAAACTTGGTTGATCGAATCTCAGTAATGGACCACGTTTTTTCGAATTCTTGGCTTAATTCGAATTCACGATTAATGTCCTGCAACCCGCTAGCAAGATGGGCAGGAAACGCATGAGCTCGTCTTGCAGATTCCCAAGCTTTGACCGCTCCAAGTATTTCCTTGAGGTTCGGGTTCTTGTGAATAGAATCCAGACTTGCAGTAATACAAAAACCAGCGTCGAAACCAGCGGCCCTCGCAAGCAACCACTGGATGTCTTCAAGAGTAGTCTCGGAGGTCAACTGGAACCAGCCAAGCATTCCAGGCATCAGATTCCTCTTAAAGTAATGCTGATTTTTGAGGCGGTAAAGTGTTTGACTCTTTCGAAAACCTGCATACCATGGCTCGCCCCAATTCATTCGGGTGTTGAAGTGCCAGTTGAACGCTCCAGGATTACTGGCATCGTTAATCACTTCTCCTCTTAACTCAGGCGACAGATTATCGAAGAGCGTCTCAGCAAATAGGGCGCGCCCATACTGGCCCATCCCAGTTGACCAGTTACCCTCCAGTCCATCCATAGATACCTGCCGCATCCCGGTTGCGTTGAAGAGGTGGGCGATATTGCGAGCGACCTCCTTTGTGAGATCCGCATTCGTCAAGAAAGTCTTGTAGCCATGATCCATGAGCTTAGCAATCCTAACGCCAGAGCGATGGTCGGATGATTTTGTTCCAAACGCTCCCCGAGTGCACTTATGAAGTGTCCAAGGACTACTTTCAGAGACGGAGTCGTATTGAATCAGCTCGTCGTCAATCCGAACGGTTCGTAGTGTGTTGTTCGACATTTGATTGAAGAACATTGGATCTTGAATGCCAATCTCAGTTTGGGTCGAGTTGATCGCACCGACTAACTTACTGGCCCCGACTTCAGCAAGTCGGCGGTCAGGCACCGGAGTGACATATGCGTCATTGGTGGTGATAAAGTTCGAAAGAGTGTGGATTCCAATTCGAATGCCCTGCTTCTTGGCTCGTTCAACGCATTCCTTCATGCTCTGCCAGTTGTTCGGGAAGCCCTTTGGGTCGAGTTTGAAGTGCCCCCATGACTCGAAACCACCATCGGTATACAAGTAGCGCAAGCCCGCGGCCTTGGTGATCGCAAGACATTCATCAAGGTTCTTCGAGTCGTATCCCATAACAAGATAGGATTCGTGAGCAGTCGGACTTGTCTTCCCCCAAACCCCATCCATTATTGGGTGAGGCAAACCTTCCTGAATTTCGATTCGCCCAATTGTTTCGAGGGCTTCGGAAGCTTGGCACCCGAATAGGGCAATCTTGCTACCGGTCACTCCTCCATCACGATAGGCGGGAGCCGTGTAGTGCTTGTGTCCCCAGTTTTCAATCACTCGAGTCCTCGAACGGTTACGGGTATAGGCTTGGACCACGGAACCGAATTCGGTCGGTCTTGCGGTATCGCCACGATAGTTCTCGGTCGCGGCGTCCTTATCGTTCATATCGACTAGGTTGCCAGTCTCAAAAATATCGTAAGAAGGCTCAATATCATCTTCGGTATTTGGGAATCCTCCAAGGGTCTTTGCGTTCAAAACTTGTATCCCAAAAGCAAGCCCCTGACCTTGGACCACACCGATCGTCTCGCCAACCGACTCTTTTAGGGTCGAAGGAAATGGTCCCCAAATGACCAACTCAACATCCTTCGAAGGGCGGACCTCTTTTAGCTCGAAGGAAAGGTGAGAAGAGAAAACATTCGTTCGAACTTGGGCTCGATGTCCTTCAAAGTCAATCTGAAAGTTCTGCGATTTCGAGTCGTATTCAGCAGCTTTTGGAAGAAGAATCTTGCCGTCTACTTTAAGTGAGATTAGAGGCGAGGGACGACCTGATGGAATGAGATTGGAATGATCGCCGATAAGAAGAGATTCAACAGAACCAGTTGAATTAAAACTTGCTACGAACTCTCCCGCTTTCAGACGAGCGATTTCCCGAGGCACGATGAGAGAAGCAACGATGAGTCCCAAACCAATCACGTTGCCACCTTACCGTGAATCGCTAAAACACGTGATAAAACACCTGAAGATATCCAAAGCAACAGGAACAGCAATGTCACCTTATAATCCCCTCTAGAGGTTTAACTGCCATGAAATACCATATCATCGGGACATTTGGAGTCATTGCGATCACAGCTACAACGGCTACCGGAACGTCTAGTCCGGGTGAAAATTCCCCTCATTACACCAAGCTAAGTGGCTGGACGACTGATGTGACGGGAGTGGGTACGCCGCCCGGGCAATCTGCAAAAGGCTATGCGGTCGGCAAAGACGATTCTGTCTTTCACAACGGCCATTGCAGTGCGACGATAAAGTCAGTGGCGACCGAAGAAAACATGTGGCGCGCTCTCACACAAGGTATCCGTGCAGAGAAATATCGGGGCCAGCGGATCCGTCTCTCAGGGTACATGAAGACCCAAGATGTGGCTTCAATGGCCGGACTATGGCTGCGAGTCGATGCAAAAAATCGGACTCTCGAGTTCGACAATATGAGCAATCGGACGTTGAAAGGAACCAACAATTGGACGTTATGCTCTGTTGTTCTCGACGTGCCCAAAGATGCGGTCGCAATCTTCTACGGCCCAGTAATGGTAGGCCAAGGTCAAACGTGGACCGATGATATCGCGATCGAGACAGTCGATCCTTCGATCGTTCAAACAACAGGTTGGGCGCAAGCGCCTTCAGGTGAAAAGGACCCTCTAACTCCCAACAATCTCGGCTTCGATGAATCACGAGGTTCAAAGAACCAAGGAGATATCCCTGGATGGAGCTTCGGAGATGGTGCTGGAAAGAAAGAAATCTACCTAGACACAACAACCTCATACAAGGGGAAGCCTACGGTCACGCTTCACAATACAAATTCGGGATATCACCCCATTTCGCTCTATCAAGAAATTCGTGCCGACCAGTTCAAGGGACATCGCGTCGCTTATACAACCTACATTAAGTCATCTCAAGGAGTAGCGGGAGGGCCGATGGTTGCCATTCCCGGAGGCGGCCAATGGGCAACCGCTCAGATTCCACACCCAAACAATTCTGGTTCTGACTGGCAGGCGGTGTCGGCCGTCGTCGACGTACCTTCCTGGGCTACGACGATTCAGATTGGAGTCGAGTTGTTTGGCGGAGGTCAGGTTTGGCTCGGTGAAAGCAGCTTCAAGATCGTTGACTTAAGAATGCCACTGACGCCATGCGCTCCGGTGGAGGATATGTATTCTGATCGTGACCTTCGTCGACTTGCCAAAAAGCCAGTTAACTTAGGGTTCGAAAACTGAATACCCGGCAAGGCAAGTCCATTTGCTTGCCTTGCCAGGTATCTTCCGATTAACCCAGTGCTCTCGCGAGGTCGGCGATCAGATCGTCAGCACTTTCGATACCGACTGAAAGTCGGATAAAGTCGGGGGTCACTCCAGTTGTCAATTGTTCATCGGCGGTCAACTGTTGGTGAGTTGTTGAGGCGGGATGGATGACGAGGGATTTCGCGTCGCCGACATTTGCAAGCAACGAAAAGATTTCTAGCTTATCGATAAACCCTTGCGCGGCGTCTGAGCCGCCTTCGATTCCAAAACCAACGATGGCTCCGAACAAACCTCGGTAGTGATATTTCTTGGCGTTCGCATGATCAAAGTGACTTGCTAGGCCGGGATAGCTCACCCATTTGACCTTAGGATGGGATTCAAGATAGTCCGCTACTTTCTGCGCGTTTTCTGAATGTCTTTGAACTCGAAGATGCAGAGTTTCCAGACCTTGAAGAAGTAAGAAGGAGTTAAAGGGCGAGATTGCAGCTCCTGTGTCTCGTAATCCCTGAACTCGGGCCTTGATACCAAATGCCACATTTCCAAGTCCCGGAAAGTTTCCGAAAACGTCCCAGAACTTCAGGCCGTGATAAGAGCCATCTGGCTCCGTAAAGCCGGGAAATCTCCCCGAGCCCCAGTCAAAATTGCCCCCGTCAACGACAATGCCTCCAATGGAAGTGCCATGTCCTCCAATAAACTTGGTCGCAGAGTGTATGACTACATTTGCGCCATGGTCAAAGGGCTTCACCAAGTAGGGTGTAGCCAATGTGTTATCAATCACCAATGGAAGACCGTTCCCTTTGGCAATCGCGGAAACTTCCTCAAATGGAAATGTGTCGAGCTTAGGGTTTCCAACTGTTTCACCGTATATGAGCTTCGTCTTATCGGTAATGGCCTTAGCAAAAGTTGAAGGGACAGATGTATCGGCAAATTTGACCGTTATGCCGTATTTTGGCAAAGTATAATGGAACAGATTGTAGGTTCCGCCGTAAAGGGTCGACGAAGCCACGATCTCATCACCCGCCGAGGCAATATTCGTAATCGCAAGAACCTCAGCTGCTTGACCACTTGCGGTGGCAACCGCCGTCGTTCCACCTTCTAATTGAGCAACCCTCGATTCAAAAACATCAGTCGTCGGGTTCATCAGGCGGGTGTAGATATTTCCAAACTCTTGGAGTCCAAACAGCCTTGCTGCGTGAGACGTGTCGTCAAAAACGTACGAGGTTGTTTGGTAAATCGGGACCGCTCGTGATTTTGTCGTCGGGTCGACTTTCTGACCTGCATGAAGGGCCAAAGTTTCAAACGATTTGGAAACAGATTCGTTGCTCATGCTTGCATCGTATCAGGACCACCGAGTTAGAAATCGCACTAAGGCCACAATCTAGATATCAAACAAATTTCGTACGCGTGACTTCGAGAAACACTTTCGAATCTTAGGCATTAGACCTCTTATGAGTTAGGTCGACCTCTCTTCTGCTCATTCAATAAGCCGTGCTTCGTTAGGTGCTCTTTGACGGTCGTATAGGTTATGGGCTTCGGCAACACATCGTCCATCCCAACCTCAAAGTAGGACTTCACATCGCTTTCAAGCGTGTTGGCAGTGAGTGCGATTATTGGCGTTCGAGAGTTGCCTTGTAAAACTTCCCTATTTCGAATCACTCGGGTTGCTTCGATTCCGTCGCAAATAGGCATCTGAATGTCCATCATAATAAGGTCGTAGTTCGCGCTTCCGGACATTTCGATCGCTTGAATGCCATTTTCCGCTGAATCAATATCGCAACCGCATGTCTTAAAGAGTTCGCTGGCAACCATAAGATTCACCTCGTTATCGTCAACGATCAGAACTTTTGGGACACCGTGCCGAGTCAATGGAAGCGTTGATGCCGATGGCAATTCAGTTCGAGGTTGCAAAGTGGTTGGTGCTAGCTGGATCTCGACTGAAAAAGTAGAACCTTTATCGATTGCACTTTGGAAGGACAGACTGCCACCCATCAAGAAAACGTTGTTTCTTGCAATCGCCAAACCCAGTCCGACACCGCCAAACGCTCGAGTACTTGACTCGTCGACCTGAGAGAAATGCTCGAAAATTCGCTTCTGGTCAGATTCCTGAATTCCGATTCCTGTGTCCGAAATATCGAATCGAAGCTGGACGTAATCGCCATAAAGCATCCAGTTCCATTCCAGATTAACGCCTCCCTCCCGAGTGAACTTCACCGCATTTGCAATGAGACTGCCGAGCGTTTGACGGATTCTAATGGCGTCACCAGAAAGGATCGGGGTGGGTTCCTTCGGGTGCGTTATTGTCAGTGTGATCCCTTTCCGAAAGGACTCGGCTTCGTAAAGCCCGACGACTTCTTCGACGAGTAAATTGATGTCAATCGGCAACGTTTCCAACTCGACTCGTCCAGCGTCGACGCTGGCGATGTAAAGAATTTCGTCGAGAATAACTTGAAGCTTCTCACAGCTGTTGAAAACTACATTCAACATGCGTTGGGTCTCGTCGTCATTCGTGCGTTGGGTCAACAGCGAAGTTACGCCAAGGATTCCATTCATCGGAGTCCGTAATTCGTGGCTCATATTCCCAATGAATGTTCGCTTGGCTTGTTCAGCGAGTAGAGCGGCCGATTGAAGCTCTACTACCTTGTCGTTTGCGAGTGTGAGAGCGGCAGTTTGTTCTCTTACTTGCTCGTCAAGATGGTTTCGGTCGTAATGAGCTCGCAGCAAATTCCGGATGCGAAGCAACACTTCATCAGCATCAAGGGGTTTATATAGAAAATCGGTGGCTCCTCCAGAAAGGGCTTGGTGCTTTGTCGATTTTGTCGTATCTGCCGTTAACACTAAGATCGGAACATGGTGATCTGGAAATGAATTTCTCAATGCATTCATCACCCCAAACCCATCAACGTACGGCATCGTGATGTCTAGCAGGACAATATCTGGATTGAACGCGGTGAAAAGGTCAACCGACCGTCGAGAATCGGTCGTGCTGAGCACCTGTTTATATCCCGCAATATTGAGCAGAGCTTCAAGGAAACTGACATTGGCAGCTTCGTCGTCGATGACGAGGATCCTTGAATCTGGCCTAATAAGATTATCCATTGCCTCACATTAAGCGTTGCGACTTAATTTGCTTATTCACTGTATATTGAATCATTCCTGGAATGGATTTGTCCTATAATGGCAAAAAAAGTGTGATCGACCAAAACACTGCCATACGAGATTGGCACGTCATCCAAAATCGCTCTTAAAAGATTACTGCGAAGGTAACGCGGAAACATTGTTACGTAGGTTGCGTCCGAACGTTCGAGAGAGTTAGCTAGAAACCATTGCACTAGGTACCCAATGAACTTATCAGATCATGAGCGCCATCTTACGACCGAGCTTGAACGCCTAAATCGCCTCTACAATGCTTTAAGGCGAGTTTCCCAGTCGATTGTACATGCGAAAGCTAAGGACGATCTGTTTCAAAACGTCTGTCGCTTGATGGTGGATAGCGAGATCTTTGAAATTGCATTCGTAGGTATTCATGATCCTTCGACCGGTTTGCTTGATTTTGTGGCTAAATCAGGAGACCCAAATAGTTTTCTCGATTCCATTCAGCTTTCTGTCAGAGAGATCCCCGAAGGCTTGGGTCCGGCAGGCATAGCGTTTCGAACTGACCAAATTTACATTGCCAACGACTACCAATCCGATCCAAATACGCTGTTGTGGCATGACAGGGCCAAGAGATGTGGCATTCGTTCAGCAGCAATACTTCCAATTTCGCTTGCTTCCAGACCAATAGGAGTGCTTGCCGTTTACTCGAGTATTGCTGGCTACTTTAAATCTGAAGAAGTGGGACTTCTGGTTGAAGCAACCGAAGATATTTCTTTCGCGCTCGAGCGTTTTGAAAATGAAGCGTCCAAAAAGAGAACGGAGGCTGAACTTCTCAGATATGGAGCTTTAGTTAGATCTTCGAAAGATGCAATTGTCAGCCGAAATCTTGAAGGAACGATAGAAACATGGAACCCAGCAGCAGAAAAAATGTTCGGTTACCGACCGGAAGAAGCGATTGGGAGACACATAAACTTCCTCGTCCCACAAGATAGGCAGAGCCAATTCAGCGAGTGGCACAGCACGCTTCATAACGGAGGGGGGATCAGTGAAATTGAAACCGTGCGAATTCACAAGAACGGTTCACCTATTCACGTCAGTCTAGTTGGTAGTCCGATTATTGATGAGAACGGAGACGTAGTTGGAGTCGTCGCTTCACTTCGCGACCTATCGTTTCGAAAGGAACTCAACGATGAATTTGAGAGCCTATTCGAGAACTGGCTCGATCTGCTTTGCATCATCAACGCCGAAGGATTCTTTGAAAAGGTTAGCTACTCCTTTACGTCGACGTTTGGTTGGACGGCAGACGAGCTAAAAGCTCGACCATTCCTAGACTTTGTCGTCGAAGAAGATCGCTCAAAAACAGAAAGGTGTTTGGCCAAGTTGTTAGTTGAAGGCGACAACACTTTAAGTTTCGAAAACCGCTGCCTTCACCGGGATGGATCGACGCGCATCCTATCATGGAAAGCTGTACGCACTTCCAATTCGAAAATTTATGGGTCTGCCAGAGACGTGACTGAATTGAGGCAGGCTGAAGATGAAATTCGAATCCTCAATAAGGACCTCAAGGACCGTGCTGACCAATTGGAATGGGCTCGTAGCGAAGCAGACAAAGCGAATAAAGCGAAAAGCGAATTTCTGTCTCGGATGAGCCACGAATTACGCACCCCATTAAACTCAGTTCTTGGGTTCGCTCAAATACTTGAAATGAGGTTTTCGGACCCAAGCATTCTCGATTGTTCAAATTCCATTTTAAAAGCGGGAACTCATTTACTAGACCTAATCAATGAGGTACTTGATATCTCAAGAATTGAAAGCGGGAATCTTGACTGCTATCTCGAGCCACTGTCAGTCTCTGAGACAGTTCTGCATGCAGTCGAACTGATTCGGGCAACCGCCGAAGATCGACAAATAAGTATCACAGTTGATCACAGCATACATGAAGGAAACGTCATGGCAGATCGCAAGAGGCTGATGCAAATTCTTCTTAACTTGCTGTCTAACGCCATCAAATTCAACCGAGATGACGGCAGCATCGTCATGAAATGCGGTGGGTGCACAGATTCTGTTTGTCGAATCACCATATCGGATACTGGCCCTGGTTTGGGTCCAGGGGCAAATGAATGGCTTTTCAAGCCGTTTGAAAGGGGACCGAACCCAGTCGCCCCAGGCACAGGACTGGGATTGGCTTTATCGCTCAACTTAGCTCGCCTGATGGACGGTGACCTTAGGCTTATAGAGTCCTCTTCATCTGGAACAACTTTCGAGCTTGAACTGGTTCGAGTTCAAAATCTTGTTGGCAATAATGCCCCTTGTAATTGTCAAGCGGAAGAAGATTCGCAGAGCGAAAGTATCGAAAAGGCCAAAGACATCGGTGAATTATCCGTTGTATACATCGACGATAGCCAAGCGAACCTGGATTTGATGAAGCAGTATTGCTCTCAATCGAAAAAGTTTAAGCTTTTCGAAGCCTTGCGAGCGGAAAATGGACTGCGGCTTATCGAAAGTCTCAATCCAAACCTTATCTTCCTTGACCTCCATTTGCCCGATATCGGTGGACTGAGTGTTTTGGAACAAATCCGTAGCAACCCGAAAACAAATAGCATCCCCGTCATTGTCATTAGCGCAGATGCGACGGACGTAAGCATTCGATCAGCATTGGCATTAGGTGCTCAGGCGTACCTAACAAAGCCGATTGAATTTAGTAGCCTTACTGCTGAGTTAAATCGAATCCTAAATGTCTAATTACGAGGCTGACGAACGATGATTAAACTTGAGTGTCCTTTTCCCCAAGCCAAGATCAGCATCATCGACGACGATGCTGAGAATATTCGTTACATAAAGTCAATCCTTGAATGGGCTGGCTACTCAAGTTACATTGGAATTACCGACTCAAAGTCCGCGTTGACCACACTTGCAAACTATCATCCAGACATTGTCATTCTGGATATGCATATGCCTGCCCCAAATGGTCACGAAATCCTTCGTGCCATTCGAGAGGATCTCTTTCCAGGCCAATATTTGCCAGTAATCGCTCTCACCGGAGACACTTCTTCCGACACAAAGACGCAAGCGCTCCATGCCGGAGCTTCAGACTTTTTAGTCAAGCCCGCAGATGCCCTCGAAATCTTGCTTCGAATTCGAAATTTGCTTGAAGCTCGCCAAATGCATGTTTCGTTGGGCCATTACCGAGAACACCTTGAGCAGGTTGTGCAAGCAAGAACCAGCGAACTAAAAGCAACTAATCGCGGTGCCCTTGAAGCACTGGCAAGAGCGGCAGAGTTTCGCGACGATGAAACAGGTGAGCACACCAAACGAGTGGGAGATTTGTCGGCCCGAATTGCGGTTGGTCTCTACTTAGAAACTACGTTAGTCGATGCCATCCGCTTGACCGCTCCCCTGCATGACGTTGGAAAAATAGCAGTGCCTGACAACATACTCCTTAAACCAGGAAAACTCGATATAGCCGAGTTCGAGATGGTTAAGTTACACACAACGGTCGGAGCAAAACTTCTTTCAATCATCCATTCCCCCGAGATGGAACTCGCAAAGTCAATCGCATTAAGTCACCATGAAAAGTGGGATGGAAGTGGATATCCAGAAGGTCTAGTGGGCGATCAAATTCCCTTACCTGCCCGGATCGTTGCTGTTGCCGATGTCTATGATGCACTCACGCACGAACGCCCCTACAAGAAGGCATGGTCCCATGACCAAGCTACTGACGAGATACACTCGTTAAGCGGTAGAAACTTTGATCCGACGGTAGTCAAAGCCTTTTTACAGATATAGCTTATGAAAACTATTGTTGGTGTAGATGGAACGGGTTACTACGAATCAACTCTGAACCTCCTTGCGAGACTTCGACCTCAAGAAGTCGACATCGAAGTCATTCACGTCGACGATTCAAAATTACTCGTGTCAAAGCAAGAATTTGGCTTCATTTCGGGCGCAGAGTTGTCCCAGATAAACTCCGACGACACGCTGATAATGCATGCGAAAGTTATTTCAGAAGCATTAGGATTTCGAACCTCGCGAAAGGTTTTATTTGGCTCTCCGGCAAAGATCTTATTGGACCATGCCAGAAAAGAGAAAGCTGACCTAATCTGTATTGGCTCCCGGCGCCGCTCCAAGTTCAATTCGAGCCTGTTTGGCAGTATGGGGCGAGCCCTTGCGATTGGATCGAAGGAATCCGTACTTATTTCTAAAGGCGAAGTATCACCCGTCGGACCATTATCCGTCGTCTTGACAACGGACCATTCCAAATACTCTGACCGTGCGATTCGAACCTTCATTGAGCAAAAGCCAGAAGGGATCAAGCAACTTATCCTTCTCACCGCATTTGATAAGAAGATGGTTGCAGGCATGAACAAAGACCATCGTGAATCCTTCCTTGAATTCATCGGCAAGAAAAGCAAGAAAGTGGTCAAGAGAATTCGTGAAGCCGGAATTCCTGCCGAACACCGTTTGTGGGAAGGAGACCTTGGAGAAGTTGTCGAGACCCAAATGGACGAAGTAAAAGCTGATTTACTGGTGATGGCCGCCCAGGGAACAGGATATGCTGACCGACTCAATATCGGGAGCTCCGCCCTCAAGCAAATTGTTTCTAGCAAGCATTCGATTTACTTGATCCGTCCCTAAGAATCTGAATGGTTCAAGACAATCACCCTTCCGGGTGAGATCAGTCGAAAAGCGATCAAATCCGACGAGTCAAGGGGCCGAATCTCACTTGTTTAACAAGATGATAAATTGATAATTCACTTCGTAGATTAGGGACATGTCAAATCCTTCGAGCAAAATTTCAGCGAGACCATCTGGCCAATTCTTAATCGGGGGCGATATGCCCGTAACCCGACTCGGATTCGGGGCGATGCGGATAACGGGCCCTGGGATTTGGCGTGATCCAGCAGACCCTGAAGGGGCCAAAGCACTTCTCCGCCGAGTTGCAGAACTAGAGATCAACTTTATCGACACTGCCGACTCCTATGGTCCGGCCGTCTCCGAGGACTTGATTGCGTCTGCCCTTCATCCGTACCCATCGGATCTCGTTATCGCAACCAAAGGTGGGCTTGCTCGAACCGGTCCAGACAAATGGCTTCCAATCGGCCGGCCTGAATACCTAAGACAGTGCGTTGAAATGAGCCTTCGACGATTGAAGCAAGATCGCATTGACCTGTATCAGCTACATCGAATCGATCCTGCGGTTCCAGCGGCGGATCAGTTTGGTGTGCTGCGAGACCTCCAAGAGGAAGGAAAGATTCGACACGTTGGCTTGTCGGAAGTTTCGGTCGACGAAATCAAAGCCGCTCGTGAAATTGTCCCCATCGTGACGGTTCAGAACCTTTACAACTTATCGAATCGACAATCTGAAGCAGTCCTAGACTATTGCACCGAAGAGAACATTGGGTTTATTCCCTGGTTCCCGGTTGCAGCTGGTGATCTTGCCAAGCCTGGCGGAATATTGGACACTGCGGCAAAGGAGCATGAGGCAACGGTCGCCCAATTGGCTCTCGCGTGGCTTCTCAAGCGCTCGCCCGTTATGCTCCCGATACCAGGAACATCATCGATTGCCCACCTTGAAGAAAACACCTCTGCGGCAGGGATTTCGATTGACGATGCCCTCTTTGAAAAACTCTCCGCGCTAACGGCCTAACTGGACCACATTGCAAGCCCCGTCAGCATCCCTCTGGAACCGGTTCCAAAGGAATGCTGATGGGATCTTCAAATAGATCATCTGCGGATGAAATTACTTCTATCCGTTAGTGAGTGCATTCAAATGCATGACGAACAAACTATTTACCTTTGCAAGTAGTTCTGGCTCGGTGAGGTGATGCAGGTCCAGAACCTCGAGACCGATTATTCGCTCTTCAATGTTCTCATGGTGATGCGATTTCAAAAAGGCTACGAGGTGTTCCACTTCGCTGCTTGCTCCGTGTCCATTGCCAACCAAAAGAATTTGATCAACGCCAGAAAGGTTGTTTGCAATCGCCTCGTAGAACAACTTTCGTGTTGGACCTTGTTTGCCACCCGAATCACCTATCGGGTTATGCACTTGCTGATCGTGTCCGCTAGGATCCTCGGGCTCAATGAGAATTGGCTCAACGGAAAGGTCGCCCGCACTAAAGATCCGAGCTCCTTTGTGATCAACAACGACAATCGCGTTGTTTCCGGTTTCTTGATGGGTGGGAAGTTTCGCAGAAAGCTCCAGTAGATGACGCACCCTCATAAGGTCATCAACACCGATGTACTTCCCTTGGGCGTGCAAATTGAGTTTAAGCCCATTTCGAGAGAACTTCAGTTTCTCGTTCGGTCCTTCCTCTACTTCGCCTAGCTCCCGAAGTGCCGAGATTAGGGCCTTCCATTCCAAGTTATGTGAAATTGGATGTCGGAAGATCGTCTCAAAAGTCTGCTGCTGACTACCCGATAAACTGTGATTCATGTTCTACTCCCTGTCAGGGCTCCGCAGGAACGGCGTTCAATGTGCCTGGGTCGGTCAAGCGCTACTGCAACTTACATCTGGAGCCCGACTATAGGAAGCTTTCCGATGCAAGGAGTTCCATAAACTTCTTAGGGTCAGCCGTTTCAACCTGCAGTGGCTCGCCGGAGGCCGCTAAATCCACTACAATAGACTCCGTGACGCTATCACTACTTGCATCGATCGCAGTAATGGGGACCGGTGGTTCCCTTCAGGCAACGCCGCCTCAGGCCCCTGCAACTCCCGTTATTCCCGCTGAAACGAAGGCCCAAAAGGATGCTCGCATGGCTTGGTGGCGAAAATCTCGTTTTGGAATGTTCATTCACTGGGGTCTTTACGCAGTACCAGCCGGTGAGTGGAATGGCAAAACAGAATATGCAGAATGGATCCGAGAATCCGCGCATATTCCCATCAAGACTTACGACAAGTTTGTTGGCCAATTCAATCCTGTGAAGTTCGATGCCAAGGCATGGGCCAAGATGGCGCATGACGCGGGAATGCAGTATCTCGTGATCACCTCGAAGCACCACGACGGCTTCAACATGTTTGATAGCAAGTACACCGACTTCAAGGTGACCAATACACCCTTCAAGCGAGACCCGATCAAAGAACTCGCCAAGGCTGTTCGCTCGGAAGGTCTAAAGTTTTGTCTGTATCACTCAATCATGGACTGGCATCACCCAGACTACTTACCAAGACGGAGTTGGGAAGTAGCAGACCGACCTGAAGATGGCGCCAATTTCGATAGATTCCGACAGTATTTACGCAATGATGTCCAACAGATCTTGACCGATTACGCTCCTCTCGGCGTCGTTTGGTTCGATGGCGAATGGGAGAACACATGGAAAGAACCTTATGGTTCGGAGCTTTATGCCCTCTGCCGCACTGTCGATCCAAATGTAATTGTCAATAACCGTGTGGGCCATGCCCGCGACCGCGCATTAGGAGACTATTCGACACCCGAGCAAACCATTCCGCCAACCGGGCTTCCCGGAGTCGACTGGGAAACTTGCATGACCATGAATGATAACTGGGGATATAACAGCCACGATCACAATTACAAATCCGTTAAAGTTTTAGTACAAGATCTTGTTGATATCGCCAGCAAGGGTGGAAACCTCCTACTCAATGTCGGTCCAACTGCCGAAGGTGTCTTCCCTCCTGAAGCTATTGATCGACTCAAAGGTTTAGGGGCATGGATGAAGGTCAATCATGACTCCATCTACGATTCCACTGCCTCCGTTTTCGAGAAACTTCCCTATGGAAGATGCACGGTTCATGCGACCACCGGTAGATCGAAAGTATTCCTGCATGTGTTCGATTGGCCCGCCGATGGCAAACTTGTGGTTCCCGGTTTGACCAACAAGATCCGCGGTGCGCGTATCCTTGGCGGACCTAAGGTTTCCGCTGAAAGAACCGGAACCGATGTGACTATTACTGTGCCGGCTAGTGCGCCGAATGCGATCGACACCGTTGTTGAATTGGATGTCGTTGGCATGCCTGTCGTTACTAAATGATAAGCACGGGTTAGGTTGGTTAATGCCCCGAGGTCGTTTAAGAACTCGGGGCTTTTCGTTTTACTTTTGTGCTCAATGTCACAATGTCGGTATTCAAACGACAACTCCCGTTTGTTTGTCGTGAATAGAAAGCGAAGCCATGCAAGATTCCCATGAAGCACTTTTCAGGATTGCCGCTACCGCATTTCGAGCCGGTCGAGTATCTGAAGCAGAAGCCCACCTAAGGAAGCTTCTTGCGGTCTCCCCAAGTCACGCAGAAGGACATTTTGTTCTGGGAATGTTATTGGGGCGAACCGGTAGATGGCCCGAGTCCTTGCCTCACCTACAAGCGGTTGTGGCCGCCTCTCCTCATCGGGACGAAGCTCTCTATTGGCTAGCACTCGCAAAGAAAAATACGGGACTCCCGGAAGAAGCCGCCGCCATTTGTGAACGGGCTCTCCAAATCAACCCCCGAAACCCAATCGTGCTTAACGAATTGGGCCTATGTCGATTGACGATCAATCAAGCGGATCAAGCTGCTCGGGCCTTTCACCAAGCAACCCGCAGCGACCCTTTAACAGGCGTTTATCAATTCAATCTTGGTTTGGCACTCACTCGGCTCGACAGAATCTACAAGGCGAAGGATGCATTCCAAGAAGCGATTCGATTGGAGCCCAATCGGATTGAGTCCTATCTTGAGTTGGTTCGGATCCTAGAGATTCTGGATGCACGACAAGAGGTCATAGAGATTCTCGAAGTTGCAGTTGAACGTCATCCCGCCGAAGTCCAATTAATTACTGCCCTTGCGGCGGCAAGAGCCTATGTCGGCGAAAAGGACGAAGCTGAGGCACTTTATCAAAGCGCGATGACCGCATTTCCCTATTCGGGTAATTCCTTTGGCTTGTGGCTTCAACAAGAGGGCCGTTTTGCTGAATCGGTGGATTGCTTCCTGACCTCACTGCGTGCAATGCCTCATCAAGGAGTTGCCTATTACGGGCTTGCCGAAGCAAAACAATTTGAGATTGACGGTCAAAGCTGGCTCGATAGAGCCGAGCGGCTGATTGACTCATCGGATCTTGACCTTAAGGGTAGGACTTACCTCGGATTTGCTCTTGCACGTGGATTTGAGCGACAAGGCGATGCCGCGAAGACCATCCACTATTTTCATCGCGCCAATGAGTTAGCCTACAAACTCTATAACGAAGGCCGCCCCTATGACCGAGACGCCCTGACTGCCTTAAATGATCACCTGATGAGTGAAAACTCGGTGGAGCACGTCAACACTCCTCTCGATGGTCACTCGTCAAGCAATTGTCCAATCTTTATTGTAGGGATGATTCGATCTGGAACAACCCTTCTCGACCAAGTCATTTCGAGTCATCCCCAAGTATCATCGGCTGGCGAACCCGTCTTTTGGATGCGCGAAGCTGATCAGGTCCGCAGGCTCCCAAACAAAAACCTTTCAGCGGATGAGGTTCGAGATATTGCTAAACGGTACGTCCAAGCGATCGAGACAGTGGCCGGAAAATCGAGCCGGATCTCGGACAAGATGCCTCTGAACTACTCGCATCTGGGACTGATTCATAGAGTCTTCCCCAACGCAAAAATCATCCATCTCCGCAGGAACCCGTTGGATACGTGCTTCTCGATTTACACAACGTATCTTGGGCAGGGCCCGAACTTTGCCTACAACGCATCGAATATCGTTTTCAATTACTTAGAGTACATGAAGGTAATGGATCACTGGCGTTCGATCTTGCCTAAATCATCGATGGTCGAAATGGATTATGAGTCCCTCATCTTGAACCGAGAAGATACTGCCCGAAACATTTTCGAGTTCTGCGATCTTGAGTGGAGCGATGCGTGCCTCCACCACGAAGAAAATGAGTCTTCGATACGAACTCCCAGCAAATGGCAAGCTCGTCAGCCCATCTACAAAACCTCGATTCAGAAGTGGAAGCCTTACGAAAATGATCTAGGCGATCTTCTCTCCCTCAAGAATGTTAGGCATCCATATTAGAGCGTTCTCCACTCACGGTTCTGGATCTTCTGCAGGGACGATTGCAGGTTAAGCACTATAGTGGTCGTCACGCTATCAATCTCTTCCTTTTAGAGCTATTTTAGGAACGCGTATTACACTGCTCACGACTCCCTTAACACGCTCTTAAAGCTGTCGATGAAGCTCATGCATAAAAATACGAAAGCCTTTACCCTGATCGAGTTGCTGGTTGTTATTGCGATCATCGCAATCCTCGCCGCAATCCTTTTCCCTGTGTTTGCCCAAGCTAAGGAAGCAGCGAAGAAAACCGTGTGCGCCCAGCAAGCCAAGCAAACCGGTCTGTCCGCGATGATGTATGCGAACGACAACGACAACATGTATGTTCCAGCGAGCTATGGCTCCTACGATCCAACCTGGTCAGCTCCATGGTTTGGAGACGGTGTCGGCCTGCTCTATTGGAATCAGATTATTCAGCCATACATAAAGAGCTATGAAATGCTCGTTTGCCCAAGCAAGGACTATACGAACTTTGGTTACGCTGCCTACATCAATGGACAGTGGGCTGATCCAGGTAACACGACTTCCAATCCAAAGGGTGAGCTCCGCGTAAGCTGGGCTTGGAACAACATGGAAACATGGCCCTATGCTAGCCAAGTTGACCCTTCATTTAACGCTAACGGAAAGACCGGTTACACCCACGGCACCGATCCTTATGCTTATTGGAACGGAGATCCCGTTTCCGAGTCAGAAGTCGAAGTTCCTTCGACTGCAATTTGGATTGTGGAAGGAGACTGGACCGACCTCAGCGGAAGCGACCGAAATGTGGACTATGGATGGCAGCGCTATACCCATGGCAAGCCCAACCAATCCGTGAGCGGACTCAATGTTCCTGGTTTCTACGTTCGTGCCCGACACATGGGTAACTTCAATTCTGTCTATGGAGACGGACACGCGAAGACCCACAAGTGGGACAGCACGAAGCCTTGCGACTGGGCCATTCAGGCTTGCCAAGGCTCGTGAAGCTGACCGTTCTAGCATTCGTTGTCTGCGTATTCCTTGTGGGATGCTCGGGCAACGATGCTAGCCATGATGTGAAGCCACCAGAAGGGACGCCCAAGCTCGGTGTGCCTAATTTCATCAAACAGAAAAACCATAAGCCTTGATGGAAGTAATCTACTTCAATGCACGGTAAAGACAAGGAGCTGAGTTCGCTTGGCTCCTTTGACGTCCAACATCAAGCGGCACTTCGTGCCTTTTCGAGTGGCCAGTTTTCAGAAGCCGAGAAGCTATGTCGTCAGGCAATCCGTCTGAAACCTGACGATGTTGGAAACCTAAACTTGCTTGGTCAGTCCGTGTTGGCTCAAGGCCGTCCGACGGAAGCGGCAGAATCATTTTCCCGGGCA
The DNA here is from genome assembly GCA_903899015.1 of uncultured Armatimonadota bacterium. GTDB lineage: Bacteria > Armatimonadota > Fimbriimonadia > Fimbriimonadales > Fimbriimonadaceae > Fimbriimonas. Next base: position 103,928 of record CAIUHP010000045.1, on the reverse strand, counting down.
ATCAAGTTCGCTCCGAACCAACCCAATCTGTTTTTCAATCTAACCTTAGCGCGTCAGGCTGAAGGTCGTTGGACGGAGGCGATCCAGGCAATCACAAGTGCGATTTCCTTGGACCCAACGGTTCCCGTTCTACATGCCAAATATGGTCAGTTGCTCGCGATTGCTAATCGTCCAGCTGAAGCCGTTACAGTCCTTCGCAATGCCTTAACTCTGGACCCAAAGTCTGTTTCAGTCCGTTTGAACCTCGCTCAAGCTCTTGCTGACCTTGGAATTGTGGACGAAGCGGAATCGCTCACTCGAGCAGCCCTCTTTCTCAACCCCAAGGAACCATCTGCTCATCGCATGCTTGGACGTATCCATCAGATGAAGGGGCAGTTCACGGACGCTGTATTGTGCTTTGAAACCTCGATTAAGCTGCAACCCAATTTAGCCGCCGCTTACTTTGCCCTAGCGTATTCAAAGCAAATGTCCGAAGAAGATCACCCAATTGTTGAACAAATGGAAAGGATGATCAACTCTCCGACGACGAATGAGCCAGATCGCGGACAATTGCACTATGCCCTGGGTAAGTGTTTTGACGACGTTGGAGAGTTCTCGGCCGCCGCACAACATTTTGAAAAGGCAAATCAAATTGCCCTTGCTTCCATGGGCAAAAACCGGCAACCATTTGATCGTGAATTTGAAACAAAAAAGGTCGATCGCCTAATTAACTTATTTACGAAGGATCTCTTCTCCAATTATCGGGAGGCTGGCTCGGCGAGCAAGCGTCCGGTGTTCATCGTTGGAATGATCCGCTCTGGCACGACCCTTGTTGAGCAAATTCTTTCTCGCCACCCAGAAATCAGTGCCGCCGGTGAACTTCGGTTTTGGACCGAGAACCAGCCCAAGTTCTTACTTGAACTACTTTCAGAGGTCGATGTTCCGTCTTCGATTCGAAACTGGATCCTCGACTACGACGCGGAACTGGACCACAATTCTATTTCGTCCTCCCGAATAACCGATAAGATGCCACTCAATTATTGGGCACTCGGATTAATTCATCTAGCCTATCCGCAAGCTAAGATCATTCATTGCCGAAGAGATCCCCTCGATACCTGCCTCTCCGCCTTTGTAACTCCATATCGCTATGCTCCAGATTTCGCTCACGATATCTCTAATATTGGATTTGCTTACCGTGAATACCTTCGGCTGATGGCGCATTGGCGTTCAGTAATTGATCCAAATTTGATAATGGAAGTCGATTATGAGCATCTGGTTTCCAACCCAGAGTCCAACATTCAGGACCTTATCCGCTTCGTGGATTTAGATTGGGATCCAATATGCCTGGATCCAGTTGCAACCACAGGGACAATCAACACTCCAAGCCATTGGCAAGTTCGGCAACCAGTCTATAAAACGTCGATTCATCGGTGGCAATACTATCCGGGCCTCCTAGAGCCCATCAACGACCTAGGTTCGGTCAAGTAGCAACTCCGGCTATTTTTCCAATTGCATGAGTTGCGAACATAACTAGCTCAAATCAGACTAATTCCTTAAGAATCACGATTGGAAGGAAACGCGGCTCCGTGGCGATTTTTAGAGTTCGCTTACGAATAGGGACATACACCTATGAAGCGCCTTCCAACAGTGCTATTGTTCTTTCAGAAATCTTGGTTTTCAATGTTTTATAAATTGCGGATCGCTCTCGTCTCTGCGTTGCTTGCGCTTACAGTTCTGACCTTCGGTCAACAACCTGGTTCACCCTGGCCGATGTTTCGGCAGAACAACCTCAACACGGCAGTTGGGATGGGTGGTGGATCCAATGGTATCCAAAAATGGGCATTCCAGGCTGGTAGATACAACACACTTGGTCCAGCCGTTATCGCGGTTGATGGAACGATCTATTTTGGGGCGGATGCAAATCTCATTGCTCTAAATTCGGATGGCACGCAGAAATGGAGCTTTACAACTGGTTCTCAAATTTATGGAGCACCAGCAATTGGCTCTGATGGAACGATCTTTGTTGGCTCGGACGACTACAAGTTTTATGCTGTCAATCCGGACGGCACCAAGAAGTGGAGTTACCCTACGGGAAGTTTAGTGGGGACCGGTCCAGCGTTCGGACCTAATGGGATCGTTTATGTTGGTAGCAACGACGGCTACCTGTACGCATTTCAATCGAGCGGAATCCTTGCATGGAAGTTCCCTAGCTACAGTGGAATTGCTTCTTCTCCAGCGGTCGCCACCGATGGAACCATTTATTTCGGTAATGACTACGGTCAGTTTTATGCGGTGAATCCAGATGGCACTCAGAAATGGACCTTCGCGACGGACGCAAACGTCGGCATCGTTGGTGCCCCAGCTATTGGTACCGATGGCACGGTGTATTTCGGAAGTTATGACCATAGCCTTTACGCTTTTACTCCCGACGGAACTAAAAAATGGAGCTATCAGACGGGCGACCTGATTTGGACATCTCCGGCAGTTGCTCCTGATGGAACGATATACATTGGATCAGATGACAAGAACCTTTACGCGCTCAATCCGGACGGCACTCTCAAATGGAAGTTCCTTGCCACCAAAAAGATTGAAGGTTCTCCGGTAATTGGCTCTGACGGGACGGTATATTTCGGTTCCTTCGACTTCAATATCTATGCCGTAAAGCCAGACGGCACGAAACTTTGGAGCTTCACAACCGGTGGCTTTGCCAACAATCCTCCCACAATTGGTGGGGATGGCACGCTCTATGTCGGTTCAGGTGACTTCATTTTTTATGCCATAGGCACACCGATAACCGATGTTCCCATTCTTGACTTTATCGTAAGGCCCGCCAGTGTTGTCGGTGGAAGTCCTTCTCAAGGGTTGGTCACACTTTCTCATGCCGCTCCGTCAGGAGGACAGGTAATTTCCATTCAGAGCGATCATGTTGAAGCAACCGTTCCCTCATCGTTCACGATTCCAGCAGGGTCAACTACCGGATTTTTCGCAATACCAACAGTTAAGGTAGCAGCAAATGTGGACGCTGTGATCACGGCAACGTCGGGAACCAGTTCGAAATCGGCAACATTGACGATTACGCCACCGATTGCACTCATTAGCCTCTCAATTTCACCGGATTCAGTACTCGGAGGCAATGGTTCAACTGGAACCGTCACCATCAAAACTGCGGCACCTGCCGAAGGAGTGACGATCAATCTTAGCTCCAGTACAGCAAGTGCAATTGTTCCCGCCACGGTAACAATTGCGTCGGGAGCCACATCAGCTACATTTGCGGTGACCACGGTGGGAGTTTCCGCACCTACAACGGCCTCCATCTCAGCAACACTCAACGGAGGAACTCAATCAGCAGTTTTATCGATCACGCCGCCTAAACTAACTGGTTTTACACTGTCGCGTAACGCGACAGTTGGTGGAAACCCGGTAGGTGGCACGATTACGATAAGCGGCCCAGCCCCGGCTTCGGGCCTTGCAGTGAATCTAACCTCGACGAACTCGAACGTGGTCGTTTCCTCACCCGTTATGGTTCCAGCTGGAGCAACGTCCGCGACCGTAACAGTTAATTCGAAGGTGGTGAGTTCGACTGTCACCTCCACCGTAACCGCATCCTTTGGCTCGAACTCGTTCGACGCAAAGTTAGCCGTTCAGCCCCCAGGGCTTGATGGTGTTAGCTTGTCCGCAAGTGGAGTTGTTGGTGGATCAACGACGAACATAGTTGGAACGGTCTATTTGAGTGGCCCCGCACCCATTTCCGGTCTCGTAATCACCCTAAAGAGCTCAAGCGCCAGCTTAGTCAAAGTTCCGATTAGTGCAAAAATTTCTGGCGGTACTACCTCCGCAACGTTTACGGTCAGTCACAAAATGGTGAGTTCGCTGGTCACTTACACTATAACAGCTGGGCTAGGAACATTGACAAAGACGACGACCCTCACCCTTTCACCATTCGTTCTGAACTTGTTGACTCTCTCTCCAACCACCGTTAACGGCGGCGATAAGTCGACTGGAACTGTGACCTTAAATGCGGCCCCAAGCACGTTTAATGGCGCGGTATTGGTCAAATTGAGTTCATCGGCACCTTATGCGACAGTCGCTGCCTCGGTAGCAGTACCTGTTGGATCCACGACTGGAATATTCTCTGTTCTCACCAAAGCAGTAAGTTCAGGCAAGACGGTCGGAATACTCGGTAAGTTAGGAACTTCGGCTCAGCAAACCCAACTTACGATCCAACAGCCGTATTTGGCATCAGTAACCCTTTCGCCAACAACCGTTAAAGGAATTGCCAGCACGGTAATTACTGGAACGGTATTGTTAACTGGAATTGCTCCGACAGGCGGATTAAGCATTACACTAAACAGCTCGAATCCTTCAGCCGCCAAGGTACCAGTTTCGGTTGTTGTGCCTGTCGGAAAGATAACTGGCACCTTTAAGGTCACTCACTCAAAGGTTACAAGTCAGTCTTCGGTAACCATCACGGCCTCATCAATCGGTATCAGTAAAACGGCAACCCTCACAGTAACCCCGTAGAAATGCCTTGATCCTGAGGAAACAAATTCGACCGTCAACACCCCGAGCCATTGGCAAGTACGCCATATGGCTCACGGCAATTCTATCAATCGGTGGAAGCATTACGCTTCCCTGCTGGAACCCATTCTCGATCTTGCCCCTTCTGAGTAATTCTCAGATGGGATAGCAATCGCCGAGCTTGGTCACTTTTTCGTGCCCTAAACCTGACGCAAAAAAATGAGCAGAAATAATATTTTCAGTTCAAAAAGATCTATCGTATCCTTTATATTATTTAGGTAAATATACGAGCATTCGATCAGGTGCTTAAAAGCTGTCGAATTCAAGAACAAGGGAGTTCAAATGTACAAATTCCAAGTTGTCGCGCTTTCATTTTTGACATTGGCGTTAATGGGTTGTGGTGGCACCGATATTCGAGACACCATCACTCCACCCATTTCCAAGGTAACCAGTCGTGCGGCGATCAAGGAGAACGACTACATTGATTGGCAGGTTGTCAATCTAAGTACGTACGACGGCGAGGCGATCACTCAGTTCCCTACTCACGGAGGCGATTACGTTCAATTTGACGGTGCGAACCTCGAAGATACATCGGGATACCAGGGATATCAAATTTGGACCGAGTCAACTGCCGAATCGTTTAACGGGGGTCATTGCGATTTCTTGCCGGACGACTTCATTATTCGAACCTACTACGGCATTAATTCGCAGCTGCGATTGATATTTGATTCGCCCGTTTCGGCAGTTGGCTCTCAATTCCAACCTCGCGGTGGAAATCATTTTTCAGTAGTAGGAATGGCATACGATTCTAAGGGGAATCTCATCGGGCAAGCATCTGGATCTTTTTCAGTTAAGGGCCTTAAAGACGGTAGCGCCCCCTTTTTCGGGATAAAGAGCCGAACAAAGAATATTGCGTCCGTCATTTTTACGATCAACGACGATAGTGATCTACCAACTGACGAGAAGAATGAGGTGTGGGCAAACCGAGTGAGTATTCACCGGTAGTTCACACCCCAAACTCTGTGAGTTCGATCTTACGGCAGAACAGCTGATACGCCGATTTTGCCTAGAATCTTGACGATCTCTGCGTCGTTGCCTGCGCCAATGGTCGAACCGGCGACATTTCCGTTTTTGTCAATGATGTACATCGTTGGGATACCGACGACTTTGTACAGCCTCTTGGCAATGCTCGCTTTGCGAATACCGGCGTGATCTCCTTCGGCTGGGTCGCGAACGAAATTAAAGTGATAGGTGCTACCGGAATTCTTGGCAACCCAAGCCTTGAAGTCGGGTTCTTTATCCCATGTATTCAGGCTCAGAACAACAACGTTCTTATCATTAACCTGTTGATAGATTTTCTCGAGTCCTGGCATTGAGATCTGGCATGGACCACACCAAGTAGCCCAAAAATCGAGGATAACGACCTTGCCCTTAAATTGGCTCAGCATGACCTTTTTGCCTTCGGGCGTGAATGCCGCAAAGTCAGGAGCCTTCTTCCCAACGGGTACCGGATCAAAATTCATTTGTGTCCGTGCATGGCCGGCATGGGCGGTTGCGGTTGCCAAGATCATTACGGATGCGAGTGCGCCTACGGTTGAACGAGTTGTCATTCTTTTCTTCTCCCTTGTCTAACGTCTATCCCTAAGATCAATTATGCCGTAGCAAGTTCACACATGAGGAAAGTGGTTCAAACACTCTCACCCTAACCATTTTAGGGGTGGTCTACAATACGGACTCGACCATGAAAAAGTTAAAGCTCGGCACATCTGGATTGGAAGTTTCTGAAGTCTCACTTGGCTGCATGCGTATCGGCGGTATGGAGAACTCGTCCCTCGACAACTTGATTAAGACTTCCTTTGATGCGGGTATCGATTTTTACGATCACGCGGACATCTACGGTGGTAGCAAGTGTGAAGAAGTATTTGCGAGTTCCGTCTCACGTTTAGGAATCAATCGCCACGACTTGGTGCTTCAGAGCAAGTGCGGAATTCGCCAAGGTTATTTTGATTTTTCAAAAGAGCACATCCTGGGGTCGGTCGACCGCATTCTGAGCCGACTGAAGACTGAATACCTCGACATCCTTCTCTTGCATCGACCTGACACTCTCATCGAACCAGAGGAAGTAGCGGAAGCCTTCAATGAACTCCACGATGGAGGCAAGGTTCGAAACTTTGGTGTCAGCAACTTTAACCCGGGCCAAATCGAACTGCTTCAAGCGAGTCTGCCGATGAAGCTTCAAGCAAACCAACTTCAACTCAGCGTCACCAACACGGGGATGATTGATCGGGGAATTACGGCGAACACGAAATTCCCGAATTCGATCGACCATGATGGTGGAATCCTCGACTATTGCAGATTGAAGAAAATCACGATTCAGGCTTGGTCGCCATTCCAATTTGGATTCTTTGAAGGAGTCTTTATTGACAACCCTAAATTCCCAGAACTCAACAAGGTTCTGGATGACTTATCGGAAACCTATGGCGTGACCAAAACGGGCCTAGCCATCGCCTGGATCCAACGCCACCCCGCCAAGATCCAATCTGTCCTAGGCACGACAACCGCGAGTCGAGTTCTCGAAGTTGTCGAAGCTTGCAAGATTGATTTGTCTCGCCCCCACTGGTACGAGATCTATCGGGCGGCCGGAAACGTCCTTCCCTAGTAACTTCTAACCTCCTTCTCAGGTGCATCGGTCGAAATTCATTCGATCGATGCATCTTTTGGGGTTCCCCTTTGCGTACTCCTGTCGTAATATGCTGAATTCAACTGTTAAAAGCAGTTGAATCTTCCTTTAACCCCTCCCATGAATGACAAAGCCCTCGCTATTGCCGCGCTCTCACTAGCCTTTGCTGCAGTGTCCCAAGCACACCCTTCGTCCCTAACCGGTGCGACTACTCCGAACCTAAAAAACTCGAAAGTTTATGGCCCAATCAGTTCCAACCTGTATTCGGGATTGGTTTGGCGCAACATTGGCCCCTTTAGAGGTGGCCGCGTATCTGCGGTAAGCGGTGCGATTGGCCAACCAGGCGTTTACTATGCCGGAACGCCAAATGGCGGACTTTTCAAGTCCACAAACGCCGGTACCTCGTGGGAGCAGATCTTTGACGACATTAAAGATGCCAGCAGCATTGGCGCAGTGCAAGTTGCTCCGAGCGATCCTAATATTGTTTATGTCGGTCTAGGAGATGGCACAACCGGACGCAACGAAGGCAATGGCATGTACCGATCGTCAGACGGCGGAAAAACTTGGACCCACATTGGGCTCGACTTCGCAATGCAGATCCCCAGTATTGCCGTCGATCCAAAAGATCCCAATACGCTGATTGCTGGTGTTCTAGGCAACTTCAAAAAAGCAAGCTCTGAGCGTGGTGGATATCGCTCAACGGATGGCGGAAAGTCTTGGACCAAGACGCTGGTCACCAACAATATCACGGGTGTTCAGAACATTGCTTATGCTTACGACACCCCTAACGTCATGTTGGCGACTACGGCTCGACATTGCAGCGTCGGGCTTGGTGACAAGGACACTAGCGCTCCCAATAGCTTTAATGGAACCAAGATAGTCAAGTCCGAAGACGGCGGAAAGACTTGGAAGCAAGTCAAAGGCGAAGGCTTGCCTGATTCACTTGGAGGTCGCACATGCGTCGCGGTTGCGATGAACACCCAAGGAAAGCGCATGTTTTACGTCAGTAACTCTGGGCTCTGGCGTTCAGATGATGGCGGAGACAGTTGGAAGCAGATGGCCAAGGATGACAATCGAATCCGAAACGGTCAGGGCGGATACAACTGCGGTGTCAGCGTTAACACGAAGGACCCTGATACGGTCTATGTCTTGAACACCTGCTCATACATTTCGCACGATGGAGGAAAGACATTCACTGGCTTCAAGGGTGCTCCAGGCGGGGACGATCCCCAACAGATTTGGATGGACCCAACCGACAGCAACCGAATCTTCTTTGGCGTGGATCAGGGCCCGGCGATTACTCTTGACGGCGGACGAACTTGGAGCACTTGGTACAACATCGCCAACGGCCAGTTCTATCACATCGCGGTTAGCAACTCGTGGCCCTACTGGTGCTACGCGACCATGCAAGATTCCGGCTGTATCGGAATCAGCAGTCGTGGCATCTATGGTGAAATCACTCCTCTCGACTGGAGCCCGAATCCCGGATGGGAGTGGGGATCCATCACCGTTGATCCTTTGAACCCCAACATTCTTTATTCCACTGGACAAACCAACGACGTGATACGGCAAAGCTTCCCCACTGGCCAATGGATCAGTGTAAGCCCCGATAACGATCCAAAGCTCAAGCTTCGGCACGACTTCAACCAACCGATCATGTTCTCGCCGGTAAACCCGCACGAGCTTTTCTTAGGCTATCAATTCTTGATGTCATCTATTGATGGCGGCAAAACGTGGCACAAACTGGGTCCCGACCTTTCCTATCCTGCAAACTACGTTCCACCTAAACCAGAAGTAGAGAAAAAGGAAACGAAGAAGCCGGCTAAAAAGGCGGCAAGTGCGAAAAAAGATACGCCTCCAAAGAAGGCTAACGAACGCGAGCCAGACCATGACCGCTTCGAAGCCGACTCCGACAACGATGGCGATCAGAACATCAGCCGGAAGGACGCGATGGAACGCATGCAAGAAATGTCTGACGAAGAGATGCAGCGAGGAGGCGGAGGAGGAGCGATTGCGAGCCTTTCACCAAGCAGCATTGACGGAGGAATCATCTGGGCGGGAATGAGCAATGGCACCATAAAGCTCACAAAGGACCATGGCAAGACTTGGAGCGACATGAATGTGCCTGGCAACAAGAAATCGATCGTATGCATCGATGCTAGCCACACAGACCTTGCTTCTGCTTACGTTGTCATATCCAACGATCCCGAGCCAGCGGTTTATCGAACGAAGAACTTTGGCCAATCTTGGTCCAAGATCGTTCATGGCTTGCCGACCGACGAAGTTACTGGGAGCAAGGCGAACGTTGTGCGCGCCGATACAAAGAAGGATGGTCTCCTGTTCTTAGGAACCGATAGCTCAATGTATGTGAGCTTTGACGATGGCGATCATTGGCAATCGTTACGACTCAATGCTCCGAATACCTCCTATCGAGATATCGTCGTCAAAGATAACGACTTAGTCGTCGGAACGTACGGTCGTAGCTTCTGGATTCTGGACGACATTTCGCCCTTACGCCAAGTAAGTTCTGACCTGGGCTCAGCGTTCCTGTTCGCTCCTGGTGATGCCGTTCGTGCTCGAAGAAATGTCAACCAAGACACGCCGATGCCTCCAGAAGTGCCACACGCATTGAACGCACCTCCGGGTGCTTTGGTCTATTACTACTTGGGAAGCAAGCCAAACAGCGACATCACGCTTGACGTTACGGATTCAGCTGGAAAGCTCATTCGACACTATACAAGCGCTCCTTTCCCTGAGGTGAAAGAACCTCTTCAGCCTATTCCCGACTTCTGGAAGGAAGTTCCCAAGCCGATGCCAACGGAAATCGGTACGAATCGAATCAATTGGGATCTTCGATACGAGAATCCGCCGGCAAACTCGCGCGGATACGATATTAGCGCAACTCCCTATCTCACGCCGCTATCGCCTCAAGGACCGTTAGTGCTGCCGGGTGTCTACAATTTGACGCTCACCGTTGATGGCAAGAAATCCGTTCAAAAGGTCACCGTCAAGAACGATCCTCGTTCTCCTGCTTCTTCTCGCGACCTCCAGATTCAACATGCGGCACAGATGGATCTGATGAGCACTGACACAACGGCAATGGCCGGTTCAAAGGCGCTCGCGGCATTGAAAGCAAAAGTCACTGAAATTGAGACCGGAAAGATTCCGAGCGATATCTCAAAAGCTCTCGACGATTTGGTTGACAAGCTAGACAACTTAGGGGGACCCAACAGTTCGAGCTTCAGCCGAATCCAGAATCAATCGCTGGGTGCATTTGCCAAGATGGAGTTCGGTGACCTGGCCCCGAGTCAACCGGTTCAAACCACGATCAACTCGATGGTTCAAGAACTCAAGAAACTCGTAACTGCGTGGAAGAAGATCCAATCTAAGGACTTGAAATCGGTCAATGCAGCGCTGAAGAAGGCGAACTTGCCTGAATTGTCGATGCCCGATTTGCCCTAGCTTGATCCTTTCTCTACACGATAAATCCCAACCCGATCTAAAATCGGGTTGGGATTTCTAGTTTGAGTTCGCTTTTAGCGAGCGATCTGTCCCGCGATCTTCCGAATATTGTTCGCCTCATTGACGAGGTTGGTCTGTCCACTGCTAAGGCGATTATTCTCTCGTAGTTGCAGTCCAGACATAACCAAGTAGAGGCTGCTAAACGTAATCCATGAGATGCAGATTGCCGATCGAGTAACCTTTGTTCCTTTCCCTTGAAAAAGTATCCCGAGCACTAAACCGATAATGATTGCAGCAAGAACATTGGACGAAGCCTGACCATTTCGCATTCCCGTGATCTTCAGCACTTCTTCCCAAACATTCAGGAAGCCAGTGCTTGCTGCTGCGTTCGACGAACCATTCACGGTCACAACGATGCCCATCACACCGCATACAATTACATAGACAATAATTGTAAGCACCTCGGATATTTTCGGCGTCTCTCCTTTTTTGTTTTTCAGTGTTAACCCATAGGTGATTGCAAAGCAAATCGCAACCACTAACGCGGTCAAATCACTTGCCAGGAAACTCATTATTACCAGGATCACGCTTCCAATCAAAGCGAACTTCTTTCTCAAGTCGTCCCCAAGAAACAACGGGAGAAATCCCGCTGCAAGTGCAAAAACCCCGAGTGCGATCCACATGTTATTGGAGACAAGACTGGTGGATAGTATCGTGACCATGCCGCAGATGCCGAACACAAAGTTTGAGATCATCGCCGGCCGTTTCGGAAGCTTCAAAGCTCCTAAGATGAGGAAGGCGATGGCGATTGCGAGTCCTGAGCCCGAAGAGCTGTTGTCGCAGCAAGACACCCTCAACGTCTCCGTTGCGAACCAAACGGGCAATCCAATGAGTTGAGGGGCTAGATCGCTTAGCGAGTCCGAATTGATCCGCGATAACGACCAGGGCAAAATAGCCACCACAAAGGAGAACAGTAGTCCAAAAAGCAGACAGTAGGGTGCGATTGTAACCGCAAACAAGAACTGCGCCGTGCGATTGTCATCTCCTTCCCCTGCAAAAATTGAGGGCAACTTTTCTATGTACTTGTGAGATGCATGCACAAGATGGCGAAGCATGTTAAAAGTCGTCAAGGTACCAGCAGTAGGAGGACTTATCTTAGCGGCAGCTAGCCTTGAGTCAAAGTTTGTAGCAAATTGAAGGAGTTCAGCATCCGAACGTCTAATTTGGTTGGACTTAATGGGAACGGGTGGGCAAATCGCCAAATCAAGGCTCGCAGCCGCGACCAAGAACCCGATCATTGTTTGTTCTCCCGCTGCCATCGCATGCAAAGCTGAAATCAAGTCACGCTTTGCTTGAAGCGATTCATTGCGATTTATGTAACGAGCTAGGCCCTTTATGTGGGCAAAGTCGGGAAGAAGCACGGAGGCATCGACACCTGTCCGTACAAGTTCTCCTCGGTAACCCTTTGCGAGGACCTGTGCCCGTTCCATAGCCATCGCTTCGTCACTTATGTGGCTGTCGTAACGTGTTCTGGAAGCCGCTGAGGCTAGAGCGCTACGCATCTCCGCCAGTTTGTTCTGTTCCATGAGGAACTCCGCTCGCATAAGGGGAAAATAAGCGTTGTTTGGCTCAAGTATCTCTCCTTTCAGACAAGCATTAATCCCGGTGTCAAGGTTGCTCATTAGCTTTGGCAGCCAAGACAAATCTTTTGACTTGGGTTCATCCGGTGCATGGCTGCCCGCCATGCAGGTCATTCTCACTGTGATCGCCCAGCCTAAGGCATCTTGCGGATGCTTTTCGTTGTATGCCTTTAGTGCGGCGGAACGTTCTTCGTTGTGAAGATTGAGCGCACGAGTGATTTCCTCTGCAGGGTTGTTTCCCGTATATGTGTTGGGGTCATTCAGCCACCCTGGCAAGATTGGGCCAACTTCTCCGTAGTATCCAAGGTCGACCGAACGAGTGTTTCGGAACACGAGATCCATTTGATTCTTGAATATCCAACTTGAGACAGGAAGACAAGCAAGGGTCGCCACGATCGCGACCGCGATCAGACCGCAAACGATAATCGCTCTCATATAACTGGTTTCCTTGAAATGGAGTTCAGAGCATGATTAGCCGGTTTGGCGGGCATCGACTCCGAATGAATAACGTGCAGTGCGTACCGATCGATCGACATCTGAACCGATACCGGACTAACGGGCTGAGTCGGCCCCACCGCACAAATTGAAACAAAGAGATACGCCATGAACGAAGCGCCAATTGGGGCGATCAGAATGCCCCAAAAGCCGAGCTTGTGCGACGGCTTTGCCACCAAATGCGGCGTTGGTATGGAATCTAGGGATTGATAGAAACTGGTCAAACTGTCAAGAGGATCTTGATTACTCATGTTCCCACTCCTTCTGAAATGCTTTCTTGGCTGCATTTAAGCGCGATGCCACCGTTCCCTCTGGAATATCGAGTGCCTCACCGATTTCTCGGTAAGACAGTCCTTGGCTCATCGCCATGCCCAAGAGCGCCCTTTGTTCCGGCGATAGGCGCTTTAAGACTTGGTAAACCGTCAGCGCGTCCGCGGTTGGGGCTGAGGTGCCAAACGTTTCAGGTAAAGTATCAGGCCGCCTTTGTCTTTTTAGAAAACGGGTCGCGACTCGAACGGTAACTTTCCTGATCCATGCGGTCGGATTATCCAGTTGGTTTACTTGAGATCTAGACCGATGAATAATCAGGAGGACTTCTTGGGCAACGTCTTCCGCACCATCGGGTTCTCCGCAGACCGCCAGGGCACAACGAAACACAAATTCGCGATAGGTTGCTGGGTCGGCGTCCTTGACCGCTTCCGATCGTCCAAAGATCTTCAGCCGAGTCGTTTGAGTTCTGAGCACGATCGCCATAAGTAACTTATAAGAGGCATGATCGGCGAGATTCCTTCAGATGGGTTGGGAAATTTAATTTCTGAATTCCGTAAGTATCGCCTACGTACGAATTGGAGCCTGCTCCGAAGAACGGGCTCCAATTCATTAGCGCTACAGCTGGTAGAACTTTTCGACGTCGGTTTTGAGCTGAGCCAGCTCTTGAGCATGAACATACATCATGTGGCCCGACTCGTAGAAGCCGTTCTCAATATTGCCGTGCAAGGTTGAATCTAGAGCCATGTGGTTGAGCGTATACCGGGTTGCGAAATACGGTGTTGCTAAGTCGTAGTATCCATTCGCAACAAACACGCGCATAAAGCTGTTCTTGCTCAACGTTCGTCGCAGCGCTTCACTCGTATCTGGATAACCTGCGCCAGCATCGCCCCAAGTCCAATTTGCCCAGAGCCGATCTGGGTTGGAAATATAGTACGGCAGATTCGATTTGTAGCCGAGAACCCGCTGGATATAGTCGTTCAGACAATGGGTATAAGCCGGAGCGATAACCGTTGCTGGATCAAACTCTGGCGCCTCGCTGACCCCAACCGGGTCGATCCCCTTGTAACGGGAGTCAAGTCGACCCACCGTTCGACCTTCTTTTCGAAGGAGTTCTTTACAGAATCGATGGATGTTGATTCGTAAATCCGTGAGGTCCACATATTGAGGATCTAATCCGGTGTATCGAGCTAACTTGCTTACCAACTCGGCTCTCTTGTCATCGGGTAGGGCCGAGCCTTGGTTCAACGCAATGAGGTATTCCCCGTCGCAGAATTCCTCAACCTCTTTCAAAACTTCTTCCAATGGTTTGGCTTGAAGATCGGGGGGAAGCTTTTGGTGATAGTGCGCTGTCGCTGTGTACGTCGGCAAGAATAGCAAGTAGGGCAAGTCATTACCCCGCTGGAAACGAGCGGTTTGGAAGTTAAGAATGCTGCTGATGAGCACCAAGCCCTTAAGACCGATTCCACGGTCCATAAGTGCGTCGCTCAGGCCCGCAGCGCGAGTGGTTCCATAGGATTCGCCGGCAATATAGAGTGGGCTCAGCCAGCGCTCAGTCAGCGTGAGATAGCTACGAATGAATTCCGCAATGGAATCCACATCGCCTTTCAAACCCCAGAAAGTCTTCTCGTCCTCTTGCTTAACGCTTCGGCTAAAACCGGTACCAACAGGGTCAATGAAGACTAGATCCGTGAACGGTAGCCAGGATTCTGGGTTATCAATGAGTTCGTACGGAGCATTGAGCGCTTCTCCTTCGTCCCCAAGTCGAACTCTCTTCGGTCCGAGTGCACCAAGGTGAAGCCAAACTGAGCTGCTGCCAGGTCCACCGTTAAAGCTAAACGTGAGTGGGCGAGGTTCGCTAGACTCTACCGAATAGGCTGTATAGAAGATTCCGGCCTTGGTTTCTCCTAGCGCATCTTTGATCGGAAGCATTCCGACAGTCGCCTTGTACTTCAGGCCGGCAAGTTCGTGTTCAGTAACGACGGGTGCCGCATCTGGCTGAATCGCGTAGGTGTCTTTCTTCTCGTCCGACTTCTTAGTCAGATTAACTTCACTGTCACTCATAAACCGAATTATCCCCCTTAACATGCTTTCTCGACACGATTTCGGGCTCGTGTAGGCGAAAGTCGACTTTCAAGCATAGGTGGAGTAATCATTTCCCATCGCAACCCGTCAACTAAGGAATCGTACATTCGAGTTACTAGATCTTCGTGGCGTCATATTCGCAAGCAACCAAAGATCTGCCGAGAGCCTTTTGGTTTCAGTTGATCTTTTCTAGGATTTAACTTAACAAATGGCGCTTATAATGCTTCTTCGGGACTAAACCGACATCTACGCCATGAACAGACATTTACGCTTATTCGGGACGGCTTTACTTGGGATTGCACTCACTTCCACTTGGGCGGCTCAGGTTCAAAAACGAGGAATCGCCAACCATCTCCCGCAAGTAAATAAGGAAGCAGCATCTCGAATTAAGCCACCAAGCGGAGGCTTCAATATCTGGGGCAAATTCCACCAGGATAATTTAAACAGCGGAGTCGGGTGTTATGGCGGTTCGAACGGCTTGCTCAAATGGAAGAAGTCTTTAGGTTCAAGCCCTGTTTTATCCTCTCCTGCAATCAACCACGCTGGCGTTTCCTATGTTGGATCGGCTGACCATAACATTTACGCAATCAATCCTGATGGAACGGTGAATTGGACAGCTAATACTGGGGGTCCGATCGGTGCTTCACCGACCCTCGATAGCTTTGGGCAGCCGTATATCGGTTCGAATGATGGCTACATGTACTTCTTCCAAAACAACGGTACGCTCAACTGGAAGTATCAAACAGGAGGAGCCATCGTCGCGCCCGGCGCCTTCAACTCCATAAACGGCATCTATTTTGGTTCGACGGACAACACTTTCTACGACGTCGACAATTACGGCAAGCTTATCTGGAAGTACACGACGGGCGGTCCCATCACAAGTTGCCCAGTCATCGATAACAACAACAATGTTTACACCGGCTCCGAAGATGGCAAACTCTATGGCTTTAATGCAACCGGTAAGTCGCTTTGGACAACGAACCTAGGAAGTCCGATTGATTCTTCCCCAGCCATTGGTGCATTCGGCAATTTGTTTGTTACTTGCAACGATGGCAAGCTGTATTGCATTTCACCCGTCGACGGGTCTATTTGTTGGTCATTTGCGACGGGAGCTCCGGTAACGACGACTCCAGCCGTAGGATATGACGGGAACCTCTACTTTGGGTCCGGAGACAAGAACTTTTATGCGGTCGAGCCGATGTTTGGCCGCAAGATTTGGAGCTTTACGACCGGCGGTTCGATTACGTCTTCGGCCGCAATAGGCACCGACGGAACTTTATACTTCGGTAGCGCCGACGGAAAGCTCTACGCCCTCAATCAGGACGGAACTCAGAAGTGGGCGTGCCCCGTTGGCTCGGGAATCCAATCGTCTCCTGCCATCAACATTGGCGGTGCGGTGCTTTTTGGATCAAACGATGGGAATTTCGTTTCTGTTGGTTCTGAAGGAACAACCGGAACACTTGCAAGTGCCGCCATCACGCCTCAACCTATTTTTTCAGGACTGTTTCAACCCCTAACGGTTACATTAACCCAGCCTGCTCCGGTCGGTGGAACCCTAGTCAATCTTGTAGATTTTGAAGGAGAAGCCCGGGTCGACCCATTTATTTACATCCCTGCGGGGGCTACAAGTGCCTCCGTTCCCGTATTTGCTTACTCGGCTTGGGGTGCCAACGGAACCATCCGGGCTTCAACCGACACAAGTCAAATGGATGCGTCTTTTGGAGTCGCCCAGCCTAGCAATTCAGGATGGACAAAGGGCCGTGGCACGACCCTGAATTCTGCGGCCGGACTGGGTTCGGGTTCGAACGGAATTCAGCAATGGTCCTTCCAAACTCAAGGAAACATCGTCGCAGACCCTGTGATCCGAGGTGACGGAACAATCTACGTGAGTTCGAGTGACTGTAAGCTCTACGCCCTCACTCGCACCGGTAAGAAGCTTTGGGATTTCCTTACCGGCAACAACCTGCTTTCCGCTCCGGCAGTTGGTGGTGACGGACGTATCTACGTAAAGTCTCAAGACGGCTATGTTTACGCCTTGAAACCGAGCGGAGTCCAAGAATCCGCGATCTTCACAGGTGCAGGGCAAACTCTATCGTCACCGGTAGTTTCAACCGAAGGGTTCAATTACGTGTACGTCGGAGCAGGCAAAAACCTCATTCAGATCACCAACGCTCGGAATATTGGCTGGAGTTTTCCGACCGGAGGAAATATTGAGTCCTCACCGGCGATCGGACAGAATGGGGCGATTTACGTAGGATCGGATGATAAGAAACTGTATTCCATAACATACAAAGGAATTCAAAACTGGGCCTACACTGCTGATAGCGCGATCAAGACATCGCCGTCCATTGACTCGAAAGGAAATCTTTACTTTGTATCGAGCCTCGGTACGGTTTATTCCCTGAAATCGGACGGAACCCTAAGGTGGTCGAAGACCGTTCCTGGGGGTGCTACCACATCCATTGCGATCGGCACCGGGGATGTGCTTTTTATGGGCACTGGAACGGGACAACTCCATAACTTATCCTCGTCCGGCACCATAAATTGGAGCTTCACCACCGGTGGACGGATGACATGCGAGCCGATCGTTGACTCAGCAGGTGTCTCATATATAACTTCAATCGATGGCAATTTCTACGCCGTCAATCCAAACGGTACTCAAAAATGGGCATTCCCGATCGGGGGTGTGACAGGTAATCCTGCCGTTGGTCCCGATGGAGTCATTTACGTCGGCGCCGCCGATTGGCAGGTCCATGCTATCGGTCAGATATCCAGCACGATCCCGCTGAAAAGCATCTCCATTGTTGCTGATTATGTGATGGGAGGTTTGAGCTCGACTGGAACGATAACTCTCACTCAGCCGGCTCCTGTTGGCGGTAATGAAGTCTATTTGTTCAGCTCGAATACCCTGCTACAAGTTCCCTCAACCGTTGTCGTTCCGGCTGGACAAACATCAGTTACATTCACATTTACGACGAGTCTTTCGGAATACGACACGCTTGTAACGATTATCGGATCGTCAGGTGGTGCCTTTGCACAAGCAACGACAACGTTGACTCCTCCAGGGCCAGTTTCAGTGACGATCACTCCAAATCCGTTGATCGGCGGCAACTCAGCA
This sequence comes from uncultured Armatimonadota bacterium, assembly GCA_903899015.1. GTDB lineage: Bacteria > Armatimonadota > Fimbriimonadia > Fimbriimonadales > Fimbriimonadaceae > Fimbriimonas. The sequence goes on along the minus strand of CAIUHP010000045.1, from coordinate 85,684 downwards.
ACCGGAACCGTAACCCTCTTAGCTCCGGCACCGGTGGCGGGCATCACACTGCAGCTTACGAGCTCGTCTCAAGACGTTGTTCCCGATGCAACGATTACTTTCCCACCTCTCACAACGACAGCAACTTTCAATATCACGACGTATTCGGTAGCAGCAACTGAGACAGCGACCGTTTCCGCTTTACTGCACACGATTTCCGCATCTACAACCCTCACGCTCAACCCTGCAGTATTTTCCAAGTTCACGATCAATCCGGGATCGGTTGTGGGTGGAAATAATGGAACAGGAACCATCACATTAACGGGTGAAGCGCCTCCTGGCGGATTCACGGTCACCTTATCCTCGGATAACGCTGTTGCCACTCCTCCGGCAACCTTTACCGTTCCTGAAGGATCTGTAAGCGCAAACTTCAACATAGCGACGACTGCTGTCTCAACGGCAACCCTTGCGAACTTGACCGCCACATATGGTTCAACAACTTACAAAGCAACCCTGAACGTGATGCCTCCCGGAGTTTCGGGAGTCACCCTGAACCCAACGACGGTTATCGGAGGGGCTCCAATTACAGGCACCTTGACTCTCAGTGGACCAGCACCGGTTGGTGGGCTTACTATCGGGCTAAAGTCCAATAGCACCAACGCAGTGGTAGCGGACAGCGTGACCGTTCCTGCCGGAGCGACGACCGCCACCTTCACAGTCAACACGACGGGTGTATCAGGCACAACCACATTCACGATCACGGCAACCTTTGGAAACTCCAACGCTTCGGCTCAAGGCACCATCAAAGCTGCTGTCCCGCTCAGCTTGACCATCGCGCCATCCACGGTCGTTGGTGGCACGACTGCCATCGCGACAGTCACCCTTACCGGCTTTGCTCCAACTGGTGGATATCTCGTCGCAACTTCGAGCACCAACTCAAACGCAACGGTTGCATCCAGCATCTTGGTTCCGGCTGGTTCGAGTTCGGTTAATTTCAATGTCAATACCGTTGGTGTTCAATCCACCACTTCCGCAACCATCAAAGCATTTGGATCGGCCATCACGCTAACATCCACCCTGACGATCAATCCTCCTTCGCCGGTATCGGTGACTTTCACTCCATCCACGGTGTTAGGGGGCCTTCCCTCGTCAGGCATGGTCACCATCAGTGGGCCCGCACCACCCGCAGGGTTTGTTGTGAACCTTGGCTCGGCAAACTCGTGCGCGGTTGTGCCAACCAGCACAAGTATTCCTGGTGGAGCAACATCGACGACCTTTGCCGTCACAACGACCTCAGTCGCGGCAGTTACGAATGCCTCCATTACTGCGACTGCAAATGGAACTTCAGTTTCGGGCACGTTGACGGTGACACCGCCCTTCCCCACCAGCTTGACGTTGAATCCGTCGACTGTTCTTGGTGGTTCACCGACGACCGCAACGCTCACGCTGAATGGCGCGGCTCCAACGGGCGGAATCGTTGTGAGTGTCACCTCCAATTCGAGCAGTGCAGTTCCTCCTGGATCAGTCACGGTTCCTGCTGGCTCCCTTTCCACCACGTTCACCGTGAACACCCTCGCGGTTTCAGTTCAAACCGGTGCGATTATTACGGCTCAATCCAGCGGCAAGCAGGCAACTGCATCCTTGGTTATTAGCTCGGCAGCGCTAAGCAGCGTTTCTGTGAACCCAACTTCAGTGGTAGGCGGCAATTCTTCGACGGGTACGGTGACACTGAGTAGTGTTGCTCCCGATGGCGGAGTTGTCGTAGGACTCTCGACAAATGCGGCTTACACAAGCGTGCCAGTCTCCGTCACAGTTCCGGCAGGATCCACAACGGCTACGTTTACGGTAGCAACAACGTCGGTCTCGACGTCATCAACTGCCACGATTTCCGCGACACTCGGTTCGGTGACCCAAACTGCCACGCTCACAGTCAATCCCATGGCTTTGATTGGGTTGAGCCTCAATCCAACCTCTGTCGCAGGCGGTAACACTTCTACTGGAACGGTTACGCTTAATGGTCCCGCCGTAGCGGGAGGGGTCTCGGTTTCCCTCTCGAGCAACGCTCAAACGGTCGCAAATGTACCTAGCTCCATCACCGTCGCCACCGGCCAAACATCTGCGACATTCACGGTGACAACGTCTCCGACTACAACTCAAAAGAGCGCAACGATTACCGCGAGCTTTAGCGGTGCGGTGTTCACGGCATCTCTTTCAGTCAACGCTCCAACGATTCAATCGATAACATTGGCTCCGTCAACTGTTGCCGGTGGAGTCGCTTCCACTGGAACCGCAACGCTGACCGCACCGGCTCCGAAAGGTGGCATCACCGTAAAACTCGCCAGCAGTTCCAAGAATGCCATTCCACCGGTTACTGTTGTCATCGCAGTTGGTAAGACATCTGGGACCTTTACGGTCAAGACCACGGCGGTGGCATCGCAAACCAATGCGAATATCACCGGAACCGTTGGCACGCAATCTCAAGCGGGCACTTTGACGATTACTCCTCCCAGTCTCCTGTCGGTCTCCGTTGCGCCTTCAATCGTTGTTGGACTCACCGGCTCTACTGGAACGGTGACGATTTCTGGCCCTGCACCCACGGGTGGAATGGTCGTCAAACTCTCCAGTAATCAAAGCGCGGCAACTGTACCAGCATCGATGACGGTCGCCGCTGGAAGCACCCACGGGACATTCGCAATCAAGACGTTGTCTGTTGCGTCTCAGACTGCGGCATCCATAACCGCGAGCTTGAACGGCGCGACTCAAAGCGCTACCCTAACGATCACGCCTCCAGTCCTCAAATCCCTCACCGTGAGTCCAACTTCCGTGAAAGGCGGAAAAACGGCGACAGGCACGGTGACTATTGGAACCGCATCACCGATCGGTGGGCTTGTCATCACGCTCTCAAGCGGAAGCACTTCAGCCAACTGTCCTTCGACAGTTACGATCTTGGCAGGCAAAACAAGCGCTACCTTCTCGATAACCACTTCAACGGTCACGGCAACGACAAGTGCCAAGATCTCAGCGACTTTCGGTCCAACTACGAAAACCGCTAGTCTGAGTATCACGAAGTAACGTGACGACAACCTTGGCGGCGGAAGTCGTCAAGGGAAAATTCAGAGATTGGATCGACCCTATTGAAGGTGCCAAGTTGGTTCCTAATAGAACCAAGGACCGGGTTTCCGATTAGTTGAGAGATTCCGTCTTGACCATCGTGAGCTGACCATGAACGGGTATCTGGGTTTTCAATTTCGGATACTTGACAGCAATGTAGTCCATGAAGAGTTGGGGATCCTCCGTGTTGCCGTTAAACATTTCGAAGTGGGTTGGAATCGTTATTCCGGGCTGCATCGCACCTGCGAGATCGACCGCTTCTTGGTAGGTCATATTGCCGATACAGTTTGCAAGGAGTCGTTTGGCGTCTCGACCGTTGATGGGGAGAAATGCGAGATCGAATTTCCAATTTCTTAGCTTTGCTTGCATGCCTTCATAAATGGTTGTATCGCCTGCGTGGTAGAAGCAGAATCCATTTCCTTCAACCACGACACCGAGAAAAGCGTGGTATCCGGTTGCGGGGTCTTGATCGATAAGTTCATGGGCTGCCGGAACACCGGTTATGGTTACCTCACCTACTTGCACCGTGACTCCGTCATCAATTCCGATTACACGTTCGGAGGAAAGGCTCAAATCAGTAACAAGGGAGTCCCGCACCCTTCGCGGTGCAACCAATAAAGCGTTAGGAGAAGAAAGGGCCATCATTGGCCAAATCGGACGATCAATGTGATCTGAGTGGTCGTGAGTTCCAATAATGGCGGTCGCATTCGTAACCTGGTCGGGCGTGAGTAACGGTGGAATATTTCGGTATTCGCTTGGAGACAAATATGCGTCGATGTAAAGCACGGTTTGGCCCAGCTTCACGATAAAGCCGTGCTGACCTAACCACCAGAATGCACCGTGGCCATAAGGCACCGCAGTCGCGTTTACTTCATCGATCAAAGCTATCCCAGTCTGTCCACCAATCGTCATGTCTGAAAGGAATTATGGCCGTTCCAAATGAATAAGGGATGACCCGTTAGGGATGACTGCTTGCGATGGGCCGAGGCAATCCATCCAACCTATTTAGAAAGCCAAACTGAGCGATTGAGACGACCTAGCGTACTAAACGCGACAATGCGAAAGTTAGAGTCCACCAATTGGATGACGTAGAATCGCCGACTACCCATTGGAAGATTTAAGCAATAGAATGGGGATAACATGGCCACCGAAGAAACTACGAGTCGGAAGAGCCGAATGAATGCCTTGCGGCCCGCGCTTCTGGTAATCGTCTTGCTTGGGATCGCTGGGTACTTCGTAGCCAAGAAGGCCGCGAACCAACCACCCCAGGGAGTTCTGATTGCGAGCGGGAGCATCGAAGCGAATGAAACCACCATCTCGCCCAAAGTCTCCGGGCGACTGTTGACGCTGAAGGTGGATGAGGGCTTCGAGGTCCACCGAGGCGACTTACTTGCCACACTAGACGACACCGAACTAGCGGCCCAACTCGGCCAAGCGGAGGCTTCGCTAAGCGCTGCCCAAGCGAAACTGGATGCCGCCATCCACGGTAATCGCCCCGAGCAAATTGTCCAGGCGGAAGCTCAACTCAAGGCGGCTAAGAGCACTGCAGTTGGATCGCGCAAAAATGCCGAAACCGCTCAAAGAAACATCCTTTCGGTTCTGGACTTAAAGTCGCAACTCGATATCGCCGAATACCATGTTCCACTAGCGGAAGCGGCCTATACGCAAGCTCTTGCAAGCCTCAATCTTCTCCGACAAGGTACTCGCCCAAAACAAGTTGATGAAGTAAAGGCTGCCCTTGCGCAAGCTCAAGTGAACCTGACGAAAGCAGAAATTGACTTTCAACGAATGAAAACCCTTGCTGACCAGGGAGCGGTTGCGATTCAATCCCTGGACAATACGAAAGCGATTCGTGATGCTGATAAAAAGCTGGTGGATCAAGCCCAAGCTCGACTTGACGACCTACTTGCCGGACCACGGCAGTCTGAAATTCACCAATCCGAAATGGCTGTTGCCCAAGCGAACGCCCATCTTGTTGGGGCCCGCACTTCGCTGACCAATGCTCGTCAAGCGTATCGAGATCGCCTTTCTGCCCAGAGTCAACTAGATTCTCAAAGCGCGAACGCGGGCGCCGCCGAAGCTCAAGTCACAGCGGCTCAGGCTCAACTCGATCTGCTAAAAGCTGGCACGCGAGCAGAGGATATCGCGAACTTGAAGTCCGTGAGAGACCAAGCCCAAAAGGCAGTTGAATATGCGAAAGCGATGGTCGCCAACACCTATCTGTACGCGCCAAATGATGGCGTCATTAAGACGAAAGACGCACTTCTAGGTGAAACCCTCAGCCCAGGAACCCCGGTCGTTACGATCGCCGACCTCGATCATATTTGGATTCGCGTCTTTGTCCCGGAAGACAAATACGGAGTTCTCAAACTTGGACAGTCGGTAGACGTCAAGGTTGATAGCTTCCCTCACGAGAAATTTCGAGGTCAAATTGTCTCCATCGCTTCTGAAGCTGAATTCACACCGAAGAACGCCCAAACCCCTGAAGAACGCGTGAAGCTGGTTTTCGGAGTCAAGATTTCGGTCAACAACCCTGCTCGCAAGCTAAAGCCCGGTATGCCGGGTGACGCCTGGATCCATATCGACTAGGCAACCACATGTCCGCCGCCATTGATTGCAAAAACCTGAAGAAGCGATTCGCCGATGCGGTCGCGGTGGACGGCGTGTCTCTGTCCATTCCTCCGGGAGAAGTCTTTGGAGTTGTCGGACCCGATGGGGCGGGCAAAACCACGTTGATTCGGATGCTTTGCGGGATTATCGAACCAAGTGAAGGTGTCGCTACTGTGCTTGGTGCCGATGTCGCGACCAATATTCAAACAGTCATCTCGGATATTGGATATATGTCCCAGAGATTTTCACTGTATGGTGACCTAACGGTATCTGAGAACATCCGCTTCTTTGCGGACATTCATGATGTTCCAAGTCGCGAACTTCCCGAAAGAGCGAGGCAATTGCTTCACGCAAGTCGACTTGAACCGTTCCAATCCCGGCTAGCTCAGGATCTCTCCGGCGGCATGAAACAAAAGCTTGCCCTCGTTTGCACATTGATCCACACCCCGAAAGTGCTGTTCTTGGATGAACCAACAACGGGCGTCGATCCCATATCTAGACGTGATTTTTGGCAAATCCTTTACGGCTTGGTTGCGGATGGGATGACTCTGTTTGTCAGCACTCCCTACATGGATGAGGCGGATCGTTGCCAACGCTTGGCACTTATGAATCGCGGGCGGATCTTGATGTGTGATACGCCGGCCAATCTTCGATCTCAGATGAAACGGACGGTGATTGAAGTCGAATCGATCACTCCCAAAATGGTCGTTCCTGTACTCGCCAAGATTGAAGGCATTTTGGCAGTCGAGGCATTCGGCCAGCGTCTTCACGCAACTTCTGATCGAACGATGGATCCGGAAGAGATTCGCAAAGCTCTTATATCTGCAGGCTTACAAATCAGCGATGTTCGGGGCGTGGCACCGACACTTGAGGATGCTTTCATCGCCAGCCTGGAGGAGAGTGAAATCAATGGCTGAATTTGAAATCGAATGCCGAAACCTCGTGAAGAAATTCGGTGGATTTACTGCGGTAAATAGCATCTCCTTCGGAGTCAAAAAAGGTGAGATCTTTGGTTTTCTAGGTCCAAATGGATGCGGAAAATCCACGACGATTCGAATGGTTTGCGGACTAATCATCCCGACATCGGGCCAAGTCTTCGTTAGTGGAAAAGATGCGACGTTAGAAGCAGAAGCGATCCGGCAACGCATCGGATACATGTCCCAAAAGTTTTCCCTCTACGACGATCTCACAGTCGAAGAAAACCTTGAATTCTTCGCGGGAATTTACGGGTTAAGAGGTCAGATTCGGCGTAAACGAATGGACGAAGTCATGGACATGAATGATCTTCAGTCGGTGCGTCAAATACTGGTGGCGGGATTATCGACCGGGCTTCGGCAACGGCTCGCCCTAAGCGCCTCTATCCTCCATTCACCCGAAATTCTGATCTTAGATGAGCCAACTTCGGGGGTAGATCCGCTTTCTAGGCGAAGGCTATGGAATCTGATCAACGAAATCACCACCCAAGGTGCGACCGTTCTGGTGACGACTCACGCGATGGACGAAGCAGAGCATTGCCACCGCGTGACGATGATGCAAAGTGGTCAGTTGGTGTGCACGGGATCACCAGCCGAATTAAGATCATCCCAAATCAAAGGGCAAGTATTCTCAGTCGATTGCGCTTCTCTCTTTCAAGCGTTGAACATAGCGAGCAAGATTCCTGGCGTCATTGACGCTTCCGTAATGGGCTCACGATTACATTTAAGGGTGCTTGACCTTTCACTTCAACAAGTTCAATCGGCCCTCATCAAGGAAGGAATATCTGTTGCTTCAATCGATCTCGGCGAAGCCACTCTCGAAGACGTATTTGTAGCCGTAGCGGGGGTAGCAACATGAGGCGAACTTGGGCGTTGATGAGAAAGGAATTCCTTCACATCATTCGTGACCCACGAAGTTTGTTTACAGCTTTGTTCAATCCGCTTTTGATGCTTTTCCTTTACGGATACGGCATATCGACCGATATTAGCCACGTTCGTCTTGGGGTGCTGGATTGGAGCCATTCGCAGCAAGGCAAAGATCTGGTGCAAGCATTTACATCGTCAGGCTACTTTGTCGAGTCTTTCCATACCGACCGGTATGAAGATCTAGGGAAAGCCCTTGATGACCGAACGATTCAAGTTGGCATCGCGATTCCAGCATCTTTCGGAACCAACATCGTTTCGGGCAAGCCAGATTCGGTTCAGGTGATTCTGGATGGCTCCGACCCCAATACCGCTAATTCCGTTTCGGGCTATGCCTCAACGATCATTGGCAATTACTCCAACAAACACTTGCAGGCTCATTTGTCTCGCCGAGGAATCGCGATCGGTAGCGGTGGCCAACCACTCGAAGTTCGACCAAGGATTTGGTACAACGAAGACCTCCTTAGTATTTTCTTTGTCGTACCGGGCGTCATCGCCATCGTCCTCATGACGACGACCGCCACGCTTACTGCGGGCACGATCACTCGAGAAAGGGAGCGCGGCAGCATCGAACAGATTGTCGCTTCTCCAGTTACGGCTGCAGAATTGATGCTTGGCAAGACCGCCGCCTATGTTGGACTTGCTTTCGTGAATGTCGCGCTCGTGGTCATCGTTGCCGAACTTCTGTTTGGTGTGCCCATGCGGGGCAGCTATCTCTTGCTGACTCTGTGCTCACTTATCTTCATCGCAAGCTCATTGGGTCTAGGGCTCCTGGCTTCAGCAGGCGCAGCCAGTCAGCGAAGCGCGATGACGACCGTGATGCTAGTTACCGCACTTCCAAGCATTATCTTAAGCGGCTTCGTATTTCCGATTTCGAGCATGCCGCCAACCGTGCAGTTATTCACTTACGTTGTTCCCGCTCGTTATTTCATGGTGATCTCGCGCGGAATTTTCCTGAAAGGCGCGGGATTTATGGATTTGTGGCCTGAGATTTGGCCAATGACTCTTTTGGCCGTCTTGTTCCTGGGCGCCAGTATCCGGACATTCAAGAAAAGGATCTAAGGACATGAGAGTTTGGGATTTTGTATTGAAGGAGTTACGGCAGGCGAGGAGAGACCGACGCCTCATTGGCATGTTGTTCGGGATGCCAATTCTTCAGTTATTGCTTTACGGATATGCAGTCAATCAAGACATCCGGCACCTGCGATTGATCGTTTGCGACCAAGATCACACCTCCGTAAGCCGCCGGCTCATTGAATCGATCCAAGCTTCACCTGAATACTTTGACGTGATTGGCTACGTGTCTAACGTAAACGATGCGAAGTCATTTCTACAAAGTGGACGAGCATCGTTGGCCCTTGTGATCCCTCGCCAATTTAATCGCGACGTAGCCCGGAACCAGACGGGTGAGCTTCAAGTTTTGGTCGATGGAAGCGATCCCAATGCGGGAACGATTGCAACCAGCTACCTTGCCAAGATTGTTGCTTCCGAAGCTGGTCGAATCCTCCAATCGAGACTCAATCATGCCGGATTGGGGCGCTCTGCATTGGGAGTGATCGAAGCTCGTATCCAGTTTTGGTACAACCCCACACTTGAAAGCAGTTTCTCACTCGTGCCAGGGGTGGTTTGCATCATTACGGGAAACTTGACCATTTTCATGTCCGCTCTGGCTGTTGTCCGCGAGCGAGAACTTGGAACCATTGAACAACTGCTCGTGACTCCCATGCGCCCTTGGGAATTAATGCTCGGTAAGTTGTTACCCTACATGGCGATGGGCTTCATCAACGTTGCTTCAACGGTCATTCTCGCTTTGATCCTGTTTGGCGTACCCATGCGTGGAAGCTTCATTACCCTTCTCGCGGTTTCAGGGCTCTTTATGATTGGATCCCTTGGCATGGGCCTCTTTGTCTCAACGATCTCAAAGAATCAGCAACAGGCGACTCAACTTGCAAGTCTTATTCTAATGCCCAACATGATGCTTTCTGGGTTCATGTATCCGGTGACCAATATGCCAGCGTGGTTGCAGCCGATCACTTATGCGTTACCCATGCGCTACTACCTGATCTGCGTAAGGGGTCTTATGTTGAAGGCAAACGGGTTCCCCGAGCTTTCAAATCAGATCTGGCCGATGGCCGCGATCAGCATCCTCATTTTTCTCGCGGCCGTCAGCATGTTCCAGAAACGGTTGGATTAGCGCTCGGTTTCCTGGGATGGATTTCCCTTCCATCGTCGTCGTATGTGATCGGACACAAGGGAACTATGCTCCTGAATTCCTGCAAAGTAAATCTCAGGTGCTGTAGATTCTGAACCCCGTAAGACCATGAGTCCCGTCGCATTGGATTGCACTGATCCCTAATAGATATGTCCCATCCATTGCGCGCATCTACCAATTCTTGCTCCGTTGATCGCAAAAGATCATTATCCAATTTTATAAATGAGCCGATTCTAGGACTCGGCGGTCTTACGGTCGCACACCAATGGGGGCCCTGCGGTGAGTCGTTGATTAAAGATGCTCATAAGAAACTCAAGGAACGTTGTGAGTTTTTGCATCTTAACGGCTCAAGCCTGGTTACTGATGATGCGCTGACTTCATTTGAATAGGAGCACAGATCAAATATGAAGCGAACTTTAAAGTACGCCCTTTCTGCTGTCCTGACTGCCGCAATTGTTATGCCGGCATTCGCTCAGGATAACTTCCCCGATGTCCCCGATAATCATTGGGCTTTTGAAGCCCTGGTCCGCATGAAGAAGGACGGTCTTCTCGTCGGATACCCAGACGGATTATTCCGTGGTGGACGCCCCGCCTCTCGCTACGAACTCGCGGTCGCGATGCACGCGGTCTATATGAATCTTAAGAGCGTCACCGATGGCCTTGATGCCCAGATCAAAGCCCTCAGTGACAAGCTTAACGGAGTTGCTTCCACCTCCGACATCCAGAACCTTCGAGACGCCCTCACGGCGTTGCAAAACGAAGTCGCAGGAATGAAGAGCTACGGAGACGACATCGCCAATCTTAAAAGAATGGCTGATACCTTCCAGAAGGAGCTTCAATCACTCGGTGTAGACGTTGAAGCGATGAAACGAGATCTTAAAGACATCGATGCTCGCTTGACTAAAGTTGAAAGTCGAAAGCCTGCAGTCAACATCAGCGGCGATCTTACGCTGTTTATGCTTGCTGGAAACAGTCGAGACGGTCGATTCGGTCTTGACCGAGACGGTCGTACTAACGGAGTTGATCCCGTAACGGGCAAGACTGCGGGAATGACAAAAGACAACGTCATGCTCCAAGAAGGTGCATTCACCTTTGCAGGAACAAACGAGACCGGACCAAAGTGGAAGGGCACCCTCGTCGTCGGCAATATGCTCGACACGTTTGGTGGTCAGTCACTTGTCAACTCCGACGTTAAATACACGCAAGGAAACAGCGACGTTTACCTTCAAGACTTCTCAGTCAAGTTCGACACTTCAGTTGCGGGCTTAGCATTTAGTTCGGAAGTGGGTCGAGTCAGCTACAAAGTTTCTCCGTACCTATTCCAGCGAATCGACAGCTCAACCTATTTGGAAACAGACCGATGGGATGACGGCATGTACCGACTGGATGGTGGAATCTTTGGATTCAACATCGGAGGCGCAAAACTTGAAATTGTCGGTGGCAACACCAGCAAAGTCAACAGTGTCAATGGCATTGAAATTAGCGCTTTGAAGTCAGGTTACGTAAACGGAGCCTTCGGCGGTTTGAGTCGACTCGTCGTCGATCGGACACTAGGAGCCAACTTTGTCCTGCCAGTTGGTGGGACAGGAGATATTGACCTCGCATATCTGATATTCGACAGCAACCAAGACATTCTCCTCAATGCTATTCCGGCAAATCGACTTACGGTCTATGGAGGCGATGCTCATTTCAAATTTGGCAAGCTTGGAATATCTGGTGGATATTCAAAGTCTGACCTTCAAGAAGATAGCAGTAACGTCAATAACCAGGATAACTCAGCCTGGCATGTAGACGGAAAATACGAAAGCAAGCAATGGGGTATCCATGGTGGATATCGTGAGATCGAAGCGAACTACTTGGCACCAGGCGACTGGGGACAACTTGGCGTTGAACGAAATCCAACAAATATCGTCGGATTCCAAGTCGGAGGTCATTTGGATTTGAGTAGCGCCTTTACATTGTCCGCAAACGGAGAATGGGATAAAGGAAAATCTGATGCATTTGGTGGCGCGACCGGATTCAATACCGGCACGAAAATCAATGCTTGGGACGCAAAACTTACCTGGCACGTGAATTCAATGTTGAATCTCATGTTTGGGTATCGAAACACTGAGTTCACAAACCTCGATCCCGTCGTTGTGGCTGCCAACCCTGGAAACAGCGGGGCAACCTATAACTGGATGACTTTCGGCGTCGGATGCCGACTTTCTGACGTATCGAAATTCTTAGTGGAATATCAGCTATCTGATATCTCAAATGACTATCAGATCACAAAGGGCGGCGGCGGTCGCTTTACTGGCGGACTGCTGTCAGCCCAACTCGGCGTTAAGTTCTAGTTCTAGGATTCAAACGCCAAAGTCAAGAACCCAGTCAATAACGACTGGGTTCTTTATAGGATGAGTTGTCGTGAGACAAAACTTATGGCTAATTAAAATGAGCATCGCGTGAATCCCCATTCGTCGAAATTCCCACCAAGTATCGCTACAATTCCATTTATGGCGCTGAGCACCGCAATTAATAGAAAGCTTGATGGAGAGCTGGACCGTTAGCCACGACGTGACGATCCAACCCGCGCACGTTGGTTTGATCGGCCCAAAGCTCTGATCGGGAGATTCCACAGGAAACTCAAGGAAAATTGTGGGGTTTCGCTTCAAGAACAAGGGCTCGATCCTGATAACGTATCAAGTCGAAAGACAAGGAGCCTTGATAACCTTGAAGCGAACATATAAGTACGCCCATTCCGCAATTCTTACCGCAGCAATCGTGATGCCGGCTTTTGCCCAGGACAACTTCCCAGACGTTGCCGATAATCACTGGGCTTTTGAAGCCCTAGGAACGAAGAAATAGGTCTTGGAAGCTGGTTATTACTGATTCCGTGCTCTCGCCAATCGGTGGGAGCGCGCTTTGTTTTTCGGTGTCGAAGGTAATCAAATCACATCCGACCTAGGGTGCCAGCACCGTTTCTGTTACTGGGCTCGCCGTTCCCTCACGTGTTGAAGAAACTCCTCTCGAGTATTCGATTTTGGAAATGGCTCGTCTGGAATAGGAGCGTTGAGTGCTTTACAAAGAGGTTCCCATCCGTCCGCGGCGTTCCAAACCACAAGTCGCTCTGGCGCTATGGTTCGGATGACCTCTTCGTTGTGAGCGTTAAAAGCCTCAATGCATGACTTTTCGTCATCCATCTTCATCTGCGTTTTCAGCGCAAACAAGGTCTGAATCATCTCCTGCCACACTGGGTCAGGATTATGAGGAATAGCCTAAAAGATGGTGCTGTGAGCACTCTCCCACCAAGCTTGTGGGTCGCGAATCGAGAGAACGACAATCGCCTCCGGCAGTGCTTCACTCATTTCTTTCCAAAGCGCAGCAGAGGGCCAATCGACCGTGCTCCCATATCCCGTAAGAAATTCATTCCAATCGGGATACTTCCCTTTCGCAGCCGCCGTCCAAATTGGACAGTGGTCCATATGTTTGAAAACCTCCACCATGTGGTAGCAAGGTTCCCCCAAGAGCCGCTCAAGCCCTAACTTCAAAGAATGCGTCCCTGTTCGCCCGAGTCCGGCGCCGATCACTTTGAGTGCCATCCGCGCAGGTTACCATTGAACACCTAAATGGACATGCACTCGAATTTTAGAACCCGAAAGTTTCTCTCGACTACTTTTGGCTAAACTGCGATCATCGTGTACCTCTTTCCGACGCTCATGGCGAACATTCCTCATTCCATGCCTCCCGTCGCTCATTTAGCCACTTCGTCTGGCGACGGAATTTATGGGGCACTCAAAGCCAGCAAGGAATGGATTGCACCTACCGACCCCAAAGTGTTGAAGAAGATTCAAACTTGGCAAGATCAAAAGTTCGGGCTCCTACTTACCTGGGGCACCTACAGTCAGTGGGGAATTGTCGAGTCTTGGAGCCTAGTGACAACTCGGTACCCATGGAACAAGCGGCCAGAGAAATATGCAAGTTTAAGTGATCGAGCATACATGCAAGTCTACGAGAACCTTCCGAAGACTTTGAACCCGAAACAATTTGACCCAGAGAAATGGGCCATCGCGGCCAAGAACGCGGGTGTGAAATATATCCTCTCCATGACCAAGCACCATGACGGCTTCTGCATGTGGGACACGAAGACGACGGACTACAGAATTACCTCTAAAGACTGTCCTTTCCATTTATCACCCCAGGCCGACGTGATAAAGGCGATGTGCAATTCGTTTCGTAAGCATGAGCTAAGTTCGGGCCTATACTTCTCGAAGGCAGACTGGCACAGCCCTTACTACTGGATGCCAGAGCTAGGACCCGGTAGTAATCAAGGACCCAATTTCGATCCTAAGCAGCATCCGGTTGAATGGCAGAAGTTCAAGGAATTTACTTGGCGACAGATTGAAGAACTCATGACCGGCTACGGCCCACAAGACATCCTTTGGCTCGACGGAGGATCGGTTCGACCACCCGATGCAGCGATTGATATGGATGGAATGGCGGCAATGTCGCGAACCCATCAACCTGGTCTCATCGTGGTCGACCGAACGGTCGCCGGACCGAATGAAAATATCATCACACCTGAAGGCGAGATTCCTGATCACTACCTTCCCTACCCTTGGGAAACTTGCATGACGATGGGTAACTCCTGGCCGTGGCACCCCAACGATAACTTCAAGAGTGTGGGAACCCTGGTTCACAACCTTTGTCGAATCGTTGCACGAGGCGGCAATTACTTAGTGGGTATTGGTCCCGACGCCAACGGCGAATTTGATCCCACCGTTTATCAGCGACTTGAGGGCATCGGTGCTTGGTTGAAAGTGAACGGCGAGGCGATCTATTCGACCCGGCCTGTTCAGCCGTACGAGCAAAAAGATTGTGTTTTCACTCGTAAGAAAGACGGCACGGTCTATGCAATCGTCCAATCTCAAGCGGACACGGAAGGTTTGCCTGAATCCGTTACGCTACCCACCGAAATCGCGTCTCGCGTTCAGAAAGCAAAGATGCTTGGCGTAGGGACCGTCAAAGTGGAACCAAATGGAACAATCCACTTTTCAGATTCAATGCGTGCTCAAACCGCCAATGGCTATGCTTGGGCGATTAAGCTGACGCTAAAGAAGGTGTAGCAGCCTGGCGCATGTTCTCTGTAGTTGGTGAGAACATGCGCCACGGCAACTTACTGGGCGGGAATCTTGCGAACGTGGTTATGGTCGGAACCATCGCCTTGGTTTCCATCTGCGATCCACAATGTGCCCGAACCAGGTCGCATGGCAAGCCCTTCCAAACCATAAAACTCAGCGGCGAGCCCAGGAGAAACGTTAAAGCCTTGTGTTCCATCTCCGGCAAAGGTTGTTACGTTTCCACCGGATATCCTCCGGACTACGTGATTCGCCGTGTCTGCCACGTAAACATTTCCGCCTGAAATAGCGATATCTTGAGGGTTCAAGAATTGGGCGGTGAGGGCTGAGCCGTTTTGAAGTCCGGGTGTTGTTGAACCTGCAAAATCGGTCACCTTTCCGCTCATCGTCACTTTCCGAATGCAATTGTTGTTTGCATCTGCAACGAGAAGTGACCCGTCTGACATGACGGCCAGCCCGTACGGACGGCTGAATCGGGCCACAGCCCCGACATCATTCACGTGACTTGCTTGGTCAAGTGTTCCGGCAAGAACAGTTACCGCCTTAGTTTGAGTGTCCAGAATGGAAACGACGTTGTGTAACAGGTCGGTCATCGCAATCTTCGTTTTTGAGATCGCGGCAATTCCTCTCGGACGTCCCAGGTTGTGAGCCACGACAACACAGGTCTTCGCTTTCAGATCGACTTGCCAGATCGTGCCCGTCGTGGCATCTTTTCCGCCCAAATCATTGAAATCGGTAGACACGTACAAGAACCCATCTGGCGAGAGCGTGAGTCCAAAGGGTTGGGCAAAGTTGCTTTGCTTGACGAGCGTGCTGACGGTGCCGTTAGGCGCAATCGCCCTTACCGCGTAATTATCGTAATCCGCGACGTAAACCGTTCCGTCTGGTCCCACCTCAACGTTCGCTGGATTCGAAAACTGAGCGACGCTAGCATCTCCGTCAACCAGGCCGGAGGCCGGCGTTCCATAGACATCTGCCTGATTCAGGGACGCTTGCTGAACTCCGCTTCCAGCACATCCGATTATTCCAACAAGACCACTCACGGCCAAAAGGGACCCTACAACTGCACGCATGCTTCAAGTATAAAGTCACTCGAATCAGGATCCTTCGGGGATCACCAATATTCATGAAAGATTGAGACTTTTGACAAGTTGCACCTCAATCTCAGAACCCAAATTCTTTGAGTCGGTGAACGACTTGTGTGTTATTCTTTCGGCAATGAAGAAATCACAAGTTGCAAGCATAGTCGTAGCGGGATCACTTTCCATGGGCGCTATGAGCCAACCTATAAAGGTGCAAGGTCCGCGATTACTTGTGGTTAACCAAGGTGATAAGTCGCTCAGTGTTGTCGATCCTGCGACGAACAAACAAGTAAGCGTTATTGATGAGCAGCAAACCACCATGCATGGGCATGAGATCTGTGTTGGCGCGGCGAAGAACATCGTTTACATGCCAATTTACGGAAGTTCAGGGGTGGGTAGCCCAGGCTTGGACGGTCAGGAAATGATCGCAATTGACTGGTCCTCAGGCAAGATTGTAGGGAAACTTGATTTTGGCCATGGAGTTCGACCGCATTGCGTGGTCTACGTGCCTGCAAACAAGATGCTTTACGTGACGACGGAACTTGATAAGACCGTTACCATCGTCAACCCGAAGACACTCAAGATCGTTGGCACCATTCCAACCGGTCAAGAGCAGTCACACATGCTTGCGATTAGCCGGGATGGAAAGTTGGGATACACCGCAAACGTGGGTCCGGGAACCGTTTCCGTTCTCGATATCAAGAATCGCAAGACGTTGAAAGTAATCCCGATTTCCAAAGGAACTCAACGAATCGTATTATCACCCGACGATAAGTGGGTGTTTACTTCCGACACATCGGAGCCGCGCATGGCCGTGATCGACACTCAAACCAATGAGATTTCAAAGTGGATTGAGTTACCCGGAAATGGTTACGGCTCCGCAACGACTCCAGATGGCAAATGGCTATTGGTTCCAATCCCGGGCAAGTCATGCGTAGCGGTGATCGACTTAAAATCGTTGACCGTGGCAAAGACGATTGAAGTCGAAAAATCTCCTCAGGAACTGATCGTTCGGCCCGACGGAAAATTTGCGTACGTCGCTAGCTCGAGCAACAAGAAAGTTTCCGTGATTGACCTTTCGGAATGGAAGATGTCAGATACGATTGACGTGGGCAATTATCCCGATGGCCTTGCTTGGGCCAAATAAGAATATTCTTGATGGGATAGGTTCAAGCAAGTGGTCGCGATTCATGCGAATGTTCTGTTTGCGAACGCCGATTTGACTTCAACGTAGATCTTGTGCAGGGGTAGAATCGGCCCATTCTTACGGCGCAGTAGGAATTCCCCTTAGGTTCACGAACACACATGGACATTAATCTCGATGTATTCAGGAAGAGTTATCTAGTCGCTGGTTTGACGGATGAAGACGTTAGGAAAGTAGCGATGCTGGCGACCACGGTCGAGTTTAGGCCCGGGCAAAATATCGTTACCTACGGCTCGCAAGACCTTGATGTTTATATCATCATTTCCGGATCCGCAAACGTGATGCGCCGTGGCGAAGCACTTTTGGGCACATGTGGAGTCGGGTCCGTGATTGGAGAAGTCGCCCTCGTCGATAATCAGCCCCGATCAGCTACTGTGGTGGCAAGAAATGGAAACGTCACTTGCGCCAAGATCGATGGTCAGGCCCTCAGGAAATTCATCTTCCAGAACAAAGAGATTGGATTCATGATGGTCACAAACATCGCCCGGATTCTGGCGATGCGCCTTCGAGAGGCGTCGGGCACGATCGAAGACTTGCGTGGTCACGTTTCTGACCTGTGGCTTTACAAAGATCAAAAGAAATAGTCGAGCACCAAAACTAAGGTTGCTAGATTCAAAATCAAATAGGGCTGGACCAGGTTGATACTTGGTCCGGCCCTATTCTATGTGGGAAGCAGCTTGGGGTCTAGCCTGAACCGCCTGCCTTGGTAACTCCCGTTGTTGAAGAATCTTTGGCAGCCGCGGCCGCTTGAGCGGCTTTGCTTGCAGTCACGATCTTGGCAACAACATCCTCGGTGAGGGGATCTTTGTCGTCAAGCGGAAATCCCTGCCAGCGCACAATGTGGTCCGCTGAAATCACCATCACATGCGGAATCCCCTCTACGCCAAGCTCACCAGAGTTCTTTCCCTTGGTATCGATTCCGACGTTGTATTTCATTTCCGTCTTCTTCATAAACTCTTGGACAACTTCTGGCTTTTCGCCACTAATTCCAATGACGACAACATCGTCCTTGAATTTCTCGGCAATCTTGTTGAGGTCAGGAATCGTCGCTCGGCATGGTGGGCACCATGTTGCCCAGAAGTCCACGATGACAACTTTGTCCTTCGTGATAGGCTCCTTTCCGGTTAGCCACTGCTCGGTCACGATTTTGGGCGCGGTCTTTCCTCGGAAGTCATTCTTCGCGTAGAGTTTCTTTTCAATCTTCGTCGAAGGCCAATCTGGAGCCAACGTGTGGCCATAGGCGATTGCTATAAGTGACAAACCGATCAGTACTGGGCGCATAGATCTATTGTATGGCAAGAATCAAGGATCGAGTAGTGGAATTGCCCTTTCACAAAAGACTCTGGCTATACTTGCTTCCGTCGGCATGAAGTCTCAAGATCCAAAAAACATTCTTCGATCTTGGGAAGACTCCGTTGACACTGTCTTCCACCGATTCGATCGAGCCGCTTCGAGGCTGGAAATCGAACTGCCCAGACGAATTCCAAGGCCGGTCCTGGTCGGCATCAATCGAGCCCTGAAACTCTTGGAGAGTCGATTTGCAATCGCTTACCTGGTGTTCTTCCTTCTAGCCAGTACGCGAGCCATTCACTGGCTAAACGACCCTCAGTTTTATATCGAAGATGGTAAGGAGTTCTACCTCCCTGCCTACACTCAAGGGCTTCAAAGTATTGCTCGCGAATATGCGTCCTACTATCACGTAGTTCCTCGAATCCTCTCACTGATCGCGGCGAAGTTGCCCTTGGAATACGGTCCTTTGACTCTGGAGTTGCTTGCACTGGCCGTTCAAGCAAGTGTTTCCGCCTTCCTACTCTCGAGGCGAATGGCGAAGCAGTTGCCTTCAAAGCTCGTCCGATTTGCCCTGGCTTTCTTCATCATTGCCGACCCAAATTCAAACGAACTCTTTGCGAATGTCACTCACAGCCAGTGGTATTTGGTGATCTTGAGCCTTGCGATCTTGTTCTCTGAGGCTGGTCGTCGATCGATCTCGCAATTGGGAGATGGCGTTCTCCTCTTTCTGACCGGACTCACCGGCCCCTTTGCCCCGATCATGGCGATTTTTGGTTTTTCAAGACTCAAACATCTTCGCTCCCGGTGGCCAATTCTTGTCGTCACGATTCTGACAGCGTTGGTTACTGCGGTGACCATGATCCAACATCCACGAAACGGTATCAATGAAGACGCCAGCGCGACTCGCCTGTTTCGACTATTGGCTAATCAAATTCTGTACGGCACGAATAGGGGATTTCACTATGCCTACCATACGGTCAGCCCTCCCACTCTCAACTTTAGAGAGTTCGGTTGCGCAATCTTCGCGGTCGCGGTCATCATTGGCGGACTTTGGCGTGCTACTTCGTTTGTTAAAGCCTTGGGTTGGTTAGGCTTGTATTGCCTAATTGCCAGCCTAGTCTCTCAAGCATCCTGGAATCTACTCGGATGTCCCGGGGTTGGAGAGCGATACTTTTTCATTCTCGACATCGTTTACGCTTATGGGCTCTACGCGCTCAGCCGCCGAGTGCGAAGCGCCTTGATTCGGTGGTGCTTTCGAGGTCTCTTGGCAATTATGGCGATCGCCATGGTTCAAGAATGGGTCTATGATCCGCCCTTCCGACGATTTGAATACGCGCCCCAGATTGCACGATTCAATCAACTTCCGCCCGGTTATTCGATATATATCCGGACCCCGATCGATCGGAAATCCCCCCACGATTTTTGGATCCTTGAGATTCCAAAGAAAGATTGAGTTAGCCCTGATTCGACATCTATTGCTTTAGGTTAGAATCTAGTCGGCACCATTCTCACATGCGGCCTGGAATGTAATGAGCGTAACCAAAGGATTTGATGCAGTCGGGGATCCGACATTCTTATTGACGAGTGGCGATGAAGAGGTTTTGATCTCGGCGTTTGGAGCCCAAATCATCTCTTGGACGAAGGGCGGAGTTCCCTGCATCTTTGGCAATGGCGAGCGTGCAATCGTTGACGGCAAGACTCCCTATCGCGGCGGAGCTCCGATCTGTTTCACCTTCTTCGGGAAAGGAAGTCTTCTTCCGCTTGGAACGACTCTCAACGGTCAGCACGGCGAAGCCAGAATCACGATTTGGGATGCGGAGGTAAATGATAACGAAACCTCCGTCACTCTCAAGACGCGCCAGCCAAGTGCCGAAGGCTACGGCCCGACCGAGTTCTCATGCGAACTCACTTACAAACTCGGTGAGAGCTTCAATATCCAGGCCACCATCCAAAATGTCGGTGAGAACGAATCACCCTTCCAATTTGCCGTTCACACCTACTGGGCAACGAATTCACCTTCCTCGGCCGTTGTAAACGGGATTGGAAACCGCTATCTCGACAATCTCATGGGCCTCACCGAACAGCTGGAGGTCGATAGTTCACAGCCTCATCCCATTCCCTTCGATCGAGTTTATCTGGACGCCGAAGACGACTCAGAACTCATCCTCGAACATCACAAAATCGAAATCACTACTCAAGGTTGCTTTGGCGCCGTTCTCTGGAACCCAGGCCCCAACCACACTATCCGCGACCTCGGCACCCCCGATTTTATCTGCCTAGAAAGCGGAGTCATCACCCCACCCATCACGCTGGCACCAGGCAAGGAACACCTGATCGAAATCAACTACCGAGCAATTCCCATCTAGGTGGGAAATAGTTTGATCTGCTCAGGGCAATTTCAGGTCGAAGGCAACGCAGTAATTAGGTTGGGCGACGTGAGTGTTGGTTCCAACGAAAGGGTCCGAATCTCGGAGCAGTCCCCAGTGAGGACTCACGCCGAACTTCGGATTGCGAAGTGATGGCTCACCGATCATCGCGTAGCTCACGCGAGCGTTAGCTCCGGGATCCGAATCAAGATCGAGTGAAATCGAGTCGCCGTGGATTGTTGAGGCCATTATTTTGACGCGCTTGCCAGCCGCGTCGACGACTTCAAAGCCTTTACCGTCCTTCCATTCGGGCGACGATGAGTGAGGCTGTCGAAGCGCGGTATCCCATGCAAGAGGTTTGCGCGGAACGTGGAACTTAATCTGGATTGTTTTGCCGGAATGAACGGCATGAATGGGCTCTAGGGGCATCCACTTATGACCCTGCACGACGCGTTCGAAATACACTTGGCCGTACTTCTCCCCTAGTTGCCGATACCCTTCAGCTGTGAGGTGGAGGGAGTCGTCCGCATAAGGATACTGATACTTGGGACCGGAGCAAACAATGCTCTGCGGGAAATCGTCACCGGCTTTCCATTGGGCAATCGTCGACGGCGAGTATTCCCCAAGCTGGTTATGCTGGGAAACGATCATGAGCAGGTCGCGATCTTGGCCCGTGATCGCCTTGACATCCTGATTGTAGTCGGACCAAAGCTGATGGAGTTCGTCTTCGTATTTGACATTCCCGGTGTCGGTTTCGCCATGGGTGATGAAGATCGCGGCGATGCCGAATTTCTTCCCTGCCGCATTCGCCAGTCGTGTGATCGCCTTCGTCTGGACCATCGCAGCTTCGTAAGATCGGCCAGTAACGCCGTCGTGACGAGAGTCTTTTCGAATATGGATCATGCCTTGGCCATCTTCCCCAACCGGGAAATGAACCGTGACATAAGGTCCCTTGTGAGCTTTCAAAGCAAGCTCGCTGATTTGATTCGCTGCGCTCGTGTGAGGGGTTTCTCCATCAATGTTCATGGGCCACGAACTTGGGTAGCCCATCGCCCAGCGTCCCGCGGGTTCCACAAGAGGCACGAGAGAGATCGCAGGATCGTCGGGATTAACGGGCCATTTGAGCTCACCACTGGCAACTTTCAAGTTTCCGAATGACTGTTGAGTGGAAATGACAGGCGTTCCACGAGCTCCAACCGACAGACTCTGCCCCGTACCAATGATGCCGTGCCAATCCCAATCCGCCCCTCTTGGGTGGTTTGTGGTACCAGCCGGTTGGCCCAAACTGGCAAGAGTTGCGAACACAAAAAGGGACAAGCTCACCGCCCAATTTAACCTTAAATTGGGCCGCAAGGAAGTTAAAAAGTGACCGGCTGGGCTATCTCAGTTTAGGCGTGGAATCTCTTGGTCCGGCTTCATTCCAGTTCACTCGTTTGAAGCCGATGAGGGTGAATGCAGGTGACGTCGACTTCAGTCGAAAATCGTGCATCTTTGCATTCACGAAAAGTGGATCTTGTTGGACGAGTCCTGCGGTCCAGCCGACGTATGCCCAGTTGGACGGAACAACCGATTGACCCGAATCTGACCACACCAGATTGTTCTTGAAGGCATAAATGGACTGCACTGCTTTCGGGTCAAAGTTGTTGATGATCGAACTACTTCCGGTGACCATTAAGATGTTTCGTTCGAAATCAAGGGCGGGCGCGCCGCCGTTAAAAATGGCTCCTGCGAG
This sequence comes from uncultured Armatimonadota bacterium, assembly GCA_903899015.1. Classification (GTDB taxonomy): domain Bacteria; phylum Armatimonadota; class Fimbriimonadia; order Fimbriimonadales; family Fimbriimonadaceae; genus Fimbriimonas. Next base: position 63,083 of record CAIUHP010000045.1, on the reverse strand, counting down.
CTCAATTTGACTGCCTTGGGCGCCTGCAAACACGTTGTTATATACTTGCACGCCCTTCGATCGCCAAAGGAAGAAGTTTGCGGTGCGGTTGTCGAAAGACAGATTATTTTTCACCGTGATCCCACTCGAACCATCGTCAAGATAGATGCCTCGAGATGCATGAGTCCCGTTCGATTGGAAGACAACGTTCGAATCGATGACTGTGCCTGGCTGCATGCCAAGGGTGTAAATGCATCCGCCGTCCCCAAGCACGTTCTGACCGATATTGAAGATCTTGTTGAACGCGATGACGTTGTCCCTCGACATACTCGCTTCGTCAAACCCCCACGTCCAACCGCAACTGATCCCGGTATAGAAGAAATCGGAAATCTCGTTGTGAACAATTTGCGTTCGTCGAATTTGGCCACCTAGAATGGCAACTGCGCCGGGGAAAATACGGCCCCCTGCGCGAATATAGTTGTCTGCAATCACGTGCTCGCGAGATACATCTTGATCTTGCGCGTTGAGCTTGCCAGCAAAATCTCCAATCGAAATGGCACCGGCTCCGAGATCAGAAAACTCCGAGTGGGTCACTTGCACATGGCGCGAAGGGCCACTCATCCTGATTGCATAGGCACCGACATGTTTGAAAGTACAGCGATCGAACACGAGGTCGCTGACCGAGTCACCAGCAATGGCGCCGCCCGCGTCGCTCGACGCTTGCTGCATGGACCACAACTGAGACGAATGTTCACCTGCGCCCTGATAACCGCTTGGAAACCACCACTCGGCATGTTGAAATTGAATCTGCTTAAACTCCACGTTATGCACGTGGTCGAGAGCAAGAAGTTGAGAGGCATAGGGTGCGATCAATTTTGTTTGCTTTGGGTTCTCATTCGCAAACGGCACGTAAAGTATCTCGCCGCTGGTTGCATCGAGAGCCCAATCTCCAGGTTGCGAAAGGGCCCAACGAGCATTCTCAATCCAATATCGATCGCCCTTGGCAAAGTTCTGAATCGTAAATCGAGACGAAGTCACCAAGTTGGTGGGGCTAACTGCGGTAACCGGCAGATGGTTATCACACCATTGGGTCATCAAGACAACTTCGGCACTGTTGACCGATGCGTTTTGGGGGAAATCTCCTGGTCGAGCGTAAAATTGGTCGCGCCCATTGAGCCAATCTTTATCTGAGTCCCCTCTCTGCTCCACTTGATCGACCAAGTAGAATCCGCTTCTCGGTGCTCGAACCCGTTGCCGTCGATGATCGTCTGCTCCGTAAAGGGATCGAAAATACCAATTACCAGAGGCAACTCGAGGCAGCTTTTGCGACCACACACTCACCCCATTGATACGTTTCGTGCTCCAATGTGAGAGCACGACCCCACCGGAAATAGTGGGGCGCTCTCCAGGATAGGCCTCCCAAGATATCGGGGCGTCGGCGACTCCAGAATCTGCTTCGTTCAGGCTGAGCGCCTTGTCTCGCAGATAAGTACCCCCTCGTAGCACAACATGAATCGTGGAACTGCGAGGTAATTTTCGGACTAAGTCGCGAGCCCTTTCAAGCGAAGCAACTGGATGCTGAAAATCTCCTTGAGCCGAATCACGACCGTCCGGCGATACGAAGATGGTCGGCTCAGCATACGCTAGCATCCAAAAGGTCAAACCAAGTAGAGGGATCATAGTTTATCGGTTCGGATTTTGTGTGGCCAGCTGCATCGACTTGGCATGTGCGATTGCTGCCGAGCGTGCTTCTTGGGGCATGTAGGGATTGCTTTCAAGATGAGATGCAGTCACTTTTGCCGAAGGAGGAGGTGCCATCCTCTCCTCATCGTCTTTACAACCGCACGCGAGAGTCACCAGAAAGCAACCGAAGATTAATTCACGGCACCTCATGAGTTAGTAGGGGTACCAGCCTTGGTTGTGGGGGAAACCGTTTGAGGATGCGACGTAAATGTTCTTGCACCAATCAATTTGCCCGCGAGTCTTCGATTTCGCATGCCCATCGGCAAACGCGATGTTGCAAGTGCCGTGCCGATACCGGGGCATGGCTGCATAAGGCCAATTCCAGGCCGCGTTCGCATCGGTATCGTAGTCCAAGTCGTAGTGCTTGGGATTCGGATTAGAACACAAGCCTTGCGATTTATCTCCGGCCTTGTATGCGCTATCGGTCCAGTTCCATTCCCAGGTTTGGATATAAGGATAACTTCCAGTCTCATTGCCGTTTATTCCCTTTTCACCAAAAATCAAAGTGTCAGCTTGGCTTGGAATACTGGATTCACCGAGGGCGCCCAAATCTTGATTCATCCCGTAATTCATGATTTGCTTTGGTTTCGGACTATTCGGATCGCTGTAAATTCCGCCGGAAATGTTGACCGGATCCACTCCGTCACGACTTTTCACATACGGAAACAGGTCCATTCCCCACCATCCGTAACCGTAGGTTCCACCCCAGTACTCAACCTGAGGGAACACATCGTCAGAGTCGTTTAGATAGAGCTTGTTGGCCAGATCCAAATTCTTAAGGTTAGAAAGCGATTGAGTCTTTTTCGCTGCTGCTTTTGCCTGGGCAAAAACAGGGAAAAGGATCGCAGCGAGGATGGCGATAATTGCGATAACAACCAGCAGTTCAATTAACGTAAACGCTCGGGCAGGCTGTGTTATGTTGATGCGTCGGTGCATATATTTCTCTCCAGCAACTTATGTTGCCCATAAGTCAGATCATCCCATCATAGGGAATGACTGATATATTAGAGTCTGATATCGGGAAACTCCATGCGTGAAATCCACAAGCAGCTACGCGAAACTTTCAACCGAGGTCCCGACACGGTGGAACGATTTGTGCATTACGGTCAATCGGCTTCGCTCGCGAAAATCCAGATTGAAGCCGTCGGTCAGGTCATACCGCAATCAGGATTTGAGATGATTCGAATGAAGACCAAATTGCCAATCATCCATGTCACCGTCGAAGGAACTGGAGAGGTCTTGGTTGGAGGAAAATGGGAGAGAATCACGGAGGGTAAGGCATACCTAATGCCGGCCGGAAAGACATCCGGCTACCGCTTGGGTTCAAGTGAGTACTGGAGGGCCGTTTGGGTGATCGGTCAAGATCCTTCCCTCATTGATTCTGAGGAGCCTGTCGTTCGAGCCACTCGTGGTCTAGCCCTTGAATCAGCGGTTGTGGGGCTCGTCAACGAGTTTTTCGGCGAGTGCAGTCAAGACCTCATGGCAATTTGGGCCGATTTAGTAAAGGCTTACGCGCTCAAAATTGGCCGCCCCAGCGAATTTGAAGGTCGCCGACTTCAGAAAGTGTGGGAGCATGTCGAAGCAGATTTGGGACGCAACTGGCAACTTGCCGACCTCGCCGACCTCGCATGCATGAGTGAAGAAAGCGTGCGGCGCATTTGCAAGCGTCAACTTGGAAAGTCCCCGATCGAATACGTAACCGGTCTTCGAATGAAATCAGCAGCGGCACTGCTGCACATGTATCCTTACTCCATCGAGCAAATCGCTCATATCGTGGGATATGGCAGTGCCTACTCCTTTAGTTCAGCATTCAAGAAGTGGTCCGGCAAGCCACCCTCCCAATTCCGAGCCGAAGGAGTTTCGGACAACTTACTTGCCGATAGGAATGGTTAGCCCTTTCTAAAAACAGCAAAACCCTCTCGAATCGAGAGGGTTTTGAACCTAAAAGCGTGGCTGCCGCACTAGGACTCGAACCTAGGACCAGCTGATTAACAGTCAGCTGCTCTACCAACTGAGCTATGCGGCAGTACGAGCAGATATTTTACCCACATCGCATTTCAAACGGGAAAGGGGGAAGCCGGGAAAGTTGGATTTTCTCCTTTCAATGCGGCGAGACACCGCCGATGGACACTTTCAGCACCTGATCAGTCTAGACCTTACGGCCTAAATCGACTGTACTTCCCTGCCAAAGCACATCTGTCCTGGGCAAAATACGAGGCTTAAGCGACATCATATCGTTCGTCTCGGCCCAGATGCCGGATGACTACAAAGGAGTAGCCATGAATCGAAATTATCATCTCGACTTTCTGCGAGTAACAGAAGCCGCCGCCATGAACTCGGCTCGGTGGGTTGGAAAAGGGGACCGCGATGGTGCGGACCAAGCAGCATGCGATGGCATGCGCAAGACCCTCAATGAACTGGAAATGTCTGGCACCATCGTCATTGGCGAAGGAGAGCGGGACGAGGCTCCGATGCTTTACATCGGTGAGAAAGTCGGAACCGGCAAAGGGCCAGGTATCCAAATTGCAGTCGATCCACTAGAAGGCACCAATCTGTGTGCTAACGGAACACCCAACGCGATCTCCGTTTTAGCGGCGGCAGTTGAAGGTGAAGGCAAGCTCATGCATGCCCCAGACTGCTACATGGACAAATTGGTGGTTGGACAAGAATGTCGAGGAATCGTCGACATCACGCTTCCCCCTCGCGTCAACGTGCGCCTCATGGCGAAAGCACTCGGCAAGGATGTTGACGAACTGATCATCGGCGTGCTCGATCGAGAGCGACACGAAAACCTCATCCGAGAAATTCGAGAAGCGGGCGCGCGAGTCCACCTTGTCTCAGATGGAGACCTCTCGGTCGCCATCGCGGCGCTCAATCCAGATTCCGATGTGGATGGACTCATGGGAATCGGAGGTGCACCGGAAGGAGTTATTACAGCAGCCGCCGTTCTGTGTTGCCACGGCGAAATGCAGGCCAAGTTGGTGATGAACGACGCTCAGCGAGCGCGGGCAGAAAAAATGGTTGAGGGAGATCTTGATCGTGTTTTCCACACGACCGATCTAGCCGCCGGAGCCGTTATGTTTGCCGCCACCGGTATTACTTCGGGAGACTTGCTGAAAGGGGTCCGATATCGCCGGGGATTTGCCCTCACCGACTCCATCATCATGCGGTCTCAAACCGGCACCATTCGTCGCATCGAAACGACCCATCAGGCTTAAGGCGCAGATTGGCCGTCTGCTTAGAAATTACCGATCGGCGGTAACGTTTGAAGAAGTCTCATAGCAAGACCCGATCTTGCTATGAGGCTTCAGGTCTTTAACTCTTGGTCTTTCCTTGTCCAAGGAAGATTCGAGCGCAAGCTGCTTCGACCTTTCGCGACCATTGATAGAGCTTCGACTGATGCTTATCCATGGTAGTGACTGGCCAGCGAGGTCCTTTCAGACTCGCATCGTGATAATTCACTTGAGCACCAACGAGCGGGGTGTTTTCTGGTCGATGGTGGGTACCAAACAAGTGATCCCACACCGCAAAACCCCAAAGTCCAACAACCGCTAGATTGGCAGTTGGGCGCCAGTGGTGCATGAGGTGGAAACCATAAACGTGCTTCACAATCGGCCCGACCTTCTTCGACTCAATGAGTGGCTTCCAGAATCGGTCGTATGGGAAGTGCATTACGGCGTGCCAATACTCGTACGACGAGTAGTAGATCACAACTGCAAAAATGATCCCAAAAATCACCGGCTGCGCTGGGAAAAGTAGTTTGGCGGGAACGCCTAGGATCAAGGTGAATAGCGCCAAGAAGATCGAAAGCGCATAGACCGGAAACATCATGTCTTCTTCTTGATGCTCTTCTTCAACGGCATACTCATTTGCGACCGGGACCAACTTTTCTGGCTGCTTCGCTAAAACCGATGCCTTAACGGCAGTCAAACCATGGTGGTGAGAGTGCGACCGATGCATTGCTTTCAAGAATGGCAAAACGGCCGAGTGAAGCAAATATCGATGGTACAGATATTCGAACAAGCTAAGAGGAACACCAAAAGCTAATAACCAAGCAACGATCATGCCAGGGTGTTTAAGTTCAGCGGAGAACATTTCGGGTTTAACGAAACGAAAAATGATCAGAGCAATGGCCAATTGCAGACCTGTAGTCAGCGTTAATTGACCGAACGGAACACGGTGATGCTGGTCGGAGGCGTTATCGTGGGATGTATTCAAAGGTAATTCCGGCAGGACGTAGAATGACTGTTGCAAACGTGCGCTGCAACAACGAGTGCCGTCCTATTCTACTCGTTTGGACGGGCCTCGGTTGCGAAACGCATCGCTGGAAAGATAATGTTCGCGCGCGTGAGAAAGTTTCTTTACGGGCCGAGTTCAAGTAAGAATTCATTCGTCCAGTGAAACACCCGCGCAATCCTAACCTTAAGCGTAGAATAATCAACCGATGTCGTTTCCGCGCACCGATTCACCCCTGGTGACCCCGGCTCTTAAGGAGTTGGAAGAGGAGGCGGTTTATGTTATTCGAGAAACGGCGGCTCAATTTGAGCGCCCCGCACTTCTCTTTTCGGGTGGTAAAGATTCTATCGTCCTTGCGCACCTGTCGAGACGCGCCTTCGCACCTGCTCCCATCCCGTTCCCACTCTTGCACATCGACACCGGTCACAACTTCCCAGAAACGATTGTTTTTCGCGATGAATTAGTGGAAGAACTAGGGGTCAAGCTGCTGGTTCGATATGTTCAAGACACGATCGATGCCGGGCTGGTTCAAGAAGAAACCGGACCTAATCGAAGCAGAAACGCACTCCAAACCGTCACCCTCGTCAAAGCCATCGAAGAGCTCCAATTGGATGCTTGTATCGGTGGAGCACGCAGGGATGAAGAGAAAGCGCGCGCCAAAGAGCGATTTTTCTCGCACCGAAACAGTCAAAGCCAATGGGATCCCAAGAATCAGCGCCCTGAACTATGGAATCTGTACAACGGGCGAAAAAATCGAGGCGAGCAATTCCGAGTTTTCCCCCTTAGCAATTGGACCGAATTGGATGTTTGGGGTTATATCCAAGCTCGCAAGATCCCCGTTCCGTCTCTCTACTTTAGCCACGAAAGACCAGTTGTCCCTCGCGAAGGCGGATTGTTGGCATATACCGAATTTCTTGCCCCCATTGAGGGTGAAGTACCGACCATTCAGAGGGTGCGATTCCGAACGATTGGTGATGCCACATGTACGGGAGCGGTTCTATCTTTTGCGGAAACGCTGGAAGATGTGATTGCCGAAATTGCCGCCTCTCGCACCAGCGAACGAGGTACCCGCGTCGACGATAAACGGTCGGAATCCGCCATGGAAGATCGAAAATCTAAGGGGTATTTCTAATGAGTCAGACCGCCTTAGAGAACCTTGAGATCATTCGAATCTCGACCGCCGGAAGTGTCGACGATGGCAAGAGCACCTTGCTCGGAAGGCTCCTTTATGATACGAAGTCGATTTTCGAAGATCAGTACGATGCTTTGAAACGGGCAAGTGAGCATCGTGGTGAAGCCGAGGTCAACCTCGCTTTGTTGACGGACGGTCTACGAGCCGAGCGCGAACAAGGGATCACGATCGACGTTGCCTACCGTTACTTCGCAACCCCCAGAAAGCGATTCATCGTTGCGGATACCCCGGGGCACCGTCAATACACCCGGAACATGATCACCGGCGCCTCGACCGCGGATGCTTCGCTCATCCTTATCGATGCCCGAAATGGCCTCACCGACCAATCGAAGCGACACGCATTTATCACTTCCCTGCTTCGAGTCCCCCAGGTCGTTGTGGTCGTCAACAAGATGGACCTGGTTGGCTTCGATGAGGAAGTTTTCGCGAACATCAAAAAGGCCTTCTTAGACTATTCGTCTAAGTTGTCGCTACCAAACCTAACGTTTATTCCTGTATCCGCACTCCTAGGCGACAACATAGTCAACCCAAGCGAGAACATGCCTTGGTACCGCGGCATGCCCGTCCTGGAGACCTTAGAATCACTTTCACCTGACGGCCGGAAGGGGCCAACGGACTTGCGACTCCCGATTCAGTACGTCGTTCGGCCGCATCAGAATTTCCGCGGGTACATGGGGCAGATCGTTTCTGGAACGGTTCGTGCAGGAGAAGAACTTCTGGTTCTACCATCCGCACAAAAAGCTTGCGTGGCCAAACTTTTCGACCTAGAGGGTGAAGTGGAACAGGCCAAGGCAGGAACAAACGTTCTCGTGACTCTCGATCGCGAAGTCGATATGAGTCGAGGCGACATGCTCGTTCGTCCTCGAAACGTTCCCGCAATTACTCAGTCGTTTGAGGCCATCGTTTGCTGGATGTCTGACGATCATTCGCTCATCGGTAGACCTTACGTTCTTCGTCAGACGACTCGCGAAACGTCGGCGACGCTGGAAGACGTGGTTTATCGATTCGATATCGACACCTTGCACCGCGACGAAACTCGTCGCCTCGAAACGAATGATATCGGTCGGATTGTTTTGACAACCGGACGTCCGGTCTTCATCGACACTTACGAACACAACCGATCTTTGGGTTCTTTCTTGCTCATTGACCCGGTTACCAACAATGTCGTCGCAGCGGGCATGGTTACTCGAACCCATCGGACCGATATGCCTGCCGACGAGCAGATCAAGCCCCAAGTTCTCTGGTTAACCGGATTATCGGGCGCAGGTAAATCCACGATCGCCGATGCCCTGGTCGAACAGCTGAAGCTAGAAGGCATTCAAGCAGCACGACTGGATGGAGATGATTTGCGCACCGGGCTCAACAGTGACCTGGGCTTTAGCCCGGAAGACCGAACTGAGAACCTTCGCCGAGCAGCTCATGTGGCTGGTCTGATTGCTCAATTAGGCAATGTCACAGTGTGTTCGTTTATCACGCCGATGAATTCCGACCGACGAGCGATTCGAGAGATTCTAGGAGAACAGTACACCGAAGTTTATGTAAAAACCGAGATTGAAGAGTGTGAGCGGCGCGATCCGAAGGGGCACTATAAGCGAGCTCGTGCGGGCCAAATGCCAGGGTTCACCGGCATATCTGCCCCGTTCGAAGTTCCAGAAGCACCCGAGATCGTCATTGATACCCAGAATCTGACCGTCGATCAAGCGGTAGCTCGACTGGTTGAATTTGTTGTCAATCGTCGTTAGCTCATCGCGTTCGCTTCAAGGTTCCTGTCGCGAAACAGGACCAATTCCCCAACGCCTTAGTGTTAACGTAATGCTTTCGTGCGATGCTTCCCACACAAAATCAGTGATTTAATGGGTGGGATAGCCTTTTAGCCTAAATTGTAGGCTAGGTACACGCCTATGAAACAGATTTCAAGACTTCTGAATAGCGTAATGGCGGGAACAATCCTGCTGTCACTTCCTGGACTGGCAGCGGCCCAACACATTTCACACATTGGTGTCTCACCCTCGTACGTCGTGGGTGGTCAAGCCGCCACCGGCGGAGTTGAGATATCGGACAAAGCCCCTTCAGGCGGATTTGTCATCAATCTTGCGAGCGACCAAACTTCGGTCACGGTGCCATCCTCAGTAACGGTTGCGGCAGGAAAGAAGACCGCAACTTTTGCGATTGTCACCAGCCCGGTAGCATCGGCCAATACGGCAAATATCACCGGTACCGATCCAAACAGCAAAACGGCTAAGACAAAGCTCAAGGTTTATCCTGCTTATCTCAAATCATTTTCGCTTTCGCCAGAAACAGTTGTCGGCGGCAATAGCTCAACTGGAACCGTGACCTTAAGCGGCAACACGGCTGCAGGCGGTTTGGTGATCAATCTGCTTTCAAACGAGGCCTATGCTCAGGTACCTGCCTCGGTAACCGTACCGGCGGGTGCAAGCACGGTTACGTTCACAGTTACTACCACTGCCGTCACGAAAAATGGCGAAGCGCTCATCGTGGCAACGGATGCGAACGGAGTCTTCAGTAAGCACACGCTGAAAGTCACCGCTCCGGTCACCGTTGATGTCAAAGAGCTCAACATCGGCCCAGACGCCGTGATCTCAGGTGGAATTGCAACCGGTACCGTTCGCTTGAACAGCGCTGCTCCTACGGGAGGGTTCGTGGTCACTCTTGCCAGCGATCAGACTTCTGTTCAAGTTCCAAGTTCGGTAACGGTTCCCGCCGGAGCGAAGCAAGCAACGTTTACGGTCACGACCTCTACCGTAACTGCAACGAGCGTAGCCAAGATCACCGCAACCGATTCAAACAATAAATCGGTTTCGAGTCACATTGCGGTCATGCCACTCAAGCTCGTTGGACTTGGAATCAGTCCGAAAGACATCGTCGGCGGCACCAGCACCACGGGAGCAGTTTTGCTAAACGCAGCCGCTCCAACCGGTGGAGTGGTCATTTCTCTGTCGAGCAGTTCGGCAAGTGTCCAAGTTCCTGGCAGCGTAACCATTCCTGCTGGCCAACTCGGGATTTCCTTCCCTGTGACCACGTCGGCCGTCACGGCCCATACTCAGGCAACGATTACAGCGATGGATCCTGCTGGCCACAAGGTCACATTCAAAGTCTCGCTTCATGTCTAAGTAAAACCAGTGAAAAGCCCCTGATGCCTTCTGGCACCGGGGGCTTTTTGTTGCCTGGAGGTGTTGGTCTTACTTGGACCCGATTTGACTCCAGTGAACTGAGAGAGCAGCGCCGCCATCTTCTTGACAGTAACGCACCTCAATGGAATGAACACCTGAGGCTAGGTTGAGGCTCCCCGTGTCTTGCGTTCCACCGTGGTGGGTCCAGTTATTGATGACAAGATTGCCATCCACGAGAACCTGGATTCCATCATCGGACAGCGTATCGAACCGATAGGTACCGCTCCCAAGCTTGAGTTTCGTGTCTGCCACCATTGCGTAGTGATCCTTTGGGAGCCCAGGCTCCGGGGCGCGATAGCCCACGATCTCGGGTAAGTCTCCTCGCACCTCTTCCTTGATCGCGGGTCCGTCAAACAAGGTCTTCCAGCCTTCTGAATCTGAGAAAGCATCATGATCGTTACGGAACCAGTTGAACCATCGAATGTGCCACTTCAGATCGAGGAGTTGGCCTTCGACCCACTCTTCCTTTCCACTCTTACCAATCACTCGGAATCGAAACGGCCGATATTTACCGATTGGGTCCTCGTTGTTTTTTGGGGTGACCAACCATTCGTTGGGCTCTTTCCCCTTGATCGAGACTTCCATCCAGGTTGGGATATCCACTTTCTTCACGAGATTCGGTCGAACGAATAATCGGATGGTTCGGGCATCCTGCATCGTCCAAGGCGCCAACACCTTGCGATAATCCTTCATGCCATAAGCGGTGGGAGCGAGCCATTGCCAACCCCGAGGAAGATCCGTGGCTCGATACATCCTAAACCCCTTAGGCTTCAGATTCATGATCTCCTGTTTGCGTGGGACTTCCAGTTCATTGATCCCCATCCCCTTCCCTTGCTTGAGATCTTTGCTAATCGGCGCATTGAGAAAGTCGTTGTCCTCCAAAATGGCATGGGTCGAGTTCTGAAGAGTCAATCCCGCCTTAGCGTTCACGATCCTATTGCGGGCAATCAAATTTCCATCGGAAGGCGAGACCTTGAATCGTTCTTCCAGACCGCTCCAAAGGTGAATGGCACTTCCCGCCGTGTCTTCAATGGTGTTTCCGACATAGACGCAGCGCGAGCCTTGCTCGTTTGCAATGCCATCCTGATGGCTTCGAATGATTTCGTTGCCCGCCACGATGTTCCCGTTGGAGTAACCGAGCCAGAACCCGTAATTCGAGTCATTGGCGGTGTTTCGATAGAAGATGTTCTTGGTCGAAAAAGTCGCTTCGAAAGCATTCGCGGTGGACCAAGATCCATCATTGCGAACGACCCAGTTTCCTGCACAGGGCCCCTCTTCGTGAAGTACTCCCTTGTCATCAAAACCGCCATTCAACGTGGCGAGAAAAAAGCCGTCTCCGCTGTGGGTAAATGAATTGAAAGCCCAGATATTCCGATTGCACTGCGTCGTCTCGGTGACTCCACTCGAGTCGCCACCCCAACCACCCGCCCACGGACGGTTCACGAAATCTGCGTGGTTCCAACAAATTAAGTTATCGCTTGAGCGACAAAGCGCGATGCCCCAACCCGAGTTATAGGAAAAATCACAACCAACCACGGTGCCGTACTTGGATTTGACCATGATGAGCCCGTTCTGAGATTGGTTTGCTCTCACACCTTTCACAAACGGCACGGTGCATTCTTCTAACCAAGCGGCAGCTCCGTAACTGCGCCACGATTCCAATCCTCTCAGATCCAGCCAAATCGCGTTCCAGGTTCCATGGTCGACAATTTTCTGGGATCGTGATTGGCCCAGTTCACAATTCTCAAGCGTCAGGTTTCCACATCGAAGGGCCTTGATATTGAATTGAAAGCCGTGAATTTTGACGTTTCGGATCGTCACATGCTTGTGGTCGGAAATAGACAGCCCGATGCCATTAAATGTTTCCAGGCGGCCGGTTTTAGCCACTGGAGATTCGATTGTCGAACCTTGAAAATCGATGGTGACATTATCGGCATCCACTCGGAGAGCACCGCTGCCATTGAGGTCCGCAAGAGTGTAATCGCCGTGCTTTATCCTTACCGATGAGCGAATCGCATCCATCGACTGGGTGAGGACGATCTCGCCTCCCGTTTGCATAACCAGGGAGGTTAGGAAAGGAACCAACATAGTTACAGAATATCCCTCTCAGGACCTATACTAGTTAAATGCGAAGCGTCGGAAGATTTATTCGATCTCCTTTTTTATTGCAAACTGGTCTTGTCCTTGCTCTTTCTATCCTAACGGTTCAGTCGTTCGCTCAGCGACCTGGTCCTAAGCGACGACAGCGCCCACCCTCTTCCGGCATTACCCCAACCCGAATTCCATTTCCGTTCCTTGCAAAGAATCTGACTTTCAAGCATGTGGTTCTCGACAAGAAGAAGTTCAACGAGGCTGTCGCACACTTCGCGACCTTGCCGGCCGGATTCGGCGGAAAGCTGAAAAAGCCCCAGATGGTAGCTCAGCTTGAATACGGTTACAAAAAGGGTGGACTCACTTGCCTCTACGAAACACCGGCGGTGCCAGGAGTTTCACTTGAAGCAATGACGAAAATGATCGTTGACGCTCGAATTTTCAAAGATGTTAACGATCGTCCAGGCTGGAGAATGGTTGGAAAGACAATCAACGGCGTCTTTGTTGCCTCAACATCCATCAATCCTGGCGTGCCAGAAGCGGCCATGGATGCGCTGGTATTCCCCTGAATAAGCAAACGATCAACTGAGAGTGGGTGCGGGATCCAATGAGGTCTCGCACCCATTTTTTATTCCAGTTTGCAAAGTTTAAAGGCCGCCTCTAGCGCGGGAATGACTGGCCCTTTAGGCATAAATTCGTGCCCAACATAACCGCTATATCCCGATTCCATAATCGCCCTGATAATCGGCGGGTAGTGGAGTTCTTGGGTGTCATCCATGTCGCGACGTCCAGGATTACCAGCAGTATGGTAGTGGGCAAAATAAGGATGGTAATCCCGAACAGTACGGATAATGTCGCCCTCCATGATCTGCATATGATAGATGTCGTAGAGTAACTTGACTCGTTGCGACCCTACGAGATCGCATACGGCAACTCCCCATTGAGTCCGATCACATTGATAGCCTCGGTGGTCCACTTTGCTGTTCAGCAGTTCAATAATCAGGTTTACACCTGCTTCCTCTGCCGCACCGACAACTCGTTTGAGGCCAATGGCGGAATTCTCAATGCCCTCTTGGTCCGAGTGTCCAGGGCGACGCTCACCGCTGAACACGATCAGGTTAGGGATCTTGTATTCCTTGGCCAACTCAAGATTTCCGAGGATGGTGTCCTCTATTTCGTTGTGGCAGCCGAGGTCATTGAGGCCCTCTAGTTGAAGGCGATGCCCCGGGTGCGATGCGATCACAAGGCCCTCTTCGGCGGCCAAATAGAGCTTCTCGGTTGGAAGCAATTCGACCGCTTCGTAGCCGATTCGTTTGGCGGCTCGAAGCAACTCTCGATCTTCGACACCTTGATTCGCGAAGCACCACCATGAAAATGATTGATGAATTGGCATGAGTTTTCCTAAAGTGCAACCGGCTTACCCGATTGCAAGCTCCGATTTGCGGCGAGGGAGACCAGAGACGTCTTCACGCCATCGGCATAATCCGATCGAATCAGTGATCGGTCTCCGGTTTGGAGAGCGGCTACGAAAGCCGCATCTTCGATGGAGAAAATTCCCTCTTCCCCCTTAATCTCCACCGAATCTGATCCTTTGGCATGGATCACCACGTGGTGATTCCAGTCCGTAAACTTAAAGTTATGGTTTAGCGAATGAAGATCCAAAAATAGGCTCCCTCCTGCGTTGGAGCTCACACTGGCCATTAAGTTTGCAACACCTCCACTGGCGAACCGAATGACAACCGACACGGCGTCATCCATGATGTAGCCAGTAATTCCTTTGTTAAATCCATTTGCCGCGGCCGCATAAACCTCGACTGCCTCTCCGAACAAGTAGCGCGCAATATCGACCGTGTGAGTCGCTTGTTCGTGAAATTGGCCTCCACTTTTTGCCTTATCCGTCCACCAGGGATGATTTCCTGGGCTGCCTCCCCACCATCCTCCAAATGCGAGAATTGCGGGTTCGGTAGCCAAAATTTCCTTCACTCGGTTCACGCTTTGGCGGTAGCGATTCATGTAGCCAACGCTCGTAAGCAATTGCTGCTGGCGGACCGCCTGAGCAATTTCGGCGAGAAACCCTTCATCCAGTCCGACTGGTTTCTCACAGAAAAATGGAATATTGTGGGTCAGGGCGGCATGTTCAGCCTCGCCGTGCGCGAACGGCGGAAGAAGGATGAACATCGCGTCTAATCCGCCATCCTTTGCCATGGACGTCGCTGAAGGGTATACGGTCGCTCCAGACTTCGCCGCCAGAGCTTGAGCTGCATCCACGCTAGCGTCCGTCACTGCAACAATCTGTGCGTCGGGAACCTTTTCTAAAGCTTCTCGATGGGCATTTGCTATTCCGCCTGCTCCGACAAAACCAATTCGAACCTTACTAGCCACGTTGCTCCTCCATGTTCGGAACAGGAATGAAAACTACCATCCTGCTTCACCACGATATTGGGGATTCTCTTGGAAAGTGTCAAGTCGCTCGCGATATAGGGACATACGACCACGCACAAAAAAGTCCGCATAGACCATATGATCTATGCGGACTTTAAACGAAGACAGCCTAGAAGCTGCCGCCCTGTGTTTGCTCAGCCGCTACGAAAGGCTTGCCGCCCATCGCCTTGAGCTTGTCCTTCTGCTCTTGAGTGAGAATCTTGCCGATTTCGTCCGACATGACTTTTTGATTCTTCTTGAAGATGTCAGCCAGGTCTTCTCGCTGAATTTCGCCGTCTCGCATTTTCTGCATGATCGACTGATTAGCAGCTTGCTGTCGCTTGTTGAGCTCATCCAGCTTGGTTTTCTGGTCGTCGGTGATGCCGAGGTCTTTCTTGATGTCGGCGTTCATGACGACCATGCTTCCCGAGACCTGAATCCAAATCTCTTTGAGTCGCTTTTGTTGGTCCGCGGTCAACACCTTGTTGATGTCTTCGGTAGCCTTCTTCATGATAGGCTCCATCGCTTTACGCATCGCGTCCCGATCGCCGCCGGCTCCGCCGCCCGAGAACAAGTCCGTCATTTGCTGACGTGTGCTGTCCTGAATTTCCTGAAGTTTCGCTTTCTGATCGTCAGTCAACTTAAGGTCAGTCTTGACGTCGTCGCGCATCAGCATCATGGTTGGGTTACCTCCTCCGGGTCCACCCATCATCATTCCGCCTCGAAATCCTTGTCCGAAAGAAGCAGCCGTAAGTGCGGCAACCCCTACCATTACGAGAATAAGTTTTAGTTTCATTTCGTGTCCTCAGCCGCCGGGCTTCACAAGTTCAAGCGCCTGCAATATCGTTCATTCGACAACGCGTTAACGATCCTGTCTAACAGCTTATTCCAATTCACGCCAACTCGCCTATCTCTCGTTTCCATCGTAAGAAAACACTAATCTAACTTGAGAAGAACTGGTACAGATAAACGGGGAAGGCCAAATGGATTAAGTGCCAGTTCTGTACGACGACTCACCAAGAAGCGGGAGGCTACCAATTGGAATTACCCGGTCGAAATCTGCCTCCCATACCAACTCACCGAGTGACGTCGGCGTTGAAATCGTTGTCTTTTAAACTTGATGGCAAGCGCCATTTGGCGCTTGTGTCGTGCCTAAGGGTCACAAATCCAAGAGAATGCCTAGTGGGATAGTGAGTGTGAGCCGTGTCTAGCGTCGGCGGGAACGGGTTCCATGGAGGACCGGTATGCCCTGCTCGCGTGTCGGCGCAGCCGGGTGTCCGACGGTGATCCCACACAAACATGACGGAAGGGTTTGCCACCGAAGACGCGGGCTTGCCCATCGGTCCCTCCGTAATGTAGCTCATCGCATATCCCACCTGCAAATTGGGCTCAGAAGGATCCTTAAAGATTTGAAGATTCTTGATATAAGGCGCGGTTAGGCCCGCTTTAAAATTGGGATACGGTCCGGTTGAATCGGGTGCGACCGAATTGTCGTAAGGCGCCCACCAAATCTCATTTGGACCGGTAAATTGGGTCGGATTGGTCAAGTTGATGCATAGCTCGTTGCCAGGCAAATCTGGACAGAAACGATAACGTGGATTGACGTCATCTGAGTCACCCGTATACAGCGCGAAACACAGACCTAACTGGTGCATGTTTGAAAGGCAAGACGTTTTCTTCGCTGCTTCTTTGGCCTGGGCGAATACAGGAAACAGGATTGCGGCGAGAATCGCGATGATCGCGATGACAACGAGAAGCTCAATGAGCGTGAATCCAAGCAATCGTTGCGATTGCTTACGTTTTGTAAAATGCAAGGAATCCTCCCAAATGGCGGTCGTCCTGAAAATCAGGATGGAAGCGAAATTCTTAGACCACCGGCGGAGCGCGGGCTTCCTGCTCATCAAGTTCTACAGACTGAAGGGATCCAACGACTTTGCTCTGAACGAGCTGTTGATATTCTTGAGGTGTGTCAATATCGACATTCCCACCGCTAAATTCAACTCGTTCGATCTGCTGAGTGGCGTTTCGAATAATGTCTCGTGCACCTGAATCACCAGCAAGAGACGTGAGCTCTTTGAATAGCTCCTTGCCAAATGCGCTCGGCGCACCAAGAACACCATCGTAGGAAGAAGCCGCGATGGATGAACTCGAAGTGGCAGCTTTTGAAGCCAAGTTGCGCAGGAGATCCGGTGTGATTTGAGGCTGATCGCAGAGCGAAATGACTACCGAGTCCACATGCGAACTCAACGACTCCACTCCGCAACGGATGGAACTACCCATGCCCGTTTGCCAATCGCGGTTTCGAACGATTCTAACTGGCAAGCCGCTTAGTTTTTCACGAACGGCATCCGATTCCGCTCCAACGACCACGACTACTTCGTGGGCTCCGGAGGCGATCGCCGTCCGAGCGGCATGTTCGACCAACGTCTTCCCGAGATAAGGAAGAAGTTGCTTTGGCCGTCCAAGTCGGCTCGATCCTCCAGCCGCAAGGATCACAACGGCAAATCGCTGAGACACTTACCATAAGGTTAACCGATTGAAGCCTAAATCTCGCCAAGAGACGGGCGATTGCCCTGGTATTCCACTTCCAAATGAGCGGTATCTAACTCGCCCATTCTCGACGAGTGGGCAAAGCCATCCTTACCTCGTCTCAGATGTGATTTTTGAACAGAAAAGTGTCAGTAACTGGGCCAATCGTCCTCGCGGCGATTACCAGGATATATCCTAAGAAAGTGTTGGCTTCTAAAGTCTTGATGAGAGGATGTTTGACGGCGCTGATGGTGGGCGGTCTCGGGGCCGCTGCGAGCGCTCAGGCTCACTACAAACATCATGCTCGAGCCAAGAATCACATCCGCCTCTCCCCCACAAAGCCCTCCCAAAAGGCACCGACTGCGGGTGTCATCCAGATTGACATCAATCCCGCCCACGCTTTGAATACTTTCACGCCAAATCTAACTCTTGGCGCTTCGGTTGATGCGATTGGTACTGACGGAATCCCAGTCATCTTCACGCCTTCCAATATACAAAACATGCTCAGTGCAGGCGGTGGAAGTCTTTCGGATCGGCTCTACACCGAGCTTAATGTGCAAGATTGGCACTGGAATCCCACCGGAACTTGGAGCGACGCGGCCAAAAGCCAAGGCTACTTCACGGGCAGTTCTTCGCTTGGTCCCGCCATCAACGACAGCTACGGCTTTCTCTTGACTCACCGAGGTTCAACCTACGATCAAGGCGATAACCAAGACTATTCCAGAATTACCGATGGTGATCCCGCCACCTATTGGAAGAGCAATCCTTATCTGACCTCGACCTACACGAAAGAATCCGATACCTTACACCCTCAATGGGTACTGGTCGATCTGGGATCTGCTCAAAGTGTCAACGCCGTCAAAATTCAATGGTCCAATCCTTACGCCATCTCGTATGCGGTGCAATATTGGACCGGCCACGATGCGCTATACGATCCAACGAACGGTCAATGGACCAACTTCGCGAATGGCGTCATTAACAATGGTGCCGGAGGGACCGTCACTCTCAAACTCGGAAGTACTCCCACGTCTGCCCAATTCATTCGGGTCGTGATGACCCAATCTTCCAACACCTACGACACCCATGGATCAAGTGACCCTCGGAACAAAATGGGCTATGCGATTGCAGAATTAGGGGTTGGTACCGTGAATTCCAGCGGGACGTTCACCGACCTAATCGTCCATTCCAAGAGCCAAAATCAAACCCCGATTTACGCTTCGTCAACCGACCCGTGGCACGCTTCCACAGCTCAAAATCCATTAACGGAACAGATCGGCTTTGACTATATGTTTAACAGTCCCCTATCACTGGGATTGCCGATGCTGGTGGCTGCGCCAATGATCTACAGCACTCCCGACAATGCGGTCGCTGAAGTTGCCTACCTCAACAAAAGAGGATTTCCCCTCATCGGGATTGAGCTTGGTGAAGAGCCAGACGGTCAGTTTATGACTCCAGAAGATTACGGCGCCTTCTATGTGCAGTGGGCAAACGCCATTCATGCGGTTTATCCTGACCAGAAGCTCGGAGGGCCGGTTTTATCGAACTCTTCGGTTCTAACTTGGACAGATACAAAAGGAAATTCCG
The DNA here is from genome assembly GCA_903899015.1 of uncultured Armatimonadota bacterium. Lineage (GTDB taxonomy): Bacteria > Armatimonadota > Fimbriimonadia > Fimbriimonadales > Fimbriimonadaceae > Fimbriimonas. Next base: position 44,117 of record CAIUHP010000045.1, on the reverse strand, counting down.
ATTGGATGAGCCGGTTTGTCGGATATCTGATCAGTCACTCAGCCCTTCAATCACTGTCATTCGTTTCGACCGAACACTACCCATTTGCGGTTCCTTCTGCCGATTGGTCCCTCATGTTCCAAGAACCCAATCAGGTCCAAACGTTGTTCGATGAGTTTTCAAATGCTCTCGTCCCTTCTACCGTCCCTGTTTATGTAACCGAATACAACTTGGACTCTGGTCCGACCGAGGCAACCGTTGACATCATGGGGGCAGCCTGGCATGCCATGTTTGTCGGGGAGTATTTGAACCGGGGCGGCAAAGGCGCCTTCTACTACCAAGATTTTCCCGTTCAGTTGGCGACGGATGGCACAGCTTGGGGATTGCTAGGGATGTTTACATCGGATGCCAACGACCAGGTCACTGGGAGGACATCTCAGTACTATTCCAACGTCATGATCAACCGGCTGTGGTGTCTGCCGGGAAAGGGACAGCACACGGTCTTGCCAGTTAACTCGTCCATCAAAGATGGATCTGGAAACATCGTGGTCTATCCGTATGCAGTGTTGCGTCCAGACGGATTGTTTTCGGTCCTGCTGATTAACGCGGACTCGACCCCACACACGGTATCCCTCAACTTCAACGATTCAACGAGCCATTCATTCAGTGGCCTCACGTCGAGATACTGGCTCAATTCTTCAAACTACGTTTGGCATGCCAACGGCATCAACGGATATGCAAGTCCAAATGGCCCCATCGAGGCCATCGCCTCAAGAAGTGACTCATCGATCACCTACACTTTGACTGCTCATTCCATCACGATCATTCGCGGAAAGGTTAAGTAGGATCTCCCGATTCCGAAAGCGACTTGACTGACTTACGTGTCAGCTGGCGGTTCAGCAACTGGACGAACTCTTGGGGTTGATATCCATAGGTGTCGGCCAGCTTTACAAAATGACCTTGTGATGCTCCAAAAAATCGATGGCGAAATCCGACAATTTCGATTCCGTTTCGATCTCGAATGACTTCAAACAATTCGATCTCTAACCACGGGCAAGTTAGGGCTCGTCCGATGGGACGGTGCTCCTCAATTCCGTCGGGACCGATTTGAAGAAAGCATCTTTCAGGATCGAGTCGTCGCCATGCTTCAAACGATAGGAATGCGGAGAAGATCACTCCAAACGCGGCTTCCATTTGGCCGGAGCGAAACCAAAGCCAGAAGCCACCTGCCAGAAACACCGAAACGACCGTTCCCAGAAATTGGTTTCGGCGATCTTGAACGAATCGAACCGTTTCTTGCGAGTCCATTTGACCACGAAAGGTGAGCTACCTAACGAGCATGACTCAAATCTGGTCGATCTTTATTCCCTAAGGCATGGGCAAGCGCACGGTCATGGTGGTCCCTTCCCCGACCGTGCTCGAAACTGAAATCTCGCCATGGTGGGATTCGACGATGCCCTTACATATCGCAAGTCCTAAACCGGTGCCCCCGCTCTCCGAAGACCGAGAATCATCGACTCGGTAAAAGCGATCGAAAAGGTGACTCAGATGCTCGGCTGCAATTCCTTCCCCCGAATCGGTTATTTGCACAACCGCATAACGATCAGATTCGAACGCGTGGACCCCAACTCTTCCGCCGACTTGGGTGTGCCGGCACGCATTGTCGATCAGATTGATAAACACGCGCTCGATATCCGACTCGATGCCTTCCACCATGAGTTGTACCGAGTCGCTGGTGAACGTCACGTCCATTTCTTTCGCCCGGTACACCTGATCGATCGCATTTTGTGCTGTCAAATTCAAATCAAATAGCTTCGGAGCACTGGGTGCAAGGCCAGATTCGGCGCGGGCCAGTACCATTAAGTCTTGAACGAGTCGGTTCATTCGAGTTGCCGCGGTGTCGATTGCGGTAACCGATTCTTTCGAGTCTTCGTCGAGTGGCATTCCATGCAACATCAACCCGGTGTTCGCTTTGATGACTGCCAACGGAGTCTTCAACTCGTGGGAAGCATCAGCGGTGAATCTTCGTTGCTGCTTGATAATCAACTCAAGCTTTTGCATTGCCACTTTTTGGGCCGCAAACGCAGCTTCGATTCGGCCAAACATGCCGTTCATCGTATCGGCCAGGTGTCCGAATTCATCTGCCCCCACAACAGTAAGTCGACCGGACATATTGTCCGCTCCGATAGAATCGGCCGTCTCAGTGATCTCACGAATGGGACGCATGATCCGCTTGACCAGGAAAAGTGAAGCAACCGCCGTAAGGATCAGCCCGAATGGGAGCAGAATCAAAAGCGTTTGGGCTAACTTTTTGAGCGCTTTGTCGATATCTCCGAGTGGGTACGGATATTGAACAAGCCAATGTCGTCCATTCTCATCGACAGCTCGCTTTGAGATAAGGCGCACCTTTTCCTGTCCCAATAGAATCGTGGAATAAACCACGCCCTTTCTGTCCGCTTCCTTGATGACGTTTGCATCGTACGGAACCATCATGTCGGGCGGGGCAAAAGGAGGTCCGGGAGTGATGCTTACAAATCGCGGGCCAATCGCCAACAACGGGTCACCAAGTTTGGCGACGGCTCTTTGAAATCCACCAAAGCGATCGCCCGGACGACCGCCGGGACCATTTCGCCGATCTCGACCGTTCGGGCCGTCCGGACCATGGTCACCGTTGTGATCTCCAGGTCCTTGACCTAGGCGCGGGCCCTGTCTTTGGTCGCCACCTGGCCCTAGGTTCTGGCCCATTGGGGGAGGAGGCCGGTCCCTGCGCATATCGTTGTGAATCTGGATGATCTCGTTTGCCCGGCGAGCGAGTTCGCTATCGACGCTACCCATAATTTCTTCGCGTCCAAGGATTTGAACGACCCATCCTAAGACGATGAACAAGACGGCCATGACAGCAACCGCCGTCAAGGTCAACTTAGCCCTAATCGTTTTGGGAGTCAAAGTCATAATGGTTTTAGGCAGTTTCAGATTTCAAAACGTATCCAAATCCGTGCACCGTATGAATCAGCTTATGATCAAATGGGGCATCGATTTTCTTGCGAAGGGTACCAATAAACACGTCAACCGTGTTGGAATAGCTATCTTCGTCGGTCCAAACGCGTTCCTGGATGGTTTCTCGACTCAAAACTCGCCCTTCGTTTGAAGCTAGAGCTTCTAAAAGGTCGTATTCCCTGCGAGTCAAAGAAATAAGCTTGCCTGCCCGAGTCACGCTCCGGTTCTTCCGGTCAATCTCGAGATCAGAAATGCGAGTCACGATACTCTTATTGATCTTGTCTCGCCGCAACATCGCTTTGACCCGGGCGACTAATTCAGGAACTTCAAATGGCTTTGGCAAGTAGTCATCCGCTCCCAGCTCGAATCCTTTCACCTTGTCGTCCGTTTCTTCAAGTGCCGTCAGCATCATGATCGGCATCAATCTCTTGTTGAGTCTGAGATCCGACAAAATGCTCCAGCCATTTTTGTTGGGAAGCATGACGTCGAGAATGATAAGGTCAAAATCCTCGTGAAGCGCCGTCTCGTACCCTTTCTTTCCATCCGATTCCCAAGTAAGCACCCACCCCGCGTCGGTCAAAACACGCACCACCGCAGTGGCTAAAGGTCGTTCATCTTCAACTAACAAGATCTTCATTTCCGCTTCCCTTTTCTGTAAAGATATCTTGGATTCAAGACATGAAGTATTTGTGAAGGCTCGTTCGATTTCACGGTTGCATTTGCGATTGCGGCGCCGGAGTGGAACTCCAAGACCACGGACTTAACTACAGAACCAATCCATACACCTTGGGCCCAAAAACTGATTTTCAGGAAATTTTTGACCTTCATTCGTTCTTCATTTTTAAGTTGGAAACTCCTCATCGTCAAGCAAGAAGAAACTTGCTACCAACCAAAAGGAGATTAGGATGAACAAAAGAACTTGGATCGCAGCTTTTAGAAAAGCATTCGCCACTAGCGCAGCCGTAGCAGGAATTGCCACTCTACTCGTTGTTACTGCAGGAACTGCAAATGCACAAGACGCTCCTCCCCCTCCTCAGGGCGGCGGACAGGGTCAGGGCCGAGGCCCTGGCATGGGCGGACCAGGAATGGGTGGCCCTGGACCACAACACAGCGCTCAGTTAGTTAATCGACCTGACGTAGGCAAGGACCTCGCCATCACAGAAGATCAACGATCTGAGATCCGAGACATGATGGACAAGTTCCGCGAGAAGATGCAGGCAAGGATGCAGCCACCAGACGATGGCGAGCAGCCCGATTTTCAAGCGATGAGAGCACAGATGGACAAGATGCAAGGCGAAATGGACAAGGCAATTGCCAAAGTTCTGACCGCTTCGCAAAACGCTCGCCTGAAAGAGATCAAGGTTCAGCTAGCCGGTCCGAGCGCCGTTCTTGATAAAGAAATCGCTGCTGAAATTGGCATCACCGACGATCAGAAGACGAAGATTGACGCTATCGCTAAGGCAAATCGGCCTCAGCGTGGCCCCGGAGGTCCAGGGGGCCCTGGCGGTCCTGATGGTGGTCCTGGCGGTCCAGGCTTTGGCGGTGGACCTGGTGGACCTGGTGGTAACCCGGGAATGGAAAAGGCACGAAAGGCGATGAACGATGCGATCGAAGCCATTCTCACTGACAGCCAAAAAGCCGCCTTGAAGAAGATGGCAGGCACCAAGAAGTTCGTTGCCCAGCCTCGCCCTCAAGGTGGTCCTGGCCAAGGCGGACCGCGAGGTGGCTTCGGTGGTCCCGGAGGCGGTGGCCCAGGAGGTCCCGGTGGCCCCGATGGCCAAGGTCAAGGTGGCCCGGGATTCGGCTTCTAAGCTACGAAACCCAAACTGAGGAGCGCAACTTGGCGCTCCCGGTTTACATAACACCTATCACCCTCCGAAGCAGATCGTGCTTCGGAGGCGTTGTCATTGTTGAGTACCAGGCATCGAACCCAAGCGACCTCAAAGACAAAAGTGAGTTAGTCCATCGACCACTCCTCTCCCCGAGTTCTGCAGGCAAATTTCCCTTCGAACCAGAACCAGTCGTTTACTAATTTGCGAAAGTCCTCAAAGGCAGAAATCTTTCGGCCGGCTTGAAAGATGGTTGTCTTGATGTTGAGCATGGCTGCCCCTCCTTTTCTAATTTCGCGTGAACTTCATAGTTCACCAAATGACGAAGAGCGTTCGGAGCAGGCGCCCAGAACGCTCTTCAGGAGAAGAACTACCCAACTTGCAAGTTAGGTTTCTTGGCGGCTGCCCCCAAACACTGGCCCGGCAATGTCCACTGGAATTTGCCCGACCTTATCCTTGTTTCTCGAACGACAGTTGTCGTAACTCATATAGTTAATTGAAGAATCAGAGCCATGTTTTGGTCAGAATGGTCACCATTCCTGATCAAACTGCTCTGAATTCCATCCTACCGTCTCCTAGTTCACTTTTTCCCTTAGAATTGATATTTTCCGTCTATTTTCGACTTAAAGGTCGTTTCTGACAGCAAAAATATCTCGCCCGCAAACGGGCTTAATGTGTCGCATAGATCCGGTACCCGCAATGAGGGGCTGGCGCGCACCCAAATGAGAACGAATACTTCAGTTCATGGAACTTGTAAGCACTCTCCAAGGTGCCCTCGTTCGACCGAAAAAACAACTCTACAAGCCGTGAGAAGCATGTCACGTGATTACGCGACTAGCTACACCTTTTTCCGTGACCCAAAATTGGGGGAGCGGATTGTAGGTCTTTGCTTCTCCCGGTAACTGGAGCAGTCTTTTTTGGGCCAACTAGCATGATCATGATGATCGCCGCTTTAGCTCAAGGAAGACTCGAACCGATATAAAACCGATCCAAGAGCAACTGATGACAAACAGTCAATACAATTTACTTAAGGCAACCCGACCTGCAAAAACCAGGTTTAGCAAGCGAGCCAGTTCCGGCTCCGTTGTGCGGGCAATCGCCTTAGCATTTGCTGCAATGCCCATGTTGACGGCATTTGCTAGCGCGGCTGACATTGTGAACAAGCAGTCTCCGCACGACCTCATCACAGGTCCGTATGGCCAGCATGCTTACAACATGCATCCGCTAAACGAAGACAAGGTCTTCGTCAATCCCTCAAACCAGTGGTCTTACTTCTTCGAAATTAAGCCTGGTATGGAGGTTTATCCGGGTGAATCCTACTTCCTTCTGGATTACTCAACATCGCAAACACTTTTGCCCGGCCAAGGAAGCATTACGGTTTTCTTAAACGGCTACCCTCTTGCGAGCCGAGTGCTTCCTCCAGTTGCTGGTGATTCGATTCCCTGGAGAGTTGCTCTTCCCGATAAGTATTTCAAGCGTGGCTTCAATGAGATTCGCATCGCTAACCGACAAAAGTCGAGCGACGGGCCTTGTCGTGACGTTGACAACTACGCCAACTGGCTGAAAATTGGTAAGAACACCACTCTTCACTTGGTTCGCAAAGATCCCACGACGTTCCCATTGATGCTCTACCCGTTCCCTTACCTCGATCCACTCGAGGATGACGCGGTGCGATGCCGATGGATGGTGCCTTCTGATCCGTCCACCGAAACGATCGCCAGCATGCTCAATATTGCGAGCGACTGGGGCAAGCGATTACCTTCAAACGGCTTGCGAATCAATGTCGCAACTCGTCCGGCCGGTACGCCTTCGGGACAGGCGCTTCTGATCTCGGATAATCCGATCTGGTCCAAATTCACACCCCAAAATCTTTCTCCAAAGGTCGGTGCGCTAAAGAATTTCTCCGCAACCGGTTCGCCCGCGGCGTCTTGTCTACTGGTTACAGGGTCCGACGTGTTCGGTCTGAAGTCGGCTACCGGTGCTCTTGCCCAAAACGAGATGATCTCGCAAATGGGAAGCACTTCTGCCGTCATCAACACTCCCCCAGTTGAAGCGGCGATCGCACCAGGAACACGACTGGGTTCATTCACCTTTACCGACCTTGGATTGCCCGCGATTCACCTTTCCGGTGCATTCCACCAGCGAACAAGCCTTACGATTCGACGCCCGCTCCGATGTGACCTGGGTCGAGAGTCGTACATCAAGGTTAAGTTCCGCCACTCGGCATCCATGAATCCGCTTCGATCACTGATTACGATCTTCCTTAACGGAATTCCAATCGGCAGTGCCAAGCTCGAGCCAGAAAATGCGAATGACGGCATCATTCGAGCTCGAATTCCAGTCGAAGAGTTGGCAAAGAACTTCTGGGTCATCGACATTGCTTGCTTCCACGACCTGGGTGCAGCCGACTGTTCGAAATCATACGATGACGTTGCCTGGACAGTTATCGAAGGTGAATCCACTTTCGAACTCGTCAATGGAAACCTCATTGGCCGCCCTTACCTCGAAAGCTTTCCTTACTTGATTCCGAGCGACGGACGAGTTCCCAGTTCCATCAACTTCGGTTTCTCGTCCAACCCTTCGGACGAAGAGCTCACTTTGGCGGCCGCCGTTGCAGGACGAGCCGCTCAAACGAACCGGATTAACCTTAACTGGACGACAAAGAAGGGAGAAGTTACCTCGCTTCTCCAGGGTGGCGTGGCGGTTGGTTACTACTCTGAGATCGAACGATTTGCCCAGATCCGGAAGGATCTCCTGGTTTGCCCAGTCGGCAAAGGCAAGTTTGATATCAACAACAAGATTCAGCTGATGCCGGACACCTTGGTCGGCGGTGCAGTCATTCAAGCAGTTGCAGCCCCCAAGAGTCCAAGTGGTGTGCTTTACGTTGTCATGGCGGAAGATAACGATGCCCTGAACATGGTTGCAAGCCTCCTATCCGACCCCAACAAGGCAGATACGATCGCCGGTCAGGTCTGCGTCATCACGAAAGATGGCCGAGTCATCCCGCTTCGACTGTTAGGCTTGAAGAACGATCCTAATATCACCAAGACGCTGGACACCTACACGCCACAAATGCTGGCGATCATGTCTATCATCGCAGTTTCCCTTCTCGGACTCGCGGTATGGGTTGGCAAGCAGTTCATTAAGAAGCCCAAGCCAGTCGAAGATGACGAAGATGATGAAGATGAAGATGAAGACGACGAGGATGACGAAGAATAATCGTTAACAGCGTAGATCAACAAATCTCGAACGAAGACCATAGGATTAATCAGAAATGACAGGGCGTGACTTTCTCGTACTACTGCGCGATTGCATGCTCGGTCTGACCTGGTTCGTAGCTATGGTCTTCCTACTTAGCGGCTGCCAAGACCTCATCTATGACATTGGCGCCTACACTTTACGCGCCTATCGAAGAATCGCTTTTCGAAATCGCGAACGCTTGAGCTTGGAAAAGCTCCGCATGCGTGAGCAACAAAGAATTGCGGTCATGGTTCCAGCTTGGAACGAGGGTGAAGTTGTGGCTGCCATGGTCAACAACATCATTCAACGGGTCGAGTACAAGAACTACCTGGTCTTTGTTGGCACATATCCGAACGACTCCGCGACCCAAAATGCGGTTGATCGATTGGCGAAAGAATTCCCTCAGATCATCAAAGTCGTCACACCCCTCCCGGGCCCGACCACGAAAGCAGACTGTTTAAACAACGTCTACAAGGTGATCAAGCAGTACGAAGAGAGACATGATGTCAACTTCGACATCATCGTCATGCACGACGCTGAAGACGTGGTTCATCCCCACTCGTTCTTGCTGTACAACTATCTTATTCCTCGCGTCGACGTCATGCAGTTGCCGATTCTTCCTCTTCCAACCAGTTGGAAGAAGATCGTTCACTGGACATACGCCGACGAGTTCTCCGAAACGCACATGAAGGACGTTCCCGTCCGAGAAAAGATCTCGGGATTTGTTCCTTATGCAGGTACGGGCACTGGATTCTCACGTCGCGTGTTCCGAACACTCGAGCACATTGGCGGCTACAAAATCTTCAATGAAGACACGATGACCGAGGACTACAGCATGTCCAAGAGAATTCGTGAAACGGGCTTCACTTCCATTTTCGTGAACCTCGTGCTCGATGGTGGCAACGATAAGTGGTACACGCCACTTTGTAAACGATCTACCTTCATCGCAAACTGGGCTTACTTCCCGATGGACTTCACTCGAGCGGTCCGCCAGAAAACTCGCTGGATCATCGGAATTTCGCTTCAAGAATGGGAGCTAGGCGGTTGGTCAGGAAGCCTTCGCATTAAGGAAAACCTGCTCAAAGATCGGAAGGTCTTTGTTGCGGCTGGAACCTCCTTGATGGGTTATGTCTTGCTCGCGTACTTCATTGTCTTTGCCCTCGGCGATAACCATATCATCGGGTTCAAATTGCTCCCCATCATTGACCAAGGCTCAAAGCTTCAACGGTTGGTTATGGTGGATACGTTCTTCATGTTCTTCCGCATGTTCCAGCGAATCGTCTTCGTGGGAATGGTTTACGGACTGCCTGAAGGACTCATGTCGATTCCTAGGTTGGTTGTTGGAAACGTGATCAACGGTCTCGCAGCCTTCCGTGCTCTTCAGACATTCGCACGGGCTCGACAAGGTAAGGCAGCCGTTCGATGGGATAACACACAACATGTTGAAGGTGTTGGAGAACTCCCCAGTGATGACAGCGAAGAGCGACGTACCGTTCAACGCGAGGCGAACCCTGACGTCGATGGACTGATTCGCACATTTTCGTCCCGAGACATGTGGGAAGTCATTCACGCGATGGAAGGCATTCCTCGTACGGTAACCCCAAAGCAGCGAGCTGAGATCGTGTGCGCGTTCTACGAGTTCGTCGAGAGCCGAGAGGGCAAAATACGTTCCATGGTCGCTCGAATTTCGGGCTACCTGGCTTGGGAAGAAATGGCTCCGCCATTGCTCACTCTGTTGCACGACAAGGACTGGGCAGTTCGAGCGAACGCAGCAAAAGCGCTATTGAAGCAGCCGACCTTTGATCGACTGATTGAGGCAGCCTTTGTCGACGCGGATATCTATGTTCGCGACTTGCTCGTGAAGGTCATCGAGCAAGACTCGATGAAGCAGGACACGCTCATTCGAGCTTTGGATCAGGACTACATGGTAACGAGCCGAACGGTTCTGCTGCGTGAGTCCATCATCGTTCGATCACGTTACGAAGCCTTCAAGCTCGCGCAATAGATTGAAGCCAAAGTATCTCTAGCCGAGATACTTTGGCAATCGATCGAGCGGTACATCCGCAAGACGAAGTCCGGCTTGATCTTTCCCGGAGACGGTTGGATTTTCTACGCCCCACGCAATTCCAATTTGCTCGTCATCCCATCGGATGGTGATTTCGCCCGTTGGATCATATGGAGCGGAACACTTGTACGAAAGCAATGCGCATTCCCCGATCACCGAAAAACCATGAGCAAAGCCTTCTGGGATGAAGAGCTGACGGTGATTCTCGTCTGAAAGAATTTCTCCGATCCATTTACCAAAGGTGGGCGATCCGACTCGAACATCCACGGCAACGTCAAATACTGCCCCATGCAAAACTTGGACGAGTTTCGATTGGCCGGTGGGATTTTGAAGGTGTAATCCTCGAATAACGCCGGGCGTCGAGTAAGAAACGTTGTCCTGCACGAAGGTGCAAGATACGCCCGATGATTGATATTTGGCGACGCTGTACGATTCAAAAAAGAAGCCTCGACTGTCTCCGAAAACCCTCGGTTCACAAAGCAAGACACCTGGTAAAGCCGTTTCTGTAACCGTCATTCCACAACTCCCATATGAGCCAAAGCTTCGAGATACTCTCCGTATTCATTCTTCTTAAGAGGTTCCGCAAGCTTCAATAGTTGTTCCGCGTCGATCCAACCATTCCGGAAAGCGATCTCTTCTGGGCAACAGATCTTAAGACCCTGTCGCTGCTCTACTGCTTCAACGAAATTTGTCGCTTGGATCAGTGCTTCGTAAGTCCCTGTGTCTAGCCACGCTGCACCACGTCCAAGTCGTTCAACGTTTAGGTCGCCTCGGTTGAGATATTCGGCGTTTACTGAAGTAATTTCTAACTCACCGCGCCAAGAAGGTTTGACGTTTTTAGCGATCTCGACGACATCGGAATCGTAAAAATACAGTCCCGTGACCGCCAGGTTAGATTTCGGTTCAGTTGGTTTTTCAACGATACTGATCGCTTTGCCCTCTGAATCGCACTCCACCACGCCATATTGCTTGGGGTCTTTCACCCTATAAGCGAAAACTGTTGCTCCGGTCTCTCGGCTGGCAGCTTCTCTTAGCTGAGATTGCATGCTCTGTCCGTAGAAAATGTTGTCCCCCAACACTAAGGCGCAAGGGTCACCCGCAATGAAATCTTCGGAAAGAATAAACGCTTGCGCAAGCCCATCTGGACTCGGCTGAGTTACATACTCAATCCTAATGCCCCAATCTTTGCCGTCCCCCAGGAGGCGTTTGAATGCCTCTTGTTCGTGAGGTGTGTTGATCACAACGATCTCTCGAATCCCCGACATCATGAGGATGCCGAGGGGATAGTAGATCATTGGCTTGTTGTAGATGGGGAGAAGCTGTTTGCTTACCGCCCGAGTTACCGGCCAAAGCCGACTTCCGGTTCCGCCAGCCAAAATGATGCCTTTCGTGGTCAATTTTCTTTCCTAATAGTGCGTTAGCGCTGTGAGTAATTCTTTTCGATCCAACTACGATATTCACCCGATCGAATTTGGTCAATCCAATTTGTGTTCTCGATGTACCAACGGACCGTCTTTCGAAGGCCGGACTCAAAGGTTTCAGTCGGTTCCCAACCTAGTTCGGTCCGGATTTTCGTAGCGTCGATCGCGTAGCGGAAATCGTGTCCAGGTCGATCTTTCACGTACGTGATCAGCCCGGCAAGATCGTCGTAGGACTTCCCTGTTTCTTCTCCAACCATGCGACAAATGGAATGAACCACATCGAGGTTGGTCTTCTCAGCATTCCCACCAACGTTATAGGTTTCACCGGGAACGCCCTGCGTAAGAACCGTCCAAATGGCTTCACAGTGGTCGGCGACATAGAGCCAGTCTCGAACGTTAAGGCCCGATCCATAAACAGGAAGCGGCTTGCCTTCCATCGTGTTCAAGATCATCAGTGGGACAAGTTTCTCGGGAAAGTGGCGTGGACCGTAGTTGTTTGAGCAGTTCGTGATCGTTACCGGCAAACCGTATGTGCGATGATAGGCACGAACAATGTGGTCGCTTGAAGCTTTAGAAGCCGAATAAGGACTGCTTGGATCGTATCGCGTCTCTTCCGTGAAGAGTCCCTCGTCACCCAACGCGCCAAAAACTTCGTCGGTACTGATATGGTGGAATCGGGTGCTAGTTGCTCCCCCGGTTCCCGCACGGAACGCTTCGAGCAAGTTCAGCGTGCCTACAACGTTGGTTTCAATAAAATCGGTGGGTCCCGAAATGCTGCGATCTACATGACTCTCGGCTGCAAAGTGAACCACGCAGTCAGGCTTATGGGTTTCCCAAACACGCTTAATCGCTTCCCGGTCTCGAATATCGCCATGCTCAAACCGATAGTTGGGAAGGTCTTTGATCGACTCCAAACTTGCGAGATTGCCTGCGTAGGTCAAGGCATCAAAATTAACAAAAAGGATTTCTGGATGCCGAGGGACCATCAGATTGAGAAAATTGCTCCCAATAAAGCCTGCCCCGCCCGTTACAACGATCGTATTTGGAGTAACCATAAATGCTTCGTAACACTCTCACCGCAAGAAAAGTGCCCGGATCGAGCCCACTTGCTTCTCCCCATAATCTTGGCAGGTTCGGAGCGAACTAGTATTCGTAATTGGGTCCAACAGACATTAAATTACTGGCACATCCACGGAAATCGGATAATCGTTAAAGACTCGTTGTTCCGTGCAGGCCCAATAATTCGCAAACTTCAACGGTTGCCATTGATTTATTAAGGGTGTAGAAGTGAATTCCTGGAGCACCGCCGGACAACAACTCTTGGCTTTGCTCGACGGCCCATTCGACCCCAATCCGTTCAATGGCAGCCTTGTCTTCCTCAACCTCGGAGACCCGATTGCGGAGGCTATCTGGTAGCTTAACGCCGAATTTAGTTTCGAATTTATTAAGCTGCGAAAAACCTGTCACCGGCATGATGCCGGGAATAATCGGAACCGTTATGCCCGATCGTTGGGCGAGTTCGACAAATCGGAAGTAGCTGTCGTTTTCCAAGAACATTTGAGTCACGAGAAAATCGCATCCCGCATCAACTTTTTCCTTCAGGTGCAGAATCCCTTGGGCGAGGTTCGGTGTTTCTAGATGTCCTTCTGGATAGCAACCACTGCCAATGCAAAAGTCATGGCGCTCTTTCAGGAAGGAAACCAAATATTTCACAAAAGGAAAACTCTCAAATGGATTCGCTTGATCCGTCTCCTGAGGGCGATCTCCGCGCAAAGCCATGATGTTATGAATGCCTAAATCCCAAAGCTGATCGGCAACCGCGGCGATTTCGTCCCGGGTGTGACACACTCCGGTCAAGTGGGACATGACGAGGGCTCTGGTATGAGATCGAATTTCCGCGGCAGCCTCAATGCTCAAGGCTCGCGTGCTACCGCCTGCTCCGTAAGTCATGGATACGAAGTCGGGCGAAATCTGGTCAAGGTGATCGACAGCGCTCATGAGCGATTCCCGAGCCAAATCGGTCTTTGGAGGGAAGAACTCAAACGATACGGTGGGACTTCCCTTTCCAAATAAACTTGAGATAAGCATTTTTCGTAATAACCTTGTTGGCTGGTCAGCGGGCCCATTGCGTTGCAGGGCAACTTACCGCGCTCCACCAAACAGTCCATTATGGTAGGTGAGTTTTACGCGTTCATGCACGTAGGCTTTCCATTTATTCGGCTACAGGTGTCATAGTCGAAATGCATGTCAAGAATTCTTTCATCGCTCCCCGTTGGCGAGCGAGTAGGTATCGCGTTTTCAGGCGGCCTCGACACATCAGTTGCGGTTGCTTGGATGAGAGAAAAGGGAGCCATTCCTTATTGCTACACCGGGTTGCTCGGGCAGTACGACGAATCAGACGTTGAAGGCGTTCCGGGCCGCGCGGTCGAGTACGGTGCAGAAAAAGCACGCCTGATCGATTGTCGACCTGAGATGGTTCGTGAGGGACTCGTTGCTCTTCAATGCGGAGCCTTTCATGTCGTCAGCGCCGGAAAGACCTATTTCAACACCACTCCAATCGGCCGAGCGGTGACGGGAACGATGCTCGTTAAGGCGATGGCGGAAGACGGGGTCTCGGTCTGGGGCGACGGTAGCACCTACAAGGGCAACGATATCGAGCGATTCTATCGATATGGACTTCTGGCCAATCCTGACCTACGGATCTACAAGCCTTGGCTCGATAAAGCATTTGTCACCGAACTGGGTGGCAGAAAGGAAATGAGCGAGTGGCTTGAGGCACGCAAGCTTCCGTATCGAGACAGCAAAGAAAAAGCCTATTCAACCGACGCAAATATATGGGGCGCCACCCATGAAGCGAAAGATCTAGAGCTACTTTCCAAAGGGCTAAGGATCGTTGAGCCGATCATGTGCGTAAAGTATTGGGATCCCTCCGTTACGATTGAAACGGAAGAAGTTACGATTGAATTCAAGAAGGGCTGGCCCGTCTCCATCAATGGCGAGGCCTTTGAGGACCAAGTCGCACTTGTCTACAAGGCAAATGAGATCGGAGGCCGTCACGGCCTCGGATGCAGCGACCAAATTGAGAATCGCATCATTGAGGCTAAGAGCCGAGGCATTTACGAAGCCCCAGGCATGGCTCTCCTTTACATCGCTTACGAACGATTGTTGAACGCGATCCACAACGAAGGAACGATTGAGAATTACCGAACGGAGGGCCGTCGATTAGGTCGATTTCTTTATGAAGGCAGATGGTTTGACCCTCAGGCACTCATGCTCAGAGACAGCCTTCAAAGATGGGTTGCCAGCCTCGTCACCGGCAGCGTGACCATCGAATTGCGCCGGGGCGACGACTATACGCTTCTGGACACTTCCGGTCCTTCATTGGCCTATCATCCTGAAAAGCTCAGCATGGAAAGCGGTGAATCAGAATTCGGGCCAGAAGACCGCACCGGTCAACTGTCGATGCGCAATCTAGATATTCAGGACACTCGAGCCAAACTTATCACTTACGCGGAGCAACAAACACTATCGGGCGGCAATCCGATGCTGCCTTCGCCTAATCCGGAATCCTAGATTCCTTTCACGATCCTAGCCGGGACACCTACTGCCACGACATTCTGTGGTAGGTCCCGGATAACCGCAGATCCTGCTCCAACGGTCACCCACTCGCCGATTCTGATGCCTGGAATCACCGAAGCGCCGGTCCCCAACAAAGAACCTTCGCCGATGGTTACGGTTCCCGCCAAATGAACCCCTGGGCAAATCTGAACAAAGTCGCCTAACACGTTATCATGGTCGGCACTCGCACCGGTGTTCACGATGCAGTGGTTGCCGATCACCGTCCCCGGCTGGATGACCGATCCGGCAAAAACCACGCTCCCGTTTCCAATCTTCGCGTCGGGTGCCTGCCATGAAAATGGATGGATGATGACGGGAAATTCTAGTTCCGATAGTCGAAGAGCCAATTGCTGTCGAACGCGGTTCGAGCCGATCGCAATCACCGCGCATTCGTTGTGTTTCGACGCTAGTTCTGCAATTGGACCTCGAACCGGAATACCGTCAATGGTCGTGCCCCATGCTGCTTCCTTATCATCCCAAAAGGCCGCGATTGTCCAGCCAGATGCAACCGCAGCAGCGGCCACGACTCGCGCGTGGCCGCCTGCACCAACGATATGAATGGACTTATCCGTCATCGATTCATCGACAATTAGCGCGTTGCCATTTTTACGACATCTTCAAATGTGTCAGCCACGGCATGAAGCATTTCCTCGGTATGTCCTGGGTGGACAAGGAACGCAAGTGCCAGGCCTGTCATTTTCTGGGCATTTGGCAACGGTTCAGATGGGCCATATCCGGAATCCTTGAAGCACTTCTCAAGGTAAATCTCACTACAAGATCCGACAGAGATATTGAAGCCTAAAGCCTGACATTCGGCCTGAATGCGGTCTCTACTCCATCCATCTTTGAGTGCATCTTGATTGATGTGGACGTAGAATCGGTACCAAGCATTTTCGAGCCCCGGTCCTGGCCAGGGGACATGTAGGGCCGATAATGAGCTGAATCGGTCGCGAAGTAACTCTGCATTCTTCGTTCTCTCAGCGTGCCATTGAGGCATTCGAGAAAGTTGGATTCGCCCAATTTCTGATTGAGGCTCAGTGATCCGCCAATTGGTGCCCCAACCTTCGTGAAGCCATTGGAATCCAGGCGGATGCTTACGATTGAAAACGGCGTCGTAGCTCTTACCGTGATCCTTCAGTGACCACATGTGTGCCCAAAGTTCTTCGTCGTCGGTGGTCACCATTCCACCTTCGCCACCAGTGGTAATAATTTTGTCGAGGCAGAAACTCCAAGCGTTGGCTTTACCAAACGTGCCCACACTACGACCATCGATTTTTGCACCGTGAGCCTGAGCACAGTCCTCGATGACATAGATCCCTTTCTCTTCAGCAAGCGCGTTGAAACCGTGCATGTCGCACGGCCATCCTCCGAGGTGGACCGGAATAATTGCCTTGGTTTTGGAAGTAATCAACGGAGCGACCGTTTCGGGAGTGATATTGCCACTTTCGATATCAATATCAGCCAGTACGGGGATCAAACCGTTCAGCACGCAGGCGGAAGATGTCGCGATGAATGTTCGGGGGGTTGTGATTACTTCATCGCCAGGCTTGAGTCCAAGGCCACGCAGAATAATCTCAATCGCCAGGGTTCCGTTGCCGACTGCGATGGCCTTTTTGGAACCGGACCAGTCGCAGAACTCCTGCTCAAATGCGGGCCCGATTTTGCCTCTTAAGTAATTGACTCGGCCGCTGCGATAGATCGCGGTAATGGCATCAATCTGCTCGTCGTCATAATTGGGCCACGGGGCCATGGGCATCGTAAGTTTGCGGGGTACGGATTCGTTCATCAGCTTGCGCAAGGCTACCTTAGCTGATTAAAGAATTAAAGGGGACTAGGTTCGTTTACCCAGATTACGATCATCAGTTACCCGCAATTTGTACGAGACCGTTTTTTCGTGGCCCGGTCTTACGATCGAATGGGTGGTGCTCACTAGGTCGGCTCAAAAGGTTGCAAGCATAATCAGGGCACAAATCGTCACCGGTCTACCGGTTGGTTAGGAACTGGAATTTGAAGTGTCTTCGGAACCCATGAACTCGTGCATCGTCGCACTGCCTTCGGCGCTGATACCGCTTCTTCGAACCACTTTCATTGCGGTCATCCAAAGGATCTGGAGATCGAGGGCGAAAGACACGTTGTCAACGTACCAAACATCGAGCGCGAATTTTTCGGACCAACCAATGGCGTTTCTCCCGTTCATCTGAGCCCAGCCTGTGATCCCGGGGCTCGCCTCATGGCGTCGCTTTTGCTCGGGAGAATAGCGCTCAAGGTATCGCTCGAGGAGGGGGCGTGGCCCAACTAAGCTCATGTTTCCGATGAATACGTTCCACAATTCAGGAAGTTCATCGAGACTGGATGCGCGTAAGAATTTGCCGTATTTTGTCAGTCGCTCAGCATCGGGCAAGAGTTGACCATCGGGTCCGGTCTTGTTTGTCATGCTACGGAACTTGATCATGTAAAAGATCTTGTTGTTCTTGCCTGGGCGCCGTTGCCGAAAAATAACGGGGGAGCCAAAGTTGACCAATCCGACCAGCCACAACAATACGAGTAGCGGAGACAAAACGATTAGGCCAAGTCCAGAAGCCACGAAATCAAACAAGCGCTTCCCACCATTTCGGTACAGGCTCGTCTTTTGGTTCAGCGCCATAGGTAAAACTCGTAATTGATTTGGGCCAAATTCATCTCGATTCAGCTTACTTGAGGGCAAGCTCCCAACTTCGATGGTGCTGATCCTACCCGAATCGATTTCTAACAATTGGGCCCCGTGAGTCCCAAATAAAACCGGGCAAAGCCGCAATAAGACTTTGCCCGGTTGACAGACTGAATCTGGTGACCTACGGAAGGATTGTAAGAGTGATATCACCCGTGATCGATGTTGGAGCACCTGGCACAGGAGCATTGGTCCATTTCGCGTTCAGCTTGATCAAAACGAAGTCGCTCTTTCTCATCCAGAGAGTTCCTTCACTTGAAGCAGCATCCGCACCAGACTCCTTGACGGAAAAGCTGATTTTTAGAGCATCGACTCCGCCAACCTTGTCTTCACCAATAAACGTGTAGGTTGCCTTAGCAGCAACGGCGCCGGTCTTCTTGTCCTCTTTTACATCGTAGTTCCACTTATCGCCCGCGTTAAGTTCTTTGTCGGGAACGATAAAAAGCGCGAGATTCGCGAAGCGGTAGGTATTTCCTTCGACCTGGTCGCCTTTGATTTCGACAACTTCTCCCTTGGAAGTGTACGTGGTGGTCGATCCGCCTGGGCCGGCGCCTTCTGGAGCTTCTTGGCCATTGAGTTTAACGTCACTCGTCTTCTCTTCGACTGAGTAATTGCCGTTAGTTTCAACCTTCGTGATCTTCTGCGAAGCTACTGCCTCGAAATCAAAGTTTTGGCCGCCTACGTCAAATTTACCGACTTGCTTGTACTTGTGAACTTCGCCTTCTTTTGGCGTTCGCTTGATTGTGATGCCATCGAACGCTGCCAACGAAATTGCTGCAAGGCCAAGCGCCGCAAGGGCTACTGTCATTCTAATCTTCATTCTTTCCCCTCAAACTGTTTGGATCTTCTAAATATCTAGACCCAGTTACTCTCATAGATTACGGTATCGAACGCCGCGACGTTTAGAAAAAGTCACATCACTTCAGAATCTTAAAGTGTTGTGGGCTCATCTTAGCTTCACCCGCCGATCGCTAGGAGACGTTGAGATCTCCAACATGTCTTTTCCGCCGACAGAAGCGGACGAATCGTTTTTCATTCAAAATCGCGGCCAATCCTTGCTACGCTCGACAACCATCACCGGGTCCATTTCTAATTGAGCTATCCGCAATCCGCAGGCAGGAACCTGGCTCCCAAAAGAAGTGAAATCGGGTTGAGCTAGTGATCTACAATTTCACAAGAAGATGTCACGCGGTTGTCGAGTCGGATGTGGACTGTTTGCGATCCTTTTTGGATTGGAATGGATACAAGAAATCGCACACGTTTTCATGAGCGCTGCAAGAACTTCGCAACAATATCATCCAGAGAGTTACCTCTGGAGTATTGTCTGGTGCCTGCCAGGCGGCTTTTTGTTGGCGTTTGGACTCATAAGCTTGATTGGCTCCATGGCCACACAAAGCAAACAAATCGACAGCGCCAACGACGAGGCGGCAGACCACATTGAAACCCCTCGTGAGCCTGGGAGTGACTGACGGCCTGGCGCATTGAATGCGCGGGGTGTACCTTCCTGCGCATTCTGGATAGCTAAAATTTCTAATCGAGCCAATGCGTCTACCGAAACTTTAAATGGTTAAAAGCGGGCCAACCTATCCCAGTAGCGCGACCAGCCGGGCCACGGAAATCCCTCATTGTCTTAACAATCGGACACGGAGACTGCCAAAATCAATTCAATGGAATTACGAGGCAATACGGCTCTTCAATTCACTGCAGATAACTGCAGATACACTATCTCATACGGACTGATATAAGGCAAATGTCACGGATGATATTTGCCTTTTTATGTCGCTTAAAGACTCTCTTGAACCTAATATTAAGCAAAAATGGGGCTTTCTATGTTGATTTTGCACCCAGTTCGTTAAGGTATTCAGCCCTATTCTTAACAATAGAATGGTCTCCAGAAAGTTAGAGGGTTCTTACAATCGGATCAGAAACGCAAGTTCCCGTGTTGCTAAATTTGACCTAATTGATCGCATTTTTTAGTGTGCATTTTGGAAGAAGGTGCCTTACAATGTAGCTCAACTCTTAATATTCACCGGCGTTGGTCGGGATATTAAAAGCATAAGGTGTCTCATTCTATGAACCGAAAAGCGTTTACACTTATTGAGCTTCTAGTTGTCATTGCCATCATCGCAATTCTCGCAGCTATTCTATTCCCTGTCTTCGCACAGGCCAAGGTTGCAGCCAAAAAGACGGCTGCCCTTTCCAACACAAAGCAGATCGCTCTCGCTGGTCTTATGTACAGCGGCGACGTTGACGACGCTCTCGTTCTTTCGATGAGTGGATCGTACGGTGCTATTGCTGGCCCTGCAGCTGCCCACTCAAACACTTGGGTTTGGCTCCTTCAGCCCTACATCAAGAGCCTCGGCCTCATGGTCGACCCAGGCTTCGGTGATCCTAGCAGCATCTTCAGCAGCGGCCCCAACGCTTGGTACCGCAACCAGAACTTGTTCCCTGACTTCGGTTACAACTACTTGTTCCTTGGCCCTTGGTACAACTGCGATTACGGCCTTTCACGAAATGCCGGTTCAGCCGTTAAGCCTTCCGAAACAGTTATGTTCGTAGCTTCCAAGGGCTATGCAGCTAACGCCACCCTCGGTTGGTACGCAGCTAACGCTCCAGGAGCATGGCCAATAATCGCTCCAGCACCTTACGCTTGCGTATGGTACGGCAACACAGTCGCTGGTGATGGTAACTGGTCAGCTAACAACGGCGCAGTTGGCAAGCTCACTGCCAGCACTCGAATCAAGACCTACACCGACGGCACAACCGTTGCTTGGCTTGACGGTCACGCAAAGTATCTGAAGGACTCACAGCTTGCTGCTGGTACTGACTACATGTCAGCCACCAACACAAACAGCAATGCGGGCGCTCAGATCACAGACCTTTCCAAGTACCTGTGGAGCCTCGATGGCACGCTAAACGACTTGATGTTCTAAACATGAAGTTCACTACTTTAGCTGTCGCTTGCCTTGCGTTTGCGATCTCTGGGTTCGTTTGTTGTTCTTGTGGTAGCGGAGGCGATGCAAATGTATCGGCCCCTAAGCTAGGAGGCAAAGATGCGAATCTGGCGAAGTCGACAAACCAGGCTAAATCTGGTGGTGGTAACTTAGCGCCGGATACGGCGATGGCGGCCCCTCCTGGAGTTAAGACAGGCACACCTTAAGCAATTAGGGTTAGCCAATTAATCGAAGAGAGCCTCGCAGTTGATGCGAGGCTCTCTTTTTGTTTAGTTGGGTATCCGCTTCGCTCAAAATGATCGTGAGGGCTTCTGGGGTGGGTGATATCATTACATGGTGATCTATTGGAGCCCTCTGCTTAAGGTCGGCGTTTCGGGACTTGCAATTTCCATCCTCGGTGGCGTTTGGATCATCCTCAAGAAGCTTAACGGCGGTGGCGCTCCCCGCTTGGCGCTCATAGGAGTATGTATTCTCCTGATTGCTTCCATAGCTACGATCCTTGTGAGCCCAGCCAAGGTCGTATCTCAGCGGCTTTCGTCTTCGGGCGAAGACGGCGATTAGATTTCAAACTCTTGATAGACGACCGACAATGCGATCATAAGGTTGGTGCCCGTCTCTAACGACGCCTTCCATCAATCGCTGAAACAAATGAGTTGGCGTGTGGGTGGTTCTGCGATTGAAGCGGATACCCGATTTTGCTTTTTGTTGCTGCTTGGAATCGAGCTGGATGGTGGTCCGCGCAAAAACGCCCCTCACTTTCGCAAGGGGCGCAAGACTTGACTGCTTACTCTTTGACCCGATCAAGGAAGCCTGCAAGTGACATCGCACCGAGGTCGCCCTCTTCGCGGCTTCGAACGCCAACCGTGCCGTTCTCAATGTCTCGATCCCCTATGATCAACATGTAAGGAACCTTCTGAAGTTGATTCTCGCGAATCTTCTTGCCAAGTGTCTCTCGTCGATCATCGAGATGCACACGATACTTATGATCTAGCTTGAGCGACTTCGTCAGCTCCGTAGCGTATTCGATATGTCGATCGGCGATTGGAAGAACCGCGATCTGAGTAGGTGCCAACCAGAAAGGAAACGCACCTGCATACTGCTCTGTGAGGAGCCCGATCATTCTCTCAAGCGAACCAAAAGGTGCTCGGTGAATCATAACCGGTCGGTGAGGCTTGCTATCCTCGCCGATGTACTCCAGCTCAAACCGCTCAGGAAGGCTATAGTCCACCTGAACCGTACCCATCTGCCAATCACGACCAAGTGCGTCCTTAATGATTAGGTCAAGCTTGGGGCCGTAGAACGCCGCGTCGCCAGGAGAGACGAAGTATTCCATTCCGATCTTCTGACAGGCTTGTTCAATCGCTTCCGTAGCGGCAGTCCAGTTGTCATCATGGCCAATGTATTTGCTGCTTGTCGGATCCTTCGTACCCAATCTGGCTCGGAACTCCGTGAGGCCCAGCTTGTTCAGAACCGTCTTCATCAAGTCGACGACTCCAATGAACTCTTCAAGAAGCTGGTCAGGACGCACGAATAGGTGAGCATCATCTTGCGTGAAACCGCGAGCACGCAAAATACCCGTGACTTCTCCACTTTGCTCGTATCGATAGACCGTGCCAAATTCGGCATATCGAACTGGCAAGTCACGATACGAACGCATCTGTGACTGGTAGATCTCGATATGGAATGGACAGTTCATCGGCTTGAGGATGAAAGTTTCCTTCTCCTCATCTTCCATGAACGGAAACATTTTTTCGCGGAACGTGATCACGTGACCCGACTTTTCATAAAGCTTGATATTGGCGATATGCGGTGTGACCACCGGCTCATATCCGCGCTTCATCTGCTCTTCCTTCATGAAGGTCGTCATCGTATCGCGGAGCATCGCACCTTTTGGCAACCAGAGAGGAAGTCCCGTTCCCACTCGAGGGGAGAACATAAACAATCCGAGCTCCCGACCGAGAATTCGATGGTCGCGCTTCTTGGCCTCCTCGAGGTTGTAAAGGTATTTCTCCAGTTCTTCTGCCGTCTCAAATGCGGTGCCATAAATTCGCGTGAGCTGCTTATTCTTCGCATCACCGCGCCAGTACGCACCGGCAATCGACATCAGCTTAAAGTGCTTGATTTCTTTTGTCGAGTCAACGTGAGGGCCTCGGCAGAGGTCAATGAACCGATGTAACGTGCCCGCTCGGTCTGTTCTCTGTTGATCGTAAAAGCTGACCTCTTCGCCTTCGGGAACCGCTTCCAAAAGGAGTAGCTTGTATTCGGCTACTTCAGGTCCTTGACCAAGAGTGGCTTCCTCGAGAATCTTCGTGCGCGCCTCTTCCCGATTGGAAGCGACTTGGCGGACAATGCGCTGGTCAAGCTTGGAAAGCTCCTTCATCCGGGATTCAATCTTCGCGAGATCTTCTTCGCGAATGGTTACCGGACTGTCAACATCATAGTAAAAGCCGTTTTCAATTGGCGGGCCAATTGCAAGCTTGATGCCGGGGTAAAGCTCCGTGAGTGCCTGCGCCATGAGGTGGGCGGCGGAATGCCGGAGACGATAAAGATATGTTTCTTCGTAAGCTAATGCTGCCATAAGGTGAACCTCCCATACCAAGGGATCGAGTTGTCGTTGTAGATTATACTGCCTTGAACAATCTGCCAGCTTTTCGAGTCCAATAACCTAAGCCCAAGAAACATTGCCATTGAGCCTAGAAAGAACCCATACAAGCAAAATGTCCATCCTCACACTAGCCCTCGGATACGCCATTGCCTCCAACCCTAGTGGGCAAATTGACCCAAACGAATTGACGTTTCAGAAGGTACTTTCCCAGCTTTCGACTTCAACGAGCTTGTTTGTCCAAATCACAGGTAGCACGACCTATCGAGGCAAAAGCACTCCTATCACGTCCAGCCTATCTTGGTCTACAAACAACGACGGCACCAAACAAGTGATTCAGGTCGAACTTCAAGAATTTGTGAACAACATCTTGGTGAAAAGGATTGTGGGAGATGGCGACACTTTGTGGATCTACAACCTTCCCGCTCATGAATACTCCGCCATGTCGTACGGCGGAAGTGGAAAAGTGCGCCCTGACGGATACCAACTGCACCTGTTGGATGATCTCAGTTGGGCCACAACTGGACAGAGCGCTTATCTAGCTAAGTTCGTGAAGCAGACGTTCAACAACGGGGGAACCTATTCCAGTTGGATGCCCGGAATCGACTCTCAGGGATTGCTGCAGGGAGCCACATCGTACGACCCGATCAACTCGAACATCACTTACATCCCAAACCCAACCGATAACTTTTATCTCTACGATGGCAGCCCCAAGCGCTCGATTGTTTTTGAGATCGTTACTCAAGCTCAGCCAAACGGGTTACTCCCCATCGACGTGTTGCAAAACATCTACCTCAACCAGATTGACCAAGTGGGGCGCTACCAGAAATACACACACTGGCAACTCACCCCTTACTCAAATGTGACGTTTACCCCCGACATCTTTAAGCCGTATTCGGGCTCCCAGACGCAAGGTTGGCGGGCGGTGGTCGGCCCGAAGCCGACTTCCAACTAGAGACTATTCTCTTAGGCTTCCTAACTTCTCTAAGAAGCGATCAAGCGCTTCTTCCGTTGGGATGCCTACCATGAGCGGATCAGCAACTCCTTCGGTTATTAGGGTACCGAATGATCTTTCCGGACGATCGGGCTGGATAATAGATGCCCAAGGTTCAGGTTGAGTACACACAAGGGTCTTGTCATGTTTTGACCGCGGGATCATTGCCCGAAGATTGGCCGCAACCTTTGGCGTCAACGAATCCAAGAAGAAGACGGTCCAGCACCGTACGCAAGGCAACTCCTCATCGAAGATCCGATTCCAAACGCCAATCTCGCTTTGGGCTCGAAGGTCGAATCCACCGACAAGTAATTCCCTATCTCGGGCTTGGTAGATATCTCCATTGAGCGCCTCAGCCACGAGGGCAGGCGTGGGGGTTGGATCAAGTTCACGAGTTTGATAGGAGGTGCGCCAGACCACTTAATTGAGAGCCTTGTCGATGGCGGATTGAAGCTCTTCCTCGACACCTTCACCCGAGCCCATTCCGTAATAAACGATGTGGCCTTGTTTGTCGACCACAACCGTTGTCGGCAACCCTACCACGTTGAATGCCTTGTTCGCAGAGCCATCCGTGTCAATGAAGAACGGCATGGAATATTTGTTTTGGTCCACGAATTCATTGACCTTTAGTTGCCCTTCTTGGGATATCAGTGCCATCGTGAGTCCTCTTGACGCATTCTTGTCGAACAACTTCTGCAAGACCGGAAGTTCCTGACGGCAGGGCCCACACCAAGTCGCCCAGAAGTCAATGAGGACGGCCTTCCCCTTCATACTCTTAAGCGACTTAACATCTTTCAAGTCGTTAGGATTTGCCACTGCAAAATCAGGAGCGTCGGAGCCAACCGAGAGTGGACTAGCGGGAGCACAGCTGGTCAGCAATGAAATCCCGATTCCGGCAAACACCAGAGATCGAATGACATAGTTTAGAGACGATCGCTTTGAGCGTGTCATGGCTACCTTTAGTAAACCACCTTTACCATCCATCTTGGCGTAGCAATCAACCAGTTACGACGCGTCACCACGAAGGTTGCCGATGGGTTAGATCAGTCAATGGACGGTAGTCATCGTGAGGCTCGAGGACTTCGTGAACCTGAGTTCCTTTCCAGGAATAAATCAGGTGAGCTCGCGAATTCGGCTCAGACGCAATGATTCGGTATTCCTCATCTTGTATCTGGATGGCACAGCAGTCATCCAAGCCGATGCCTACTCCCGCGTCGTCCAGCATCATCGCCTTAAATTCAGACAGTCGGAAACCTTCGTCCCGAGTGTGAGGGCAGATAGCAAGATCGACGATTCCTAGACAGGTGAGCGATGCTGTGTTGACGTTAGGGATTTGCTCATATTGAGGCCAATCACTATTTCCTACTCGAAACCAACAGATGGCACCTGCGCTCAAGCCGCCAACCGGCTTCCCTGAAGCAATGCAACGTCTCAGTTCTCGGTCGACACCAAGCTCTCGCCACTTTTCGAGCATGGCTTTCGTATTGCCGCCGCCAACATAAATCAAATCTGCGGACGAGATCTTTGCGGCGATTCTTGGTAGCCATCGATCTTCACTCCAAAGCCGAAGAACTTCAATGGAACAACCGAGACGGTTGCCATAAATCTCCTGGATCGCTTCAATATATTCTTCGCTGTCGTTGCTGGCAGTGGGAATGAAGAGTAGCTTTGGGTGAGCGGTATCTGCTTGTGCTACAAATCGTCGGTCTATTGAGAGTGTTTTGCCGGTGGACACGTCGCCTCCACCGATCGCAAAGATACTTCTGCTCACGACCGTTTTTTACCTCATCAGAATCTCTCCAAGTATCGACTCGGAAAAGTCAGATAGATTTACTTGTGAAGGTATCCTCTCTTATCTTCAGTGTCAACCATCGTTGAATCGACCGATGAACTGGGCACAGCTGCTTCTGAGAACGCGACTTCTGTTGTTTGGAAGCTAGCATGGCCTGCGGTGGTGCTGAATTCTCTGCAGGTAGTCAATCAACTACTTGATCGCGGATTCATTGGCCACCTTAACACCGATGCGCTCACTGCGCATGGCGGTGCGATCAACGTCATGTTCTTGATGTTCTCGCTCGCGGTGGCAGTGGCAACCGGTGCGACCGCGTTGGTTAGCCGTGCGTTTGGCGCGGATAATCCCACAGAATATCGTCTCGCCAGTCGCCAGAGCATTCGAGTAGCGATCATTGGCGGATTCCTGATGGCGGCCATTACAGCTTGGAGCGCAACCAGCGTGTCACACATTGTGCTGCCCGCTGACGATCCAGGCGCTATTCACCTGATGACCCGGTTCGTCATGGTGTATGCGACATGCATTCCTCCGATCTACGTCATCCAAACGTTAGCAGGCTCGCTACGAGGGATCGGTGACACCAAGAGTCCGATGTACATTTCAGGATTTCAAATCCTGATTCACATGGTTCTCAATAGTGTCCTCATCTTCCCCTCCCATAAGGTCGCTATGTTTGGCGGTTTGCTTAACGTCACCCTTCCTGGGGCAGATATGGGGCTCATTGGAGCGTGTACGGCACTCTCCGTAAGCGCTTGGATTTCCGCGATCATCTACCTTTGTTTTGTTGCCAAGACTCCGCTCGGTAGCCTTTGGGGATTCCATTTACCGGAACTCCAGTGGGTAACCCGAATATTGCGCATTGCCATCCCAGCGGCCATGATGGCAACCTTGCGCGTCTTGTCGCTGACCGTGTTCACGATCGTTCTTGCGATGGTGCCTCACGGTTCAACTGCGATCGGAGCCATGAGCACCGGGTTTGCGATTGAGTCGGTCATGTTTATGCCGTCGTTTGGACTGTCGGTAGCAGCCGGTGCGCTGGTTGGTCAAAGCTTGGGGATGAAAAGACCCGAACGAGCCGAGCGTTTGGGTTGGATTGCTTCTCATCACGGAGCGCTCGTAACCTTTTCTCTCGCGGTACCCATCTTTGTCTTCGCACCCAATATCGCAAGTGTCCTGTTGGGCGATAAACCCGAAATGGTGGCGCAAACGATCACTTTGCTTCGATACCTGTGCGCAACCGAAACACTTTTTGCTTACGCCATGATCGTATTCGGAGCGATGCAAGGAGCAGGCGACACCATTCGCCCGATGTGGATCTCGATCTTTGCCTTGTGGGGAGTTCGTGTCCCGCTCGCTTTCTTCCTCGCTCTACCGACCGGCTACCACATTTTTCATTGGTTGGCGATGCCATTCGGCTTAGGCTGGGGAGCGCAAGGAGCATGGACTTCCATGGCGTTTACTCAAGGTCTTCAAGGAGTCTTAGGGCTCATTCTCTTCAAGCAAGGGGCTTGGAAAACAATGAAGGTCTGAGGATCATCGCTGCGACATCAATAGCTTGACGCGCTTCGGAGACGTCGTGCGCGCGCACAACTCTGACTCCCGACGCCTGAGCGAGCACTTGAGCGGCAAGCGTTCCGGGGAGTCTTTGCTCCACACTTGCATGCGAAACCGCTCCGATAAAACTCTTTCTGCTTACGCCAATCATGACTGGATAGCCCAAGTCAACCAACTCTTCAAGTCCATGTAAGAGCAGAAAATTATGCTGCCCGGTCTTACCAAACCCAATGCCTGGGTCAAGCCAGATTCGAGACTTGACGATTCCCGCAAGTTCAGCGGCTTTTGCCTTCTCAACTAGATATTCAGTCACTTCAAGAACCACGTCTCCGTAAGTAGGGCTCTTCTGCATCGACTGAGGTTCTCCCTTCATATGCATGAGGCAAACATGGCAGCCCGCCAGTGCACAAACTTCCGGCATTTGAGGGTCAGCAAAGGCCGATACATCATTCACGATCGTCGCACCGGCAGCAAGTGCCGCTTTAGCCACGGACGCTTTGCGTGTATCTACTGAAATCGGCAAGCCAACTGATTGGATAGCTTCAATCACCGGAATTACCCGGCGTAGTTCTTCCTCGGCCGATACTTCCACCGCCCCAGGTCGGGTTGACTCTCCGCCGATATCAAGAAGATCTGCCCCCTCATCTACCATACGACGAGCAGAGTCCACCGCGGTGGATTGATTAAAGTTTAAACCGCCATCACTAAACGAATCCGGCGTAATGTTGAGAATTCCCATCAGCGCCGGACGGGTTGATGGGAGTTCCCACAAGCTTAACTCACCTCGGCAAGCTTGAAACGATCATGCAGTAGCTTAACGGCTCGGTTTGTATCCGCTTCTGGCACAAGGCAGCTCAGTGAGTAGTCGCTATCGCTCGTTTGCAGAACCGTGACCTGACCTCCGACAAGCGTCGAGAGCACATCCAGGAATACTCCCGGCTGCTGCATGTACTCGTGACCGACCAAAGAAACCATCGTGCAACCTTCCGTGAGAAGGGTCGGAATGCGACAAACCTCGCCGAGCGAACTCAATAAGGACGCCTGCGTTTCGACAACCCGCGAGGGTTTTGAACCGATTTGTACAAGATAGACCCGCTTTTCTTCACCAGAAAGTGGAATCACTAGACCATCAAGAACGCCTTCC
The DNA here is from genome assembly GCA_903899015.1 of uncultured Armatimonadota bacterium. Lineage (GTDB taxonomy): Bacteria > Armatimonadota > Fimbriimonadia > Fimbriimonadales > Fimbriimonadaceae > Fimbriimonas. The sequence continues at coordinate 15,221 of CAIUHP010000045.1, read as the reverse complement.
ACAATCGGATACTGGGAACGAGGCACTGCAAATCCGGTGCTGCTCGGACTCAGATTGAGCATGAACAAGCTGATGCCGTACTTGGCCATCGTCTCGTAGATGCGACTCTCAAGCATCGCTCGATCACCCTCAGCGGCATGGATCAAGTCGAACTGGAGATAAACCAATTTGCCCGTATGCGTGACACCGGTTACACGTCGACCTGGGAACGTTTCTCTGGTGACGATCTCAGTTCCTTCGTCGTCGGTAAATGTACTCTTCACCCACAACGGAATGCCGTAATTCATGGCGATCTCAGCCGCTCGCGGATGAACAACTTTTGCGCCAAGGTGGGCGATTTCGGCAACTTCGTCGTAAGTTACTTTGCGAAGCGTAGGGGCTTCTTTCACCGCATCGGGATCAGCGGTCTTAACACCGTCGACATCGGTATAAATCTCGACTGCATCGGCCTGAAGAGCCGCACCGATCGCGGCTCCCGTCGTATCCGAGCCTCCGCGACCAAGGGTCGTGAGCTCTCCACCGGGATCACCCTCGTTTAATACAAATACGCCTTGGAAGCCGCAGACCACCGGAATTTTGTCCTGCTCAATACTGCGCAGCAAGCTAATGGGATTGATTCCAACGATGCGAGCATTTCCATAAACTCCATCCGTTCGAATTCCAGCTTGCCCACCTCGGAAAGCTTGGGCAGGGTGCCCGAGAGTCTTCAACGTATGAGCAAAAATAACTGCCGACATGATCTCGCCGCAGGCAATCATCATGTCGAGTTCGCGCGGATCCGGTTCGACATTGGGATCGATCTCACGTAGGAGATTGAGCAACGTATCCGTTGCGTAAGGTGCGCCTTTTCGTCCGATCGCGCTTACAACCACAACCGGGCTGTATCCTTGCTCCTTTGCGGAAATGACGCGCATTGCAGACGTCATGCGGGCCTCAGGCTTGGCCACGCTTGTTCCGCCAAATTTCATCACTTTGATTTTCATGACACCACCTCCGGAACCGTCAGGGTGTCTTTTATCAAAGTGGCCAGTTTCTCTGCCTCAGATTTCTTAACGACCATAAGCATTCGATCGTGCATATCGCCAATATGGTCGACTCTGATGCCATTGGCAATGGCAGTATGGACCATGCCGGCGATGAGGCCCTCTTCGTCGCGAATGTTGACGGCATACACCAACACGATGCTTCTTTCCTCACGCACAGTGAAATGGTCGCCACAAGGCTCCAGCACCAAATCCATTTGGTGGGCAGTCGGTTCTGGGATAAGAAAGGACATTCCAGAAGGGGTTAGCTTCAGAAAATCGATACTAATTCCCGCTTTGGCGACGAGGTCCAGAATGCGAAGCCTCTCGGTCATCACATCGTTCGGAATTCTGGAAATATGGACTTGAGCAAATCCGTGACGCACTTCGACTCGGCTCACGCCGCGTCTCTTTTCAAATTCAGTTTCGGCTGAGCCGTTGATTAACACTCCCGACACCACTCCTCTTATTGCCCCGCCAAAATCTGCTCGGCTCGTTCCCAAACGGCAGAGTCAAACTGAATGCCACTTGCCTTCACGTTTGTTTCCACCTGAGACGCACTTGTGGCTCCAATAATTACGCTGCTTACCATCTTCTGACGCAAGCACCAGGCGAGCACAAACTCGGTCAATTCATGACCGAGTCCCTCGGCATATGCTTTTAGGTTTTGAACACGAGTGAGTGTTTCATCATCCATGAAACGCTGCATAAATTGGTTGGATGATGTGTCAGCCGCTCTCGTACCGGTTGGAGCAGGCTGTCCAGGAAGGTATTTGCCAGTAAGAACTCCTTGGGCCAACGGTGAGAAAACAACATTCCCAATTCCGAACTGTTCGCAAGTTGGCAAGACGCTCTCTTCGATTCCTCGAGTGAGCATGTTGTAAATCGGCTGATTACTTGCGGGCGGATTGGCATTCAGCTCCTTGGATGTATGAACCAAATCGGTGATCTGGTGGGCTTTCCACTCGCTGACGCCCCAATACAGAATCTTGCCCGCCTTCACGAGGTCATCAATCGCCCTCACGGTTTCATCCAGGCATGTGTCGGCATCGAATCGATGGAACTGCATCATGTCGATGTAGTCGATCTGAAGTCGTTTTAGTGAGTTATGAACGGATTCCGTAATATGTTTACGACCAAGCCCTCGGTCATTTGGCTTGTCGCTCATGGGGAAATAGCATTTGGTCGCGATGACCAGTTCTTCCCTCTTGAGCCCCTTAATCGCGTGTCCGAGTGAGGTTTCTGCTTTGCCTTGGTTGTAGACATCAGCAGTATCGAAGAAATTGACCCCTAAGTCGAACGCCTTGTGTACGATCTCGGTAGTCGTGGAGTCTTCAATTGTGCGGCCATGGGTTAACCAGCCCCCAACGCCGACTTCACTTACCTTGATGTTGAAGCGACCTAATTTCCGGTAGTTCACCCCCTAAGGTTACCCCCCGAAGTAAATCTGTGCCGGTCCAACCAAACCTATCAGCGAACGGTTATTTCACAACCACCCATTTGACCGCCGTAGGCCGAATTAAGTAAGGGCCTAAGGCACTATTACGGCTGTGTTCGCTCTCAATTATTCGACCTTGAACAATATCCCGCCTTTCTGCAATTCGGGGACGGGGGTCAATTTTCTTTGCTGAACGGCGTCGGCTAACAGGACCATCCATTTGTCTTGCCAGTTCTCCATCTTCTCTTTCCGTTCCTTTTCGGAAAAGGGAGCGACATTATCTCCCAGGCCCATAGCTCCGACCCATCGTTTCACGAATTCGGGGTCTTTAACCATCGGACTCAGGTTGATATAGACGTGGGTGAATCCGAGTTTCTTCAGCTCCGCGACATACGATGCGGCATCTGTCATCGAATCGTATGGAATCAAAGTGCTGTGAGGAGGGTTGGCCCACATATAGGGGACATCAAGCAAATAACCAAAGACTTCATCGTATAGAGCCACCTTTCCACCCACGGCGACCTTGTTAATCACTTGGCTAGGAACGAAGAATCCGATGGAATGCTTTTGATACTCTTCCGTGCTGACCTTTCCGAGAACAGGTTGGCTTTGAGGCTCAAACCGCTGAATATAGACGAGTGCAAGCGAATATCCCGCTTGAAGGATGGCGGCACCGGCCAGCAACCGCCCAACACCAAGCTGAACAATCGCTCCTCCCGCAAGAATCACGAGTGGGACTGAGAGTGGAACCACGTAACGGCTCTGTTGGCTCAAGAAGAACCACATTAATAAGCTCACCCCGACAACTCCTAGAATCGAACTTTCAAAAGTTCGAAGTCTGCCACTGAGCCCCCAAAGGAGTCCGCCCGCGATTACAACGACACCGATGGCACCTAGGGGCGTACCTAGACCAAGATCCTCTTGCGGGTTGACGTAGCGTCCCGGCTGATAGGCAAGACCAAGAACTGCGTTTCCAAGCTCAGCGGGATTGTGACGGCCAGCCTCGGTGCCAGCTCCAAATTTCTGTTGCTCCACTCGATAGACATCGGCTCGACGCTGATCCCAATTTCTTCCTCCAAGCTTCTCGAAAAAGAACGGATAGACAGGATTACCTGTTTGAACGATATTCTTGACGTACCACGGACCAGCGATCACCATCGAAACGAGCCCGACCAGAGCCGCTGACTTGATTCCCATCGTCAAATCTTTCTGGCGCAGAGACGAAACGAATAAGACGAAGGCGACCACGCCGATCGTTTGGAGACCCGTGTATTTGGTGCCTGCGGCAAAGCCTAACATCACGGCCGCGATGAAAAGGTTGGCTCGGGATTTCGTGTCGGACAAGAATCGCGCAGCAAAGACAACGCCCAACCCGCCGTAAAGCCCATGGGCAACATCGATATAGCCTGTGCCGCTTTCCCAAAGAACTACCGGGATCGTCGCGAATGCGAGGCTGGCCCACCAACCTGCTTGGGGCGAATATTGCTTGCGACAGATGCCGAAAATGGCTACGAGACCAAGCACGAAGAACATCAGGGAGAATGCCTTTGCTCCACTTTGTCCTCCGTAAGTTAATCCCCAAATATAGAGGTCTTCAACCGTCGAGGGGAAATTACTGTGATGGATTGCCGGGATGAAATGGATTTGTCCCGCTTGGAGCCAGAGTTTTGGAACAGCCAAGTGGTAGGCAAGCGTGTCCCAATCCAAAGTATCACTCGGAGCCAGAACGCCGACCAGAGCAAAAAGACCGGCAACGGCCATCGCTAGAACAAAAAGTAAATTCGGGCCTTCTGGCTTGGCAAACTTAAAGTCTCCCGCTTTCCACCCAGGTACAAGCTGGGAGTATCCAAACAGGCAAATGCCTACGATCACAAAGCCGCCCCAGTGCAAACTGTCTGGTAAAAGCCCTAAAAACAGAGTGATCAGTCCCAAAGCTCCGAGCCCAATAAGCCCCTGAACACCAAATGATTCGGCTGGATCGAGGTCTGAAGACCATTTTTTTAGCAAAAATCGACCAAAACCGACTGCACCGAGTGTAAACAGTGCGGTGACAAGAACTCCAAGCATAGTTGCATTATGTGCCTGTGCTATACTTTTAGGTCAGCACGAGCGAATAGCTTCTGGAAGTTTTAGAAAGAATGAGCGAAGAAACAACAAGGCCGCAACGCGGTGATAATGGTGGCGGGGCCGATCGACTAGCGATCCCGCGCGCAGATAAAGATGCGATGGAAGGCGGACCCCGTTTTAAGGGCAAGCGTCGCCGTAAAGTCAGCTACTTAACTGCCAACAAGATTTACACGGTCGACTACAAGGAAGTGAATATCCTTCGTCGCTTCCTGAACGATCGAGGCAAGATTGTTCCTAGCCGACAGAGCGGAAATACTGCTGGTCAGCAAAGAATGATTTCTGAAGCGATCCGAAGAGCACGCGAAATGGCACTTCTTCCGTTCACGGTCCAGGAAATGGGATCGGATCGACGAGAGTACGGCCCCCGACGTGAGCGATATTCTCCTCGACATTCAGAGCAGCAGCAACAGGCTCCAGCCCCAGCCGCCGCTCCTGACAAGGAGTAAGCAAACAAGAATTGAGAGGTGGACAAGTTCCACCTCTCTTTTTTGCGTCTAGATGTCGAGTATGGGCAGAAACCCAGCCAGTCCTTTATAGGCTTGGGACTCGGCAGACATGGACCGAACAGTAGCTTGAAGAGCCTTCCACTCTTCTGGGACCTTGCGTACTTCTTCACCCTCTGTGAAGCCCACTCGAATGGCAAAAATAGCCGCGCCCACTTCGGGCAGACCCCAGGTTGTTTGTCGTTCTACACGAATAGTCATCGCTCCCGGAGATTTTCGAGTGTCCCACTCCTCGACGGGAATTCCAGGAGGAGGTTCTGGGTGCTGGTTCAAACGATCATCCGCAGTGAGCCCCCAAACGAACCGAACGAATGGACCTTTGTGGACCATTGAAAGGGCCATCGTATGCGCGACCGCGTTCACCCTCTCAAAGCCAGGAATCGGAATGTGCGTTTCAAAAAACGAACGGCCGATCTTTGTTTCCGCGATCCAATGACTTGGGCAGCAAATGTTGAGATAGCCGATCCAATCTTGCCCTTCTGAAATAACAACGACGGCTAAATCTTCTTGAACTTGAAGCATCAACTGGTCAAGCGCAAGCGGAATCGTCTGACCAGTCAGTTCACACTGAAGCGTCTCTCCAATTCGAGTGAACAATTCGGGCCATTCTTTTACCAGCCGTTCAGCCATTAATTCGACTACCGCAGCCTCAACCGATGGCGAAAGCTTTTCGCGCATCACATATTTGCCTTTACGTTCTTCAAGGCACCTATGCTTATTCTCCAGATACCGCGAATAGTCCGTATCGAATTGAAAGAGCTTCCCATCCGAATCTCCATTTCCATAATCTGTCCCCAGAGATTTGAGTCCCGGCGCAACCTCATACACACCTTTTGTCCAAGGTTTGTATCGGGGAGGGGAAGGAAGATTACTTCTCACGATCTCTGAATTCTACTCCGACGAAATTTTGAGCGTGGTACTTGTGACTTGAGGCACTCACGCACCTAGATTGACGCGGTGGACGTGTACACTGCATGCGTATGCGGCCAGCTGATAAGGACACAGAATCCTGGAAAAGGATGGTGCTCCGATCAATGCCAAAGCCGGCGTGGCTAGCGGAAGACGCACCCCATGGCGACGTTGTCCTAAGCTCACGTACGCGCGTTATGCGCAACCTGCGTGGCCAGCTATTTCCTAATCGAGCCAACGAAGCCCAGCTCATGGAGATTATGCGGACGATTCTTGATGCCGCACGTGAGGTTCAGCCCGCACTCGAAATCTTTAAGGGTCTGACCAACGCGGAGCGCGACTATCTTGTAGGTTGTCGACTCGTTTCTCCAGATTTTGAGTGGACGCTGCCGGGCCGAGCGTTCTTAGTTGACGCAGATCGTTCGATTAGCTTGATGGTCAACGAAGAAGACCACCTGCGCATTCAAGCATTAAGTGCAGGATTGTCGTTGAGCAATTGCGAGAATGCGAGCTATGGATGTCTCAACGCTCTCGAATCTCGACTTCAATTTTCATTTTCACCAGACTTCGGTCACTTGAGTGCAAGTCCGTTCAACTGCGGAGAGGGACGACGTCAATCGTGTATGTTTCACCTGATCGGCCTCGCACACCAACGCCGGTTACCCTCCGTCATCAAGGCATTAGCTGCCAAAGGAATTGCGGTTAGAGGGCTCTTTGGTGAGGCTAGCCGTGCCATTGGTGCGTATGCACAGGTGAGTGTCATCGGTGGATCACGATCAGAATTTGCCGGTGCTTGCGAGTACTTGCTACACGAAGAGCGTACCGCCAGAAAGAACGTTGGGCGAGAGACACTGCTTGAAAGAGCCCAGCATGCCCGCGACTTTGCTTTATCGTCGCCTTTGATCACGCTGGCAGACGGCATGCGGGTCTTAGGCTGGGTCAGATGGGCTGCTGCGGACGAAATTGAAGGGTTTTCATTGTCTCCAAGGGCCGCAGATGCCGCCCTAACGACTTTGGAGTTACGTGGACCTTCCCGTGAGGAAATGGCCGGTCGCCAGCGGGCCGACTTGCTTAGGGATCTTCTTAGCTAGGTTTCTTCCCTACTTCGGAGGATCGAAGTCGACTTCCTGAACGTCGCCGCCAGTTCGCTTGATTTTAACCTTGAAGCCACGCCAGACCTTTTCGAACAAGACCTTGAGAAGGAGCCGACGATCTCCAGTGAAGTCCTTGGCTGCCGCCACGATGGATTCCGCCGATTGCCCCATGATCTCCAGAACCTCGCTGTCATAGATGGGTGCCAGTTGGGCAAAGAATTTGGTGTCCGGCATCTCTTTCAAGAAGATTTTGGAGCCTTGAACTTCGATTGGTAGCTGAAACCAAGCGGTCAAAAACATGGACACTTGGGCGTCGAGCGGTAGTTGTTCGGAATACAACATGCCACCGGCCAAGTCTACGATCACCCGCCGCGCGAGTAGGTTATCGGTCGTAAAAGTCCCCATAATCGTTGGGTCAATGGCTTTTCGCGGATCATAGTTCACGCCGCGAAAATACAGGCTCCAAGGTAGGGTTGTGTTCCCAATGGTCACTCCAGAGACAATGGCGTGATTGCCACCAGGGCCATATTCAATCGGTGTATTGAGATCAGGCTCTTGCCCCTTCGCAAAGGAAGTGCCCTCTTTTCCAATTCTCAAAAGAAGGTCCACCTTTTTTCCGTTGATGGTTACGGGGATAACGGGCGCCACTTCTGCGCGCCTCTCGATCTTTGTTTTTAGAACCTTGGATTCGGAGATCCACTTTGGGGCTCGCATGATCCAAGCATTGGCTTCTTCGGGCGTTAACCGGCCGCCGGGCCAGAAAGTGATCTGGTTCTTTGAATAATCGATCCCGATCGCCATCGTGTTGAGGACGGAAAGGCCAAGGGCATTCAAAACCGGATGTGCGTTTTCACCTGGTGATTCTAATTCTGCCGTCGTTAACGTCTTGCCGTCCACCGTCAACTTGCGAGTTAGCCCAGCGTTATCTTTATTGATAACGATTGAATGCCGAGTCGTCATCGTCAAGCCAAAGTCTTCGCTCGGAAGTCCGTCGATCGAGAGGGATACGATTGGATCAACAACAAACCCCTTGATAGAAACGACCACTGGACTGCCAGTTGGCAACGTAGGTCGGAACACGAGCATTGAGGCGGCAATTAGCGTGAGCATGACGTTCTCCACCCAACGTGGTGCGCAGAAGGGTCTAAAATGTTATACGCCCGAAAATGCGGGCCGTGTTGGTATATCTGAGGAATCGCCTTCACTGTTCTATACTTCCCGGCGAAACTCTAGCGCAGATAACAACGTGGCCGAATCGGCGTAGTCGAGTTCCCCACCCACCGGCATGCCATGGGCCAGGCGAGTCACTTTTATACCCATCGGCTTCAGAAGTCGAGCAAGATAGAGCGCAGTTGCGTCTCCTTCGATGGTTGGGTTTGTGGCCAAGATAATCTCCACCACTTCATTACTGGAAAGTCGCGCCAACAATTCCTTCACTCGTAATTGTTCCGGCCCGACTCCGTCCATCGGACTCAGAAGACCATGCAGAACGTGATATCTTCCCTTGTACTCATGGATGCGCTCCAGAGCAGCAATGTCTCTGGGCTCGGCAACGACGCAGATCGTCGAACGATCTCGGCGGCCATCTCGGCAGATTTCACAGACTTCATGTTCTGAGATGTTCTGGCACTGCTCGCAAAAACGTAATTTGACCTTCGCATTGCGAATGGAATCGGCCAATCGATTGGCTTCATGATCGGTGACTCGTAGCAAGTGATAGGCCAGTCTTTGGGCAGACTTCGGCCCGATGCCAGGAAGTTTTTCCAGTTCGGCAATGAGTTCGGCTAGGGGACGGGCGAAGAGCATGAATCGATTAGGACGCGATAATCAGCCGACTTGATTTACTTATCCACCAAATCAGCAAGGTGGAAGCGAGATTCTGTGAGATTGTGTTGTCGAGGGCCGGGTCAAATTCCAATCAGATCTCGATGAACGAGGTGTGCACCGTCCGAGTATCGCCTGAGGGTCACTACCCTTCAAATGGCAGCAAATGACCTCACGAAAACTTCCCGGTTGCATCGGGCAAAACCCAGGAGAAAGTGGGGCAGTTGATCTGCCCCTCCATTCAAACTATGTGAGACCAGGAATGTCTGGGAGGTTAGGCATGATGCCTTGGACCCTCGCATTTCGAAGCTCGGTGGCAGAGTTAAAGCCATCGCGAACCGCGCTGACAATCAAATCTTCCAAAGCTTCAACATCTTCAGGATCGACGATGCTGGGATCGATTGCGATCTTGAGGATTTCGCCTGTTCCGTTGAAAAGGGCTTTGATTGGACCTTTATCAATGGCAATGCGCTCATTCGCCAGTTCATCTTCTAGCGACCTGGCTTTGGCCATTGCGGACTGCATCTGTTGCATCATGCCGCCGAATCCTTGCGGCCCGAAGTTCTTGGGCAATTTCATCGTGTTTTCCTAGTATTCCGAAGGGGGCTCTGGCTCAGGCGATCCCGGCTCTTGGCTCTTCTGTTTTTCTTGATTATTTGGATCGGCTCCAAAAACTTGTCGTGCAAGTTGTTCGAGCATTGTTCCTTCTGCGGGCAATTCTACCGCGCTTGACTCCTCAAGACCAGCTTCTCTCTTCTTAACCGCATATTCGACCTCTGTTTGAGGTCCAAAATTGCGTTTTACTGATTTGAGAATCTCTTCTTGAGCTTTTGGCCTTGCGTTCACCCAATCGTAGGAGCTGGGGCCAAATTCGATTAATAGGTGATTTTCGCTGGAAGTGATCACGCAACCATCGAGTTTCATACCTAACACTCGAGATATGCCGGTGAGTTCCTCGACCGTTTTGATCCATGGATCAGCGGGAGGTTCGGAAGCCGTTTTCGGTGCTTCGACAACTGGTGCTTCCGGAGTCGGTGCCGCAACTTCTGGTGTCGCTGGCTTGGGTTTCTCGGCTACTGGAGCTTCGGCGGGTGGCAGGACTGCAGCCTTCGGCTTCGCTGCCGGTTCGTGGACCGTCGAAGCGTGCTTAGCCCGATGAGCTTCTGGCTCATGCGACGGCCGAGCGACTACGGTTGGAGGCAGGGCCAACCTGACAAGCTCTGACTCAAGCCATAGTCTCGGCAAGCTGATGTCGCGAATGGTCTTGTGTGCGTCCGCGAGTTCGCCTCTCAAACGTAGGATCGTGTCGCGTCCGATGCGACTTGCCGTTTCAAACAAGGCTGCTTCTCTGGTTGCTTCGAACCCAGCCTCAATGGATACTTGATACGACGCCCTGGTCAGATCCGCCATGCGATACATCATCGATTCGAGAATCGCCCGAGGATCTCGTCCTAGCCGCGCCACATTTGCCAGCAAGTCCATAATTGCCGGAATATCGCCTTCCTTGATGGCAAGCACGAGTTGATCGACGATCTCCTCGGAGACAAGTCCTAACTGGTCGTAAACCTGCTGCAGAGTGATCGTGCCATTTGAAGTCACGATAGCTTGTTCAAGCAAGGTTAGTCCGTCGCGGTAGCCTCCATCAGCCATTCGAGCGATCGCCGCAATGGCCGCCGGTTCCGCTTGTACCCCTTCCATTTCAGCAACGTAGGTGAGCCTCTGAATGAGGTCTTGCATGCTGGCACGATGAAATTCAAACTTTTGGCACCGAGACCGAATGGTAGGTGGCACCTTGTTATATTCCGTGGTCGCAAGGATAAAAATGATATGAGCCGGGGGCTCCTCAATCGTCTTCAGAAGGGCATCAAAAGCCTTTGGGGAAAGGTCGTGAACCTCGTCGATGATGAATATCTTGTATCGACAAATCATCGGCTGGTAGGTCACCGCTTCAACGATCTGTTCACGAATTTCTTCGACGCCGGATTCGCTCGCAGCGTCCATCTCAATGACGTCGACTGCATTGCCTAACGTGATGGACCGGCAATTGTCACAAGTATCGTCAGGCTCGGCAGTTGGCCCTATTTCGCAGCAAAGTGCCTTCGCAAGAAGTCGCGCCGTTGAAGTTTTACCGGTCCCACGTGGCCCTGTAAAGAGGTAACTGTGCGAAACACGCTCAGTCTGAATGGCGTTTTGAAGTGTTCGAACTACATGGTCTTGCCCAATAAGGTCGGAGAAGGTCTGACTCCGATATTTCCGATAGAGGGATAGGTAGGCCACTGTTCTGTCACTAGGAAACTAAATCTGTGTCACGTCTGGCTTGGAAGCCCCAATAAACAGAAATGCTCCAAGTCGCCGGGAATGATGCATCGCACAGAGAATCGACTTACCGCTGCTACCTTCCGGTCCTGACGGGGTTCACCGACCTGCTGCCGCGCAGTTCCCGGCGGTCCACTGAGTTTAGCAGACCGCCGGGGGCGACTGGAGCCTTTTTCTAGTTTACTTGCTACCTGACATTCCGGACCGCAGAGATGGGATCTTTAGGATCGCATCGTCATCTGCCCGACCGGCATCTGGAGCAGACTCTTGATAGTTACTGGTCTTGACCACAGGAGTTTTATCTACCCATTGGCCGTACCGCTTAATCATATCTCGAGTGATGGGAAGCGAAGCGAAGATGACTCGTTGTCCGGGTCGAACAGTCTGATTCAAGAAGTTCTTGTCCGTCATACCTTCACCATTCCAACTGAACTTGTCTTGGATGTGGGGAGGAGCACTTCGGGGGTTGTAGTAGAACTCCAGAACATAGTTGTCCGATGTGAACGGATACATAGTCGGGTCTTTGCTCATGTCGACCTTTTTGTTGAATCGGCGGTTCTTAACGAACAACTGTTCCTGCATGAAAGTCGCGTTGCGAGGCGGATCTAGATTGACGTCGTTTGAAGAATCCCACTCCATCTCCGCTGGCTTAGCCTTCGGATAGTTGAGATCGCGCAAGACGACTCGGATTCGAGTTCCGACAGGAAGAACATTCCAGGTGCCTTCAAATCGAAGAACGTTTGGCTCGACGACTGAAGCTTTGACACTAAACCCAACATCGAACGGAGGGTAGCAGTCATAGGAATTCAACGGTCGGTTGTCTAGTTCAGCTTGGAAACCACGCTGGACTTTTCGCACGAGCATGTTGTCCAGGTTGCTCTCCAGAGTGTCGCGGTTCTGGTGGTTACCAAATGCGTTCTCTTGAGCATATAGCTTGACCGAATCATCGAAGAGTCGATAGTAGGTATCGATACTTTCGTTGATTTTGCCGTCTCTCTGATAAGCCATGCCAAGGAGGTTCTTTCGAGCCGTCAGCATGTCCTTCTTCGTTTGAGCTTCCTTGAACCACTTGACCGCGTTGTCGTAGTCATCGTCGATCTTGTGGTACCAGAGCCAACCTTCTTCAAAGAACAGCTCATAGGTATCTGGATTCTGTCGCGTACCTTCCTTTCCAAGCGCAAGCGCAGAAGGAATATAGCGTCGGTCCGATCGCTGCTCTTCGTCCGTAAAGTTGTATCCGATGTGCCACATACCAGTTGCATACACGTCGATTTCGTTGGGGTCTAAGAGCGTTACCAATCGGATGAGAGGCAGAATCGCGTCGTAGTTACCTTGATCAAAGAACGTGTCTGCTTTGACCCAGAGGATGCCAGCAGTGATTTCGCGGAAGCCCGCTAGAACCGCCAGAATCTGGTCTGGAGACATCGCGTTCGTGTACATCTTGCCCTTACCCGGGTTGTAATCCCTCGACCACTGATCGAAGATCACAAGCCGCTGAAGGAGCCCCTGGCACAGAAATGCCATCGCCAAAACGGTTAGCAGTACTGGGCTGGATCTGTGCTTCATGGTTTAGACCTCTCGACGATCAAAGATAAGGATGCCGATGATCAGCAAAATGCCGATATATACGACGCCATACACTGTGATCCCAAGATAATATCGTCCCTCGTTCTGGATTGCAGACGTTGGGTTGATGAGCGGGTTCTGAACGTTATAGTTCGCAAAGTTAGGAAGGACGGTGTTAACCACCTTCGCAACGCCTTTCACGAATGGAGCGGTGTTCTGGTTGTCCTGAAGGCTCTGGAAAAGCGGATTAAAGAACACACCGACAAGGAAGACGCCGACCGTCAAGAAGAAGTTAACCAAGGGAGCTACGAATGTTGAGAAACAAATCGCGACTGCCGCAAGCAAGCACATCTGGACGAAGTACATCATCGGGCCCTTCATCAGTTCGGCAACTTCACCAACATTCTTACTCTGCTGCTGCAGGAAGAACATGAGTGCCATAACCGCGGACATCATCGCCATCATCAAGAGAAGCGATAGAACGGCACCGAGATACTTACCGACGAGGAACTGCCAGCGCTGAACGGGTTTCGAGAGAATCGTATAAATCGTTCTTCTTTCGATCTCGTTCGGAATCATGTAGACCGTTAAGATAACGGCGATGATTGCGCTAACGCCCTGGATAACACCAAGCATGAAGCTCTTCAAAACGGTCGTTTCTGACCGCGCCGAGAGAATTCCAAGGCCAGGGGCAACTACGATAAAGAGAACTCCGATAAGGAGGATGATCAGCAAGACTTTCCTGCGGATCGCCTCACCTACGGTGGTGGAAGCAATAGCTAGTATAGGTCTCAAGAATTCGCTCCTTTCGTGGTGACCGTCTCAACGAAGAGATCTTCCAATCTCTTTCTACGAGGAACGACACTGATTACCCGGCCCTTTTGGCTCCGGATCGCATCAATGACGCCGTTCGGGTCATTCTCTTCAGGCATATCCAACATAAAGCCTGTTCCGACAACACGAAGGTTCGCGTCAGCGATCTTCATGTCTTTGAGCAGACCTTCAGGAATTCCTTCCGCAGTGATCTCAATTCGACCACCCTTCAAGAGTTCGGTGAGTTTGCCTTGTCGAGCGATAACGCCTTTGTTGATGATGGCGACACGATCGCAGATAAGCTCAACCTCGCTCAACTCGTGGCTGGAGATGAACACAGTTCGTCCCTCGTCACGGAAACTAAGAATAAGGTCTCGAATCTCGCGGTGAGCGATCGGGTCAAGTCCACCCGTTGGCTCGTCCAAGAATAATAGCTTGGGATCATTCAACAAGCTTTGGGCTAACCCAACGCGTTGCTGCATACCTTTCGAATATTGCGAGATCGTCTTTGTCATGTCGCGGTGAAGGTTAACCTTCTCCAACAACTGAACAAATTTTTCCTTATCTGTGATCCCAAAGAGCGAGCCGTAGAACTTTAGAAGTTCTAAACCCGTCATGTGCTCATAGTAGTAAGGCCTTTCTGGCAGATAGCTGATGAGGCGGTGGACATCCATGTCGCCAATTTCTTTGCCAAGGACATAGCCTTCGCCAGAAGTTGGGTAGATGATGCCCAGAAGCATCTTGATAGTGGTAGTTTTACCAGCACCGTTCGGTCCTAAGAAGCCAAAAATCTCCCCTTCTTCAACATGAAGGTCAAGATGATCGACGACGTTGATCGTTCCGGCTTGGCGTGCTTTATAGCTCTTCGTTAGCTGTTTGGTTTCAATGGCGGCGGCCAAGGGCTGCGCACCTCCCTAAGTAGGTTGGAATCGGAGTATACACCCTGGAAAGGGCATATCCTTGTCGGAAGCTGACTTCGATGCTATATGAGGCACAAGATTCCACGTGCAACGTTAGGCTTGACATATTATTGATGAGGGCTGTTTTGGCCCGACCCGTTATTTGCGGCAACATAAGCAACTAAAATCATCGCGTGCATCATGCGATGCACGTCTATACTGCAACCGTTGTCAAGCAGCTAAAGTTCTCGCAGTTTGAAGTTTTTCAAACAATTAGAAGAATAAAGTCTTGACGCTATGCTCGCGGGGACGTGCTTTGCTCTCCTTTCAACGTCTCCGCGTTTTTTCTTGCCAGCTTCGGCAGGGTAATCGTATCTCCCAATTGTTAAGGAATCCATTGGACGGGTAGAGTTCTGAATTTTTTTGGGTCCGGAATTCGGTATCTGGGCATGTATGGATGGCCACCTTCTTTCATCTACTTAAGCCTGTGTAGGCGGACGTGATTCGTGCTTCCGTTTTGCGAGTAAAACCCGCAAATGGGTAGTTCATTCCAATTTCCCGGCAACTCTCCAGCTACGAAACTTTTCCAACATGGTAGCGGAGGCACGAACCACCTCCAACTACGAAACTTCTCCAAAATGGTAGCGGAGGCACGAACCACCTCCAACTACGAAACTTCTCCAAAATGGTAGCGGAGGCACGAACCACCT
>CAIUHP010000044.1 GCA_903899015.1 uncultured Armatimonadota bacterium | reverse complement strand
GCGAGTTCCGGTAACCTCGAAAAAGGGCAGGCCGACCAAAGCCTCCGAATTGAACACAATCTTTCACCTCAATGACAGTTGTGTCAGAAAAATGAAGAGGTTGCCTGCCCCCACGAATGATCTAGAGCCCACATTTCCCTCACTTCTTAGGCGTAGCCGACCTAGGGCTTGTAACGACGCTTTACTACCGGCATTGTGGAGATAGAATACGAATCGTGGGGAACCAACCTGATTACTTGAGTCGTCGACGACTTTTGACGCACGCGGGGGCGGCTTCGGCTTTGATGCTGAAGGAGACACTCCTTCCGGGTGAAATCTTTGGTTGGGCAGAGGATCAAAGGGAAGTTCGTTTCAAGAAAACTGTTCTTGATTCACGGTTTGTGGCGGAGAGTGTGGCGGTTGCGGATGTGAATCGGGATGGGAAACTGGACATTTTGGTGGGGAATGTTTGGTACGAGGCTCCCCATTGGACACCGTATGAGATCGCGCCGTTCCAATTTGTCGACCCGGCAACTGGCTACAGCAATGCGTTTTTGAGTTGGGCCGAAGACTTCAATCACGACGGGTGGGTGGATCAGCTAGTTGTTGGGATGCCGGGAGAAAAGGTCGTATGGCGTGAAAATCCGAAAGGATTGAATCAACCTTGGAAGGAGCATCTGGTTTGGCGTAGCGCTTGCGACGAAACTCCGCACTATGTCGATCTATTTAAGAATGGCAAGCGGGTGCTCGTGATGGGGACTGACGATGACTATGTCGGCTGGTTTGAACCTGCTACAGATCCTTATGCGGAGTGGAACTTTCATCGTGTCAGCGAAAAGAAAGAGCCAGGTTCGCAGCGTTACTGGCACGGTTTGGGAGTAGGTGACATTAACGCCGACGGACGCAACGAGATTATTACAAACGAGGGCTATTACGTTGCGCCTGCGAATCCTCGCAGCGAACCTTGGACGTTCGTCAAGGCGGATCTGGGACCTCCATGTGCGCATATGCCAGTTCTGGATATAAATGGAGATCATTTGCCCGATGTCATCAGCAGTTCTGCCCACGACCGGGGCGTTTGGTGGCACGAGCAACTTGCAAATGGGGCGGGATTTCGGAGCCACCTGATCGATGACACGATCTCTCAAACCCACTCTCTGGTGTTGGGACATTTTGGTCGGAGAAAGCAGCTCAACATCGTGACGGGGAAAAGATTCTGGGCTCACGGTCCCAACAAAGATTTGGGAGCAAACGAACCTGCTTTATTAGTGCGATATGAAATGAGCCGAACGAAAAAAGGAGTGGAGTGGGTGCGAACTGTCATCGACGAAGACTCCGGCGTCGGAACCCATTTTGTGGTGCAAGACGTGAATCACGATGGTCGCGAAGACATCGTGATTGCAAACAAGAAGGGTGTCTTTCTGTTTGAGCAGATTTGATCAAGCTTCACTTCCTTCGTTTTGGTTGATCTCGGTAAAGAACTTTCGTAGCAACGGTTTCCAGATCGTGTTGTCGGCCGGCATATGATAGACCTGCCAGTGAACCGTTAGGTGGGTAGGTTCAGAAGACAATCTCAGTTCACCGAGGTTGACCTCAATGTACTTCACATTCATCAATCGCCGAAGGTCCGATTCGGCGATTTCAAGCTTGGGCGTAACGAATGTTCTCTTGTCATTCAGGACCATCAGGAGTCGGACATAAAACTGTCCTTTCTGGTGCAGAACGAGCAAAGCATTGTGATAGGGAAGGGCAATATCGAGGCGTTCCATAGTAGAAAAATGTCTACTATAGTTTAACCGGGTCCCGACGCTTTAATGGCGTGTATTTTTGCGAAAATAATCCGCCCCCATTTCACCCCTTAGTAGGGGTGTTGGGCCAACGGACCTCGAAACGAGCTCCACCGGTGGGGCCGTCTGTCACTCGAATCGTGCCTCCACGTCCTTCTACGAGGCGTTTTGAAACCGCCAGCCCTACCCCGAATCCTCCGAGTGACCGGTTTCGGCTCTTTTCTAATCGCGTGAAGCGCTCAAAAATCGCCTCTCGCTTTTCAACCGGTACACCTTGACCTTCATCGGTCACCGTCACCAAAACAAACCCACCGTCGTGCTCCACTTTGAGGGTGCAAGTGGAGCCATTGGGACTCGACCGCAAGGCATTCGAGACTAAGTTATCGATGACGCAGTCCACTTCTTCTTCAAGCGCAAGTGTTTCCGCTGGTTCGGTTTCAAGTTCTAAATGGACGTTCGACTCGACAAAACGATCCAGCCACCTTGCCTCAACTTTCTCAAGCGCCGCTTCGACGTCAACTGGAATCGATAAATCTTGGACCGGCAGCGCGGACTGGAGCATGGCTTCGACCAACCGAGACATGCGCTCGGTTTCTCTCAAAACAAGTAAAAGCGCATTTCTATATTCTTCGCTGGATCGATCGATCATTAAGCTCGTTTCGATTCGACCTCTCAGAATAGTGAGCGGGGTTCGTAGTTCGTGAGCGGCATCTTCTACGAACTGCTTCTGTCTTTGAACCGAATCTTCTAAACGGTCGAGGAAGTTGTTGAGTCGGGCAGCAAACGTTGCGTATTCGTCGTGGGAGTCAACGGTTAGTCGCCGAGTGAGATCTGACTCACTGAAGAGCTCTGCTTGTTCGGCGAGGGCGGTAAGAGGCTTAAAGGTTTTCGCTGATGCGATCCAGGTAATCGCGCCGATCAGACCGACGAGAGGGAACCAGAGCAAGACCAATGCAATCGCGGCCTGCGCCATTGTGCGTTCGCGCTCTTCCCAAGGGAGGACGCCTACAATAAGGCCCTTGCTGGTGCTTTTGCTGCCCGCAACGACCGTCATGTTCCCTATGTCGATGGTGCCCCACTCCACTCCACTCTTGTTGGTGGGTTTGCCAACCATTGAAGCAGCCCATTTGAAGGTCGGTTCCAGCGAGAGTGCTCCCGAACTGGCTAAGAGTTGGCCACGCAGGTCAAAAGTGCCGAAGCTCAGCTGAGGGTTAGCCTCAACAACCAATCCAAGGTCGGGGGTTATCGTGTCTTGGGTGACGGCGTCCTGTTCAATTTGCAAAACAGCGGGACGCAAAATATCGTGGGCCCGGTTGATCTCCTCCCTGCGAAAGATCAAGAAGGAGATCGCAAAGAGACCCGCCAATATCGTTCCCGATACGACAGACGTTGTTAATGTTAATCGCCCACGATGGCTAATCCTCATCCCGAGGTTTTCCTAGCATGTACCCTTGACCTCGAACGGTATAAATCAGTCGGGTCATGCCACTGCGTTCTAGCTTGTGGCGTAGGTAGCTTACATATACTTCGACGACATTTGGGTCACGATAACCACTGTCGTCCCAAACTTTTTCAAGAATAGTTTGTTTTGAAACTGGCGTCTCGATGCTTCGGATAAGAATTTCAAGCAAGGCAAATTCGGTTGCCGAGAGATAAATGGGACGAGTGCCACGCGTGACCTTACGCGTAATCGTGTCGACAACGAGGTCGTTGTATTGAAGTCGAGTGTTATCTTGCTGGGTCCGGCGAAGTAGGGCTCGAACTCGAGCGAGAAACTCTTCCAGCATGAAGGGTTTGGGCAGGTAGTCGTCTGCACCTGCATCCAATCCGGTCACGCGATCTTCCAGGCTGGTACGGGCGGTCAACATCAGCACCGGAACCTT
Source organism: uncultured Armatimonadota bacterium (assembly GCA_903899015.1). Classification (GTDB taxonomy): domain Bacteria; phylum Armatimonadota; class Fimbriimonadia; order Fimbriimonadales; family Fimbriimonadaceae; genus Fimbriimonas. Next base: position 38,701 of record CAIUHP010000044.1, on the reverse strand, counting down.
CGATTGCGTTCGAATTTCTCTCAGAACCTGAAATCCGTCAACGTCGGGCAACATCACGTCCAGCACAACCAATTGAGGATCTTCTTGCGCAAATGCTCCTATCGCAGCTTGACCGCTTGTAAACCGCGAGGTTGTGTAGCCAACTTCACTCAATGCTTGGGTAAGGAAATCGAGAACCGCCTGTTCGTCTTCAACAAGCATGACTTTTAGATTTTCTGAGATGACTGCGCCTCCGGAGGATTGTTTAGGTTGCTTAAGCAAACCCTAATTCTTAGTATCTTTCCCAATGCTCTCGTAATGTCCTTAGGATTTTTTAAGGGTAGTTCGATTGGCATGTCCTTTCAACAAGCGATCAGAAAACTTGACCTGAACCTGGGGCCGACTTGTGATTGTGACTCTTTTTCACGGCACGAACTTCAAAAGTCCTACTACCACCGAACCTTCAAATCACTAGTGGCACCGTTCCAGTTAAGAGTCAATGCGAACCGACAAAAGTCGAGTAGGTAGCTTGGACCCTTGCTTGGGTGCATAGGAATGGGGTTCCGAACTCCAAAAGGTAATGCTCTCTCCCTCCTCAAGTTCCACGACATGTCCTCCGACCGAAATAGAGGCCGATCCAGATAGGACAAACAGATGCTCCTCTCCGGGATGGATGCGTCGTTCACTCGGACCAGAAACTTCGATAATCGTCGGTTTGATGCGACCACCGTCGAGTCGACTTCTGAGGATATTTAAGGGGGACTTGCCTTCAAGTGCGAGTCGGTTGCGCTCTTCTTGATCGTGTTGCGCGTCCTGGGGTAGCGGACCGTCGCCAAAGTGGCTGAGATCAAACCACTCATCATCCTCTCGCCGGTGGACTGCGAAGGGAGAATCGTTGGGCGCGGCCTCTCTAAGTAGAACGTCCAGGTGGAGTCCAAGGAGTTCCGCAACCTTGAGATAAGAGCCCACTCGAATCGCCCGGCCCGCTTCTACCGCCACAACGGTCGTTTTGCTCAGATTCGCTTTTTCAGCCACCGTTCTAACGGAAAGGCTCTGCTGAATTCGAGTGCGGCGAAGGCGTGCTCCAGCAAGTTGGCGAACATTTTCCGACCATGATCCTGAACCGTTCAAGGCACCAGAATACCCAGAGCCCATTGCGAGAACTCCCAGCACTCGGAACCGGGAAGAGTAAAATTTGGTACAGTACCAATATGCTTCTGATTCCTCTGGTTTTCCTGGTTGTGACGCTGCCTCATTATGGTGACTCTGGCAATACGCTGCGCTTTACGAGGTCCTTTGTGTGTCCGAGCCCCGCGCCATCCGGTAGCTCATATTTCCGTATCTCGAACTTTCAGATTGCGGCAATCCATAGCAATATTCGGTCGGTGCCGTCGGAAGGATGGGTCGGTTCGGTGAAGTGGCGCGAGGTCCAATCTGGTGACGATGCGGTCCGGTTAGGAGACGGAGGAGCACTGATTTCAAAGTCGGGGAGTGCCGGTTTGGGTGTGGAGTGGGTTGAACCGGTTGCCAGAAAGGCGCTCATCTTCACGTTTGCTTCCCGATTTTTGATCAATGGACATTTGGAGACCGGACACATAAACGGCTGGGGCGTCCGACAGTTAGTTCCCGTTGCGTTAAAGAAGGGAACCAATCAATTCATTGCCGCGGGATCAGCTAATTTCCAGCTTCTTTCGATCAAGGCTCCGATTTCATTTTTGATGGATACGATTGTGGCTCCCGATGCGAAATTGGGAGAGCAGGGCCCATTTGTCGCGAGCATCGTTGCAGTTAATGCTGGCGACGTCGCAACCCGCGCTTCAATCCAAACACAAGTCGATAACGGTCCCGTGACGTCTCATTTGACGGAGCTAGTGCCTGCCATGGACAGCCGGATTGTTCGATTTGATTTTATGGTGTCTAGCCACCTAAAGCCAGGAAATCATCATCTCAAGCTTTGGGGCAAAGGTATCGATCCTTGCGATTTAAAGTTTTTGGTCGCAGATCGAGGAGTTGTTCGACGGTGCACCTACGTGAGTCGGTTCGACGGCATGGTGCGAGGCTATTCCATTCTTGAATCGCTCCAACCTTCAAACAATCAGCCCATTGTTCTGTTCACCTATGGAGGTGGTCGTACCAGTGAATCCCAGCTTTCAATGATTCATGCGCGGCGCGAGTGCCACGTGGTTTCTCCCGATTTTAGAACGTCAAACTGGGACGGTTTGGGGCGGCGTGATGCCTTGGAGACACTCGATGTCGCCGCAAAACGTCTGCAAGCCGATAGAAGTCGCATGTACTTACTGGGGCATTCGATGGGCGGGCATGCCGTATATGTGATGTCGTCCATCAATCCGAAAGCATTTGCTGGCATTGGGCTAAGCGCGGCTTGGCTCTCCAATTTCACTTATATCTCGGACACCTATCCCGAAGTCATAACAGCCGACCCTATCGCTAAGATTTTCCGAAAGGCGATGTCTGAAACTGATCTTGAAGGACGACTTGATGATATTGCGGCTACAAAGAACGTGTGGATGATGCACGGTGACGCCGACCAATCGGTACCCATTTCCGAGTCGTTTCGCATCTTGAACGCGCTTGAAGCTCGCGGTACCAAAGTGGAAATGTTCGTTCAAAGGCACGCAAACCACTTTTGGAGTTTGCCAAATGGCGAGGGGAACCAGTATGATTTTCCGCCACTCCTTCAAGGTCTCCTTCGGTCGAGCCATCGCGGAACCGGAAATCTTTGGGGAGGAAAGCCGGTGACTCCATTTTGGGCTGAGTGCATGGGGAGACGGAGCGTGGCAGTTTACAGTACGGCAGGATCTCCCGAAGAAAATCAAGATTCCTTCGACCGAGCACGGAGAGAAGCTGCGATCGCGCGAGAGAGCTTCATGGTCGACTGCCAAGTGGTCCCCGATACCGTAACGAATCGGGAAATCGCGGGAAGAAATATCGTGATGTTTGGCACACCCAAATCGAACCGGCTATGGAAACTTCATCCCACGGCAGGAAAATTATTGAATCGCGCAACGAGCCGAGGTTATCAGTTATCGTCCTGGATGATTCAGGGGCGATGTGGCAATCAAATCTGGTCCGCAATCGGCGGGATCAATGCCGTCGCGTCCCGGCTCGCCTACTATTACAATCCGTACGATAGCTATCGGCGATATCCGCAATGGATCTTGTTCGATGGCTCAGTAGCGACGAAGGGACTCGGCGGCGTTACCGCTGCCGGCTTCATCGATGGCCCTGAAGCCTGGCGAAACGCCAAGCTCAGTAGTCAGTAAATCGGTATGGCCCCTTTACAGGCGTGGATCCACGGGTTCGCTTTCTAGTGCGAGCACTCCGAACACGCATTCGTGGACACGGCGAAGAGGCTCGTATCGGACAAACCGCTCCATCGCTTCGACACCAAGCGCGAACTCCCGGTGGGCTAACATGCGCTTTCGGTTGAGACCACGTGATCGCAGTCGATTGAGATTCTCTGGGCGCAGATAGTCGGGGCCGTAGATGAGCCGTAGGTATTCGGGGCCACGGCATTTAACGGCGGGTTGAACGAGCTTATTTTCATGATGGGCGATGAAGGAGAATGGTTTAACGACCATGCCTTCGCCACCCTTTCCGACCAGCGACTCCCACCAGGCGCAAGCTTCGAGGACTTCTTGTTCGGAGTTCAAGTTCACAATTCGGTAAGGAGTGCGAACCAGGATCGTTGGATCGGCATCGCACAGACGTCCAAGCGTTTCCATGTGCCATTGATGGTCTTTATCCGTATGAACATGTCCTTCGGAAGCGAGCAGATGGAATGGAGCTAGCTTGTAATCCTCGATGGAGTTCACCTGCCAACAATAGCGCCGATAGACTTGCGCAAACCGTTCCGAAGACTCGATACGACCGTGACCCGCGAGAATCAAAGATTCGGCGCCGGTCACGCCTCGAGCCTGAGCACCCTGAAGCACTTCGGACCAAACACACGCCGACGCTAAGGCGGAAGAGGCAACGGGAGCGTATTGCTCTTTGAGCAAACTGACTGCTTTGGCCGACCATGGCATCAACTCAAGATCTAGAAGAATCCAATCTGACTTCAGTTCCTCAAATAGGAATCCGGATGCGTTTAGTAAACGGTCGAGCAGGGCTCGTTCTATGTCGGGGTCGTCGAAGAACTGTCGGCCGGTTCGAGTAACGATCACACCTGAACTGTCACCCTCGACTCCAAATCGGTCCCTTGCCGCATCTGGATTTTTGCAGACAACGGCAACCGCACGCGAGCCCATGTGTTTTTCTTCGCAGACCACCTGCTCCACACCTTGCGAAGCGAAATAGCTCAGAGCTTCGGTGGGATATTCCAAGTATCCGTCTCGCTCCGAACTCTGACAGGGGGACATCGTTGGAGGCAAGTAAATGAGCCAGCGCGGATCGGCAGCGAAGCGCGACATGACTTCGAGAGCGGCAATCGCATTGCCTTCCTGAATGGTGATCCGACCCACCATTTTAGTCTCGATGGATCGGCGACCGGTCACGTCCGACAGGTCGAGAAGGGTGTCGATTTCTTGCTGCCCTGTAAAGGTGGGCATTTCAGCATGAATCCGTCGGGCCGGCTCGGCATAGGTGCGTTGAGCAGGCACGCTCACAAGCTCTCGCTCGGGATAGCGAAGGGCGGTGAGTGAACCTCCAAAGCAGCAGCCAGTATCGATGTCGATTGTATTATTGACCCACTCGGCTCGCGGAACGGGGGTGTGGCCGTAAACCACCATCGCCTTACCGCGATATTGATTGGCCCATGGGTACCGAACCGGGAGTCCAAACTCATCGATCTCGCCAGTTGTTTCCCCGTAAAGGGCAAAATCGCGCACCGCTGACGAACCGCGACCTTGCATCTCTTCACGCATACCTGCGTGCGCCACACACAACTTGCCATCATCGAGAACCGCGTGGCTCACGAGGTCGGTAATGAATTGTTGTACTTCGGTTCGGAACTCGGCCGATTGCTCATTCATCGCAGCCATGGTCTCAGCAAGTCCATGGTTCAAGGTGACGTTCTTCCCACCCAACGCTCGGGCAAGCTTCATGTCGTGATTCCCAGGCGTCCAAATTGCGACGCCGCGACGCACCGCATCCATTGCGAGCTTCAGAACGCCAACTGGATCGGGACCCCGATCGACTAAGTCGCCCAGCAACACGAGCTTTCGTCCCTCGGGATGACTGATTTCTGGTTCCAACGACCAACCTAGCTCCGCAAGCAGTTGGTGAAGTTCCTGCAAGCAACCATGGATGTCGCCGATGATATCGAACGGACCATGTTCTTCGGGCCGACGGCTCCAAAGCCTGCTGCGAACGATCTCAACTGAGTCAATATCCTCCGGTTTGAGGACATAGATTTTGTTCCAACGCTCGGATCGAAACAGCCTGAATGACTCGCGAAGGTTGTTCCGCTGATTCCGGACGACGTGCGGGCCGAACTGCCTGTTGGGCCTTAACGCATTACGATCCATGCAGACTTGCTGCGGAATGTCGAGCACAATGGCGATCCTTAACGCATGCCACTTTTGAGCAATCTTGAGAAGCGGAGCCCGGGATTCTTTCTGGACGTTCGTCGCGTCGACTACTGTCAATCGGCCCAGTTCGAGACGCTTTGAAAGCATGAAGTGGAGTGCCTCAAACGCATGGTCCGAGACATCGAGGCTGTCTTCATCATCACAGACGTAACCACGATAGGTGTCGCTGCTGAGAACTTCGGTCGGAAGGAAATGCTTGCGGCAAAAAGTGGACTTTCCCGAGCCACTTGTCCCGATGATGGTCACCATCGCAAATTCTGGAATCTCAAGTCTCATCTCGTGAACACCACCATCTGGCTTGGGCAGCCGAACGCTTCATGCTCCTCGCCAATTCCTTCTATTTGGGCCCGATAACCGTATATTTCCGAGATCCGCTCAACCCAAGTGGCAAATTGCTCGCGGTCCCACTCGAACCGGTGGTCGGTGTGCCGGAACTTGTCATCCAATTCGTAAACTGCGTTGTATTCACGGTTCGGGGTGGTTAGGAGCACGTGCTTGGGCTGGGCGCATTCGAACACGACCCGTTCAAATGCCGCGAGCCTCGCTTGGTCGAGATGCTCAATCACTTCGATCACCGTGGCCACGTCGAAGCCTTCCAGCCTTTCGTCGCGATACATCAGACTGCCATGGATGAGTTGAATGCGTTCCCGGATATGGGGACTCGCTTCGTCGAGGTGGAGGGCTCGCTCGGCTGTTTCGATCTCAAAATAGCTCACGTCCATTCCCAAAATTCGGTTCAGGCCTTGGACTTTAATTAGCTGACGCAGCAGTTTTCCATCACCGCATCCCAGATCAACTAAGCTCTGCGGTTTGATCTCCCGAACCCGTTCCACAATTCGGTTGTGCCGCTTGGTGTGCAGCGATTCTTTCGGTTCGGTGGCAGACTCTTCGGGGGCAATAAACGCTTCATCGACGGTGTTTTCTTCCGCCTCAAGCGATTCTTCGATGTTCGCTAGTTGCTCCAGAGCTTCGCGCATGAGAGATGGCTTCCGGCCGAGTGAACTCCTGACGATCCAATCCTTTTCTGGGTGGTTGGCCAGCCATCCTTCACCCTTCGACATCAGCTTGTCGACCTCCGTTTTGTCCATAAAATAGTGCTTCTTCGCATCCAGCACCGGTAGGAGAAGGTAGAGATGGCGCAGGGCGTCTCTCAAAAGCACGGTGCCACGGAGGGTGACGTCGTAATAATGACTCTCGCCCCACTCAGGGAAGTGCTCATCAAGTTGGAGCCGCGAGGTTGATACTTCGTATCCTAAGGGTGCGAAAAGTCGCGCAATCCGTTCCTCCGCCGCGCGGCAAGAAAGCACCGGGACCCGGATTTCGAGCGGAATAGGCGTTGTGACAAGTTCAGGACGCTCTTTGCATCGGCCGGCAATCGCGGTTCCGAATAGCTCGGACAAAGCGACTGATAGGAAGGAACTCGCCACGTAAGGTCGGTCGTTGACATATTGGGCAAGGGAACCCGCTCCATCCTTGCGCCGAACCAGCCCCACTGGATCAATCTGGAGCATCACCGCCGCCGTACACCGCTCCTCCGTCGCCTCCGGATAAACGACCCAAGCCGCACCGAAGGTCAGCTCCACCTCCTGAGCCCTCACAGGGTTCTTGTGCAGCAAGTACCCCAAATCAGTAGCCGGTCTATGAGTCGTCGAAATCAGCAGCATCTTTGCTGAAATATTCTGACATAGTGGGGATTGGGATCAAATCAGCTCCGTCAGATCCTCTACCCGCGAGGTGCGGGCCAAGGGGGAGTGTCTTTGAAGCCGTAGATTCGGTTGGGAAAGGGAGCGTCGTAAGGTTCGGGGCCATCTAGGCCTAGATCGAAAGCTAGCATCCAGATTTGGCCGGCTTTGTAGATGATGTGCTGGCCCATGTGGAACAGGAAGGAGCGAACGAGGCGGGTTTCGCCTTCCCAAGGTTCTCGCTCTTCTTGAAGCTGCTCGAGTGTCAGCGAGCGGACTAGGTTGCGCCACTCTTGAGCTTCTGCTTTGAGCATCTGAATCATCGTTTCGCGGTCACTCGGAAGGTCGGGAGTGGGGCGGTGGAGGCTGCGATCGAGCACGCAAAGCTGTTGGCGGTCGCACCAGAGCCAGACAAACGCGTGTTCGCATATCTCCTTAGCGGTGGGAGTGCGCTCTGAGAAGCTCCAATTCCATTTGTCGTCCGGGATGAGGCTGGCGGCTCGGACGATGCTGCCGACATATCCGGCTGTCATGAGTTCAAACACCTCCAGTTCATTCTGAAGTCGTTCGAAATCGGGATTGGCGACTGCGGTGTGGTCATCCGGCATGGGCGAGATCATACCTTTATGCAGGCGCATCCTTCTTTCGAATCATGAACAAGATTTAGGGTCTGAAAAACATGGGACCAGAGCATGGCTTTCTCACTCGGCTCGCTAGACTTTGGATCATGAGAGCGATTCGTAAGGAATGGATCTTGTTAGCCGTTTGGATGTCGGTCATTTTCGGCACCTCCTGTCGCTTCATTTCGAGTGAGGAACTGAGCAAAGCGGTCTCGACTCATGGTCCAATTGCGATCAGCCCGAGCAGTTTTGACCGGTTTTGGGACAGTTATTGGTGGGTGTTTGTGAAGGGATATCACGTATTGGAATTCGCATTGCTCGCGGTCTTACTGCTCAAGCCTCTGCGATTTAAGCTGCCGTTCGTCGCGTCGTTCGCTCTACTTTATGCGGCGAGCGATGAGTTCCATCAAACGTTTGTTCCCGGACGCGGCGGTCGGGTTTCCGACGTTCTCATCGACGCAATTGGTATTGTCGCGGTGTGCCTGGTGGTCAGCTTTGTTCGCAAAAGACAGGCATCTCTTCACCAACCGAAACCGTCCTATTCGATCCAGCAGTAAAACGTCGTTGCCAGGTTTCCTTGATTCTGTCAGTATGGAATCATGAGCTACCAGGTGTGGGCTATCTTCTCCGCGCTGTTCGCGGGCGTTACGGCGGTCCTGGCTAAGAAGGGGGTTGAGAACGTTCCTTCGAACCTCGCGGTCGCGGTCCGAGTTTGCGTGGTTCTGATTTTCGCGGTCGTGATTGCTCTCGCGACGAAGCAAACCAAGATCAGCTCAATTACCACGCGAGGCTGGATGTTTCTGGTGGCTTCCGGAATTGCGACCGGAGCATCCTGGCTTTGCTATTTTCGCGCCATTCAGCTTGGACCGGTATCTCGGGTTGCTCCCATTGATAAGCTCAGCTTTGTGATTGCAGTCGTGATCGGGATGGTTGTGCTCGGTGAAAAACCCAGTTGGAACATCATTGGAGGAGCCGCCCTCATTGTTTGTGGAGTCCTTTTAACCCTTCGATAGAACGATGAAGTTCCATCCATCCCGCGCACAAACACCTCAACATGCCCGGTTTGAATCGCTCAAATACGGAATGTTCATTCACTTCGGGCTCGCGACTTTTAGCCAGGACGAATTTGCGGATCGACAGGCGGATATCAACCTTTATGCGCCGACCGACTTGAATCCTGACCAATGGATCGAGGTCGCGGCAGAAGCGGGGATGAAGTATGCGGTCCTGACTGCGCGGCATCAGCAAGGACACTGTTTATGGCCCTCGCGCTTCACCGATTTCACGGTCGTCAACAGCCCAAACACCCGAGACGTCGTGGCAGAATTCGTTACTTCATGCCGAGCGCGAGGGATTCAGCCAGGGCTGTACTACCTACTCGGTTGGGAGCTCAAACACCAGTCCCAACTCGCCCCCCATAGTTACGCTAATTTTCTCGCGCACCAAATTGAAGAACTGTTGACCACTTACGGCCCTATTTTTGTGATGTGGTTCGATATTCCGTTCGATTTAGGGCCTGATAGTCAGGCGATTCTTCAAAGGCTCTACGACTTGGTGAAGGAGATCCAGCCCGATTGCTTGGTGATGCTCAACTCTAGTGAGTGGGACGGATGCTCGATTCGTCGCCGGCAGTCTTCCTACAATTTCAAGGAGATCGACGGGCCGCTCGTCGACATTTGGCCCGCCGACCTTATCAATGGGGAACGCACCCCGCCTGCCGAATCGGGACACAAACCCAATGTGGCGTACAACGGACAAACCTATTATCTGCCAATGGAAACCTGCGACACGCTTTCGAAATATTGGTTTCACATCGACGGTGATACGCTCAAAACGACCGAGCAATTGCTTGAACTGTTTCAATCCACGGTGGGCCGAGGAGGCAACTTACTGCTTGACGTTCCGCCCGACCGATCGGGCCGGATCTCGGAAGAAAGTCGACAGGCCCTGTTGAATTTGAAGCGAGCGATCGGTTCAGCGCTTTAGCTGGATCATTCGCCTACGCATCTCAAACTCTTCAAGCTGTTGGAGCTCTTTGTCGACAGCAGGCGCGAAAAGGTCTTCACCGTTTAGCCATTTCTCGCGTGCTTGAGGATCTTCCATCGCGATTTTCAATGCCCTTGCCAATACCAAACCCGGGTCCTTGAGGTTGGCCGACCGAACGGCAGTTCGGATTCCGTGAATGATCGGGTGGACCACCGTATCGACATCTAGGAAATGAGGAATCTGCACTTTGTCTGGCTGATCAAACGCCTGTTTGCATACCTCTAGATCGGTGGAATGGTGCATGCGGCAGGGAACCGGCCGAACACTGTGCACGGAACAGCTGTGATCCTCCAGAAGGGGGCAGGGAACCATTTTGTTGAGTCGGTCTTTGCCAGTTAAGCCTTCAAAGGCGGCGAGATTCGCATCGATCTTCGCCTTCAGGTTCTCAATCTCTGCGTCCGTGAAGGTAGATCGGATATGGTCCGCAATATGGAGGACCTCAGGAATACTTGCTTTCACCCGAATGAAACAGCATATATCGCATCCCTTTTTGCAGGCAATCTGAGGGAGCTTTTGGCCCTTACGCCGCATCTCGGCGGCATTGTTTTCAATCATCTCGATATTCCGATTGGCTAATTCGTGGATGCTTGAAACGGAGGCCGTAAGCGACTGGCTGTTGGACGAGGGCTGCAGGGCAGACTCTAGTTTGGTCGCAACTTGTTGTTGAACCGAGTTCAGCCAGTCTTGCCGTCTCTGCTCGATATTCGAACTTGGCTTTTGCCAATGGGCCATAGTTGTAGGCTACCGCAGGATGGAAATACAATGGAGCGGTGTTCCTGGTTCTTTCGGTTTTGGCCACGCTCTCCGTGGGCCGCACTCAGCATGCAACACCCTCAGTCAGTCACTGGGAATTGAAGTCGCATCTGACCGAGCGCACCCCAATTCTCACGTTTCATGATGTGATTGCGAGTCGAGACTCCCAGGCCCTTTGGTTCGATGTCTCAGTGCCAGAACTCGAAAGTCAGTTGGATTGGCTCACCAAGCATGGGGCTCACTTTGTAACCCTCGACCAAGTGTTTGAACACCTAACGCGGGGAACTCATTTGCCGCCGAATGCGATCGCGCTGACTTTTGCGGATGGATACGAAGGGTTTTATCAGCTTGGATTGCCGATTCTAAGACGCAGGCACATACCCGCGACGATGTTTGTTCACACAAGTTACGTGGGAGACCAACATGGTCGACCGAAGATGAGCTGGGACCAATTGAAGGAACTGGATCGGGAAGGACTGGTCTCAATCTGTTCGCAAACTCAAACTCACCCGGAGGATCTTCGCACGCTGACGGCCGCACAACTGGAATCCGAAATGGTGGGCTCGAAACGAATTCTGGAACGACGGCTGGGGCATGTCAACCGTTTCTTAGCTTATCCCAACGGCAAGTTTGATACCCGGGTGGCTAGAGCAGCTCAAAAGGCAGGTTACGAGATGGCATTTACCGAACGATTAACCCCGGCGGAAAAGTCTCCCAATCGCTTCATGGTCAGTCGTTATGTTCACACCAAGTTCAAACGAGCATGGTCCGACGCGGGACGTCGGTGAGACTTTACGATTGTCTCGGAATAATATTCTCGCCTATGGAGTCTTGAAGAACTCTTTAGGAAGGAACACGTCATAAGTCGATACATTCAATGCGATTTCGTCAAGATATAGGGTGGAAAGCATCCAGAAAATAGGCTGATTGACCCGATTTGGCAAAAGAAAAAGTGACTAGCTTAAGATTGAGAGCAAATGGGCCGATTTATAATAGATGGACTCAACTTGGCGTATACGGGATAAGGAATAATAGTTAGGGCTAATTTACCGACGCTAAAGAACTCTTGATGGATATAACCACGACCGAAGTCGAGAACGCTTCCTTAAGGCCTAAAGTGTTGCTCGTCGAAGACGATCCAGTTTCTGCGTATTTGATACAGCAGATGTTTTTGGCTCAGAATCTTCCTCTCGACCACGCAACTAATGGAGCGATCGCGCTCGATCTGCACCGACAGAATCGCTATCGCCTGGTGTTGTCCGACTGGATGATGCCAGAAATGAATGGCGTGGATCTTTGCCGTGCCTTCCGTAAATTAGGCGGTCCATACGTCTACTTCATTCTCTGCACCTCAAAAGGGCAAAAGTCCGACCGCCTCGAAGCGTACGATGCGGGCGTCGATGACTTCATGACGAAGCCACTTGACCGAAGCGAACTTCAGATTCGGCTTCGAGTCGCACTTAGAATCCTTGAGGCAGAAGAAGTTGTCCAGCGTCAGAAGGCTGAGTTGGAGTCGATGAATGAGAAACTCAATCATCTCGCGGTGACGGATGCTCTGACCGGGCTTTCCAATCGCCGGCGATTTCAAGAGATGCTGGAAGAGGGAATCGACGAACATCTTCGAGCGGGCGATCAGCTTTCGTTGATGCTTATGGACATTGACCGGTTCAAAAACCTTAATGACCAATTTGGGCACCAAGCGGGCGATGAAGCGCTAAGAACGGTTGCGAGAGTGCTCTCGGAGAACTCACGCCGACACGAATTACCGGCTCGATACGGCGGAGAAGAGTTCGCGATCATCCTTCAAAGATGCTCACGGATGGAGTCCGTAATCGCTGCGGAAAGGTTCCGAGAAGCGATTGAGCGAGCGACTTGGCCACACCGTCCGATAACTGCAAGTTTTGGAGTAGCCACCTGCAACGAACACATCCAGAATGCTTCGGACCTGATTTCAGCGGCCGACCAGGCACTTTACATGGCCAAGCAGAATGGTCGTAATCGAGTGGAAGTCTTCCCAGATGGACGCCCAGCCCGCCTCCCGACCGAATAGCGAAAGGCGAGCAACAAGCGGGGAAGACTAGCTTCCGCGACCGTCGTGTAGAAACTTTACGAATTCCTGCGGGTCTCGGGTTGATGAGCCGAAGGTTTTAATGACCTTTCCTTCTGGCGTCACGCTTACATAAACCGGCAATGTGACCGTGCCCGTGAGCTTCTGCTGAAGCGCTTGATTGTCTTCATCTTCCTTTGACTGCTTATCGGTGTAAAGCTCCACAAGGACAAAGTTATTCAATTCGTTCTTGACATCCTTACGGGTGAACATGTTCTTTTCCATCCATCGACAGTTCGTGCAGGTGACCCCGGTGAAGTTGATGAAGATGGGCTTATTGGTGCGCTTGGCAAGATCCACCGCTTCGTTGTACTTCTCGATCCAACCACTCTTGCTAGGGGGCAAATAGGCTTCCATTTCACCAAGTGAGTTTCCGGTCATGCCGTATCCAAAGTAGATGGCACTGAAAACCGTTAGAACCATCACGATCAATCGGCCAGGGCCAAACTTTTGTGGCATGTCCACTTTAGGAAGTCGAAGAATGCCGACCAAGAACAGCGCTGCGGCGACGAATACCAGTACCCAAACCCCAAGGAATGCGGTTCGGGATAAGATTCCTGTTCCCCAAACAAGGTCAGAATTGCTGAAGAATTTAACGGCGGCTGCGATCTCGACGAATCCCATAAAGCCCTTGACTGCCGAGAGCCACGAACCGGATTTGGGCAACTTGGCAAGGTACTGAGGGAAGAGCGCAAGTAAGAAGAATGGCGAAGCAAAAGCCGAACTGAAGGCGAGCATTCCAACGAAGGGATACAGGATGTCGCCTTTGGTTGCGTTCACCAAAATCGTTCCGACAAAGGGAACAGTGCAGGTGAAAGAAGTGAGGGTGAAGGTCAAGCCCATCAACACCGGAACGATCAGGCCCTGCTTACCGCGGGGTGAGAACTTGTTCTGAAGGGAAACTGGAAGTTGGATCTCGTAGATTCCGAACAAATTCAGAGCCAAGAAGATGAACAGTCCCGCGAGCAAGAGATTGACGATCGGGTTGGTCGCAAATTTCTGTATTCCGCTTGCACCAAACACGATGGAAACAATGAGTCCAAAGCCGGTGAAAGCGGAAATGATTCCCAAGCAGTAAGCCACCGGAGCCGCGATACTCGACTTCGTACCCATCGATTCTTTGTGCTTCGAGAAGTAGCTGACGGTAATTGGGACCATCGGGAACACGCAAGGGGTCAGAAGGGCGAGAAGCCCTGCTCCGAAGGCGAAGAGGAAGAAGGAAAGCAATCCTTTCTTCTCTTGCTCGTTGACTTGTTGTTCTAACGACTTGGTGCCTGCAGCATCGGCGCCCGTGGTCTTAGGTGCGGCTGTCGATGCGGCTCCGCCGATGGGAACCGACACATTGGTTGGCGGCAGACACATTCGATCGTTACAAGCTTGGTAACGAACCTTGAGCGTGCCCTTGCCATCGGCTCCCAACTGGACGGGAACCATGAACTTTGCCGAATTCTCGAAGAACTCAACCTGCGCGTTGAAATTGTTATCGAACTTCAGCTCCGGTTTGTCTTGGGTGACTTTGCCGTCCAACTTAGCCGGGGCTTCCACTTCGATGGTCGTGGGAATGTTGGTAGCTTTCGTGGGCGGTAGGGCATACAAGTGCCACTTCGGCTCGATCTGAGCGTCAACTTCAACCAGCACCTTTGCGTTGGCCTTGAGTTCTCCCGTGACAACATGGCTGGACCACTTTATCTTCTGCGCAGGTTGAGCCGAGCAAAGGGAAATGAGGAGTCCCAGGAGTAGGAAGAACGTGGGTTTCAAGATACGGGCATTCATGCTGTCTGTAATGGGTTAGTACGCTGATTCGGGCCGAGAGATTTCTTTGAGCACCAGAATCGAGGTGCAAGGTGATTGTGACACCTTCCCCATTTGGGGATTGGATGGTCCACTTTCTGACGCAGAGGTCGCACTTGAAAGTGCGACCTCTGACGTTCTTAATAAGGCAAAACCGACCTAAAGAGTTCCGCGAACTTCCTGTTCACGCTCAATCGCTTCGAACAGGGCCTTAAAGTTGCCCTTTCCAAAGCTCTTGGCCCCTTTGCGCTCAATGATCTCAAAAAAGAGGGTCGGTCGGTCGGTAATTGGCTTCGAGAATATTTGAAGGAGGTATCCCTCGTCGTCCCGATCGACCAGAACACCGAGATCTTGGAGGGCGGCAAGATCCTCGTCAATCTTTCCGACTCGGTTGGGAAGATCTTCGTAGTAGGTGGCAGGGACCCGTAAGAACTGCAAGCCTCGGTTTCGAAGTTCGGTGACGGTTGCGACGATATCGTCGGTTCTTAAAGCGACATGCTGAATGCCTGCTCCACCAAAGAACTCGAGGTACTCGTCGATCTGGGACTTCTTTTTCCCTTCGGCCGGCTCGTTGATTGGGAATTTGACTCGACCGTCCCCACCTGACATCACTTTGGACATCAAAGCGGTGTATTCGGTCGAGATATCTTTGTCATCAAAGGAGATGAGCTGAGTGAAACCGAGCACATCCTCGTACCACTTCACCCATTTGTTCATCGCTCCCAGTTCGACATTGCCGACGCAGTGGTCGACCTCTAGCAATCCGGTGGTGATTCCTGGCTCATCTCGATCGACGAAGCGGGGAAGGAACGTACCTTTGAAATTATCTCGGTTGATAAATGTATGAATCGTGTCGCCGTAGGTGTGGATACTGGCAAGGCGAACTTCTCCATTCACATCGCTTAATGTGTAGGGTTCGCGAGCTGACGTTGCGCCTCGGGCGATGGCGGTGTTGTACGACCAATCGACGTCGTCAACTTCAAATGCGACATCTTGAACGTGGTCGCCATGAATCGCCAACTGCTCGGCGATGGGGTGACCTGGTCGAACAGGAGCCGAAAAAAGGAACCGAATATTGCCCTGCTCAAGCAGGTAATCCACTTCATGTTTCAGTCCGGTTTCGAGACCGTGAAACTGCTTCACACTGAATCCGAACAGGTGTCGATAGAAGAATGCCGACTGTCGGGCATTGCCAACATAGAATCGGATGTGATCGATGCGTCGAATAGGAAATGTGTCTGGGGTCATTGCAAACCTCGGTTAGTTATTGCATCAGATTATGGATTAGGCCGCTTGAACCGCCTAGGGCACAAGCGGATTTCCAATTAAGAGATACAGCAGTTAGCCAGGGTAGAGCTGTTGGAACTCGCCAAGCCATTTTTGAGCATTTGGTTGGACGTTCGTGATCGGGTGGGCCGCAAGCGATTGAATAATGGCGGCGATGCCTGCCGCGCCGAATTGCGCAAATGGCACCGACTGAACGCCCGCTGCGGTCTCAACCGTATATCCTGCTCCACTCGGATCGCGATAGATTCCAACTTCGGTCGGAGAGCCATTCATGATGAGTGAGCAAGAAATCTTGTTACTTGCAGTCGCAGCATTGACTTCGCCATCGATCCAATGTTTCATTTCACTCAAGTCGCTGAAACTCTGAGCCATCGTCGCGGCGTTGGGCAAAGTCTTACCTTCGGCCTGTAGAAACGCTGCGATCTGGTCGAATTCGAGCTGGGTTTTCATTCCATCCAACTTCGCTTGCAGTTCGGCCACCGATACAGGGGCGGTTCCACCGGTAATGGGTGCGTTCGTGTTCGTAGAAGAGCTTGCGTCGGTTGCGCTATCCGTCGCTCCACCCTTGATTTTCTTCATGCGGTCGGACGCCATGATTCTTAGCGCCGCGTTGGGGTCTTTGAGCACGCTTCCAGGTTTTGCGGATGGAGGAATGCCTTTGTTCGCGGCCGATTTGACTAAGAAAACAATGGATCCTAAACAAACGAGGACCGCCAAGGCGAGTCCAATGGATTTGTAGCCACCTACTCCCGTGGATTCTTGCTTCACTTCAAGAGGAGCGGTAATGAGCTCGTTCATCGCGGTCTTTCGAGCTTCTTCGATTGGCGGAACCTGCCAGATTTCGACCTTGCCAATGTTCTTTAGTTGGCGCGGAGCCATGTAGACGGCGTCGATTTTGAGTTTGTTCTTGATGACATCATTGACGGTTTTGGAGAAACAAATGCCGTCGGGTTTTGCTTCCGCTTGAAGTCGGGCTGCGATGTTAACGCCGTCGCCAAATACATTGTCTCCATTGACGATAATGTCTCCAAGGTGGACACCGATTCGGTGATGAAGGACATCGGTTGCAGGCAAGGTTGCGGATTGAGAATAGAATGTCCGCTGAATTTCGACCGCACACGACATCGCATCGACGGCGCTGGTAAAGCACAGCAACATACCATCGCCCATCGTGTTAAGCACTTGGCCACTATGTGCACGACAGAGGCTGGTGATAATGCCCATGTCCCGTTGAAGTGAGACGTACACGCGGGCCTCATTTTGGGCCGCGAGCTTGCTGAAACCAACAACGTCGGTAAAGACGATGGCAGCCAACATTCTTTGCTCTTTAGTCGGTACGTCAGGAGTGTTTGGGTCCATAGGCATCATTATTCACAACCATTCGAGCCTTATTCGACAAAGACACGATTAATTAGACGAGAGTTTCTCGACTTCGATTAGTTAAGACGAACGAATATCGATTAAGAGCGCAAACATGCGTTGTTTGTGATGACGTTCCATTTCGCGTACCATAACTTCTAATGCTGGTTGCTTCGATTCTTCTGATCGGTTTTGGGTTGCAGGGCGCAAAGGTCCAACAAATTGACGTGGACGCTCGCAAGTCATATGCGATCTCTCCCTACATTTATGGAGTCAACTATCCTGATTCCTTTATTCAGGAATGGTTTAAGGAGTGGGACGCTCACCACGGTGCTTACACGTTGGCAAGAGAAGGCGGCAATCGTTTTAGTGCCTACAACTGGGAGACTAATGCAAGCAACGCAGGTAGCGATTACTTCTTTCAAAACGACGGCTATCTCGGAGAAAGTAACGAGCCTGGCTGGACAGTTAAGACCTTTCTTGACCATGTACAGTCGGTAGGAGCTGCCGCTTTAATTACCGTTCCAACTTTAGGATTTGTCGCCGCCGACAAAGATGACAAACGGGACGGGGGTAAAGATGTGAATCACTCCAAGGATTGGGTTCACAGCCGGTTTCTTGAATCCCTTCCGAAAAAGCCAGGAGGGAAGTTGACCTATCCTCCCGACACCAACGACCACAAGGTTTACCAAGATGAATTTGTTCGTTGGGTAGTAAGCGTCCAATCGAAGAAGTCGCCGGTTTGGTTCTCCTTAGATAACGAGCCCGACTTCTGGCCCCACACTCATGCCCGAATCAGCCCAGAACTACTCACCTATAAGCAGATCATCGAAAACAATATCACGTACGCTTCCGCGATCAAATCAGTAGCTCCCAAATCGCTTGTCTTTGGACCGGTGAATTACGGTTGGTACGGAATGCGAGCCTTTCAAGGTGCGAAAGACGGGAACGGAAGGGATTTTGCCAACACGTATTTAGATCAAGTGCGTGAAGCTTCTAAAAAAGAAGGGAAGCGGTTAGTCGATGTTTACGACTTTCACTGGTATCCGGAAGCGACGGGAGACGGAGTTCGGATCATTTACAACCAAGCTCCCGACAAGCCGGGAACGCTGACTGCTCGAATCCAAGCACCTCGTTCGCTTTGGGATCCAACGTACGTTGAGGACAGTTGGATTACGAAGTCATCCGGCAACAAACCCATTCGGTTGTTGCCTGATTTTGCCGAACGGATTGCGAAGCACTTTCCCGGAACTAAACTCGCGATTACGGAATATGAGTTTGGAGGGCGAAACAAAATCAGCGGAGCGTTGGCTCAAGCCGACGCACTCGGAGTGTTTGGCCGATTCGGACTTTTCGCGGCCTGCCATTGGGGAGTGAAGTATGACGAGGCGCCCGTTTATGCCGCTTTTCAATCGTTCACCGATTTCGATCGTCGCGGTGCCAAGTTTGGAGATCGAGGCCTGGCGGTAAGCGGAGAAATCCCTGCGGAGAATTCCGTCTATGCTGCGTTGGACTCGCACGACAAGAACCGGTTGACTCTGGTAGTGATCAATAAGACGAGCGTTGACCAAGATCTGAAAATCGGTACTCAGGGATTTTTGCCCAAGTCAGCCATGAGTTTCTCGATCCACGACGGCGTCTATCGCGAACCCGATTCAGGGCCAGTTGAGATCGTTGAAGGCAAGTTGAGTGTCAAAACCCGCGCCTTCAGCATCACCACGATCGAAGTAAAACGTCGCTAGCCTTGCGTTTTCACGTTGTTCGATGCAAGAAGAACCCATTTCTGGGTATATTTTTTGCTGGTCCGCCGATGTAGCTCAGTGGTAGAGCAGCTGTTTCGTAAACAGCAGGTCGTAGGTTCGATTCCCATCATCGGCTCCATGTTTCAGGTTCAAAACCCTCTCAGATCGAGAGGGTTTTGTCGTTTGTTTGGGGCGTGTGTACGAATTGGTGTACGAAATGTGCTCTTACCAATGCCCTCGCACTCGGGCCCAGTCGATTTCGGACCAGATGTCCGTCAGAATCGTTCTAACTTTATCGTTTCCGTTTTGAGGTTTGGGGATATGGGGCTCCTGACCTGTTCCCCATAGGTCAACCCGTCGCGGCTTGAACAATATCGGCTTCGGTTAAAACAATCTCAACTGGAAGGCTTGATTCGGGGAATGGATTCACCTAATCTCTGAGGGGCTCATGAACCTGTTGTCCCGTATTTTCTGCTCGGTCGTTTTGCTTGGTGCTCTGTCGACGTTTGCGATGGCCGGTCCGCCTTATTTTACGGATGATCCGGAGACGGTGGAATTTCACCACTGGGAGGTTTATATTGCGTCGCAATATCTCCATCGGCTGGGTGAAGTTGACGGGACGGCGCCGCATTTTGAACTGAACTACGGGATTGTGCCGAACGTGCAACTGCATTTGATCACGCCATTCGCTTATGCGAACCCGGCTGGTGGGACAAATCAGTGGGGGTACGGAGACACCGAACTCGGCGTGAAATTCCGGTTTCTGCAAGAAACCAAGACGCGTCCGATGGTCGGAATTTTTCCGCTGATCGAGGTTCCAACCGGCAACGCCAACAAGGGTTTAGGTGCGGGACAAGCAGGCTACTTTTTGCCGATCTGGCTTCAAAAAAGCTTTGGAAATTGGAGTAGCTATGGTGGAGGGGGCTATTGGCACAACCCTGGGCCCGGAAATCGAGACTACTGGTTTATGGGGCTACAAGCACAGACCCAAGCAACCAAGAACCTTTCACTTGGTGGAGAACTGTTCCACACGACTCCGTCGACGGTTCAAGGAAATGCCCAAACTGGGTTTAACCTTGGTGCAGTTTATGACTTCGACGAGGGTCACCACTTGCTTTTCTCGGTCGGCAAAGGCTTTCAGAAGCAGAACTTAGGAACGGCTTATCTTGCTTTCCAGTGGACCTTCGGCCCCAAAGAGAAGGCTGAAAACCTTGACCCGAATAGGGCCAAAGCCAATATGGACGCGGCTCTCGGAGGGATGCGTCCATCGACCCGATCAACGGGGCCGTAATGACCGAGACTTAAATATCCAACTTTTGCCTGCCGAGTCAAAATCGGCAGTGGTTCGTGTCATTTCTTTCAATGACAAGGAGGGTGGTACCTGAGAATACCGACTATCAAGTCGGGTTGAATATGCCCACAATAGAGTCATGAAGGCAATTGTTGGTGTAGACGTAATGGGATTGTATAATCCTGCTCTGAACTTTTTGGGGCGGTTGGCAATGCCTCACTCGGAAGTCGAATTACTTCGAATTGACGAGCCCTCCACGACCAGTCCTTCCGAAGGCTTTGCATGGACGGCAGAAGTCCTTGAAATGCAAAGAAAGACCGACGAGAACGTGATTCACGATGCGGGAGACGCGGTGGAAGAGCTCGGAATGAGCCTGATCGGTAAGAACGTTTTCATCGGTTCTCCAGCTCAGATGCTCATGGAGCGCGCAGAGGCGATCCATGCCGATATCATTGCTATAGGCTCGACCCGAAAGTCCAAGTACGGCAGTTTCTTTTTCGGCAGCGTCGGTCGTGCTCTCGCCATTGGATCGAGACATTCAGTTTTGATCGCGAAGGGAGAAGTAGCGAAGACCGGAAAGATCACCGCGGTTTTCGCAACGGACCACTCGCAGTATGCAGACGAAGCAGTCGTTCTGTTTGCGAGATTGAATCCCAAGGGAATTGAGAAAGTCATTCTTGTTACGGCCATCGATCACGACATGATCGAAGGAGCTAGCGAAATTGAGAAAGAGAAGTTTCGCACGTATATGCAGAACAAGAGTAGCAGCCTCGTGGACCACCTCAAGGAGGCGGGAATCGAAGCAGAATATCGAATCGTGACCGGTGAGTTTGACTCCGTCATCGACGAGCAAATGACTAAGTTCAATGCTGAATTACTGATTCTGGGAGCACAAGGACACGGATTTATGGAGCGCCTGTTCATTGGTAGCTCTTGTCTCCAACAAGTGGTTGCGACTCCTCACTCGGTTCTGATCCTTCGCCCTTAACTCAATAAATACTTGGCCCCGTTGAGAGCTAGTTTCAACGGGGTCTTGATATTCCTGGGATCGCTATGCTCGCTCTGCTTGGTCAATAGGTGACTTCAACCGTGACTTGACCTACAAAGCCATTCAACTTGACGATTTCCTTGACAGGATCGAAGTCGCGCCAGGGTTTCCCGTTGATCGAAACCGATCGGATAGGTTTCGATTCCGGGTGTCGGAGTCGAAGAAGGACTGCGGTAGCAGGTTTTCTTCCGGGGACCGATATCTTTGCAATGATTCGTCCACTTTTAACATGAGACGTGATATCGAAATCGATGTCTCCAAAGGCGGTCGGTGCATATTTGACTGAAATGTGTTTTCCATCTTCCAGCCAGCTTCTAGGGGTACCGCGACCTATCCAAAGAGTTGAACCCGACTCCATGACGAGCAAATTTCTGAATCGCTCGATAAACGCCGCTTCCTCGAAGATCTTATCGGGTGGCCCATGGACTGCATGTTCGTTGAACACGTATCCATCTTTCGGCAGGATATCTACTGCGTAGCAGTTAAAGAATGACCTGAGAAACACCGGAATGTCATCGGCAGCAAGGTGCATGTTCGCCTGGCGTTCGAGGCCCCCCTGATATTGCCAGCCCTTATAAAACCAGTTGCGAGTCCCGACATTCTCGTTTTCTAGTAGAAGCCGATCTTCAAGAACATCGAGGTAACCCTGAATGCGAACATCGCTTGTAGGAAGTAATTCAGCGGGGCTAACGAGAGCGGCACCAGTCTGCACCGTGTCCCAGTAGAGTGGCCCGACATGGCTACCGGAACCTTCTCGTTGCCAGCCCCACGCTCCATTGCTGAGTCCGCGAACGTAGCAGGCGAAGGGAAGTACCGAATGGAAGGTCCCATCTCGAATGGGGACGACAGGAGATAACGTGATGGACCGTTCCACCGCACAAAGCAGGTCCTTTCGATACTGTTCCGATTCTTTCTTCAGTCGAGACGCGCCAGACGGGTCGACTTCGGCTAAGGTGGTGGCTAATCGTGAAACGGAAGCCCAATAATAGGCTTCGCATTCGTAAAATTGCATCCAGAGTCCGCCGCTGTCGGGTGTGACCTGAAGGGCGGGTTGGAGCCCCTTACACCAAAGTCGGGCTCCTCCGGGCAGGGCCATTTCATTCAACTTCCTTTGCCTAAGCATCCACTCCGCGTTTGCAATCAGACGGGATGCGTTGGCTTTTAGCCAAGCCTTATCGCCCGTCATCCAAAAGTGCTGAGTCAGCGCCCAGCCAATCGATCCCGGGCCGAAGGCGTGGATCCCGTCCATCTGCCCACCGTAGCCGTCTGGACCTTCCGCATAGGTAAATGCACCTTGCCCTTCAGAGAAGAGACCCACCGGATGAGCAGGCAACATGTGAGCAGGATCGGTTCCCGGAGGGTTGCGGTCGAGGGGCAAAGATAGCCACTGGTCAAATCCATCGGCAGCTGCGTCGTGAGAACCAATTTGGTCGAGGACGGAAAGCACGAGATAGGTCTCAGCCGCGAGAATTCCATAAGGAAAATCGTTGAACCAAAGCTTGCCCGTTTTGGGATTGGCAGCGCAGTGTCGAAGCAGATGCCAAGTGCTCAAGTTCCACTGGGAAGTGAGTCGAGCGGAAGGAACATCGACTTTCATGACCGGCTCCGAACCGATGGGTGGCGCAGGATGGGGAGGCAAATCTGAACCTCGAGTGGCGGTCACCGCATCTTCCCAGGTTGGCTCGGCATGACTTCGGGTTGCTTGACGAATCGTTTGGAGATTTCGCGTCTTCAGCTCTGAGACATATTCGGTAGCGGTTTTTGCCTTTGACTGTAGATCGATCGGCGGCTCGGAAGCTGAGGTGCTGCCGGTAGGAAGAGGGATTTCTGAACAGAAGCGCCAGACGTTCGGGTTGCCAAAACGATCGGCATGAGGGTTACCTGCAAGTGGGTCTGCAGCAACGTCGTCTGCCAGGTTCCAAAACCGTTTCGCACCCCCAACTTCGGCGACTGTCATTTCCAATAGGTTCGTGTCGCATCGATGATCCCCTTTGGGACCGACAACGATGGACAGTGTGTCGCCAACCTCTACTCGGATTGGTTTAAGGGACGAGATTCTTTGACTGCCCGATCCGTTTGAATTGCCGTGGGCTAATAGTTGACTAACGGAAGCATGGTGAGAGAATGCCCACCAGTCAACTCCGTTGCTACCGGCTTGTGCATGAGTAAGACTGCCTTGCAGAGTCACGAGTCCAGAAATCGGGCTTTTCCACTCGGCAACTACATCAACGGACTGACCAGGGTGCATCGCGACGGAATGCTCGGGGAAATGGATGCCAAGGACGTCAATATCTTCGCTAGTGGGATTGGAGCCAAACCAAGGGGTTTCGTCGGAACCCCAACCCTTGAGCTCAGGTTGACCCGCGATCTCGTTCATTTTCGCTGAGAGCGTAGAAGGAAATAAGTTGAGGGTTGGTTCAACTGGTTTGGATGGGCGAGTTCCATGGAGCCGCCGAACAAAAAAGCCATATTCAGGAGCCAGAATGGGACCATTTTCGAGGTCAGAAGCGAGAAACGAGAAGCTTCCTGATCGAGTCCAAACGGTCACGATGGATCGAGAGACATCGTCCGGTTGTGAAGTGTAAGGTTGAACCTTGCGCCACTTCGAAGTCCCCATGTACAACAACGAGATTTTAATTCCGCGGCGGGGAGAGGCATTGGTTTTTGACGACCAAGAAAGCGGCCCGTCGACGCGGGTTTGAAAGTCATCTTCAATGGGTTGAACGCTGGAAATTCGACCGTCATATGTGGTCAAACGGCCCGAATAATCTTTCGACTTCCGTCCGGGCTCGAACCCCCATTCGATCTCAACGTCCATCTGTTTCCAAACGTCTGCAACTAAGACGTTGACTTTAGGGGTATCGAAATCAGCGGCCTTTGCGCCGCCCTTGAGACTCAAAACGATTCCACATGTTTGAAGTCCAATCGGAATCGTGACTTCATGATTTTCTTGGTTGAAACTTGGCGATTGAGTCACTTCAGTCGAACGGAGGTTGTTCCACCAGGAACTCGAACCTCCCTGATTCATGAGGGCGTTCACTTGAATCATGGAGGCGGGTGGGATTCTTTTTGCTCCGGGAGACCATGTCAATTTAACGCTCTGAATCGGTCGAATTTCTTCCCAAAGCAGGGCAGTTGTGACCGTCTGCAGGATGGGTGATTTGATGTCGACGGCATTCAGCGGCACATGAGCAAAGTGCATGAGGGCTAGCCAACTCTCGGGAGCATTCGCACTGGGAGCGCGGTCCGCCCGATACTGATAGGCGCTTGAAGCAATGTCAACCGGCATGCCTACTGCATCCACCGTCGGTCCAATTGCGGTTCGATGTCCGGCAATCACAAGTAAAGCAAAAATCAAGCTCATGGTTTTTTGGAGGACGTCACCAAGAACCCCAGGTTAGGTCGGTGGCACCTGGGTCGAGTTTACATCTCCCCTGAGAAAGGCGATAGAGCGAGGGTGATTTGCCGTGAAGGCAAGGCTCCAACTGTCGAATAATCGATCGGAACAATGGATCGGTTCTGTGGATATACTCAAGTTCCTAATGTACGAATTGAGCCTATCCCTCAACGTCGAGCGATTCAGAAAAACCGTATCTGAATCTTGGTGATGGCTTAGAAGTGCGGCTAATGTTCTAGTGACCAGGTGAATTCCATTGCGAATCGAATGAAGAGTCATCTTGATCCGGGAACAACCTGTCGTTCTAGTCGTCAACGAGTCTGCTCATGCCAAATCAAACCAACTCAACGCCTCCAATCTCCTCCTCCGAACTTGAATTGATTAACGCCTATTGGCGGGCAGCGAACTTCCTCTCGGTTGGTCAAATCTATCTTCTTGACAATCCGCTTCTGCGCGAGCCCCTCCGGCTCAAAGACGTTAAACCGCGCCTCCTCGGACACTGGGGAACGACCCCGGGCTTGAATTTTCTCTATGTTCACTTTAATCGGGCGATCAAGCGGCATGACTTAAAGGCAATCTATATATGTGGACCCGGTCATGGCGGACCGGGAATGGTGGCAAACACTTATCTAGAAGGAACTTACAGCGAGGTCTATCCGGCAGTTTCCGAAGACGTCGCCGGAATGAAAGAACTGTTTAGGCAGTTTTCTTTTCCGGGCGGTATTCCTAGCCACGCCGCTCCTGAAACTCCCGGATCCATTCACGAAGGGGGCGAATTAGGTTATTCGCTGTCGCACGCCTATGGTGCGGCGTTTGACAATCCCGACTTGATGGTCTTCTGCGTGATCGGAGATGGCGAAGCAGAGACCGGGCCCTTAGCGGCCGCATGGCACTCGAACAAGTTTCTCAATCCCGCAAACGATGGTGCGGTGCTTCCGATTCTTCACCTTAATGGCTTTAAGATCGCGAACCCCACGGTGCTAAGCCGACTTCCGCACGAAGAGTTAGAATCGCTCACGGTGGGCTATGGCTATGAACCTTTGTGGGTAGAAGGTTCCGATCCCATCCCAACTCACGAACGGATGGCCCAAGTCCTCGAAACGGCGATCGAGAAGATCAAACGAATTCAGAAACAGGCAAGAGAAGAAGGCAATACGGAGCGCCCCAAGTGGCCGATGATCATTCTCCGCACTCCCAAAGGCTGGACGGGTCCAAAGTCAGTTGACGGCAAGAAAACAGAGGGTAACTGGAGATCCCATCAGGTGCCGTTGACCAACCTTGAGAAACCAGAGCATTTAGCGATTCTTGAAGAGTGGTTGAAGTCGTACCGCCCGGAGGAATTATTTGATGCTGACGGCCGACTGATTGAAGAACTCCGAGCGCTTGCTCCCGTCGGCGAACAACGCATGAGTGCGATTCCTTTTGCGAACGGCGGACTATTGCTAAAGGACCTTCACCTTCCCGATTTCCGATCGTATGCGGTTGACGTTCCTCAGCCGGGGCGCGTGGTGCATGAGTCCACTCGGAGCCTTGGAGAATATCTGCGGGACGTCATGAAGTTAAACGATGCAGCAAAGAACTTCCGCGTCTTTGGTCCGGACGAAACTGCTTCCAATCGTTTGGGAGACATCCTTAAAGTTACTGGTCGGACCTGGGAAGATGAAATCGAGCCAGATGATGATGCGTTCCTAGCCCGAGACGGGCGAGTGATGGAAATCTTGAGCGAGCACAATTGCCAAGGTTGGCTCGAAGGGTATCTGCTCACTGGTCGTCATGGATTTCTTTCCTGCTATGAAGCGTTCATCCATATCGTCGATTCGATGTTCAATCAGCATGCGAAATGGCTGAAGGTGACAAGAAACATTCCCTGGAGACGGCCAATCGCTTCGCTCAACTACCTGTTGACCTCTCACGTTTGGCGGCAGGATCACAACGGATTTTCCCACCAAGATCCCGGTTTTCTAGATCACGTGATCAATAAGAAAGCTGAAATCGTTCGGGTGTATCTCCCCCCGGATGCAAACACGTTATTAGCGATTGGTGATCACTGCTTGCGCAGTCGAAACTATGTAAACGTGATTGTTGCCGGTAAACAACCTGCGCTTCAATTCCTAGACATGGCCGAAGCCGTTAATCATTGCTCGGCGGGTGCGGGAATCTGGAAATGGGCCAGCAACGACGAGAATGCGGACCCGGATGTTGTTTTAGCCTGCGCGGGAGATGTGCCGACTCTTGAAGCACTCGCTGCGGTTTCTATTCTGAGAAAGCATCGGCCCGAGCTTCGCATTCGACTTGTGAATGTGGTGGACTTAATGGTGCTCCAGCCCCATACCGAGCACCCTCACGGAATGAATGACGTGGATTTTGATGAACTCTTCACCACCGACAAACCAGTCATTTTTGCTTTCCACGGATACCCTTGGTTGATTCACCGGTTGACCTACCGAAGAGCGGGGCACAACAATATCCACGTCCGTGGATATGTCGAAGAAGGAACCACGACGACTCCCTTTGATATGTGCGTCCGAAACCGAGTGGATCGATTCCATCTTGTCCAAGATGTCATTGATCGAGTACCGAGTCTGGGATACCATGCCGCTCATCTCAAACAAACCGTTCGAGATCAGCTTATGGAGCACACTCGCTACATTTGCGAGCACGGTGAAGACATGCCAGAAATCGCAAATTGGACTTGGCCATACGATAAATGAACGTTCTGGCTCTTAACGCAGGAAGCTCAACGCTCAAGTTCGCGTCCTACGATCTGACAACCAAGTCCGTATTGGTGCGAGGAATCGTGGACCGCTTGGGCGGGGCGGACGCTGTTTTGAGGCGTGAGGGTTCGGAGCGATCAGTCGGTCGAGTGAGTTACTTGAACGCGGTTCAACTTGTACTTCAGGAAGTTGGACCCGTTGAAGCGGTGGGTTGCCGTGTCGTGCATGGCGGTGATCGGTTTGAGGGTTCGACAATTGTCAATGCGTCAGTTCTCGAAGAGATTCGCAAACTAGCTCCCTTGGCCCCTCTCCATAATTCACGAGACCTCGAAGTCCTTGAAGCGGTTTCTGATCAGCTTCCTTCCGTTCCCCAGGTTGCGGTGTTTGACACGACCTTCCACCGAACGCTTCCTCCACTTGCGTATCGGTATGCCGTTCCAAAGTTCGTTGAGGACCAACTACATGTGCGGCGATATGGTTTCCACGGTATTTCTTATCAATACGTAGCAAATGAAATCGCACGAGTGCGGGGAAGTGAAACGGGTCGAATCGTTGCTTGCCACCTTGGTAGTGGGGCGAGTGTGTGTGCCTTGAAAGACGGCAAGAGCGTTGAGACGAGCATGGGAATGACTCCTCTTGAAGGCTTGATCATGGGAACGCGTTCAGGAGATATTGACCCCGGTGCGGTGCTTTACCTGCTGCGCGAAACGGGAATGACGGTTCAGGAAGCCGATCAACTTTTGAATTCAAAATCTGGATTGTTAGGGCTTTCCGGAGGTTCCGCCGATGTTCGAGTCTTAGAGAATGCCGCGAAAGCTGGAGATCTCGCGGCAGAGTTTGCCCTTGAAAGTTTTGCCTATCGAGTGGCTAAGTATGTGGGTTCGTACGTGGTCGTCTTGGGAGGGTTGGACGCCTTAGTGTTTTCGGGCGGTGTTGGCGAGCACTCGGACGACATGCGGCAACGAATTTGTGGTCGATTGAAAGTGTTCGGAGTCGATCACGTGGAATCCATCCAAACCGCCGATGGAATCACCTGCCTGAGCGGCGACCATCAACCATCCGTGTGGATCGTTCCAACCGATGAAGAGCGACAGATTGCGAATGAAACGCTAACGGTGGTGTCGGCGAGCTCTTTGTAGGCGAGGGTGGATCGGTAAAGTATTCGACCGATAAAAGAACCATTTGCACGTTTCAGTAACGACGATATAGAACACGGTTATTCCCACGAGTGCGAGAATGAACCATGCAGAAAGTGGTTCGAACCCTAACAACGGTGCCAATGGGGAATAGGGCAGTGCGAGAGCAACGACCACAGTGATGGCAATCATCGACATCAAAAGTCGACTCGGACGACTCTTCCAGAACGGATAGCGCGACCGAACGACAAGGACGATGAGTGCACCCGTGACAACGTTTTCGATGAACCACCCGGTTCGGAACTGAGTTGGGGTGGAGTGCATTGCCAGTAAGAGAATGCCAAATGTGAGGTAGTCGCAGACGGAGTTCGTCAGTCCGAACACAACCATAAATCGCTTGATGAATTGGACATTCCATGTTTGGGGAACATCGATCATGCTCGCGTCGACGCTGTCGGTGCTGATACTCATTTCGGGGAAGTCGGTCAGCATATTGCCGAGGAGTATCTGCTTGGGAAGCAAGGGAAGAAAGGGCAGGAATAAGGATGCTCCCGCCATGCTGAACATGTTGCCGAAATTAGTGCTGGTTGCCATGAAGATGTACTTCAGGGTGTTTGCAAAGGTTGTCCTTCCCTCGACGACACCTCGCTCAAGGACACCTAAATCTTTTTCAAGCAAGACAAAGTCGGCAGCTTCTCGTGCAACATCAGCCGCATTGGATACCGAGATGCCCACGTCAGCCGCATGCAAGGCAGGGGCATCGTTGATGCCGTCACCCAGGTAGCCAACGACGAATCCGGCGTGTTGAAGGGCGACGATGGTTCTCCGTTTCTGGTCAGGATCGACCTCCGCGAAAATGTCGACAGTCTTCACCCGATGAGTCAGTTCCGCATCTGACATGTGGCGAAGGTCATCTCCGGTAAGTGGAACGGAATTCTTAATTCCGGCTGCTTTCCCTACGTTGCTGGCGACAAACCGATTGTCACCGGTAATCATCTTGAGGGAGATTCCTAGCTTGAGCAATGCGTCGATGTCATGACGAACATTCTCTTTCAGCGGGTCCTGAAGGAGCAGGAAGCCTTCGAAATTCATGGCCGACTCGTCAGCGAGCGAAACGGTCTCGGTGGAAATCGGCTTGGTGGCGACTCCGATCGTTCTGAATCCGTCGGTGCTGAATTTCTCGAGCAATTTCCCAATTTCAGTAAGGTGGGGCTCGATGGATTCGCCTCTAGCCGTTTGGCAGACCGATAAAACGCTTTTGAGTTCGCCCTTCGTGATCAGCGTCTTCGCTTGCCCATTCGAGATGAGGGTTGAGAGTCGTTTTCGTTGGAAATCGTAAGGCAGTTCATGAATGCCAATCGAATCTCCGGTGTCAAGTTCAATCTGAAGGATGGCTTCATCGATCGGATTCGAGTATCCGGCTTGAAATTTGGCATTGAGGTAAGCCAACCGATGGACGGTCTCTGACTCCTGACCGAGTGAATCCAAGCAGCTACTCAGTCGGACCGCCCCTTCGGTGAGGGTTCCGGTCTTATCGGAACAAAACACGTTCATGCTTCCGAAGTTTTCGATTGCCGAAAGTCGCTTGACGATGACTTTCTTGGCCGCCATCTTCTGAGCCCCTTTCGTCAAGTTGATGCTTATAATGGCAGGGAGGAGCTGAGGGGTTAAACCAACTGCGAGTGCAAGAGCAAACAAGAACGAGTCAATAACGGGGCGGTGCAGGTAGACATTGATCGCGAAAATGCTCATTGTCAGAATGAGCGTGACTTCCATAAGGAGCAAGCCGAAGAGCCTGATGCCATGTTCGAAGTCCGTTTCCGCAGGGCGGCTCCGAAGTGAGTCAGATATCGAGCCCAACTCAGTTTGTTGACCTGTTGCGCAAATGAGCAATCGCGCCGAACCACTCTGAACAAACGTTCCAGCGAAGAGGGAGTTGGTTCGTTTTGAAATGGAGGCATCGGCTGCGACCGATCCGAGTGACTTTTCGACCGGGAACGACTCACCGGTCATCGTGGACTCATTCGTCGAAAGCTGGTTCAGTTCAAGAATCAATCCGTCAGCAGGAACGATGTCACCCGCATGTAGCAGCACAACGTCGCCGACGACGATGTCGGAATTTGGCAAGTCAACCGGCGTGCCATCGCGTAGCGTTCGGGTTTTGGATTGAATCAGGCCCAATAATTTGGTGATCGCACCATTGGCGCCTCGTTCTTGAAAGAACGAGAGGAGATTGCTCGCGAATACGATGCCGATAATGATCGAAGCTCCGGTGTGATCCCGGGTGAAAAAGGAAAGGAGAGCGGCAACTAAGAGCAGGATGATGATTGGACTTCGAAACTGTGAAAGAAGCAGGATGAAATCGCTTGATCGAGCCTTGCCTGCTAACACATTCGGCCCATTTGAAGCGAGCCGCCTTCCTGCTTCGGCGGAGGTTAAGCCATCGCGACTCGAGGACAAATCCTGGGTCGCTTGGTTGGGGTCTTGAACCCAAAAAGCCTTGGTTGCTTGGCTCAAGTTGTTTTTCACTGGCCCTACATTTCGGCCTAAGTCGACTTCGTTTCAAACCGTCCGGACTTCTCGGTAATTTTGACTCGATAAAGCACATGGTGGGCCGCTCTGCCGTCAAGTCTTGGAGGAGCGACATCCCGTCCTCGTTCATCCGCGTCAGGGATGGTATCAAAGATGGGGCCGTATCGATCGATCAATTTGACCATCGCTTCAATCTCGTCTTTACCTTTGAGCTCTTCGTATCGACCCCAAACAATGGCACTTTCCCATTCGGCTAAATCTTTAACTTCATCGACTTGAACACACACGTTAGGATTCTCGCGCATGATGTCGATTTTAAGTCCGTCGGTCGTATGTCCGTAAAGGATGTCTCCATCGCGAGCAAAGCTGATTGGAACCACGTAGAGCTTTCCACCCGCCTGGCAACCCAAGTGGCCATAGAGAATGCGATCCAACAGAGCATTGACCTGGGTTTCGTTCAGAGTTCCAATCATTTAAGCCACCTCTCGCGGTTTGCAAAGGCTTCAAACATAGTCTTTGTTTGCAAACCACTACCTAACTAGTAGTCGAATCTGATTCAGTCAGGTTTCGCGTCTCGGCGCTAATTCGCCTGCCGGACAAGATCCCCAATCGTTCCTGATTTGTCCTTCATCTTTGTTTCCGAGTCATCGAGATCGAGTGTAATCGGTGCGAATGCCTTGTCAAGAGCCTGGATGTTTTCTAGCTCTTTGGCCATATTGCCTTTAGTGGTTGAAGTGTACTGCTTTCGAGTCTTTCCTTGAATTTTAATGGGGAGAACTTTAACTCTATTGCCGTCTTGCTCCCACGTTCCCGAATCATTACTCATTCCAATGATGGACCAAGTCTTGTCCGCTTTGAAGATTATCAAAAGCTTGGGTGACTTCCAAGTACCCACGACACCTGTCGTTTGATGAGAGCAACCCAATATGGCTAGAGAAGCACAAAGACAGAATGCCAACTTTCGCATGTTCGGATAATATCACCGCTTGCTCCCTCAGGACGAGTCTGTTCAGGCTCTTGAACACAATAAATTCAAATTATCGTGCCGAGGTAATTGCCAGACTTAATCCTATTTAGGACACGGTGCCGACAAGAGGTGCCAAGATAGTGCCTGGTGAAGACTCTATGATGGAATCTACTGGCTTATCTCGTGCGAACGTCACTCGTGGTGTTGCTTTGTACCGATCTCTCGCAATGGCCGCTGCTGCGTTAACGCTCGTGCCACTTGCGTTCGCGGATGTTCATTACAAAGTTTCTGTCCTGCCGGACGCAGGAATGCTCCATATCTCGATGCATCTGACAGGTACCAACCGAGGCAGTCAGTTCCAAATGCCAAATTGGGCACCGGGAGCGTATTTCCTGAATGAAAACTTCAAGGCAGTGAAGAATTTAAAAGCGCTCGATGCGGATGGAAATCCTCTGGATATCGCTCAAGAAATCGTCTCGATCAAGAAGACCTATCGTGATGGACTAGCCGACAAGGTATTCGAGATTCCGGTGTGCACTTGGAAGGTAAAGCCGACAAAATCGCTCACCGTCGAATACGATATCGCCCAAAAGCCGGTTGATGGAGCCGTTCATTGGGGTGGTCCAACAACCTATCTCTACGAAACGGGCCATCGCCTAGAGAAATGTGTTCTCGAACTTCAACTGCCTCAAGGTTGGACTCCCTACCTTGGCCTCACTGAAACGAAACCAGGCTCCAATGTCTTTACCGCGAAGACATACGACGTGCTTGCCGATAATCCGGTTAGCACCGGAGAACTTACCGTCGACCATTATGAAAGCCGAGGTAAGACCCATTGGATCGTGATGCGCGGTGCGGCTCGAACCAAGGTTGATCGAGTCAATCTCCTGAATGCCTGTAAATTTGTAAGCGATACCGAAACCGATTTCTTCGGTGCTTCGGCTCCTTACGATAAATATGTCTGGCACTTTGCAGTCATGGATTCTCCTGATGGAGCAGGCGGGCTCGAGCATCTAAGCAGCACTCAGATATCGTTAGCTGCGGGTGTTGGACCACGAGCCAAGAGCGTTCTAGCTCACGAGTTTTTCCACCTTTGGAATGTGAAGAGGATTCGATCGAAGCCGCTTGGTCCATTCGACTATACGAAGTTGCCTGAAACAGGCGCGCTGTGGTGGCTTGAAGGCGTGACCGACTATTACGCGTTTACACTTCCACATCGCTATGGAGGCAATGACGATGCGTCTTACTTCTCCACGATTGCGTCGAATCTTCAAATCATACGAAACAATCCTGCGCACAAGCTAGTAGGTCCGAATGAAGCGAGTTTGAGAGTTGATGAGGCCAACGGCGGTCGTGGCAACAGTAATGGCTATCTGATGAGCTACTACAACCTAGGATGGCTGGCAGGCTTGTGCCTTGATATTGAGATTCGATCCGCAACCAACGGGAAGAAGTCGCTGGACGACGTGGAACACGCCCTGTGGGAGTTATGCCGCAACGATAAGCCTGGTTTTGAAGAAGACGAGATCCGAAGGCAAACCATTCGAATGGGCGGACCCGAAATGGGTGCCGTTTACGATCGCATTGTCATGAAAGCCGATGGCATGGCAATGGAAGACACACTCGCGAAAGTTGGTTTGAAGGTCGTTGTTAAGCCCGAGCAGTATGTCGATTTGGGTATCGGTTTCGGCGGTTTTCCTGGAGCTACCGCATTGGTGGTAAATGCGGTGCGTGCTTCAGCTGAGGGCAAGGTACAGGTCGGAGACAAGATCCTGGCCGTGAACGGGAAAGCACTCGCAGGAGACAACGTGCGAGCGATGGCGGCGGATATGACCAAGGTGACAAAGGACGTTCTTGCTGGCACCCCAATCAAGCTGACGATCATGCGCGGTGACGCGAAGATGGATGTTGAAATCTCGCCTGCGACGCTAACGAGAGACATCTATTCAATCGCTCCCGAGTCCACTGCTACCGAAGGTCAGCTGAAACTTCGCCAGGCTTGGTTGGCGCAGAAGAAAGCTCGAAACTAGTCGCCTTGCATGACCCTGGATCGCAACCTTGCGGGTTCTTCCAGGGTCTTATTCGTTGTAGTCATGGTTACTTCGATTATTCTTGGCCTTTTGGCAGGTTCAGCTCTTCAGGAACCCGCATTACTTCACAACACTTTTGACCGCGGAGTCGAAGGATGGGCAGTCATGCAGATTGCCGGTGCGGGAGCAAAAGTAGAAGCGACTTATGACAAAGCGCACCTCAAGAATGGTCCAGGAAGCCTTGATTACAATTACAAAGTCGGCACTGGCGAAGTAAGCGTGACGGCACTTTCGGTAACACCAGGAAAGCTTGCTGGCATGAACTCCCTTCATTTTTGGGTTCAGAGCGACCATGCGACGACGATTATGGTGACGGTACAGGAAAAGGATGGAGGGCGATATGGTGCCAATTGTCGAGTGCCAAAAAACCAATGGCAAGAAGTTCAACTCTCGCTTACCGATTTTTCACCCTCAACGGAAGCGGATGCGCCTAAAGATCCAGACGGCAAGCTAGATCCCGACCAAATTAATGGAGTTGCCGTTATCGATGTCGACTCTTTTATCGCGCAGAATGCAACTTTTTCAGAAATGCTTGGGATAACCCCAGGAACGCGCCATCTCTATCTTTCAGATGTTCAGTTCCTAGAAGCTAAATTGCCGAATGCCTTTGCCACCGGTTCCGATGGCTATAAGATCGATACCTTTGCTCGACCCCACCAATCTTGGATTGGGCTTGGAGTCAACGAAATGACGGTCGCATCCGATTCTCCTTTCGCGGGCAAATAGCTGAAGGTGGACTATCACATCAGTGGCGGACATGTGGCAAGCATCGTCCATGCGTTGCAAGCTCCAGAGATGGTAGGGAAGAAGAACCTTGTTTTTGAAGCCGGCTGTACTCGCTCATGCCAACTCGTGGTTCAGCTTGAGCAGATTAATGGGGCCAAGTTCAACACAACAATCGAATTGCCAGGTAAGGCTGAGTCGAAGGCTTACTCGATACCACTCTCAACCTTGAACATTTCGGACGATTCGCCTGATAAGAAGGCGAAATTTGACCCTAGTCAACTCAAGCAAATTATCTTCGTGGACATTTCCGGCCTCACATCAGGGGCGGAAGGTGATACGACCCTCTATCTGAGCCCAATCACCGTTAAATCTTGATTTGGGAAATGAAGTGGCTCCGAGAGGATGCTTGGAGCCACTGGTACGCCTAACCCTTTAGGGCAACATTTTCTTCACGAGTTCAAGGTTCGGTGCAAATGTTGGGTGAATGTCCCAAAAGGAAATGTGGCGCTGTCGGATCGCAAGCAGGGAAGTAATCCACGAAACACTCCATCCGGTTTCGATGCTCCAGGTGCCCCAACCAAGATCGGCATTGCTTGCCCAATAATCCCAGTCTCCGAAGTCAAATGCCCTGAACCACGCGCCGTTCAATTCGGGGTGAGTCTCTGAGCGCACTTGGATCCGACACAGGAACTTGGCGAGCTTGTTTTCAGCCTCAACAATCGCCGGATCGTGGGTTGAGCTGGCTGCCTCATGTAAGCCCAGAAACGCGAAGTTCGACGTGTAGAGCATGTCCGCAACCGGATCGCCGTTGTTTTGAATGAGCGGAGTTTCGGCGGTGCCGAATGCCTCATTCGAGCGAGGAGGGCCAGCGATTCCGTGTGATAAATCTCCTATTTCCTCGCGAATCGCACCGCAGGCGTCCTGGTGGCGAATAACTTCATGCGCCACAGCGGTTAGCCACTTACGATGCAAGGATGTATTTTCGACGCGTACCAACCACGAAAGCGGTAGCAGCATTCGGGCTCTTTCCTGCTGGATTCCGTTGGTCCACGTCCAAGCGTTTTCACCCGAGTCCATACATCGAGTAATCGCTTTTATGGAACGGGTCAACAGAGGTGAATATCCGGTTTTTTGATAGGCCCATAGGTAAAGCGCCCAATTGTAGGCCTCGAAATGGGGGGCCATATTAATGGTCGGAGCATCAAAGAAATGTTTCCATCCGAGCCTTTCAATATCGGACTCACTTAAATTGTCGCCCCGAAAACCATTTGTTCCTGTTGTTCGGAAATTGGCGAGGATGCAGGCCAGTATTTGATCGTCGTATTTGCGAGTCTTTAACGCTCCTGCGGTTCCGATGAGCCCCAGGATATACCGCGCATTGTCGTCTCCATAGAAATTGCCTCGGTTGTTTTCTTGGTCGTTCCAACCCACGAGCCCGAAGGTCTGCTTCGTAGGGTCGTTATGGAGCACTTTGCTCTTGAAGGCAATGTAATCGCCAAGGTTCTCGCCAATCTTCCGCTCCCTTTCACCTCCGGCCAGGGTAAGCGCCATTGCGGACTCTGCATTGCAGTCTGCTCGTCGATAGTATCGAACCGGTTGATTGCCTTTTGCGTCGATGGCTGAGGAATACCCTTCGATGATTCCGTTGATGCCGTCCGAGTTACCTATCGGCTGCGGACCTATTCGGTCCGGCCATTGATCAG
Source organism: uncultured Armatimonadota bacterium (assembly GCA_903899015.1). GTDB lineage: Bacteria > Armatimonadota > Fimbriimonadia > Fimbriimonadales > Fimbriimonadaceae > Fimbriimonas. The sequence goes on along the minus strand of CAIUHP010000044.1, from coordinate 2,179 downwards.
CCTTCATGTAGGTTTCAACATCGTCGTGAGTCAGGATCAGGTGGGATTGCGTAAACCACTTTGCTCCCGCGCGAGCCGTTCTCTTTTCAACATCGCTCGGCAAGTCCTCGTTGGGGCCGAACATTGGACGCACTTCTGGTTTCCATACAAACTGGCTCACGAGGCTGGGAGCCCCTAACCAAGTCAGGATGTGTTGAATCACCGGTTTCCAGGCCTTAGCCGGAGCATAGCGAGCGGTTGAGAAGCGACTGATCGGCACGGCGGACAACATGGTTCGGTCGTTTTCTAGCCACAGCAACGGGTCGGAATGATTGGGAGGACCGAATGCGAGGGAATCGAAGCCAGCAATTCTTCCGATCGAGAGCAAAGGGTTGGGAGCAGAGCTTATCGCCATGGGCTGACGTCCAACCGACAATATCCGGCCCAACTTGAGTGCGTCTCCAAACTGGTTGGAAGCGACAAAAACACGCTCCCATTCGATTGACTTTGATTTGGGACCGTCAACCGGCAACTCACGATAAACCTTTAGGTCCTTCTTCACCGCGATCTCTTGGGAGGCTGACGTCCACGGTTCGCCATCTAAGATGAGAATCCCGCTTCCTACTTTGGCGTCCTTGAGAGCTATGTCTAACCGGCCAGACAAGGAAACTCGTTTCGATCGAGAGAATGTTCGGTAAAGATCGTTGTCCGAGCGAGACACAAAAATGAGATCATGTTCGGCAAGACGGCAAGTTGCGACAGAACTCAAGAATGGGAAGAGAAGCACGAAGAGGAGTTTAGCGAAAAGTAAAGAAGTCTTCGCCCCTAATTGGGAGCGAAGACTTCAGCGGTTTATAAACAAGTTCGAAACTAAAGGATGTTCGGATTAACGGACATGTTCTTCCAGAGGGTTTCGAGATCGTAGAACTGACGTTGCTCTTCCTTCATTACGTGGAAAAGCACGTCGCCATAGTCTTGAAGTACCCAGCCGGTTCGCTCACCTTCTGTTCGGAGTGGCTTGATTTTGCTGATCGCGAGCTTTTCAGCTACGCGCTCGGCAATCGCGTCGATGTGTCGATCGCTAGTGCCACTGCAGACGATGAAAAACTCTGCGATAGAGGACTTGTTTCGAACGTCGAGGGTCTCAATAGATTCCGCCTTCATATCGTCGGCGGCTTCGGTGATTTTTGCTACTTTTTCTTCTGCTGTCATGCGGTTTAGTACAGTTTATTTGTCTGAATGTATTGTAAGACTTCTGGCTTGATCCAGGGGCTTACATTTTGTCCACGGTGAATTCTGCCGCGGAGGTCGGTGGAAGATACGTCTAAAGCGGGCATATTTACGATGTCCACCTTGCCTTTGTATTCTTCGGGAAGCTTTACCAGGACATCGGCGACAATCAGAGGCGGGCGAACCGCAACGCCGAGTCGACAGAGCTTCATGAGTCGGATCGGATTTTTCCATTCCGAAATCCCGCGAAGGGAATCGGCTCCCATCAAGAACCAATACTCGGCCGGTCGAACCATTTGTAGTTCGCCAAGAGTATCGACGGTATAGCTGGAACCACCTCGTGTGATTTCCATATCGCTATAACTCATCTGTGGTTCGTCCTTGATCATTCGGTCCACCATCGCAAGTCGGTGCTTGCTGGCGGTCTGAACGCTTCGGGCTTTCAGGGGGTTACGATTGGCAGGGAGGAAGATCACTTCATCCAGTTGCAACTGATCGATTGCCGCCTTTGCGAGCGACAAGTGACCTTGATGGGGTGGGTCGAAGGTTCCTCCGAGTATTCCGATTCTCATTGTTCGTCTGTAAATCCAAAGGAAACTTCACCGATCGTGACGTTATCCCCTTCCTGTGCACCGTGTTGTCGAAGCTTCTCAATAACACCAATGCGCTCAAGTCTTCGGTGAAGGTACCTGACTGCTTCATCATTGCCGAGGTCGGTCATGGCAACCAATCGCTCGATGCGCTTGCCAGTAACCTTAAATCCGTCGGAAGTCTCTTCCACATCAAATGCCAGGTCAAATGTTGCTTTTAGTGCAGGGAGCAACATTGGAATGTCATCTTCTGGCTTGGTAGCCGCAAGCGTCTCTGAAATCTGCCTCAAGAGTTCAGGCAAGCCCTGTCCGGTGAAACCAGAAACGGGGAACATCGGCTTGCCAAGCTTCTCGAATCGCTCTCTCAGCTCATTGAATTC
>CAIUHP010000043.1 GCA_903899015.1 uncultured Armatimonadota bacterium | reverse complement strand
CCGCCAGCCTCGATTTCCTTGAGCACTTTGAGGATCTCGTCCTCTGTGTAACGCTTGCCTTTTCTCATCGATGTGATTCCAGACGGAATTCACACTCCATGTGGGTCATCCTAAGGGGAACAGGTCACCACCATATTCATGGCGACAATCCGATGTTCGTGCGCGGCTAAATAGATGCCTGCGGCGGCTTGAGCAAAAAAGGTGTCAGGTGAACTCAGGCGATTGCAGGACCAAATGTATCGCACTGCAATTGGGTTATCAAGTCCCGTGAGCGATTTCTGGCCAATGAGCGGACCGACCTTTTCTTGTTCATCCAGGTAGGGCTTCGAAGCCTGGAGCAGCTTTTCAAGCTTGGGACGGAGTGTTGCGAGTGCCGCGACCATGTTCGAGCTATTCGGTAGGTCGGCAAAGTAGGCATCGTTTGCGTCTGATGGTGTGACACTCGCCATCAATTCCATATAGACCTCGTGTTGAGCTTTTGCTCGCCCCACCACTTCTGCAAGTTGGTTCAGGCGATTCCGAGCACCGAGCGCATTGCCGAAAATGCCAAAGGTGGCAAAGAAATGGTCATGGCCCGATTGACCGCCGCCCATCCAACCACGCATGCTCGCGGCATCCATGAATTGGTATAGAAGGGCATTGTTCTTGAGAAGTTGGGCGGCAGGAATCTTGGTAGAGTCCGTTCCAAATTGCGATGTCGCAGGGTCAAAGTAGAGCCCCTTTGCGATTGCCGAATCCAGCATATAGTCGCTGTAGACCGCGCCAGATACGTGGACATGCAAATCTCCGCCCTTCGGCATCTGCTTGAAGAAAAGCATCAGCTCGGGATCAGTACGTTTTGCGGACTCGAATGCTCGAATCGCTCCATGTTCGCTGGCATAGCTACCAGAAATAACCGATCCTAAGGACAAGACCAAGGCAAGGGACTTTGTTAATCTTAAGCATCGCCGCAATATCATGGTCCCATAATATCGCTTTTTTGCGGCAATTGGTTGCTCTTACATTTGCTGACCTAGTGAGTTGGGCGCAGCATGCAAGAGTTGCTGCGCCCAAGTTAAATTACTTGCCGACGTAACTGATCCGATAGACTCTGCCACCGTCAGCAGCGTCAGAAGTAAAGAGCACAGATCCGTCTGGCGCTTGAACACAGTCAACCGGCCGAGCGTAGACCTGCTCGTTATTATCCATCGTCGAAACAATTGTCTGCTCGCCGTAAGGTCGACCAGTCACTTTATCAAAAGTGATGCGATCAACCTTATAGCCCGACCGTCGCGATCGATTCCATGATCCATGCAGACCCACGAACATATCTCCAACATAGTCGCTTGGCAACTGCTTGGAGCTTGTGATCCAGCACCAGCCATCAATCGCGCAGTGGGCGGGAAGACCCAACTCTGGGACAATTGTCTTACTCGCAAGATTGATAATGTCGGGACGGCTGTAATACTCGGGTCTCGGAGTTCGGAACCCGACCACAAAGGGGTGACCGTAGAATCCGTCTTTGATGTAGTGGTTGATCTCGTCCGGCGGGTTGAAATCCGTAATCGGCTGTTGACCATCTCGATCACCAATGTTCTTGCCGTACCAATCGCTGCCCTGATCTCCTCCCCAAAGTTCAGTTGTGCCGGGACGATAAGCCAACTTCTCGGTGTTGCGAATGCCAGAGCACCATAGCTCGCGTTTCTTACCGTCTAAGGAGTACTTCCAAATCTTTTCGCGTTCGGTTTTTGTGAGGTCGGAAATATTCCCTGAGTCACCGACGCTCGTGTAGAAACCATCGTTCGCCACAAACAGTGAGCGCCACCAGTGTCCGCTCGAACCCGGAAGGGTTCCTTGAGGCAAAACGTCTTGTAGGTCCGTTGCTTTGCCATCGGGGCTAACGTGAGCTTTGAAAACTCCTTGTGATGTGGCGAACCACATCCAGCCCTTCACGAATTGCATCTGCTGTATTTGAAACCGGTTGGAAATGAATGTGGAACTAGGAACATAGGTTCCGTCTGGTCCAGGAAGATAAGTTTTGACGTCGCCATTGTCGGGGCGGCTCACGTAGAGTCGCCCCTTATCATCGAATGCCATGAAACGTGCGTTATTGATTCGATCGACAACGACGGTGACTTTGAAACCTGGGCGTACCCAGAATCCCGATGGGACACCCGGGCCAAGCTCGCCGTGAGCGGCCGGGTTTTTAGGGACGGGAGGTTCGATCATCGGTACCTCGCCCTTGAAAACACCCGCAGAACCTTGTTGCCCGCATGCTACTGCGAATATTCCTGAGGCAAGCAAAGCACCCGAGAACCGAAAGCTGGACCGTTGAAATTGCATGGCAGATTCTACGTGAATCGTGATCGAAAGTTAATCCAAATCGTAAGGGAAGTGTTCTTTTACATTCCGAAGAAACCTGGTTGGTGAATTCGAAGCACTTTGAAAAAGTCACGGAAAATTCGCTGTCGGTGGAGGAAGTTCTCATGCTCAGCAACCGCCTCGGCCATGAGCGCAGCCGCTTGCTCTTTATGAGTGAGTTGAGAATGAGACATTTCGCGCCATTCGCGCATCTGAGCGAGTTCTCCTTCGGTCACGAAGAATCCTCCGCAATGCGAGCAAGACTTAATGATGAGAGGCGAGTTGTACATATAGTGATACTCGTCGAGCAACACCTCGCAGTCGGGACAAAGCATTTTAGAAACTCCGCCCTTGCTTTGGCTAACCGAGGTCTGATTCAGGTGTTGCAACTCATCCATGGTATCTGCTGGTTGCGCGAATAGAATTCGTAACTCGTCGGAGTCAAACCACAGCCCTCCACAATCGAGACACACATCCACGCCAATTCCGTGAATTGTTTCGACTTGCATCGCCGATGCGCAATTTGGACAGTTTCGTGCCATTTTAGAACCTCTGCAAACCGAGTCTACCTATGCGTCAGAGGCTATCGTGTCGTCAGTTTTATGGTCATGAACGGCGGACGAATACTTGTCCCGAACGGGTGGCTTCGGTGGGCGCAATCGCTTGAAGGAGCGCAATTGTCGTCTCGATTGCTTCAGGCTTTTCTGAAATCTGAGCGGTGAATCCGTCTGGCCCGAGTCCTAGTAAACGTCCGCCACGACTTGCGATCAGGCTCGCCGCCTCATCCTGAATCGTTCCACTGGCAACGACGCTGACAAGGGCTAGTTCGAGATGAATGGCATCCGATACTTCACAGAACTCGCAGTCTTGAAGTTCCTTACAATGCAAGAGGGCACGATTCACGATTTCAGGATCTCCCGAAAGGCGCATCGTAAGTCGGAGGGCATTGGGCTGATCGCACGAAGCTAAGTTCCAAGTAATGATTTGGATACCAGAGGTCTCCAGTTCCTCAATAAGCCTTGTCACTGCGGACATTTGGTTGTCGAGAACGGCGGATAGATTGTATTCAGTAGTTGTGAGGTTCAAGATGGCGGACATGATCGATGCTCCAAATGCAAAAGAAGAAGGGCTCTCCCGGTCGTCGGGAGAGCCCTTTTGTTAGTCAGTAAAGGTGGTTCCCGGCGTTAGGTCGAGGAAGTAAAAAACCACCAAAATCGCACGGTCGAGCATCGATCGGTCGAATTCATAGCATTAAGATTTTGGTGCGTACGTGACATAACGATAGGATTATAACACAGTGGTCAAGTTGGAAGTGACCGTTAGGGGCCAACCTTAACTGGCGAGTTCTTAAGGTGGGCAAGCATTTCGGAGGCGGTCACAACCTTGTATCCTCGCTCGGCAATCCCTTTCAGGATGCTGTCTAAGGCAGCAGCGGTGGCAGGCATATCGTGAATAACGATGATGGCTCCGTTCTTCAATTGCTTGAAAACATTAAAACGAACCTTAGCCACGTGGGCAGGGAATCCCGGATTGTTCTCGTACCATGTGTGATCACCAACGACGATAAAATCGCCCACCGCGATATTTTCTTCCACTGTCGTGTACCCAAGAGATTTTCCAAGCTTCAGGATGTCTTCCGTGTATCTCAATCCCGGTGGACGCAAGAGCTTCATACGATAACCGGTTTCCTGAAATACTGTCTTGTGACACTCGACGATCTCATCCTTTACTTTTGCCAAACTAATGGAGTCTAGCCTCGGGTGGTTCATCGAGTGGTTTCCGACTTCATTGCCGTCGGCAAGCATTTGCTTGACTAATTCTGGGTGTTCCTTGACCTTCTTTCCGACCACGAAGAACGTTGCATGAACGTGATTGTCGCGGAGCGCCTTTAAAATTGTCGGAGCCCATTTGTCGTGGGGGCCATCATCGATCGTAAGAGCGACTTCTTTAAGTTCTTGATTTCCTCGGCGAAGAAGCGCCAACGAAGGGATGTATGCCTCGTTCGAAACGATCGATTTGGATTTAGGTGGCTTGACCGGAGTTCGATGGCTGCAGGCGACCGAACTGATCGAAATCAAGGCAAGCGCAGCCAGCTTGATCGAAGTTGTGAGAAGAGGAATATGCATACCGGTCGCTTAATAGTTTGATGGATTTACGAGCCATCACGCTTGAAAAGGTCCCGTCATGAGAATTTGATTCAAGTCCGATCGAATAAGTTTTCAACGCTCCTCATCAGGCTAAGGAAACAAGTAGCCTTGCCACGCTCCGATTGAAAATATGAGAGAATGGGAACGATCCATGAAGCGTCGCCTAGGCTTGTTTTTACTGACCGCTTTGCCATTTTTGGCGTATGGTTCGTCACCAGATCATAAGGTCCGACCGACTCGTCCGAACATCCTGTTCATTCTTTGCGACGATTTGGGCTATGGCGACCTTGGGAGTTTTGGGCAGACACACTTCACAACTCCTAACTTGGATCTCTTGGCTAAGCAAGGGACCCGATTAACACATCATTATTCCGGAGCGCCCGTATGCGCGCCGAGCCGAGCGTCGTTGCTGTTGGGTCTGAGTACCGGACATGTGCCCGTTCGCGACCAGCAATTTGATCGGGAAATCCCCGAGACCAACACGATGGCATCGGTGCTAAAGTTCGCGGGATACCGAACACTTGCGATTGGGAAATGGGGGCTTGGCGGATCTATCGAGGATCATTTTCCAGCCCATCCCATGAAACGAGGTTTCGATGCCTGGTACGGGCTCTATCGACACAACGATGGCCACGTGCATTATCCAGACTCGAAGCATCCTTTGTTCGATGGCTACACCGATATAACCGAATCCGTTAAGGACTGTTACTCAACTGATCTCTACACAGCCAAAGCCAAGCAGTGGATCATCCATCAGACTCGGGAACATCCTCAGCAACCGTTCTTCATGTACTTAGGCTACATCGCGCCTCACGAAGCGTTCGATATTCCAGATTCACCTTATCCAGCGGGTGGAGGGCTAACCGGAGGAGTTCAGATTCCACTTCGCACCCATCCTGAATTCAAGAATAAATGGATTTATCCTGAGTTTGAGAAGGCGACATATCGAGAGAACAACAACCCGAGTTCTCCAGAGCACCCCTGGACTTGGCAGATGCAACACTACGCGACCATGGTCAAGAGAATCGACCAAGGGGTTGGCGACCTAGTCCAAACACTTCGGGATCTGAAGATTGATAAGAACACCTTGATTGTTTTTACGAGCGATAACGGCCCCGCTTATGACGATGGTCTGCATGCCCCGCAACTGATCTCCTGGGGCATCCTTGATGGATTTAAGCGCGACCTTTTTGAAGGTGGAATGCGGGAGCCCACGATTGCCTGGTGGCCGAAAAAGATCAGACAAGGCTTTACCGAAGTGGGGCCTTCGATTCAATACGATTGGTTACCAACCTTTGCCGAACTTGCTGGTGTCGTTCCACCCGTCGCGAGCGACGGACACTCATTAGCCAAGTCCCTAACGCGAAAAGGCATCGATCCCAAAGAAGATTTCCTGTACTTCGAGTACTTCGGCTCTACCAACCGGTTAGAAGACAAGCAAGTTGCTTCTCGGCATGGATATTCCCCCGAATCGGGAAGCAAGGGAGATCCTTGGGGGCAACAACAGGCGATCAGGGTGGGCAAATACGTCGGCATTCGGGCGCAAATCAAGGATTCATCGACTCCGTTGAAGCTCTACAATGTCGAATCGGACCCCCACGAAGACCATGATTTGTCCGGTCAGTCCGATATGAAACCGCTTATCGACCACATGAAGGAACTGATGCTAACGGCGCGTATTCCTCAGGAAGGCAATAAGCGACCGTATGAATCAGCTGCCTTGCCGAACGTCACCAATCTAAGTATTCATCCTGGATTGAGGTGGTCGGCTTATCCCGATCCAACCCCGTGGACCCCCGATGTTCGATATCTTAAGAAGATTGAGTCCGGGATCGCGACTACTCCAGCCGGCACAAGCTATTCGGTTCCTACAGGGAACCCTATAACTTTGGAATGGACCGGTTATCTATCCGTTCCAACGACCGGGACCTATAACTTGAAAGTTGATGGTGGAAAGGCCGCCCATGTCTGGATTCATGAATCCCATCTGTTGGATTCGGAGGCCGATGCCTCTCATCCGAGAAGAGAAAACACCATCCGTCTATCGGCTGGATGGCATCCAATCAAGATCATAGCAACGTTCGATGAGTCGCAATTGATTGCTGGATTCCACCTTCTTTGGTCGGGTCCGAGCCACTCCGATCCAGTTGAAATTCCTTCTAGCTCCTTTTCACACTAGGTGAATCGGAATCTAGAAGTCCAGTGACTGAGATCGAGAGAACCGAGGGAAGTCGCGATTTCAACCACCTCATTCGGGTGCTGCAAGGACTCCGCAAACTGAATCGTCACATCGCTTGGATGACTCGGTAAGCCCCAAATTGTGTTCGCGAACGCCCAATCTTCGGACAGTTTGGGAGTTCCCAATGTGATCGAATGGACTTTCGGCGAATTTGGAAACGCCGATGGTACAAGGTGCATTTTGAGAAATTCAGAGTAAGCACAGATGAAAAAGTCAAAGGAGGATTTTGACTCAGGAAACGCATTCTGGCAAATCAATTGGGGAGTCTGGCAGTCGCGCTCATGAAATCCTCGGAGTTTCAGTAATTCAGGGTTCGATTCCCATTTATCAGCAACCCGCAGCGGAAATCCCAATTTTTGAAGTTGGTGGACCGCCGAGTCTAGATTGACCGGCTCAAATACCAGTGTTCGAATGGCTGGTTCGTCGGGAGCGCCTGCGTCAAGTTGTATGAACTCCAAATTCAGGCCTCCCAAGGCAATTCCCGCTGTCAAACCTTGGGGCCAAAATCGACCTTTGGGCCAAGCGACTGGGAATCCAAAGCTCGTGAACAACGCAATCGCCCGATCAATGTCAGGGACCTCGCAGATAAGGTGGTCCAATCTGTTGAGCCAGGGCTCGTTCGTTCCAGTGATCTTTAGCATTATCGAGAACTATACGGCCAGGGAAGACCAACTTTGCTAGCAAATATCGTCATGAGTCGTCAAATTTGGATAAATACATGAATTCAAGACTCATGTATAATCCACTCAGATTATGAGATTAAATGCTCAGACAGACTTTTCGCTCCGAATCCTGATGTACTTGGCTGCCAAGCAAGGAGAAGCGGCAACCATTCAGGAAGTGACCAACAAGCTTGGGTTATCGCAGGCTCACCTCATGCGGATTGCCGCGAAGCTGTCAGCCACTGGCCTCGTGACGGCTGCCCGGGGGCGCTCGGGCGGGTTGAAACTCGCACGTTCGGCAGATGAGATCACGGTAGAAGATGTCGTTAAGGCAATTGAGCCAGATTTTGCTCTTGTTCAATGCTTTAATCGCACCGACGGAGTCGGTTGCACCATCGAGCCTGCTTGTCTCCTAAAGGGAGTGCTCTACTCCGCCCTCAACGCATTTTTTGCGGAGCTGAGATCGGCAAATTTAGCCGAACTTACCGAATCCAATCGGGTGGATTTGGCGGAGATTTTTCGCCTCACAGACAGCCGCTTAGAGTCACGGACCGGCCCTCAGATTTACCAAGCGCCAGCTCAAGTGAAAAGGAGTTAATTTATTGCCTTACGTCATCACAGAACCCTGTATCGGAGTTAAAGACAAGTCGTGTATGACCGTCTGTCCCGTTGACTGCATTTACGAAGGTGAAGAAATGGTTTACATCCACCCCGACGAATGCATCGATTGCGGTCTTTGCGAACCCGAGTGTCCTGTGAACGCCATTTTTGTGGATACCGATGTTCCCGCTCAATGGAAGAAATACATCGAGATCAATTCCGTTGAGAGCCGCAAACTGGCTCAATAGCCTCGCCATTTTTTAGAACGCAGGAAATCAAACTAATGAACTCACAACTTCTCGATCGTCCAGTTGGCCAGCTTGTGGCCGAGAAACCAGCCCGCTCGCGTGTTTTTGAGCGATGGGGTATCGATTATTGTTGCGGAGGGAAGAAGGCTCTTGCAGATGTGTGCGCCAAAAAGAACCTTGATCCGGCCGCAGTCGTAAGTGAGCTTGAGCTTTCGGACCGCTCTTTCACCCCACCCTTCATCGATTGGACCAGTCAAACACTAACCGCACTTTGTGATCATATTCAAGAAGTGCATCACGGCTATTTGCGCGAATCCCTTCCTCGCCTGACGGTTATGACTGAGAAAGTTGCTGACCGCCATGGCGAGAAAGATCCCAGACTCCTTACGTTAAAAGAAGTCTTCGCCGCTTTCCGTTCTGAGATGGAAAGTCACACTGCGAAGGAAGATACGGTTCTCTTCCCAGCCATTCGAAACCTTGAAAATTCTGCAAATGCTCAACCCACCGGTCGCGCACTTGAGGCTCCGATTCAGGTCATGCTTGCCGATCACGACGACGCGGGCGAAGCGCTTGAAGCCATGAAGAACTTGACCGATGGATATATCCCCTCCGAGGATGCCTGCAATACCCATCGAGCCATGCTCCAGGCCCTCGCCGAACTCGAAGCCGATATGCATCAGCATATCCACAAAGAAAACAACATCCTCTTCCCCCGAACGATCAACTTCTAGTGGAAAGATAGATAGGGTCGTCCTGACCAAGAACGGTCAGGGCGACTCTTGCGGCTAGAAGCGAGCCTGATACTGAAGGTAACCGTAGGTGAGTTGGTTGGAATGCCCGCTTAAATTTTGGACAAAGCGGCCGGGGTCGAAAAAGGAGACTCCCAGCGAGAATGTGCCGCCGGACTTCATGGCATAAGAAGCAGAGAAATCGAGTTCATTCCCTAGGTCGCGTCCGCTGTTTCCAGTGGGATCGATAAATGTTCCGCCTGTTCTAGGGTTCGCGGATCCTGTGGCACCGTACCAAGCATCGGATGGATCTCGAAGTGTAAGGATATGGAACTCCGATTGAAGGGTGAGACCTTTGAATGATTTGTTCTCAACCTTGAACGCAACGTCATTCATATTCTTCCACGCGGTCAAATCAGCGAGTCCGTAGAGGTCGTGATTGGAAGGGTACAGGTTGTCGAAGGTGCGTGATGTGGTGGCGTTTCCACCTCCGCTGGCTGCATTGGCTTCTACTTTGAATTGCGTATGCGGAAGGATCGGACTTGACGCTCGAAGGTGCCAGGCCCACGCTCTTTGGTCACGACCGTTATTGCTGCCGAATTGAGCGGCTCCTTCGGCATCGATGGTCGTCTGACCGATTTTTTGGGTCGTGACTTGATCGATCGTTTGAACGTCGATCCCCGAGGCTTTTCCTAAGTCATGTTTGTAAATGAAACTCGTTGCACCCAGTGTTTTGTCAGCATGAATCAAGGCTCCCATCCGCGCTGACTCCGGCTTGTTATTAGCGACTCCTAAACGCCCACTCCAGGCTTCCCATTGTCCGTAACTTGCTCGTCCACCATCAAAAGAGCGAGCGAGATTTAGCCATTCGGTCGATCCGATAAGTCTCTGCTGGCCCATTTCGATCTTCTGGCGTCCAAGGGTTACCGATCCTGGCTCATTTGAATATCGAAGATAGGCCTGGGAAACGTCGGTTGCGTCGGTGCTTCCGTTGGAAGCCTGAGTCCAAAATGTGTCTTGAGCGTACTGATATTCGAGTTTTGCCGTTAAACCTCTGTTAACTTCAATGTCGACTCCTACTCGATATCGTGAGTAAAGGTCGCTCCGATTCTTGTCCACGGTCGAAGAAAACGTTGGATTGATGTGCCGTTCAAGTCGTTCTCGAACTTCAGCATAGGGGTGAATTCTAACTTCGTATTGAAGATTTGTCGGGATGAGTGCGGGCAGGATCATGGTTGTGTTGGTTTATAAATTAGGAAATCGTCGGCTATCCCGTTCGTCCTGAGAATCGGAGCCTTACTCGGTTCGAACAATGCGTTTCATCAACTCTTCACGCCTAGGGGCGAGGCCCGATTCCCACCGAGTTTCTTCGGGAATCCAGGTTCGTTTTGCGAGCTCATCGAGTTGTTCGGGCGAGGCGGAAGCTTCTATTTGGCAAAAGAGTTCACGCTCTTCCCACCTAATGTGAGAGTCAAGACCTTCTCCGGCGAGCCGAAAAACATCCGCTTCCTTCGATCCGGCAATCAAATCCTCGAAGAGAGAGCGCAATTCCGCATGCTCGGATTGCATCCGCTCAGAGGACTCTTTGGAGCACAAGGGAAGAAGGAGAAGCTCTTCTTTTTGGAAATGGTCATCCAGCTCGAGTCTCCAAGCGTCCGTAAGTGACTGAATCACGTCCGGACGCTGGCCAAAATTGTCGGCGGCCTGCACCATTGACCTCGCCAATATCAGCCCAACGTTGTGGTCTCGTGAGAACGGTTGAAGGGCGGGATGTCGCTTCATGGGTTTGAGATGGGGCTCGTGTCAGGTCCAGTTGCCTTCGCGATGTTCACGCAAGAGCGTTTGAATTCCGGAATCTTGCTGACCGGATCAAGGGCTCGCTTCGTGAGAATATTGGCCGCTTTCTTGCCCGACCAATGGTAGGGAATGAAGATCGTGTCGGGACGAATCGTCGTGACAACTTTCGCTTGGAGAGTAACTTCTCCTCGTCGACTGGCAACCTTCATCCAGTCCTGATCTTTGATTCCGTATTGAGCGGCAAGAGTCGGGTGAATTTCGACGTACGGCTCCGGGCAAAAGTCGACCAGACCGCCAATCCTTCTTGTTTGAGTGCCGCTGAGATACTGGGAAACCACCCGACCGGTAGTAAGCAAAATTGGATATTCCGCATCTGGCTCCTCTGCCGAGGGCCGATGCGCGACCGCATTGAAGTGGGCCTTCTTGTCTGGGGTTGAAAATTGAAGGTCTTCGAAGAGTCGGGGCGTCCCAGGGTGACCAATCTCTGGACATGGCCAGAAGACTCCAAACTCTTGGACCACTCGATCGTAGGTAATGCCGTAATAGTCAGCCGTACCGCCCTTACTGGCAATTCTTAGCTCATTGAAAATATCTTCTGAACAGGAATATTGAAAGAATTGACCCCGTCCCAAGCGCTTTGCCAGTTCCAGAAAGATCTCCGTGTCAGGCTTGGCATTTCCTGGAGGATCCACTGCCTTATTGATCTTGATTACTCGACCTTCCGCGCTCGTGCTTGTACCTTCTTCTTCTTCATGCAACGAACCCGCCAATACGATGTCTGCATGATGGGCGGTCTCGCTGAGGAAGAAATCAATGGCTGTGTAGTGCTCAAGCTTGCCGAGAGCTTCGCGTGTGAAATTGGAATCGGGAAGGGAAATGATGGGGTTAAAGCAGATGCTGATGAGGGCTTTGATCTCTCCCGCATGAATCATGTCCATGATCTCTTGCGCGGTGTGCCCTTTGCCCGGCATCTCACTTTCAGGAATGCCCCAAACACTTGAGATGTAAGCTCGGTGTTCCGGATTCGAAATATCTCGGTTGCCAGGCAGTTGGTCGCATTTATGACCGTGTTCGCGACCACCTTGACCGTTGCCTTGTCCGGTAATGGTGCCGTATCCACACCCTTTCCGACCAATGCGACCGGTAGCTAAAACGAGGTTGATGCAGGAGACGACGTTGTCGACGCCTTTCGTATGGTGTTCAATGCCGCGGGCGTGAAGCAGGAAGCTTGTCTTTGCCTTTCCCCACATGCGAGCGGCTGCCTGAATGTCGGAAACTTCGACTCCGGTGATGTTGCTCACTTCATCCAAAGAGAGGACAAGCGCAGACGCCTTGGTTTCCTCCCATCCACTCGTATGGGCTTCGATAAACTCGTCGTTGGTATAGCCCTCTTCGATAAGGACCCGAAGAAGCCCGAGGAATAGAGCCGAATCGGTTCCGGGACGCACGGGAAGATGGAGGTCGCACGTTCTCGCAATCGGGGTTACTCGCGGATCAATCACGATCAGCTTTGCTCCTCGATCACGGGCTCGCCAGATGTAGTCGGTCGTTATCGGAGCACATTCTGCGACGTTGGTGCCGGCGCATAGAATGACTTCCGCTTCAACGATATCATCCCAATAATTTGCAGCTCGGTCGATGCCGAAAGCCTTCTTGTTACCTGCGCCCGCACTTACCATGCAGAGTCGACCGTTGTAGTCTAGCTCTTGGGTCTGAAGGGCCACTCGGGCGAATTTGCCGACGAGATAACTCTTTTCGTTTGTGAGAGAGACACCCGATAGAATTGCGACCGCATTCTTTCCGTAAGTCTCCTGAACCCTCTTAATTTCGGAGATCGTTGTTGAATAGGCTTCTTCCCAATCGATGGGTTCAAATCCTTTCCCTTCGACTCGTTTCAGGGGAGAAAGTAGCCGATCGGGATGGTTGTCCTGCATGTAACGCTTGACACCCTTAGGACACAACTTGCCCTTATTGAATGGAAACTCTTCCCAAGGCTCGAAACCGATGACACGGTTCTCGCGCACCTTGAGTTGGATGCCGCACTGCTGACCGCAAAAGCAGCAATGCGTTTTGATAAGCTTTTCCGGCTCTCCTCGACCCTTCCAACCACCTGCGGGGAGGTAATTCAGTGTTGGCCCAAACTGAGTCTCTATCAATTCTACGGGAACGGGAGGACGCGCCATAGATATACATTACTCCTAGCTAATATTCCGCAATATGATTCTCGTCATAGTAAATCGGTCAATCAAGGTTTAGACTTTCAATAAATTAGAAAGTTGAGCGGCAAACCTGAATGAAATACTCCGACAATCCTGCTCCCTCTAAACTGAATCGGCTCACCGATTTTGTAGCGAACATGAGCCCCTCACTGTTTGCCATCGTCATGGCAACTGGGATTGTCTCTATGGCGGCCAGTCTTCATGGAATGCAAGCGATTGGAATGGCCCTTACGGTGGTGAATTTTGTTTCGTTCATTGTTCTATGGCTACTGACTCTTTGGCGATTAGTCGCCTTTCCGAAGAACGTTCTCGCCGACGTCAGCGATGTAAGGAGTGCCTTTGGCTTCTTTACTTGGATTGCCGCGGGAAACGTGTTAGGTGTTCAAGCGGTTCGAATCCTCAAGCTGCCTGACCTTGCCTTTGGGATTTGGTGCTTTAGCGTCGGACTTTGGGTCCTGCTCACTTACGCCGTTTTTTACTTTGTCATGGCCCATGCCAACAAACCCGACTGGCGAGAAGCGTTAGGTGGTGGTTGGTTGTTAGCAGTGGTGGCTACTCAATCTTGTGCGGTACTTGGATCGCAGGTAGCCCACGGTTCACCTCTGATCTCTCTAGCCACCGCCTTTTGGTTTGGCACCGGCGCGCTGTTATACATCGTCATTATTTCGGCGATCTTCTTCCGATTAACGCTCTTTGAACTCGCTCCCAAACAGCTGGTTCCGCCCTATTGGATCAATATGGGCGCGATATCCATTACCACCCTTGCGGGCACGCGCATCATCAATGATGCGCCGCATTTCCCGGGGAACATGGGAGCGCTTCTGCCGTTCTTCGGAGGCATTACATTTATCTTTTGGGCGTTCGCGACATGGTGGATTCCACTACTTATCCTGTTAGGTCTGTGGAAACATGCGATCACACGACTGCCGCTTTCGTTTACGCCGGCCCTGTGGTCGATGGTTTTCCCCTTGGGAATGTACGCGACTTGTACGAAGATGATGGAGGCGGCTTTCCACGTGAAGGTTTTTGGACTGATTTCGGGCGTATTTGCCTACGTCGCCATTGCAGTGTGGGCACTTGTCGCAATGGGTTTGCTGAAAACGGCCATACGCGAAGTGCGAAATCTCAGGTCAGCCCCTAACCCCACGGCCTAGTTCAAGCATGAATCCTGTCTCTACTGTTAAATGGAACTCAGATTAAGAAATGGCTATTCAAACTTTCCCTAAATCACACACGAAGGCACTTACCGGCGGAATCGTGGCGAGCCTATTAGTCCTGATGGCCATCTATTGTGGATCTGGCCGATTGAGTCGATTTGATAACGCTTTGGCTGCTTATGCAATGGCAACCGTCTTTGCCGCCTTCGCCATCACCTACCGCTATATCATTTGGATTCAACGTCCCGCCACTTGGAAGTATTTCTCGGCTGGTTGGCGGCTCTTCCTTAATCCAAAAAGGTTATTCGGAAACGGTTTGAAACTTGTCGGCCTTCTGTGGGACGACATTGTCATTCAGAAATTCATCGAGAAGCGAAGCATCCAAAGGTGGACCGCTCACATGTGTTTGGCATGGGGGTGCCTCTTAGCTTTTGCGATCACCTTTCCCCTGAGTTGGGGTTGGGTTCAGTTCGGCATCGCAAAGAACGGAACGGACTATGTCGTTGAATTCATGGGGATGAAGCAGTTTGCGTTCCCTCCCGACAGTATTTTTGATTTCTTCATGTTCAATGGACTGAATATCAGCGCAGTGATGCTGTTGGTGGGCGTTGGGCTCGCTATGCATCGTCGCCTCTTTGATCGGGGTGCTCAGGCGGTTGAGACGCTTGCTGGAGACTTCATCCCTTTGTTCTTGTTGTTTGCCGTTTCCGTTTCCGGATTGATGTTGACGGCGAGCTACCGACTCATGGGGGGCGCGAACTTCTCATTTATTTCGCTCCTGCATGCCTTCACGGTCATCCTCCTGCTCCTCTATCTACCATTCGGCAAGCTGTTTCACGTTATCCAGCGTCCCGCCCAACTTGGAGTGGCTTACTACAAGGCAGAAGGTGCTCGACCGGATGCTCCCCAAGCCCTTTGCGCTCGAACCCAGACCCCATATCAATCCAAGCTCCATCACGACGATTTAGTTGAAGTGATGAAAGAAGTCGGGATGGATTTCGGAGCACACCAAAACCTCTCGCCGCAAGAGAAGCGCAAACTGATCTCGCTTAACCAGGCTGCAAGCATGGATGGCACGCCGTTTGTGGGTTAGGCTCGGCTAGGTTCTGCTTAGTAAACTAAGCAGAACGGTCGAGGCGGTAGATACCTCTCAGCATCCAATAGTCAACTCCAACTAGTAGGATGCTTGCAGCAGTTGTAGCCCAAGACGCTCGATGGTGCCCTGCAATCGCTTCTTCGAGGGTTGTTACGAAAAGCCAGAGTTGAAGGATAAAGAGCACCAGTCCAAAAAGAATGAGCCCAACTACCACGACGGACTTTTGCTGGCGGCGAAGTTGAAGCGTTCGTTTCACGCCTCTTCACCTTCGCGAATTCCGACCGCCCAAATCTCATCTCCTCGTCGTTCGATCATGATTTTCGGGAGCGGTCTTGGCGGTGGGCCCTGAAGTACCTTGCCGGTTTTGATGGCGAATGCGCCGTTATGGCAGGGACAGTAAAGCCGTCCTTGATCGGGGCGCCACTCAACCGGGCAGGAAAGGTGAGTGCAGCGTTGCTTGTAAGCGAAGAACTCGGATTCGGTTGGCCGAATCAATATGCACATGTCGTTCTCTCGCGGGAACCCAAATGATAGGGATTCCCCCGGTTTCAGATCCTTGATCGAGGCGATTAGCGCCGGTTGGAATCTCAACTCTGACTTGGGACGGTTCGCTAGTGTTGAAATGCCGACGGTACCAACCGCGAGACCTCCGCCAGCAAGAGTTAAGAACTTAAAGAACTCTCGACGGCTGACGTAGTGATCCTCTTCCCAGTCGACAGGGAAATCGTTTTGAGTGTTTGGATCGGTATTCATTTTCGAACATGCTCCATAAGGTCGGATTTTCGGATGAGGACGTCCGATTTGACTTCCAACCGAGTTGAACCCTTGGGCATCATCAACCCAACCTTGGTCTTGACGATGTGCCCGTCAAAACTGAATTCGTGAATGGCAGTTCCGCGTCTTTGCTCGGCAAGTTCTTCCGGTGTGCCGAAAAAGAGCGCTTGCGACGGGCAGACAGTTGCGCACATCGGTTTCTTCCCAATTGACGTGCGGTCGTAACACATATCGCACTTCATCATTTGGTCGATCGCCGAATCGTATTTGGGAACACCGAAGGGACAGGCGAAAACGCAGTTCGTGCATCCAATGCATCGAGGTTTGAGCGAGGTCTGAACCACTCCATCTGGCGTGCGCTTGATCGCATCGGCTGGGCAAACTGCTGCACAGGCAGGCTCGTCGCAGTGCATACAGATAATGGGTGTCGTTTGGACGGTGTTTCCACGAGCGATGGTTTCAAGGTGAATCATGCTAACGCCGGCATGAGTTTCACATTCCGCACAGGCCGCGACGCAGGCATTACACCCGATGCATCGGCTTGGATCGATATAGAATTGTCGCTCGCTCATAGTGTCCCCGTTCAGGGTAACTCATAAATGAAAGCTTGCATATGATCTTCGTCATGTTCGTGACAAGAAGATTTCAAGAATGAACGACATTCAATCTGCACGAAAACTGAATGCTTTCGCATCACGTAGCCGGCCTTTTTGCATTGCTTCGTTTGCCTGTCAAACGGTCTTTGCTCGATTCCAGGGCATCGAATTCAAAAGCAAAGTTGCGGGGCAGATTCCGGTTACAGCGTCTAACGTGAGGCCAAATGTAGGAAGAAGCCCGAGATACACCCAGCGATGCGATAGGAAGTGGCCCAGGCCAAAGGCAACGAGAAGAATGAGGGCGGCAACGAGATGGGTTTGTCGTGAAACAGGCATGATTACTTGGTCCCCCGACTGATCTTTAATCCGGAAGCGATCCAAGCGTCGGTTCCACCTTCAAGATTGATAAGATTTGGATAGTGGGATTCAACTCTTTCGCAAGCCATGCCTGACCGACCGCCTGCTTTACAGACCATGATCAGCGTTTCATCGGCGTTCACTCCCGGAATTTGGTCAACGATCTTTGGAAGGGGCATATTCACTGCGCCAGGGATGTGTCCGATGACAAATTCGATGGGCATCCTCACGTCGACAATCCGGAGGGATTCGCCCGTATCGAGCCGTTTCTTTAATTCTAAAGGTGTGATTTCTTTCTTCATCGTGATTCTCCGAGCTAACTATTGAGTAGTGCTCAATCGAGCTCGAAAGGATTCATAAAATGAAATGAATCTTTTTTGACGGAGCATGACTCTGATTGCTGAACCTTCAATTGGAAAGCATTCATGAGAAAAACTAACCACGTAAAGAAATTTGACAACTTGCTGCTGTTCACACCGGCCCTAGCATTGTTGATGTTAGGTGTCGGCGGATGTGGTCAGTCGAGCGAATCAAAGGTTGTGGTCTCTGCCCAACGCAGGGTTCGAGCCGACGTTCTCACTGTATCTACAACCGCTATTCCAAGCACCTATGCGGTGACCGGAAGCATCAAGGCCCTTCTCAATACGACATTAGCATCCAAGGCCATGGGCCGGGTCGTTTCCATTTCGGTGCGCGAAGGAGATCTGGTTCGCCAAGGGCAAGAAGTAGTTTCGATCGACAATCGGGAGCTTCAAGCAGCGGTCAACGTAGCCCAAGCAAATCTTCAGGCATCAGTTGTGGGAGAGGGTAGTGCCAAGACATCTGCGGTCATGGAAGACCGAACTACCCGGGCCGCGATTGCGCAGTCCGAGTCCGCTCTGATGCAATCCCAAGCGGCATTAGCGGCTGCAGAAGCTCGACGCGACCAAGTGAATGCTGGCCTTAGAAAGCAGGAGATCTCTCAAAGCCATCTAGTGGTCTCACAGGCTGAATCGACCTATAAGTTGGCTCGCCTTGAGTTGGAAAGGACTCGGATTCTTGTTGCCGAAGGAGCATTGGCGGCGCGCGAGTTGGATCTTGCTCAAAACCGATGCGATCTGGCAAAAGGTCAATTTGACATTGCACGAGAGAGCGAGAGCATGGCGAAGGAAGGGGCTCGCAGCCAAGAGATTCGGGCCGTCCAGGAAGCAGTCGTACAAGCGGGAGCATCTGTTCGCCAAGCTAAGTCAGCACTCGCTCAAGCAAGAGCAGCGGCGATGACGGTCGCGTTAAAGAGAAAAGAGGTCGAAGTGGCCCAGGCGCAAGTGAAGCATGCGTCCGCGGTTGATCAATCGGCTCGCGTTGCTCTGTCATATAGTCAGATTCTGGCTCCCTATCCGGGACGCGTCGTTCAAAGATATGTGGATCCGGGCGCTCTTGCCTCAGTTGGGACCCCCCTCCTCGGAATTGAGGGAGGGGATTATCGCTTAGAAACAGTTGTCCCCGAGTCGATCTTGAAATCGGTGAAAGTCGGCACAACTGCCAAGATCCAAATTGATGCCTTGGGAGCGAGGGATCTGACGGGGCAAGTGGTTGAAATCGTGCCCCAAGGGGACCCTGCCTCTCATACGTTCAATGTCAAGTTCCGCCTGTCGACGTCGACAGACGTTAAATCAGGGATGTTCGGTCGAGCACAGATTCAAACTGGCATGGCCCTTCGAACGCTTGTTCCTCAATCGGCGACCTGGGAGAAACAGGGGCTCCACTATGTATTTGT
The DNA here is from genome assembly GCA_903899015.1 of uncultured Armatimonadota bacterium. Taxonomy (GTDB): domain Bacteria; phylum Armatimonadota; class Fimbriimonadia; order Fimbriimonadales; family Fimbriimonadaceae; genus Fimbriimonas. Next base: position 262,047 of record CAIUHP010000043.1, on the reverse strand, counting down.
CGTCAATCAGCAAGGCATTGCTCGGCTCCGAATGATTACTTGGGGTGATCGAATTGGAGACAAGATTGAGATCTTGTCAGGGCTGAACGTAGGTGACAAGGTGATCTCAGGTCGTGTCACCGATGTTTCGGACGGCGATAAGATCGAGGCGAGTCAATCATGAAAATCGGAATAGCGGGAAGGTTGGCAGCGGCATTTATCAATAGCAAGCTTACGCCGCTCATCATAATCGCTTCGCTACTGTTGGGTGCTTTTGCAGTCATTAAGACTCCGCGAGAAGAGGAGCCCCAGATCATCGTTCCGATGGCCGATGTCCTGGTTCAGATGCCGGGTGCAACTGCCAAAGAAGTTGAGCAAAGAATTAGTGCTCCGATGGAGAAGCTGGTCTGGGAAATCCCCGGAGTGGAATATGTTTACTCCACCTCGAGCGCCGGACAATCGATGGTTGTCGTTCGGTTCCTAGTGGGGCAAGACCAAGAACGAGCTTTCGTGCGATTACGGGAAAAGCTTCAAAGTCATTTCGATCTGATACCACCCGGGGCGTCCCAACCTATCATCAAGCCTCGCTCCATTGACGATGTCCCCATTCTTGCACTGACTTTACACAGTAAGACTCTCGACTCGTTTACGTTGCGGCAGGTGGCCAGTCGAGTTGAAACAGCTATTAAGAGCGTTCCAAATGTGAGCGAAACGCTTATCATTGGCGGTCAAAAGCGGGAACTCTCGGTCGTTATTGACCGAGCAAAGTTGGCTGGTTTTGGATTGTCTTCCGACGAAGTTGCCTCTGCCCTGAGTCAGGCAAATCAGCAATCACAGTCCGGCACTTTTTCTGCTCAAAACGATGAAATCATCGTGAAGTCAGGAGAGTTCTTCAAATCTGCATCCGATATCCGGTCGATCGTTGTTTCAACTATTGGAGGACGAGCAATCCATATTTCCGACGTTGCGACGGTCTCAGATGGGCCAGAAGAAGCGAAGGACTATGTTCTGTACGGTAACGGGCCATCAAGTAACGAACCCGCATCGACGCAGTTGGAACAGGCCGTAACCATCAGTGTCGCCAAACGGCAGGGTGTCAACGCCGTTGACGTCGTGAGCGAAGTCCTTGCCAAAGTCGAGACGCTCAAGGGGACGACCATCCCGAGCGACCTCCAAGTCACGGTGACGCGTAACTACGGTGCGACCTCAGCGGAGAAATCAAACGAACTGCTTTTCCACATGGGGATAGCCGTTGTTTCGGTGACGATCTTGATCGCACTTGCGCTTGGTCGAAAGGAATCCATGGTCGTGCTTACCGCGATTCCCGTAACCCTTGCGTTGACTCTGCTTGTTTTCTACCTTTATGGGTTCACCCTCAACCGAATCACGCTCTTCGCACTGATCTTCTCGATCGGAATTCTCGTCGACGATGCCATTGTCGTGGTCGAGAATATCGTGCGACATCTTCGGATGCCCGACGCACAGTCTAACGGTGTGATTCATACCGCGATTCACGCCGTTGACGAAGTCGGAAACCCCACAATTCTGGCGACGTTCGCGGTTATCGCAGCGATCCTTCCGATGGCATTCGTTGGTGGCCTCATGGGGCCGTACATGCGGCCGATTCCGGTCGGCGCGTCGGCTGCTATGATTTTCTCCTTACTTATTGCCTTCATCGTTACTCCTTGGGCGGCGGTCCGGATCCTGAAGAAGGGCCATCAGGGCAAGCATGGTCACGAAGATGGTCCAGAAGATGCGATGACTCGTTTGTACCGACGTGTCATGACTCCTCTGCTTCGGTCATGGAAGGTCCGAAGTGTGTTTTTCCTCGTGGTTGCGGTCATGCTGGTCGGCGCAATGGCACTTGTCGGAAACAAGTCAGTGACCGTGAAAATGCTTCCGTTCGACAACAAAAATGAGTTCCAGGTGATTGTTGATATGCCTGGTGGGACCACCTTGGAGCAAACTGCCGCGGTTTCAAGGGTTTTGGCTGATTACGGCGCGAAGATTCCAGAGGTCACCAATTACGAAATCTACATCGGAACCAGTAGCCCCTATAACTTTAACGGTTTGGTTCGGCATTACTTTATGCGAGGGATGAGCTATCAAGCAGATATTCAGGTCAACTTGACGGACAAGAATGATCGAAAAGCTCAAAGCCATGACATCGTCAAGCGAGTAAGACAAGACCTAACCAACCTTGCCGCTCGATACGGAGCGCGGATCAAGATCGCCGAAGTACCGCCTGGCCCTCCGGTTTTGGAGACTCTTGTCGCCGAAGTGTATGGTCCTGACCAAGCCACAAGGCTCGATGTTGCCAAGCGGATCAAGAACGTTTTTGCCTCGACGGAAGGCGTGTCCGATGTGGATTGGTACGTGGACGACGATCAAGCCACATCACAATTCAAAGTAGATAAGTCTAAAGCCGCACTTTCGGGTGTGAACCAAGCCACTGTCAATCGCTCGCTAGACATGGCATTAAGCGGGATAAAGGTGGGGCTATTGCATGACGAGGCGTCAACGGAAGATATTCCCGTCAAGGTTCGACTGGATCGATCCGAGCGAAGCAGTTTAGAACAGCTGAAACAGCTTCAAGTTCGTTCGGGCTCTGGGGTGTTAACACCCTTAAGCGAGCTCGTCACCGCTGAAAATGTGGAGACGGACAAGAGTTTGTATCATAAGAATCTCTTGCCAGTCGTCTACATTACGGGCGATGTTGTGGGTCGACAGGAAAGTCCTGTCTATGCGATCTTGAAGATGAACGAAGCGATCAGCAAGGTCGCTCTCCCACAAGGCGTCAAGCTGAACGTCATGACCACTCGATTGCCGAGCGATACCAATCAGTCGACGCTGAAATGGGATGGCGAGTGGTTCATTACGTACGAAGTGTTCCGTGATTTGGGAATCGCCTTTGCGGCGGTTCTGGTCCTCATCTACATTCTGGTAGTCGCATGGTTTCAAGATTTCAAGACGCCGATCGTGATCATGGCGCCGATCCCTTTAACGCTGGTTGGCATTTTGCCTGCTCACGCGATGATGGGTGCGTTCTTTACGGCAACGTCGATGATAGGATTCATCGCCGGAGCCGGGATCATCGTTCGCAACTCCATCATTTTGGTGGACTTTATTGAGCTTAGGAGGCGGGCAGGATCGTCACTGGAACAGGCAGTGGTCGATGCAGGCGCCATACGATTTCGACCAATGCTCTTAACTGCGGCCGCGGTCATCGTCGGCTCGTTTGTAATCCTTTTCGATCCTATTTTTCAAGGACTTGCCATTGCGCTGATGGCAGGCGAAATTGCTTCCACCTTGCTTTCCAGAATTGCCGTTCCCGTCCTGTATTTCCTGTCGGAGTGTAAAGGAGAAAAAGCAAAGATCATCGGTCAGAAGTCATCGAGCGATTAGGCATTGCAGCGCCTAACCGCGAGATGACTTCCAGAACGCAATCAGAAGCCAAACAGAGGAGCCCATCGCAATAACAAGAAGGGCGGGCGGAACAATTTGACTGATTCCTGAAGGGCGAAAGACGACCGCCAAGACGCTTAGCCCGACTACCAAACCAGCGGTCAAAATGCTGATCGCAACTCGATTGGCTGCTTGTTGAAATCCTCTTGTTATCGATTCGGGTGCATCCACTGAAGTTACCACGCGAAGTTCACCTCTCTCGATCGCTCCCATGAGCCTCAATAGTCGGTGGGGAAGTTCCAAGCCGATGTCCGCAATATCAAAAGCACCTTCTCCAAATCGACGCATCATCGCATTAACCGAATGGCTTTTCTTCCAGAACTCCATAAAATAGGGTTTTGAGAATTGGATGAGATTAAAGTCTGGATCCAGATTGGCTCCCATTCCTTCATCCATCGCAATTACGCGCGCAACCATAATCAGGTCGCTTGGCAACGTTAAACCATGCTTTTGAGCGGTAACCGTGATATCGCGAAAGACTTGTCCTGCGGAAATCTCTCCCAGCGCGACGTCATCGTATTTGACCAGCAAATGGTCTAGATCGCGTTTGAGCATCTGGCGATTCACCGTTCCTCTTACCGCTCCCATAGAGAGGAGACTGTCGATCATCTGATCGATGTCGTGATGAGTAATGGCGAGAACAATTCGAATCAGAGACTCTTTGAGTTGGCTATCCAGCCGCCCAACCATCCCATAGTCAATAAGGGCGACGGTGGCGTCTGGGTAAACGAAGAAATTCCCCGGATGAGGATCGGCATGAAAGAAACCGTGATCCAGAATCTGCTTTAAAGCGATGTGGGCGCACCGCTTTGCCAACTGCTTGCGATCAATACCTGCCGAATTCAAAGCTTCAAGATCATCAATCTTTAAGCCTTTCATTTCCTGTAACGTCAGGACTCCATGAGAGCTGAACTCCCAATAGATCTTGGGTACGTGAATGGCGGCATCGCCATCAAAATTGGCAGCGATCCGCTCTGCGTTTTGCCCTTCTCGTAGGAGGTCGAGCTCATTTCGAAGGGTAAATGCAAATTCATCCACCAATCCCGAAAGGTCGAGTCGCTTTCCTAAGTCGGTGTTGTTACTGAGAAAACGAGCCATATGCCCAAGAATCGCCAAATCTTGTTCGATTTGAATATCGATTCCAGGTTTTCGAACCTTGACAACGACGGGAGTGCCATCAGGTAAGACGGCGCGATGGACCTGTGCGATCGAGGCGGCTGCAAGCGGTGTTGGGTCAAAGGATTGGAAGACGGTTTCGGGGGGACCACCAAGCTCAACTCCGATTCTTTCGCGAATGTCTGCGTACCGTACCTGAGGAGCGTGATCTTGCAATTTGCTGAGCTCAGCAATGTATTCAGCGGGCACAAGGTCTGGTCGAGTGCTGAGCACTTGTCCAATCTTGATGAAAGTGGTTCCGAGTTCTTCAAGGGTAAGTCTCAGTCGTTCCGGCTGAGTAATCGTCGATGGCTTGACCCCTTCTGCAAGGTGTTCGGCATGTCCGAGGACCCCTCCGATTCCCCATCGAGACCACATCCAATCAAACCCGTTCTTCGTGAGAATCCGGGCGATTTCACGGTATCGAGCCGAGGTTTGAATGGGACCCATGTCTGCAGGTTACCTTTCAGCAAGCATCTAGTCAGCTAAGCCAACGAAGGTGTATGGGGGCGTTTGGAAGAGAGCAGCGCGATGGATGCGAGGATCCCTAGTATCGTCAAACCGGCTCCGGCAAGGAAGGTTGCCGAAGGGCCGAAATGCTGCCAGAGCCATCCCGCAAGCACACTTGCTACCAGAAGCGCTAATCCGCTAAAGAGGTTGAAAAATCCAAATGCGGTGCCTTTAAGACTCGCGGGAGCGGTGTCGGCAACTAACGCAGACAAGATGCCCTGAGTCATTCCCATATGAAGTCCCCATAAAACGACTCCAAGTCCGGTGACAAGTAGGCCGTGGCTGGAAGCAAGAACGACGTCGGCCACTACCAAGACTCCAAACCCGACGAGAAGTAAGTGCTTACGATCGAGTCGGTCTGAGAGAATTCCCATCGGGTAGGCGCTTGCCCCGTAAACGATATTCATGACGATCAAAACAAGTGGCGTCAGCGCGACCGGAAGTCCGGTGCCGTTCGCCCGAAGGACAAGGAAAGCTTCGCTGAATCTGGCAAGCGTCATGATGCCGCCAACCATGACGACGATCCAAAAAGGAGTTCCGAGAGACCTTAATTGGGACCACTTGATCAGATTCCCCTTCGTGCTTCCCTTTGAACTACCTTCTGGTTCGTGAACAAAGGTTGCCAAAATCGCGACCGCAATGAAGCCGGGAATGATTGCGAGAGAAAACACCAGTCTAAATGCATTGGGATAGATGGCCATGAGCGCGAGTGCAATCAACGGACCGACGAATGCGCCAATCGTGTCCAAGGATTGTCTGAGCCCAAATGCCGCGCCCCTTATATCGGCACCGGCAATTTCCGTGACCAATGCGTCGCGAGGCGCCCCACGCACTCCTTTTCCGACTCGGTCGAAGAACCTCGCGCCCAATATGAACGATGTAGAAGGTGCGATTGCAAAAAACGGCTTTGACAACGCACCAAGACCGTAACCGAGAATTGCCAATTGCTTTCGATTACCAAACCGGTCGCTGAACCAACCTGAAAACACTTTCGTGAGAGATGCGGTAGCTTCTCCCATTCCCTCAATGAGCCCAACAGTCGTGGCACTTGCGCCGAGCACGGTCATGAGGAAAACCGGAAGAAGCGCATGGATCATCTCGGATGAGATATCCATGAACATGCTCACGAACCCGAGGGCCCAAATGCTCTTGGGCATTTTCTGCGGCAGTTTCAACGGAATACCTCCCCATTTCGGTATGCGAATGCGGCCTGGTTCACTGCCTTGATTATAGGGGACGACCTCATTTTGAATGTGCCCGGCTAAAGCTTCATGTAGGTTGTATATTTTTCTTGCTTGACACGATAGAAAGGTCGAAAGTGGATATTTTCTGCTTGATAAACAAATTCCAGTTCGGGCCCTCTCTTAAACGCATTCTTCGCATTCAAGGCGTCCCGACCAACGCTTTTCGCCGTGTCACCCACCTGGACTAATAGAATCGGTCCATACATTAGGGCAACGGTGTCGGGAGACTCGGAATCGATGGCCTCAAACCTCAATTTTGCGGAAAACGTGCATTGGATGGTGTCTCCATTTTTCCAGTCACGCACGATCGAAAGAAATCCGTTTTCTAGTTTCGCATCTCGAGGTACCCGGCCGTTGACGGTGATGAAAGGACTCGATGTACACCATGTGGGAATTCTAAGGTTGAGCGTAAATTTCGCCGGCCCTGCGAGATTAATCGTGAGTGCCGACTCAAATTGCTCGGGAAAGGTGGATGACTGAGCAAGATGGATGGCTTGGCCCTTAAAATTCCAGGTTAATTCTGAGCTTTGATAGAGGTTGACAAAGAGTTGGTCATCCCGATGGAAATAAACATTCAGCGGATAGTCGGCGGTTACTTCGGCGTAGGTTCCCGAACAGCAGGTCCATTTATCGGAACGCAACACCTTCTGAGTAGTTGGCCGGTAGTCCGAATAATAAAAGGTATGTCCATCAGGTTGAGGAGGGAGTGAGGCGAGGCTACCGTTATACAGCACCCTTTCCATGTTGTCGCCATATTGAGCGTTCCCGGTGAAACCAAGCAAGTATCGATCAAGGTTTACGTTGGCATACGTTCCGCAGAGTGTTTCAAACCCTTGATCGGTCCCCATGATTGCGGCTAAGAGGTTTCCTTTGCCCGCGTTCACGAATCGCTCATTGGGTCCCCAGCCACCCGATGCGATCATTTGGGTGGAAGTCAGGTAATTCCAAGCCCCTTCGACCGCATCGAAATACTTTGGATCGCCAGTCGCTTCAAAAGCTTTCGCAGCCGAGGAGAGAGTGTTTACGTGGCTGTACGCGTGCAGATTGGGAGAAAACGCGTTTTGTCCCACCGCGAATTTGTCGTAGAAAGGAGTGCTGTAGTCGTACTCCTTGGCCATCTTGAGATAGCGAGAGTCGTGCGTAAGGTCATAACAGTTATACAGATTCTCGGGAAGCGTATACCACTCGTCATTGCGACGGGGCATGTGAGTGAACGCCCAATCCGTCATCTTTGAGAGGACTTGGAGAGCTTCCTTGTTTCCGGTAAGTCGGAAGGCGTCTCTCATGCCCGTGCAGTTCTTGTCGTAGATATAGCAGGGCCAGTCGCGAGCAGCCTTGTCAGATGAATAGAAGAACCCATCTTGCCGAATGGTTTGGTGGAACCCATGAACGAGCCTCGCCACTTTCTGCTTGAATCGACGGTCGTTTGTGGTCGCATACATTCGTGAGAGGGCAGAAATGAATTGCCCAAATGGGTGAGCGCCCGCAAAATCCTCAGGGTCATACCAGCCACCCATCGGTTTTCCCGGCGCAGGCAATTTTGCCCGAAGTCGAAACCCGTTGAGGAGGTCGTCTTCTGACAGCGCTAAATAAAACGCCCGCGCTGCCTTTGCCTGGTTCGCTAACGGATCCGAAAGGAGTTTGACGTCTGCGTACGTGAATGAACTTAGGAACCTTGCCGGAGGCAAGGATGGAACCTTTGGAGTCTCGGCAGGCGCACTCGAAATACAGAGGGGAACGCAGAGTAAAGCCCAATTTAGGGGATAGATGAGACGACGCTGTTTCATAGAAGAAGTTCGAGCCAAGCCAGTTGATGGATTATGGCCTGACTCAACCTCACTTCCGAAGCCGAACCGAATGAGAAAAAATCGAGCCTTATCCCACGAAAAGGATAAGGCTCATGAGAGGGGGGCTGGATTACTTGATTTTGCCAGGGTTTTGTCCGGGCTTAATGAGGCTCGGATTGATAAACGGAATGCCGCCGTCTCCAATTTCTGGAGGAGCGCCATTCCACTTGGCTATCAGAATTCGCATAATATCGCGTTTCTTGAGCTCAACAGCCTCGTCGCCTTGCTGGGCTTTGAGGCGGTTGATGTCAGCGGCGGCTTTGGCATTGTTCACCGTCGTCGCTGCTTCAATCTTTGCCTTTTGAAGGTTGTTGGTCACAATCTGAAGCTCGTTTCGTTTGGAAATACGATCTTTTACAAGGGTGTCAATGTCTTGGCTGGGGTAGGTTTCCCCAACGTAAACATCGTCACACGTGATTCCCATATTGGTCATGATGGGCGTGATGATCGCTTTAACTTCCGGTCCAAATTTGGCTCGATCTTTTGAAGTGATGTCGAAAATCGACTTATTGCCCGACGCCGCGTTGACCCCGTAAATAGCGATGTAGCGAATAAAATCGGCTTGAATCGCTTCTAAATCTTCCGTGCCAAAGTTATTGAAGACGGTGACGGTGTTGGCAGGATCAACGTGCCACACAACGGTGAGGTCAATTGGTAGCTGCGCACCTTCCACGGTCGTCGCAATGATGGCGTCTTCCGCCATTCGTTCACCTTCATGCGAATTGCGCACATAGCTGGCGTTGTGAATGCTTGTGGGGTAGATCACAACTCGATCGTTGATGCCTTGGAACACCACACCCGGCTTCAAAACGGTTCTGGAAACGCCTGAGTAAGCGTCGAAAACGACCCCAACTGATCCAGGAGGGATTTGCTTGTATGGGTTGCATCCAGCGGTAACGAGTCCCATTACAACTAAACCGGCCGCAGCCATGAAAATCCTATTGATTCGGAAGTTATTCATTATTTGCCTCCAAAAATATTTCCGCCATTGACGATGATCGATTTATTGCTGCCACCTTCAATTTTCGAAAGTGAGCCATTCCACCTCTTGGCCGCTTCCTCGGCAAGTTCAAGGTCGATGATGTCAAGCGACTTTGCAACGGTCCCTGCACCGGTGATGCGCTGGGCTTCTTGGGTTGCCTGAGCGTTCACGATATTGATCTGGTTTTGCATCGTGGCGATCTGCTGATTAAGAGTCGCAATTTGAACTCCCGTCACGGAGTTCACGTTGTTGTGGATTTTGGTGACGAGGTCTTGCGAAGGGTAAGCATTCAAGATCATCGACTGAATGATCGTGATCCCTTTCTTAGAGAGCTTCTCTTTCAATCGGTCGGTGAGCATCTGACTTGCTTCCACCCTTTTGGGCCCCATGAGCGAATACACGTCGTATTGGTTACCGACCACGCTCGATTCTTCTCGGACCGCTCGACGAATGTGCTGCGATTGGATGGTTTCGATGGGGATAGGTCCGAAGGTATCGAACGCCAAGAACACGTTTTGCTTTTCGATGCGATAGATGACCGAAACATCAAATATCGTGTTGGCGGTGTCGTTGGTTGTGATGAGAATCCCATCAGCCGATTTCGCTTCACCTGCTGTTGTATCTTGGGTGTAGACCGCATTCTGAATTCGAGTTGGATAGAGGTAGAACTGCTCGAATGGCCCCGTAAAGTAGGCTTGAGGTTCGTACACGCGTGATCGATCCGCACCCGCTCGGGCATTGAATTTGATCCCGACATATCCAGCGGGAACCCATTGGAGGTTCAGGCGATAATAGGTCCAGCCCACAAGGCCAAGGACAAGAATGGCGAGAATCGAAAGCGAGAGCTTCGATTTTGTTCTTAATACTTTCATTGAGATTTCACTCCGATCCAGAGTGCAAGTGCGGAAATTGGGCCTCGAGTTCTTGCTCGGCAAGAACTCTTAGGCGAGCTTCTTCTTCTTTGTTGAGTTGCTCTTGCTTGGCTATGGCTTCCTTTTCTAGGTCGATTTGATCACAGGTCTTGGTGACGGCTTGGACCAGCGGACGGCCTACGAGTCGATATACGACGAATCCAATGGCGACTAAAATGAGGACTGTAAAGATAAGTGCGTTTACTGCAAGCAATGGTATGAGCTCGGCGATTTGATCCCAGATCGAAAGCCGGCCTCCGAAACCAGATACGAGGCGCAATTCATGAAGGATGCGTTAAAGCTGAATCAGCGCAGATATCCACAAGGATCTTTATGCTTTCTTTATGCCCTGTGCTGACTCATACTAGTACGACATGGTGATTCGGCTCGAATATGAAATGCAGTTTGAAGTTCCGAATCAAATCTCGATGTTGACGATGCTTTACGTGCATCCTTCGCGAGTGGCTGACTTGCTTCAGCCCGACGTCATGCAGGTTGATTCTGGTGAGACGGTTGAAGACTACATCGACGGATTCGGCAATCGAGTGGGGCGATTGGTTGCCAAAGCTGGGACGCTCAGGCTATCGGGCTCTACGCTGATTCAAGATTCGGGTCTGCCCGATCCTGCAGATTGGTCAGCTTGCGAGCACCCGGTCGAAGATCTGCCTCACGAAGTCTTACAGTTCCTCATCAACAGTCGTTACTGCGAAGTCGATCGGCTTTCGGCACCCGCTTATGAATTATTTGGACACATACAGCCTGGTTGGGGCAGAGTTCAAGCGATTTGTGACTGGGTCCATAACAAGGTCACGTTCTCTTACCTTCATGCTCGACCTACCAAGACCGCGCTCGATGTCTACACCGAACGAATCGGTGTTTGTCGGGATTATCAGCATTTGGCGATAACCTTCTGCCGTGCTTTAAACATCCCGGCTCGATATGCAACTGGTTATTTGGGAGATATCGGCGTGCCTCCTCGTCCTCCTGGCGACTTCAGTGCTTGGTTTGAAGTTTATTTAGGTGGTCGATGGTGGACATTTGATGCCCGCAACAACATTCCTCGCATTGGCAGAGTCTTAATGGCGGTCGGAAGAGACGCATCCGATGTTTCGCTTACAACTTCGTTTGGTGCGGCCAATCTCACTCAGTTTAGGGTTCAAACGGAAGAAGTTATGGAGTGAGTGGACGCTAATGGTCGTCTCCATGTACCCTCCGCGGACCTCGGTCGTTGTGCGTCTTCTTTAGTCGCGAGTAGTGACCCTAGACTCTTAATTCATGCCCAACAATTCCAACAACTCTTTATCAAAGCCTTTAGCCTTATGGTGCTGAGGAAGCCGGTGTACAATCAGGCTACTACGACAAAGTTTAGGCTTTGTGTGAGTTTAGAATTTAGGAAAGTTGCAGTGCGAATGTTTTCTGCAGTTTCCGTTCGGGTTAGCCTTTAGGAGTTTTATGAAGTACGCATCACAGGGGATACTTGCGAGTTCAGTTGCCCATGGACTGAATCGATCGTTGTTAGCAATTTGCATGGCCATTGGTTTGTCGGCCTTTTCGGCGGCCCAAACGGTCACCAAAGTGACGGTTGCTCCGGCATCAGTAACGGGAGGCATGCCGTCAACCGGGACGGTGAGCATCACGCCGAAGGCGGGAGCCGACGGAGTGATGGTAAGCCTTAGCGTACAGAGTGACTTTGCAACGGTTCCCCAGTCAGTTTCAATTGCAAAAGGCAAGTCCTCGGCAACTTTTGCCATTAAGACAAGCGCAACTCCATCGGACATGAGTGTGCCGATAACAGCTAGTCTCTCGGATTCACATGCATCGGCAAACCTCACCATCAAGGGCCCAGCTTTTGATTCATTTACCCTGACTCCAGTAAAGGTGACCGGAGGAACCAGCTTGACGGGCACGGTGAAGATTAAATCAGCGGCTCCTGCGACCGGCCTATCAATTATTGTAACAAGTAATTCGCAGTCGGCAATTGCCCCAGAAAGTTTCCAAATTCCTGGGGGGTCTAAAGTCGGAACTTTTTCCGTCACAACTACGCCTGTAAGCTCGGCGACGATCGCTAAGATCTCAGTTACTCTAGGAAATACCTCTGCGGTTATTCCGGTGACGATTAACCCTCCAACTCTGACTACGTTTGCCTTCACTCCTTCAACAATTGCCAGCGGTGGTTCGGCGACGGGAAAGATTACACTTTCTGGTCCCGCGCCATCCGGTCTCTTTGGATGTCCAATCTCTGCGACTTCAAGTCAAGATCTGATCCTTCCAACATTTGTCAGTATTAACCAAGGCGAAAGCTCCGCAACCTTCACCGTTTCTTCTAGACCAACCATCACAAAGAAAACGATTGTTGTCACCGCCAAATTGGGCGGAAAAACGTTGACAGCCAGCCTCGTTCTTACAGCTGCACCCAAGAATCCATTTATGGGGTCGTATGTGGGATCGTTCCTTCAACCAGATGGTTCAATCGGCGGTGCGACGATTGGAATAGCAGCGGACGGAACTCTCTCGGGCAAAGTCACCGGCAGCAGTGTAAAGACGGTTTCCGGCTCGATCGATAAGAACGGCGATACCAATCTGACCGTTTCCAACACAAGCGGCATCAACACTGCATCGGGAATGTTTGCTTACACTCCGAAAGGACTTCTCTTTGGAACTCTCACGACCGATCAGAACTCGACGGTATGGATCACTCTGAACTATGTCAACAAGCCGTTGATGTTTGCAGGAACTTACTCGGGAACTTTCTCCAATGCTGATTCTTCCGGTTTAGTGACGATTTCTGTTTCTGCTTCGGGTGCAATAACTGGGACAGCAACCCCGCAAAGTGGAGGATCATCAACTCTAAAGGGGGCGGTGAATTCAACCGGAGTCGTGAGCTTATCGGCCACGAGCAATGGGAAAACCGACAAAAACTCTGGATTTGGAGCATTTGATTCCGAGGGCCAATTAATCGTGATAGTAACGAGTGCTGACGGACAGTCAACCACCACAGTCACCCTTCAAAAGATGTAGTTTAGAATCGATCTAATCTTCTTTGGCCTACACTATTTCAAAAGTGTGGGCCATTTTTTCGAGCACGGGGAAGCCTTGAGTTACATTTCGTTGAGTTATTACTCAATGTCAAGAAGTCCTAAATCTTGTTCTGGAATCGTACGCAACGATCCAGACTCGCGTTTTTGAGATGCCGGTCCTTCCAAATGGCCTGTTCCTCGCGACCAACATATCGCATGATCACGGAGATCAAGCTGAACGAGAGATAAACCCCGAAGTTTGGGAAAAAAGATTGATTCGACCACCTTGCGATTCCTGGCGTATCGAAACACGTCCCACACGGGTAGTTACGAACAAGCCATCGCGGTTGGCAAGCAGACTGGGAACCCTCCTAGCGTGACCGCAACTGAAAGAGACGGAGCCATCAAATACGGGTTTGGACTCAATTTAGAGCAGACTTTGGCCGACAATGGCGAGACGGGCGTTTTTGCCCGACTTGGCTGGGATGATGGCAAGACCGAAAGTTATGCTTATACGGAATGCGTCAACCAGATGAGCGTCGGTGCTCAAGTTTAAGGCAAGCACTGGCATGCACCAAAGGATCATGTAGGAATTGCGCTTGCCACAAACGGACTGTCAGCTCCACATCGCGACTATTTGGCAGCCGGTGGGGCAGGATTTCTTCTTGGGGATGGCAAATTAAAAGGCGGTCGAGAGAATACTGTCGAGGTTTATTACTCGCACCACATCCTCGATAGTTTGACCGCAACGTTGGATGGTCAGGTCATCCAGAATCCCGGATCCAACCAAGATAGAGGATCAATTGCGGTGCTCACGATGAGACTCCATTGGGAATTTTGAAGAAGGTCCATAAAGGCTCGATGTTCTTTCAATGAGCTTCACTATCGTCGCCATTCGAGTGGGATTTATCGCAAATTGAATGAAAATATCGTGAGCCATTACACACAGACTCGTGGGTCATACGATATTAGATGGTAGGCATTTAACAAGGCCCTCGGTGTTCGAATTTCTACCAAAGGCTGATGCTGGTGATTTATATGATAAATGGTATTTATTCCAATGGCAGGCACCTATTTGATAAGGTGCCTCGTTTGCTTCTAGTCTTATTGTCGATCGTGAGTCTCTCGGTGGTTGCATCTGGGCAGACGGTCACAAAGGTGGCGGTGAATCCGAATTCAGTGGTCGGTGGTTCAACAGCTACCGGCACGGTGACGATATCGCCTAAGGCAGGTATTGATGGAGTCTTGGTGACCTTAAGTGCACAGAGCGATTTCGCGACTACCCCTCAATCGGTCAACATCGTGAAAGGGAAGACAACTGCAACGTTCCCGATTACGACTACGCCTACCTCGTCAGATTCCACTGCCGTTATCGCCGCAAGTATCGGCCAGAGTCAAGCATCGGCAAGACTTACAATTAAAGCTCCTACGCTTGACTCACTTGCGCTTAGTGCCAGTAAGGTGGCAGGAGGAACAAACGTCACGGGCACAGTTCGCATCAAGTCTGCAGCACCAGCAGGAGGACTCCCGGTTTCGATCAAGAGCAACTCTGCCGCTGCAATCGCGCCCGAGAGCTTGTCGATTCCAGCTGGAGAGAAGTCAGGTTCATTCTCCGTTTCGACAACGGTCGTATCTTCGCTTACTTCGACCAAGATCACGGCTAAGCTTGGCGCGAGTTCAATGACCGTTCCGTTAACGATCACCCCGACGGCCCTCACTGGCGTTTCTGTCACTCCAGCATCGGTCCAAAGTGGAACAGAAGCCACTGGAAAAGTAACCTTGAATTCGCCGGCGGGTCCTTCGGGAGCGCTGGTATCGCTCTCAGTAAACTCATCGAAGGCATTTGTCCCGGTTGATGTTACTGTTCCTAGCGGCGAAACTTCAGCCACGTTTACCGTGAGTACGCATCCGGTTGTGACGGCAACCACCGTCGTTATCAAAGCCAAACTCGGTACCGCGACGTTCACAACGAACTTGAAACTGGCCGCCGTTCCAAAGAGTCCGTTCGCAGGATCTTATGTCGGGTCGTTCTATCAGCCTGATGGAACGATGGGAGGAATTTCGGCAACCGTGGGTCCAGATGGGACCGTGACCGGGCAAGTTGTTGGTAAGAGTCAGAAGACTCTCTCTGGCTCCATCGATAGCCAAGGCAATTCAATGCTTATCGCATCGAACGGTTCAGGAACGGGATCGGCAATGGGTACCTTTGCATTTACGCAATCAGGCCTGCTCTTCGGTTCCCTAGTTACTGACCAGAGTGTCCCAATCGCGATCACCCTGAATTACGTGAACAAACCTCTCATGTTCAGCGGTTCTTACGCGGGAACGTTCATGAGTGGAAATGGAGCAGGAACGGTCACGTTAACGGTTTCTGCTGCAGGTGCAGTTTCTGGATCAGCTTCTCAGGAAGGGGGAGCAACTTATTCACTGAAAGGCACGGTTTCCAACTTGGGGGCCATTGCACTGAACGTGACTAATAATGGAACAACGGACAAGAACACAGGTTATGCTGCGTTCGATGGCAACGGTCAACTCATCGTCATGTTGAGTAATCCGAACGGATCGTCTCAAACTACGATCACCTTGCACAAATCTTAATTTGAACCTAACTAGGCTCTTGGCTGATGTTCAGTTACGAGCCTACTCTTACCAGCGCCGGTCAAATTCAGTTAGCTCGGTCATTGCCTTGGTTAAGTCAGGGCATTCGTTTTCCATGCATTTGTCGGTAGATCGTTGCTCAAGGGTCAGCGGAGCCAGGGCCTTTGCGTGAGCGTCAGAAGCGCAGTGGATATTGCAGTTGTACAGTGCCTTTTGCACTCGTTCTTGCAAGATGGAACGCATCAAGGAATGGTAGATGGCGGGGCTCGCTAAGACAAATCCAGATAAAAGGATAAGCGTGAACAATCCTTTCGCGATCTTCGTTCTTGGCTTCTTTGTTCTCATAGGCTAATCGTTTTAGGAGTGTATCGGCAAATACGTCGATTGCCAAATCAAAATTTAGACATTCCCAATGAACGCTAAGCGGTTAGTTGTGATGCGCACCACGCCGTTACCTCGCTAAAACGGTGGTGCTCCAAGACTCCAAAGAGAGGGTGCTTCGAAAGTTTCGTTTTCGTCAACGCGGGGCTCGTAAGGCCGCAAAGGAATTTCGCGACGTGCTTCGGAGTTTGCATACTCTCGGGGCAATTCTCAAAAAGCGCTCGAACATCTGAAAAGTCGACGTTAATTTTAGGTTGCGTATCGCTCGGTAGTTTCTGCTGTAAGCCAGATAAGCACCAGGAACAATGTCCGCACGGCTTCTTGCGAGACTCACCAAAATAAGCAACTAACGCGTTCACTTGGCATTTATTAAGTTCAATTAGGTCGATCACCTGCTGCAAGCGTTCCATTTCTTGACGTTCTCGCTTTTCGAACTTTGCCATTAGCTCAGCCACAATGCCGTCAACATGGAGCTTATGCGATGATCTGAAATAAGGCGTTCTTACATCTCCCGCTTTCACTTCGATTAAGCTCTTCTGTTCGAGCACCTCGATAACCCGAATGATGCGGCGCCGTTCGACGTCAAGCTTCTGAGCCACGTCATCTGGGTTGAGGCTGTACCAAATACGACCCCGTTTTGCACTATCAAAAATTTGTTTGACGAATTCGCCATGTACTCCCGGAAACTCGGTGCTCAGTTCAGGAATCGTTCGTAGAGGTTTGAGGTCGTATCCAGTGTAGACAGGAGTTCCAGATTGGATCGTGCCGTTTAGTTCGAGGTAGGTCAAAGCAGTCTTAAGAACGAGCCCCCTGAGATCCAATCGATTCGCGAGGTCGTAAGTAGAAACCGGAACCGGTTCTTCAGGAGACCAAGACGCAACCGCTTCAACTAATGCTCTGATAGATTCAGTTGATGGGGTGTCTCCGTATGTGAAATTCTCCAACGTGGGAATATCTCTTGGGCAGGCAAGCATTTCAACGATGGAGGGTTCATTATCCCGACCTGCACGTCCAATTTCCTGCGAGTAATTTTCGAGGCTCTTAGGCAGGTTGTAGTGGTAAACGTAGCGTACGTCTCGCTTGTCGATTCCCATTCCGAACGCAATGGTAGCGACCACAATTCCGTTTGGCTCGGCCATCCACCATTCCTGCACCTCGTTGCGCAAGTCCGCATCCATTCCTGCATGATAAGCGCGAGCGGGTAACTGGTTTGCGGACAGTAATTGCGCTATTGCCTCTGCGGTTTTTTGAAGAGTCACGTAAATGATCGTTGTCGCCGGTTTGCGATCCTTTATTTTGGTAACAAGGATTGAGTCTCTTTCAGAGTCGGTAACGGGGGTGGTCAACAAGGTTAAGTTGGGCCGATAGAAACCCGTCACAACCGAATCGTCTTGGGGGATCTCAAAGGCGTTGCAGATGTCTGCCACGACGGTAGGAGTCGCAGTAGCGGTCAATGCCAAAACCCGCTCCGCTCCGATGCTTTTTACGATCTCGGCAAGCTTTAAATAATCTGGACGAAAGTTGTGTCCCCATTCGGAAATGCAGTGGGCTTCGTCGATCGCGAAGAGCCCGATCTGGGCGCGTTTCATCTCTCCGACGAATCGTTCATTGTTAAACCTCTCCGGAGCGACGTAAAGGAGTTTCAAAGAACCGTTCTGAATCGACTCGTTGACGGCGACAACTTCGGCTGCGGTTAACGAGGAGTCCAAACGAGCGGCCGAAATTCCTCGCTTTTGGAGAAAATCGATTTGATCCTTCATCAGAGCGATCAAAGGCGATACCACGACGGTCAGCCCTTGAATTCTTAAAGCTGGGAGTTGATAGCAAAGTGATTTCCCACCACCGGTCGGAAAGACCGCGAGGGCAGATCTCCCGTCGAGCAAGGCCCCAATTACTTTTTCTTGGCCAGGTCGAAATTCATCGAATCCAAAGTGAGTGGCTAGGTCCTGCTTTAAAGTAGTAGACACTTGATGAGTATAACGTAAATCAGAAGAGGGGCACATCGTCGCTTCTAAACGAGCAGGAAAGGAACGTAAGTCTTTCCTTGAGGCTGTACCAATCGTTGATTATGGAACGA
This sequence comes from uncultured Armatimonadota bacterium, assembly GCA_903899015.1. GTDB lineage: Bacteria > Armatimonadota > Fimbriimonadia > Fimbriimonadales > Fimbriimonadaceae > Fimbriimonas. Next base: position 243,881 of record CAIUHP010000043.1, on the reverse strand, counting down.
TCCATCTGAGTCGCTCAGTGATGCCAGTTTTGAGTTAGTGCTTCCTTGCCGTGCTTTGGCAGGCCCGCTGATGATAAACATCTGAAGTGAGAAACCAAAAACATCAGTTGCCAATTCTGTTATTGAGTCCAACAACTTGCGTAAACCGTCTCCATCCTTGATGGAATTTCCAAACGATGTCGCTTCTTACTCTAGCACTCCCGCTTCATTTAGGGATTCCAGTTTGGACGAAGTTGAGAAACTGATTTCGAATGCCACTTCTGCCCCGGAATTGAACAGCAGTGACGAGGATTTTTGGCAAGGCATTCGAAATGCGTTTACGCTCCATCCAACCACCATCAACTTCAACAACGGAGGATGTTCGCCATCACCGAGGGTTGTATGCGAGTCGCTTAAAAGACAGATTGATGTAGCCAATCAGGGACCGAGCATCTTTATGTGGCGCGATCTTGACCCTGAAATCGAAGGGGTGCGCAAACGACTCGCAGCGTTTTTTGGTGCAGATTCAGAGGAAATCGCGATTACCCGAAACGCAAGTGAATCGCTGATGACTTGTCTGTTTGGACTCCCAATGGAGTCGGGAGACGAGATTCTGACAACCACTTTGGACTATCCACGGATGATCTTTGCGATTCAGCAACGTGAGAAAAGGGAAGGGATCAAGATGGTCCAGGTTGAGATTCCAGCAGTGCCCAAAAGTCATGCCGAACTCATTAATGCTTTTGAGAGAGGAATTACGTCTCGAACCAAGATCATTTTGGTGTCCCACGTCGGATTTATGAACGGGCAGATTTTTCCGGTTCGGGAGATTTGTGATCTGGGACGTAAACACGGAATTCCGGTCGTTGTAGACGGAGCTCACGCATTTGCCCAGTTTCCATTTCAGCAGAAAGATTTGGGGTGCGATTACTTCGCTACGTCCCTTCACAAGTGGTTGATGGCGCCGATTGGAACCGGGCTCCTGTATGTAAATCGGAAGAAGGTCGCGGACCTCTGGGCACTCATGGCCCCTGCGCTTACCCAGACAAACGACATTCGGAAATTTGAGGAAATCGGAACCCATCAAGCGGCGGTACACAACGCGATCGCTGAGGCGCTGACATTTCATGAGATGATCGGAACGGAGAGAAAGACGGCGCGGTTACGGTATTTGCGATCACGTTGGACCGAAAAGCTGGTTGATGTTCCGAATATTCGATTTCATACGAATCTGGATGCAGACCATTCTTGTGCCATTTGCACGGTGGAAGTGGTGGGCACCAAGCCGGGCGAACTCGCAAGTTGGCTTGAAAAGAATTATCAGATCGTCACGGCTCCCATTGAACATGTTCAGTTCAATGGGATTCGAGTGACTCCTCAGATCTACACGACTCCCGCGGAAGTTGATCGCTTCGCTGACGCGATGATCGTTGCGGGGACGCGGGGAATTGGTTAAGGGTTGATCGGGTTGATTTTTGTGCCGAGCGGACGAGTGACTCCGCGATGGAATAATTCCAGGGCCTCGGCAGGTGTTAGGGCTCGGTTATAGATCCTAAGATCGCTAAGGATCCCATTCCAGCCAAAATGGTAACTGCTCTTCGGGAAGGCATTGTTCGTTCCGATTCCGATACCAGGATTCTGATTTCCATCTAGCCCTACTACGGGAGTTAGATTTGGGACACCTGTGGCCTGGTTGACCAACTTGCCATTCTCGTAAAAACTCTGGATGCCCGTTTGCTTATTGTAAGTAGCCGTTAGGTAAACAAAGGTGTTAAGTGGTATCGGTGCATCGAGCGTTGACGCTCCACCTGCTCCGGTGATAAGGAACTGGATCTTTCCGTTAGGGTCCGCTTGCAATGCATAAGGATCCAAACCGGGGCGATCATCGCCATCAAAAATTATCGCGGACCACATATGAGAGGCTGAAGGTCGCGCGAATAGATTTGCCCAAACACTGATCGAAAACGAAGCCTGGAACTGCATATCCTTTTCGGGCGGAAGGACCATTCCAGTTGTCGAACCGTCGAAAACTATGCCTTTCCCCGAGCCGACCTCGGTGTATCCGACTGGCCCGACTGGTTTGGTGCTGAGATTGCCAACGGAGTCGAAGCAGTTGCCGTCGAATTGCCATCGATGAATGAGGCCTGCGTTTAACGGATCTTTCGCGAGCATCGACCGCTGCGTCGCGAAAGCGCTTCCCATGAAAAAGCAGCAAGCCGCTCCGCCAATTCCCCAAGCATGAACCCACGATCTTCGCTTCATTATCAGCACCTGTCTCCTTTATCATGACTCGAATTACTTGAACTCGCGGTTAGAAAATTGGGGATTAGAACATATTGATAAGGTCTTCGCTATTCGATCTCTTAAATTCCGGATCTCGTGGCAGGCTTACGCACTACTGGTTATGGGAGCAGTTCTCCTGTTCTCATCTTTCCGGATTGAGTGTTCACTCGAATTCCTTCAAGTGAAACACACCATTGCCAATCCGTTCATAATGAGTCGCTCCGAGCAAGCTTAAACGCATGATGCCGGTCTGCTAGATTTCAAATGCATAGATTGAGTGTGGGGACAAGAACGGGAGGGCACTTTGTGTCCATCAATCGAGATGTGACAGCAGGCGAGTCTATTTGCTACCTTGCAGGCGACGTAATTGATACGGCATCCCGCTTTTCGATTCAGCTAGACCACAACACGCATCTCGTTCCACACTCCATTGGCGTCGATGCGAATGGTGTTGCACTTACGCCATGGATCTACACGAATCATAGTTGCTCACCCAATGCTCGCATTCGTGGACGCGAGCTAGTGGCGACCCGAACGATCCATTCGGGTGATGAAATCACGTTTGACTATGAAACAAGTGAATGGGACATGGCCGAACCGTTTCATTGTCTTTGCGGCAGTCCTGAATGTCGCAAATTAATCCGTGGGTTCAAACATTTAGACCCTTCGGTTCGCGAACAGCTACGTGCTAACGTTTCCGATTACCTATTAAGGGAGATGGAAACCGCGCAAGCGGAATTGGCTTAAAAATGCTGGAAGCCAATGAGGGGCAATTAGGGTTCGTTGGAGCTGAATGGCATGATCTGCCATCCCTCTTTGCGCTTAATGCAAAAAGAAATCCTCATCAGATCGCTCTAGATATTCCGCCAGGGATTGGTAGGGCATACCGCGACACGGTTACTTACGAGGAGCTTGATTATCTTGCTTCCGGCTATGCATCGCGATTTACTGAGCTTGGAGTTGGCGAACAGATTATTGCAATTCTCGTACCGCGAGCATCGGAGCATTTGTGGGCTGCTCAGTTAGGAGCGCTTCGGGCGGGATTTGCCTATGTTTGTATCGAACCAGCTTTGCCTGATGAAGTCATCCGGCGGATTTTGTTGGATGCGACTCCTATCGCAATTGTTTCTGATCCCGAATATATTCCTCGGCTTGTTTCTCTGGCGGACCACCATCAGATGGTCCTTTCAAGCGATGACATTCACCCGACCGAAGACTTCCAAGCCGATGAGAATCTTCGCCAAGATCGCCTCGCCTACCTGATTTATACTTCGGGTACCAGTGGGCTGCCCAAGGGGGTCATGATCGAGGAACGAAGCATCTCAAACTTGGTGCGTTCCGACTTGCGCGAATTTCAGTTGGGGGCCCAGGATCGAATCGCACAAGGTTCCTCGGCTAGTTACGACTCTTCGGTCGAAGAAACTTGGCTTGCTTTTGCCGCCGGGGCCACGTTGGTTGTCATGGACGATGACACGGCTCGTCTGGGGCCAGACCTAGTGGCATGGCTACAAAATGAGCGGATCACCGTGCTGTGCCCTCCGCCAACTTTGCTGAGGACCATGGCGTGTTCTAATCCGCGCGAGGCGCTTCCAAATCTCAAGCTTTTGTATGTCGGAGGGGAAGCGTTAACGGAGGATGTGGCAAACGCATGGGCACCGGGTCGTCGACTCGTAAACGGTTATGGCCCGACTGAATGTACGGTTACATGCGTTCGGACCGATATTGTCGAAAACGGCGAAATCACGATTGGTAAGCCGGTTGACGGAATCACCGCCTATGTAGCCGCAGAGGATGGCAGGGAAGCTTTGCCAGGAGAAATGGGTGAGCTTTACCTTGCTGGCATTGGCTTAGCGCGAGGATATCGAAATCTTTCCGAGGTGACTCAGAAGAAGTTTGTTGAGCATCCAGAATTCGGGCGAATCTATCGGACGGGGGACTTAGTTCGACTTGAGCCGAGCGGAAATCTAAGCTATTTCGGTCGGATCGACGCTCAAATTAAGTTGCGGGGTTACCGAATTGAACTTGAGGCAATCGAGGCAATCATTGCTCAGTTTAAGGGTGTTCGGGAGACTGCTTGTCGATTACAAAAACAGGACGACCGAGAGTGGTTGTCAGCACATTTGGTCTTGGAAAACCCGGCGCAGGAGATTGATTTTGAAGAGCTCAGGGAGTTTATAGGAGAACGGCTTCCGAGATACATGGTTCCGGACGCCTATACGGTTTGCGATGTGCTTCCCAAAAGCGTGGGTGGCAAGTTGCGCCGAGATGCTCTCGAGTTTGTCGCACCTCATTTTGAGCATCACTCGGCCGCATTTGTCCCACCTGAATCGGATCTTGAAAAGCGTGTCGTTCTGGCATGTCAGAAGATCTTTGGATTAACCGAGCCTTTATCGATCAAGGACGACTTCTTTTCGGATCTAGGCGGAAGCTCGTTGCTGGCATCGAGGATCGTCACTCTACTACGGACAGATTCCGAGACGTCATCCATAACCGTTCGAGATATTTACGAAGGTCGGACGATCGAAGGAATTGCGCAGCGGACGAAGTCTTCAGCTGCTGTTACACCGCTAACTTCATCGGAACCGACGGTAAAGGGCAATCCAATCCTGGCCACTTGCATTCAAGCCTTAGTTCTTTTCATGGAACTGGTTTTTGGTTCCACTGCGGGAGCCTGGTTTATGTTGAAAGGCGTCCCTTGGTTCGATCAGTTGGGAGATTGGACGATGCTACTGATCGTTTGGCCCCTCATCGGATTATTTGGAATTGCCTTCTTGACTCCCGTGACGATTGGATTGGCGGTGCTTGTTAAGCAACTACTGATTGGAACTTACAAAACTGGAAAAGAACCTGTTTGGGGAAGTTTTTTCGTTCGCAATTGGATCGTTCGTCTGTTTGTTAGGCTAATTCCTTGGAGGAACCTTGAAGGGACTGAGTTCGCTAATATGGCTCTTCGCGCCCTAGGAGCAAAGATTGGAAAGAACGTCTATTTCCACCAAGGCTCGATTCCATTGTTTGGGGGCTGGGATCTATTAGATATTGGAGACAATGTAGCGGTATGTCAGGACGCAGTGCTCAATGTGTGGGACTTAGAAGCCGGCCAAGTTGTACTTGGGAGTGTGCAGATCGGTGCCAACTCGGTTGTGGAGACACGTGCGATGGTGGGGCCAGGCTCCCAAATGGGAGAAGGTTCGATGCTGACTCCATTGTCTTCGCTTGAACCCGGGGCAATCATTCCAAAAGGGGAAAAGTGGAATGGTATTCCAGCGCGGCCCGCAGGTGCGACTCCTCAGCCGAGAAAAACGGAGCAGTCAGAGATGACCCCGATTAGGTTTGCCTTTCTGTTAACGTGTGCACGCTCGATCGTGCATTTCGTTCAGATGCTACCGTTCCAGGTTGCTTTTATCGTGACCTATCGCCTTGTCCAATCGAGTTCTTCTGCCTTTTCGAGCCTTCCCCTTTGGCTCGGAGTTTGTTTGGCGATCTCTCTTGCTTGCGTTCCGGTAATGGTCGTTTTAGAAGCCATGGCGTGTCGGTTATTGGGCAAAGTTGAGCCGGGAACGATCCCCTTGAGGTCACCGGCATTTGCGCGAGTTTCCTTGAAATCTATGATGGTAGAAGCATCGGGGCGATGGTTGAGCGGGACTCTGTTTTGGCCCGTGTGGCTTCGAATGGCGGGGATGTCGATTGGAAGGGATTGCGAAATCAGCACAATCATTGACGTCGTGCCGGAGCTTATTTCTATCGACAGCCATGTGTTCTTTGCCGACGGCGTGTACTTGGGTTCACCTTCGATTCAGGAGGGTCGTTGTACACTTCGACCCGTTTCGGTCTCGTCGTACAGCTTTGTTGGGAACCATGCGGTTATTCCTGGTGGGCAATCGCTTCCGCCAAATATTCTGTTAGGGGTATGCACGGTTGCCGATGATTGCGTGATGGCCAAAAGCACTGCTTGGTTTGGTTTGCCGCCGATCGAATTACTGAAACGTGAGATCGTTCCAGTTGACGAAGACCTTACGTTTAAACCGACACCAATTCGGTTTTGGAATCGAATATTTTGGGAATCGTTGCGGTTTACCGTTCCAGCCATCCCTTTGTTCTCTTTCTATCTTTGGTGGGACTTCCTTTCAGATTTCTCTCCGTGGATGCGTTCGCCGCTCACGTTTGTCTTGGGTGCAACCCTTAGCGGGGCTGCGACCGCGGCATTCTTGTGTGGTTTAGTTCTGGGTCTGAAATGGGCTTTGCTCGGGAAAGTGAAGGAGGGTATCCATCCCCTCTGGTCGTGTTGGTGCAGTAGATGGGACTTCTTATATGTGGCGTGGGGGGAATGGGCGGAACCCATTCTGCACTCGTTAGAAGGCTCACTCCTTCTCATTCCCTACCTGCGTGCAATGGGAATGAAGATCGGGAAGCGAGTCGTTCTTTCTGATGGGTTTTCGCAGGTAGTCGACCCGGACATGATCATTATCGAAGACGACGCGACGGTTTCCGCCAACTATCAGGCTCACACTTTCGAAGATCGTGTGCTCAAAATTGGTCATGTCGTGGTTAAAAAAGGAGCCACGCTGGGACGAGCAACAGTTCCTCTCTACGGGGCAGTAGTGGGCGAGCATACAAGGGTCGAGCCGAATAGCGTGATCATGAAGCATGAGCACTTACTTCCAGGGCGCCGCTACCAAGGGGCCCCTTCCCGCCAAATCGAAACGATTGAGCCATGAACGTTTCTGCTCCCCGTCGCCTCGCCATCGATTTTGCTCGGGGCTTTGCGCTGATGGGGATGATGATCGAGCATCTCGTGCCAACGGAGGGAGCGACCACTAGCCTTGGAAGGGTTGTGACCATGGTATCGGAGTGGTTCGCAGGCAAATCGGCGTCACTTTTCTTTGTGCTTGTGGGCATGTCACTTGCCATTCAGATGGGTGAGAGTCGATTCGAGCGTTCCTACTTCATCTTTATCGTCCGACGTGCTTTTGCCTTAATACTGCTAGGCGTCATCCTCCACTTGACTCTTTGGCCAACGGAAGTTTTGATGGCGATTGGTTGTGCCTTGCCACTGGCCGCCCTCATTCGGGCGGGAGGGAAATGGATGATCGGTGGCGTAGCAGTAGCGCTCATCCTATTGATTCCCGTTTTGAGTCCCGTTGGGCATGCTTGGATGGCGCACGATTGGAACGATAGTGGAGAACCCATTTTGTCCGCCTCCTCTGCTTTGAAATTGATCTTTGTGGACGGTTGTTATCCCTTGATGCCGTGGCTTGTTTTCATCCTGTTGGGAATTTTGGCAGTCGATCTGAAGCTAAAGAAGACGATAGGACTGGTTGTTTCTGCAAGCTTGGCCTTGGCGACCGGGCTTCTGGTGTTGTGGTTGCACCCTGCCGCGTCCTCTGTGTTTGCGATTGAATGGGTGCCAACTTCAATTCCTTTCCTTTTCATTTGTGGAGGTGTCGCCTTCGCGGTTGTATTTGGGTTGGAGGCATGGGAAGGGAAGTTCCAGAAATTCAAATTGGCTTCTTGGCACGCCGCGATCGGGCGAACATCGCTGAGTCACTATGTAGGTCACATCCTGTTGGTTGTGTTGCCCCTGAGGCACTGGTATCCCGCCGAAGAATGGCCCACACGAATAGGAGTTCTAACATTGGCGGGCTACCTAGTCTTCGCGGTCTGCTTTTCAGAATTTTGGCTGAGGCGATTCAAACGTGGGCCGGTTGAATGGCTTGTCAGCTTGATTTCAGGCTCGGAGCGGAGAAGCTTTGCTGGTTGATCAAGTCAATCTTTTCTGGTTGGGGACGGAAGGTCTTCAGGAGAAAGAACTGATCTCATTAGTTTCGCCGGTTGATCGCGCGTATGCCTCCCAGTTTCGAGATTCGGATCGCCGTGTGCGAGCCCTTGCAAGCCGGGCATTACGGCTTTGGAGTCTGAAATCTGCAGCGAAACGAGACTTTCCAACCATCCTTGAAGGCCGGGCGGGCAAGCCTTATGTGGAGGACGGTCCCAGTTTCAGCTGTTCCAGCACCCTGGGTGTGGCTGCTATTGCGTTATCTCAGGACGGTGACGTCGGGCTTGATATCGAGTCGCGATTGCGACTCACTCAGCTTGAAATGTCCGAACAAGAGTTCATCGACTGGACGGTGCGTGAAGCCGTCGCAAAGGGTACCGGGCGAGGGTTGGCACTTGCACTTGAAGGTTTGAATCAAGTTGACGCATCCGTTTTTGAGGTTGTTGGTACAGGAGAAATATGGACCGTTCAGCGACCAGAACTTCCGGACCCATGGGTTGCATCAGTGGCCTTCAAGGGTGAGGAAGTGTGGGAGCTGGCAGTAAAGGAAGTTCGCTTGTCTGATCTTGTGAGCTGGTGAGTTAGTCCTGTTCAGAATTGCCTTGTGCCGATCGAAGTGCAGTTTGTAATTGGCCGACAGTGAAGGGTTTCGACATGTAACCATTCATTCCCGCAGCGTGATAGCTCTGAACGTCACTTTCTTCAACTGATGCCGATATGCCGAGCACGATTACTTGAGAGTTGTTGGGATTTTCGCGGATGATCTTTGCCAAATCTGTTCCTCGACCATCGGGCAGATGCTCGTCAAGTAGCACGAGGTCATAGTGATGCTCCGTAATGAGCACTTTCGCTTTGGCAATGGAACCTGCCACGTCAGTTTGAATTTTTAGGTCCGATAGAATTGATTCGGCGACTAACTGGTTGATTTCGTTGTCGTCAACGATCAATGCTCGCTTTATTTCTCTATCAAGGTCAGAAAGTCGGACCTCTTCTAGCGGAAGATCCACCGCGAATGCGCTTCCTTTTCCAATTTCGCTGGCGATCGTCAGCTTCCCATTCATGAGTGCCGTCAACTTTGAGACGATGGATAGACCCAAACCCGTTCCTCCATATTTCGATTGAGTGTGGGTATCGGCTTGCTCGTATTCGTGTAGAACTGCATCAAGTCGGTCAGCAGGAATCCCTATTCCCGTGTCGGTAACAGTTAACAGAATTCCAGTTTCGCTCTTTCTCGCACTCAGCACCACTGAACCTTCACTGGTGAATTTGATTGCGTTCGAAATGAGGTTGCCAAGAATCTGACGCAGGCGTAGGGGGTCTCCCACAACCGTCGTGCCTAGCTCGGGAGCGTAGCTCCAACACAAATCGATGTTCTTGCCCCTGGCGACCGGATTCTGCCCTTCGATAACTTCTCGTACGAGCGTTGAGAGGTCGAACGTTGACTTCACGAGTTCGAATTTTCCTGCATCCAACTTTGCTAAGTCGAGGAGATTGTTGATGAGGAGGGTTAGGAGCTTGCCTTGAATTTCAATGCCTTCAACAAGCTTGAGTGCATTATCAGGCAACTTTTCGTGGGACAAGATATGCGAGGCGCCCACTATCGCAGCGGCAGGCGTTCTAATGTCGTGGCTGACGCTTGCAAAAAACAGATCCCTTGATTTCCTCGCTTCTTTAGCTTCAAGAAGCGCCGCTTGGAGGCGGATTGAAGTTCGGCGAAGCTCCATTTGGTTCTGGACCTGCTTTGCGAGAATTTGTAGTACGCGGATCTGCTCCTCAGAAATTTGGCGGGGTTTGGAGTCTGTGACACAAAGGGCTCCTAATACTTCACCTTCGGGAGCTTCAAGGGGAACACCCGCATAAAATCGAATAAAGGGAGAACCGCAGACGTTCTCGTAGGCCTTGAAAATCTCGTGAAGGCTCGCGTCCTCAACAATCATTGGCTGGTGAGTGTTGATCATATGTCGGCAGAACGAATCTTCCATCGGTCCTGACCCGATGCAATCGGGATTCACGGCCGCTTTAATCCACTGGCGATCATGGTCAAGCAAAGTGACATAGCCGTCCGGCACTCCCAAAATGTTCGCGGCTAGTGCAACGACATTGGCATATTCATCCGCTATCGATGCATCAAGGAGGTGATACGAATAGAGGACATCTAATCGCTTTTGTTCTGCCGCTTCAACAAGCGCAGAATCAACTCTGCTTTGATCCGAACTTTCCATTCACTCTCCGTCCTAGTTGGACTTACAGATTGTATACGTTGGGCCAAAAATTATTGTTGTGAAGATTGATTTCGAGTCATTAGAGACAAGGTTTGTCCCGTTAGTCATTCGAACGCGAATTCAATTTCCGGAATTTATGCGGCACGGGTTACCATTAGATCGCACAAACCCGGTTTAAATTGTTCAGCTAATTACGGTTAACTCGGCAGCTTCTAAACTATCGTTCGGCTCAACAAGCATGCATGGTTGATGCGTTCAAGTGTCTTCGGCTCTATGAGATTTTGTGTGGATGGAGTCCAATTTTGCCCAGGAAGCATAGGATTGCAATTCTGAAGTTTTCAAATTGTCTAAATCCTCTTGCTACAGTCTTAATCTCCTGAATGAGAGCCTTGACGGCTTTCCGGTACGCGTTGGTGATTCGCCACAACAGGTATTTGAGGAGTCCCTGTATGTCCTTTTCGAGTGTTCGGGCGACTTTGTGTATTCGGGTGAAGAAGAGTTGCCCGACGAATGGCGTAGAGCCTCCGCTTGGAAAGAGGCTATGGCTTAGGAGCAGGTTTCTTTGGCCGCACGGTTCGATGCTGAGGTTCCTAGACCAATAGAGAATAGGATAGTACCACGAGTGGAATCAATGCCCCCACGAATGGCGTAGAGCCAAAAACTGGAGCCCTCGACGAGAATCGAACCCGTGACCTCTTCTTTACCAAAGAAGTGCTCTGCCGCTGAGCTACGAGGGCGTATTTGGTTTTTCGGTTGCTCTTTGGGAAATAGAGCTTGTTTTATGGTGGGGAGTGTAGGATTCGAACCTACGAAGGCATCGCCGACAGATTTACAGTCTGTTCCCATTGGCCACTCGGGCAACTCCCCAGACGGTGCAGAGTTATACCCTAGGTTCGACTCTCAAGTCGTCGTTTTGGGGACGGAGTTCTTAAATCCCCCTTAAGTTTCTTTCTTTCCTGACTTCCACATGGAGAGGTTGCAATTGTCGAAAAGCGTATCCAATCAAATTGCCGGTAGAAAGTTGTTCTGAATTTCGCAAAATGTGAAATTCGGGTGAAGATTTAGGCCTGAAGAACCGAAGTACTGGATGAGGTTGAACGTCCGGTGAACTCCCAGAAGCTTTACTCTTTACTCGAGAAGATTCCGAACCAAATGAGCTATTCCGCCAAGTTGCTTGGAGTAGCAGGGATCGGCTTGGCACTGCAAGGGCTTACTTTCGGCATATGGGCCACGTCGAATGCCCGAATGCCGCTTGGACCTGTTGTGACCTTATCAGCGGTTTTCTTGGTCGCAACACTGATCGTGCTTCGCCACTTACTCCAGCCTTTAGATCAAGTCACCAAGTTCATGGCTTCTTACGTTGAAAAGGGTGAAATCACGGACTTGCCCGATCACAACCAAGATGACATGGGACTGTTGATGCGCAACGCTCGAAATACGGTCGTCAAGCTTGATCGATCGATGAAAGAGATTCAAGTTGCCTCTCAGATCGATGTGCTTACTGGCATCAGCAACCGAAGCGCCAGTTTGGAACGACTTCATCAAGACTTGGCGCGATCTGACCGAACACTGATGCCGATTTCGATGATCGTCGCTGATATTGACGAGTTCAAGAAGATCAACGACGCTTATGGCCCATCGGTCGGAGACGCATGCCTCCAGCACTTTGTAAAAGTTGCCGCCGATAGTATTCGAGAAGGCGATTGGGTCGGTCGATGGGGCGGCGATGAGTTCATCATCGTGCTTTGGGGAGCCGATACGGAGATTGCCGAGTCGGTTATTTGGCGATTGAAGCGAAATTTAGCTTCGTCTGAAGACGCTCACGAAGCGGGCATCAAGTTAACGGCAAGCTACGGGTTCACCACCCACCTTCCAGGGCAACTTGATTACGAATTCGTGTCTAAGGCAGACCTGGCGGTCCTGAATGCTAAGAAACAAGGCCGCAATCGGGTTTGCAGCGAACCGATGCTACGGTAGCGTTTGGTCTCGGGGAAGGAGAAAGAACCGAAGCACTTTGGAACCAAAAGTTAGGGCCACTTCCTCTCTCGGCCTTTTTCTTGCTCCTTGCCCCCAGACCTCGGCGTTGCGACTCGAATAGAATAGGAGTATGCCTTCGACACTCTTCGATAAGGTTTGGAACGAGCATGTGGTTGCTGATTTGCCAGGCGGCGGAGCATTGCTCTTTATTGATCGGCACCTCGTACATGAAGTGACCTCGCCTCAAGCATTTGACGGTTTGCGCGAGCACGGTCGTCCGGTTCGCCGCCCCGATCTTACTTTTGCGACCGCCGATCACAACGTTCCGACAGATGGTCGAGCAATCGATGTGTCGAGCTTAAGCGGAAAGCAGTTGGCGGCCCTCACGAGAAATTGCGAGGAATTTGGAGTACCCCTTTTCCCTTATGGTGCGGAGAAGCAAGGCATTGTCCATGTCATCGGACCGCAGCTTGGCATCACGTTGCCGGGGCTGACCATTGTCTGCGGCGATAGTCACACCTCCACACATGGCGCGTTTGGTGCTTTGGCATTCGGGATTGGTACGACGGAAGTGGAACACGTCTTGGCAACTCAAACACTCCGAGCAAGCAGTAAGCCGAAGTCTCTGGGAGTCCAAATTGACGGCATTTTCGGCGTAGGCGTGGGTGCAAAAGACCTCATCTTGAATCTCATCCGCAAGTTAGGAGCCGGTGGTGGAACAGGCTATGTCGTCGAGTATTTCGGATCGGCAATCGAGCGACTAGGAATGAGCGGTCGCATGACAGTCTGTAACATGTCGATTGAGATGGGCGCTCGAGCGGGCATGATTGCTCCTGACGACATCACGCTTGAATATATTGCGAGTGAGGATCGACCGTTTGCACCGAAGGGCGCTGAGTTTGAACGCTTGGTAGAGCACAGTCGTGGTTTGAAAACAGACGCAGTCTCCGCTTTTGACCGGTATGAAACGTTGGATATTTCTAAACTAAGTCCTCAAGTTACTTGGGGAACGACGCCCGCAATGACGGTAGATATTGGTGAAGGGATACCCGACCCGAGAGATGCGGGAGAGCAAAGGGCTCTTACTTACATGGGGCTCAAGCCGGGAATGTCGCTGTCCGAGCTAGCCGTGAACACCGTGTTTATTGGTTCGTGTACGAACTCTCGGATTGAGGATTTACGAGAGGCGGCGTTGATCGTAAAAGGAAGGAAAGTTGCTTCGGGTGTAAGAGCAATGGTCGTGCCTGGAAGTCACGAAGTGAAAAGGCTTGCTGAGCAAGAAGGTCTTGACCACTTGTTCCGAGAAGCGGGATTCGAATGGCACCAAGCGGGTTGTTCCATGTGTCTTGGAATGAACGGAGATATTCTGCGTCCGTTGGAGCGAAGTGCTTCGACTTCCAATCGACCTTATGAAGGACGTCAGGGGCCGGGTTCCAGGACGCACTTGGTATCGCCCATGACGGCGGCGGCAACCGCCATCAAAGGGCACTTCACCGATCCTCGAGAATTCTTGTAATGAAAAGAGCGCTCCCTATTTTCGTTCTCTTGCTCTGTTTTGGGCTGGTGTTTGGGCAATCGGGCAAGAAGCTGCCTGAGAAGCAAGAGAGCGGATTTATGGGCTGGGTTCACGACACTTGGAAAACGGTTCAAGAGGAAGGGAGGCCTGCGGCCGAAAGGATCGTTAAGGAGTGGCCGAAGCGCTTTCAGGATATTAAAGCCATGGTGGGAGGACTGAACAAGAAGGCTCACAACAAAGTGGACGCCATGAACCTGGAACAGAAGAAACAAATGCTCCTTGAACTTTGGCGTGTTCGAAAGAGCCTGGACCTGCTGACGCTCCTCAAGCCAGACGTTTTGCACTCGATCACGGGCTTGGATACGTCGGGGCTGAAAGCATTGGAAGATCAGGCGGCGAGTTTGACGTCATTCGTATCCGCGAAGATTCACAATCGAAGTTAGGTAAGTCAGCAAGCAAACCGCCCCCGAAACCCGATTCTCGAAGCTTGGAAATGCAAGCAAGATCCGTTGCTGACCAACAAGGAAAGCAGTTCTTGGACACTTTTTTGACTTCTAAAACGTCTGACGCAGCGAGTTGCCTCGCGAAGGTGACTACAGGGCTCGCATCTTAGGTACACTTTGACGTTCAAGATTTTTGATCACACGGAACTGAGATGAAGCGCACTTTCCAACCCAATAACCGCAAACGCAGCAAGACGCACGGATTTCGCGTCCGAATGCGCACGACCGACGGACAGAATGTCCTCAAGAGACGACGAAATCGAGGACGCGCCAAGATTTCCGCTTAAGATTCGCATCAAGGGTCCCACTAAACAACGGTTTGAATCGATTTTCACTCTCGGAAAGAGAGTGAAAGGTGATGTTGCTAGAATCATAGCGTTGCCAGGAACGGGCCTTGTTGGGATTGCGGTATCCAAAAAGATTGGATCCCGACCCCAGCGAAACAAACTCAAGCGAAGATTCCGGGAAGCGATCCTCAAACTCAACGATTCCTTCAACCGCGAGTATGACTACGTCGTAGTAGTTCATGTCGAAGCGGTAGACAAGGCTTTCAGTCAGATTGAAAGTGAGGTTCAATCGCTTTTCATCAGAATCGGGGAAAGATGGGCCGCAGAATCGGAATCTTCTTGATTCGCTGTTATCAGCGAGGATTTGCGTGGATGCCTCCAACTTGTAGATTTTCACCGAGTTGTAGTCAGTACACGCTTGAAGCCGTGCAACGCTACGGATTGATGAAGGGTAGTTGGATGGGCATGAAGCGAATCGCTAGATGCCATCCGTTTCATCCTGGCGGACACGATCCCGTTCCTTAGCTGAGCAGTCAGCCAGTAAAGATTTGTAACAACGTCGAATGAGCAAACCCACTCCCAAGTCGAATTTTCTCCAGACCGGCCTGATCATGGTCACGGTGTTCCTGGGGTTCAACCTTCTGTTTGGCAATAAGAACCAGCCAGCTGACAATCAAACGGTCGATCAGATCTACGCCAAGCTGACGGATCAAAACGCTCGACTGCTTGATCAGTCGATCATTCAGACGGTTAATGATTACGATCATAAACTTGACGACTTGGTTTCCAAAAAGCAGATGACCAAAGCGGTCGCTGAAGATAAGAAGCTGGAAGCAACGATTCTTGAGGCCGATGCCCAATACAAGGCAGGACTGTATCGAAACGATACTGGGCGTATTCGAACTGCCTACCAGACGCTCGTTCCACTTACAAAGAAGTTGGCGGGCACGCCTGCGTTAGATCAGGTTTATAAGGTTCCTTCCGGAACGGTTTATAAGCCAGCCGCCGAAAAGGACGGCACGCCCATTGAAGGAAGTATTTCCAAATTCAATTGGAACAGTTGGTCGACCAATCAAATGTTCAGCACGGTGGTTGATACCCTTGCGGCAAAGAACAAGACCGACTACGTTTACGGCATCATTCCTGGGTACCAGCTAATTGAAGTTTTGGTCCATGCGACCGGTGCGAACCCTGGTTTTAGCTATGCCTTTGCGGCATTCCTCCTCGCGCTTTGTGTTCGTGCGATTGTTTTCCCGCTTTCCCAAAAGCAGCTGATGTTCAGTCGGCAGATGTCTCAGTTGATTCCTTTGACCAACGAGATCAAGCAGAAATATAAGAACGATCAGCAACAGCAGCAGCAGAAGGTGATGGAGTTATATCGGGAATACGGAATCAATCCGCTCGCGGGATGTTTCCCCGCCCTGATCCAGATGCCATTGTTCCTTACGATTTACCAGTGCATGTTGCGCTACCAGTTCACCTTTGTGAAGGGAACGTTCCTGTGGATCAATCCTGCCACAAGCGCATCAACCCACGGCTTTATCGGTCCCAACCTCGGCCAGCAAGACTACATCTTGATTGTTATTTACGGCATCACGATGGTCATTGCGACGCTGTTGACACCTGTTTCTGATCCGACTCAAGCTACTCAGCAACGGTTGATGGGTGTGGGCGTCAGTCTTATCTTCACGGTCTTCATGTTCACGGGGGCGATCCCGGTTGTTGCGGGCTTTGTTCTGTATTGGACATTCACCAACATCCTCGCAACTGCTCAGTCTCTACGCGCTTATCGATTGCCAATGCCTGCGCTCGTAAAGGTAAATGCTCCCGGTGGAGGAGCCTTGCCTAAGAAGAGTTCCAAATGGCAGCAGATGATGGATAAGATGATGGACGAGCAGAGAAGACTTCAGGAACAGAAAGGTGGATCTGCTCCAACTGATAATCTAACAAATCGTGGTGGATCTGTGAAAAAATCGGTAGATATTATCGAGGAAGCTCCGAAAACAGGTACACCTGCTAAACATAAGCCAAAGAAACGGAAGTAGACTCTCAGCCCGATCCAATATCATTGACCGCAACGGGCGACGAGAGTGCCATTAGGCCGAAGGAATGAAGTAAAGTGCAAGCATCAATGCAATCAGTTGAAATTACGGCTAAAACGGTTCAAGAGGCCACCAAAGCCGCCGCAACAAAACTCGGCGTCGGTACCGACGCCATTACTGTCACCGTGCTCGAGGAAACAAAGGGCCTGTTCGGCAAGAGCAGTGTTCGAATTCGAGCAGATGTTGTTGCGTCAGCCCCAGCCGCCGTCGAACCCACTCCCGCCCCTGCACCGGCTAAGGCTGTTAAAAAGACGACCAAGGCTGCGCCAAAGGCTGCTGCTCCAGCTCCCGAAGTAGAAGTCGAGCCAGAAGCTCCCGCTGCTGCCCCAGTCGTCGAGCCTGTGGCAAAGAAAGCTCCAAAGGGCCGAGCGAAAGCAGAGCCAAAGGTTGAGGCGCCGGTAGAAGCTGCAGAAGTCGAAAAGACTGAAGAACCCGACAAGGAAATTGTTGCTACTGACGTGGATGGCGAGCGATTGACGGCTCTTGTTAAAGAACTTCTGGCTGCGGCGAACCTTCAAGTTAACGCCAAGACTGGTGAGATCGCGGGTCGCTATGTAAACATTCACCTTGACGGCAAGGATGCAGCCTTCTTGGTTGGCAAGCATGGTGAAGTTTTGAACGCGATGCAGTATCTCGTGAACATCATCGCAGGCCGCCGATTTGACAACGGTGTTCGGGCAACCCTTGATGGCAACGACTATCGTCGCCGTCGTGAAGATGCTCTTACGGTTCTTGCAACCAAGATTGCAGACCAAGTTAAAGAGCGCGGAGAAGAAGCCGTTCTCGACGCACTCCCAGCATTCGAGCGACGAATCGTGCACAAGGCTCTTTCGGGTTATGAAGGCATTTCAACCTACTCCGAAGGTGAAGAGCCCAACCGACGAGTCGTTATCGCGCCTGCGGACTAACTCGTTCGGTCGGAAAGACAAAATCGGCAGGGTTCGCCTCGTGGTGAACCCTGCCGATTCCTTTTTGGTGGGCTATTTTAAGGCACGTTCGCGGACGCACTACCGTCTTTAATACCTAAGCCCCATGAAGCTCCATCCACTCCGCAAAGGCGACACGGTCCAACTCGTCACGCCCGCCTCGCCTCTTTCCGCAGATAAGCTTGAATTCATCACCACTTGGCTAGAAGGACAGGGCTATCGCACAAAAATCGCCCCTCATGCCCTTGAGGCTGATGGATACCTCGCGGGTACCGATAAGGACCGAGCGGCTGACTTAATGGCTGCGTTTGAGGACGAGGAAACGCATGCGGTCCTGTGTACTCGAGGCGGTTACGGATGTGTTCGCCTGTTCCCATTCCTCGACCTCGACCGCATTGTGCGATCTCACAAGATGTTGTTGGGGTTTAGCGATGTCACAACGCTCCATGCGGCTCTCAACCGGCGAGGTATGCCGACAGTTCATTCTCCGATGGCGTTAACGCTCCACTATCCGAGGCAACCGTTTGTATTGGAATCCCTGTCTAGAATCCTGCGCAACGACCTGACGGTACCGCTGGAAGCGCCTCGTGCGACTACGGTGGTTGGTGGCATCGGGACCGGCAAGACGGTTGGTGGATGTATGTGTCTCCTGATGGACTCGGTTGGTACGCCGAACGAAGTTGATGTCGAAGGAAAGATCTTGTTTATCGAAGATGTGGATGAAATGCCTCACCGAATCGATGCGATGTTTACCCATTTGGTCCATAGTGGTCTTGCAGCCAAAGCATCGGGCTTCGTGATCGGGGAGATGACTCGAACGGACGAAAAGGTGGATAAGGATATTGGCGACCGACCTTGGAAAGAGATCATTATTGAAAGGCTCGCCCCGTTAGGCAAACCCATGGTCATCGGCTATCCATTCGGCCACATGAAGAATATGCTTACGATTCCACTTGGAGTTGAAGCTCGGCTCGACGCTGACGACGGCACCTTAACTTATCTAGAGACTCTATGCGACTAAGAACCATTTTTCTGGCCATCGGCCTTGCTTCGACCGCCTTTAGCCAAGCCCCCAAGATTCAGACGTGGGAGAAAATTGTTTCACCCGGTCTGACTTATCGGATGGATGTCGACACGGATACGCCTTTGATCGTACACGCCCTCCGCTTAAGCCTGGGGACGCCAGGCTTGAAAGTGATGCCCGAACTTGCGGGCCACACGATCAATGAGACGGGAACTGTGAAGGGACGCTTGACTCCTGCGCAAATGGTGTCCCAGGAATCTGCAATCGCGGGTATCAACGGCGATTTCTTCTCATTCACCCAGGGAGCGCCAATCGGGCTCATGGTTCGTGAAGGTGAATTGTTGGACACGCCTAATCGGAACCGGGCGGTCTTTGCTTGGGGGCCCCACCAGTCTGCGGTCGGGTTCTGCAGCACAACTTCCACAATCACTCCCGAGGATGGCACTGCCATCCACCTCGATGCCATTAATCAGCCTTGCGGAGCCAACCAAGTGGTGGTTTATACGCCCGCGGAAGGGACGGCGACAAGTCCGGTTCCCAATGTCACCGCGGTTATCAATTTGACCAGTCCTATTTGGTCGCCTAGCACCGAAATCACGGGGACGTTGGCATATGTTCTTCCCGACGCCAAAGAGACGAAGGTTCCCGAAGGAAAGGCGCTGATCATCGCTACTGGAGACAAGATAGCTCAGGTGTCGGCCATGAAACCGGGGCAGAAGCTGAAAATCCAGATCCAAACCACAGGGTTCGATTGGGAGAAAATCGAGAACGTGATCGGCGGTGGTCCGGTTCTCTTAAAAGATAGCAAGATAGCCATCGACGGTGAGGCGGAAGGCTTTGGGCCGGCATTCTACGCAAAACGACATCCTCGAACAGCGATTGGTCGCACGGCTGAAGGCGACATTTGGATGGTCGCGGTTGATGGTCGTCAAGAAATCAGCGTGGGAGCTACGCTCGAAGAAATGGCAAAGATCATGCTCCGGCTCGGATGCGTCGATGCCCTCAATTTAGATGGTGGGGGCTCCACTTGTATGCATCTGATGGGAGTCACCGTAAATCGCCCAAGCGACGGATCTGAAAGGCCGGTATCCAACGGCGTGCTCCTTTTTGGACCGAAGTTGGTTGCCTACAAAGGTGATCTGAAGATCGTTGTACCCAAGCAAATCAAGCTCACTGGCCAGACCGATATTCACTTAACCCTTGATGGTAATCAGGTTGCAAACTCCGACGTTATCTGGGGTGCCCAGGGTGCGGCTTGGATCGACCAAGGTGGCTCCTTGCATCCGCTAGAGACCGGAAAGGTCAAGATCAAAGCCAGTGCCTACGGTCAGGTTTTGACTTTCGAGACTACGGTCGTTGAAAAGATAACCAAGAAGTCAATAAAGAGGAAGGCGAAGGTGATTTCAGATCACCTCCGCCAAAATCCGTAGTGCGGTGAGAGTTTTTGGTTACCGAGTAACGTTCATCTGAACCGACTGACGAATGTCGGCGGACGATGCGCCAACTTCAATTAGGAACTTGCCTGGTTCGACGATATACGATTTCTTCGAAGGATCCCAGTGATGCAGCGCGGTTGCCGGCAGTGTAAGCGTGACCTTTGAACTCGTTCCTTTGGGAATCGACACCCGCTGGAAGGCAGCCAGGCTATGGATTGGGTTCTCGATTGTGGAATCCAGTCTGCGAACATAGACTTGGACGACTTCATCCCCATCTCTATCGCCCGTGTTTTTAACCGGGACGGTCAAGCTAATTTTTCCATTTTCCCTTAATTCAGGGGCACTGCAATGAATCTTGCCGTACTCAAAATGGGTGTAACTGAGGCCGAAACCGAATGGGAACAGAGGCTGTCCTTTGAAATACCGGTAAGTGCGATTCGACATCGAATAATCAGAGAACGAGGGCAAGTCGGTTGTCGAACGATAGAACGTAACCGGTAGTCGCCCGGCGGGATTGGCCTTGCCAAACAGCACGTCAGCGACGGCGGTCCCACCTTCTTGTCCGGGATACCAAGCCTGCAAAATAGCGGAGAGGTGATCTGCTTCCCATGGCAACGCAATTGCGCTTCCGCTTAGGTTGACAAAAATCACGGGTTTGCCAGTCGCTTGCAGTGCTCTCAATAGTTGGTTTTGAACCTTCGGTAGTTCAATCCGAGAGCGATCTCCGCCGTCGAAACCTTCGAATTCGCTACGCATCTCTTCGCCTTCAAGTTGAGCATCTAAGCCGCCTACGAAAATCACCGCATCGGCATTCTGCGCGGCTTGAATTGCGTCTTCAAATGAGGGAAAAGCGACTCCTTTCCTGGTGGCAAGAGGGCAACCTTTCACATAGTTGATTTCGATATCCGAACCTGCCTCAGATTCAATGCCTTTCTTAACGGTAATCGGGTTCGATGGATCGCCGTTATAGTTTCCGACAAGAGCATCTACGGAGTCTGCGTTCGGGCCGATCAAGGCGATGCGATGAACTTTTGTTCGTGATAGTGGCAAGACCCCATTGTTCTTGAGTAGGGTCATCGATTCGCGTGCAGTCTTGAGGGCAATCTCGCCATGCGCAGCGGTGTTATTCTCGGTGGCTGGGATTCGCAGGTAAGCACATTTGTCTTGCGGGTCGAACAAACCGAGTCGGAACCTTGAAGTCAAAACATGCTTCAGGGCGATGTCGATCTCCGATTCCTTAATGAGTTTTTGATTCACCGCGCCGACTAGGGCAGCGTAGGATCCTCCGCATTCAATGTCGGTACCAGCCTTAACGGATAGGGCTGAAGCTTGCTCTTTGGTCGCGACGTATTTGTGTTGAGCATAGACATCGTCGATTGCCCCGCAATCCGAAACGACATGGCCCTTGAAGCCCCATCGTTTGCGTAAGACATCGGTCAGAAGGAACTTGCTTGCGGGGGCTGGAACCCCATTGACCGCATTATAGGCAGACATAACGATACCCACATGACCTTCTCGCACGGCAGCTTCAAACTGAGGAAGATAGGTCTCAAAGAGATCTCGCTCCGTTGGCAAGGCGTCAAACACGTGGCGTGTTCTTTCTGGGCCGCTATGAACGGCAAAGTGCTTGGCACATGCCATTGCCTTTACATAGCGAGGATCGTCGCCTTGCAAGCCGGTGATGAATCCGACAGCCAAGCGAGACGTAAGGAATGGATCTTCTCCATATGTTTCCTGTCCGCGTCCCCATCGTGGATCACGAAAGATGTTGATATTGGGAGTCCAGAACGTCAAACCGTAATACCGCGCGGTTCCTCTCGGGTTTGCTGCTCTGGCGGCATTGTTTTTTGCACGGGCTTCGGTCGCAATCGTATCTGCGACTTGGTGCATTAAAGTGGGATCCCAGGCGGAGGCCATGCCGATTGCTTGGGGAAACACGGTCGCGTGGCCTGCCCGCGCGACACCGTGAAGGCACTCGTTCCAATAGTTATAGCCAGGAACACCCAGTCGTTCAATGGGGGGAGCTGAATCCATAAGTTGCTCGACTTTCTCTTTGAGGGATAACCTTCTCACGAGGTCGGCAACTCGGCGCTCAACCGTTTGGTTTGGATCAGTGTAAATGACCGGAGATGTCACTTTGGGGATGGTTTGGGCGGCACGATCTTCGAGGCTTACCAGGTCATTTGCGGTTGCCCGAGCCACCAGGGTTCCGTTTACATCACGCACCTCAATGGCGTCGACGGTCGCGTTGTCGCTGTGGGCATCGAATTGCAAGGAAAGCGGTCCTCCGATGGAATCGGCGGCATGATTGATTTCCGTTTTGAAAACATAGCCTTTTGCATATCCCGCGATTTCGACAAGGTCTAAGTTCTCGACAAGTTTTCGGCCACCCGACGAGATATCAAATCGACGCTGTCCTGGGGATCGGTAGTAGGTTTCTGCCATCAATACGGACACTGAATACTTGCCATCCGGTAAGCCAGGAAGAGAGATGAAAAAGCTCTTTCCGTAAATCTCTTCGCTGTAGTCTGCCCGCGCACCTGTGACATCAATCTTCATGTCGTCGGAAATCTTGCGATGCTGCACACTGCCCGAAATATTGAATCGATATTCACTGCAGCATGGATCGGGTTTGATGCCGTTAACAGCCGTTGGTTGGCGCGCAGAAGCGACCACACCTCCAATGGCAGTAAAGGCAAGGGCGACGGCAGAAATGGTTAGAACGGGAGGCTTCATGGAGTGGTTTGGGCTGAAATTGAGTCAGTCCAAGAAAGTATAGGACGAGGATGGCTTTCTCTGCACATCTGTCCGTTGTTTCCTTTCACTATCGTTGGGACTGTTATCTGCTTTGCGAGTGGCAGGTCCGACTCTATCATATGGAATCGGGCCTTGATTTCAAGATGTTGATCGCAGTTCTGGCCGCTAGACTCAAGAAGTGTTCGGTCTTGAGGATTCCAGCACTCATCCTTTGTGGTTTGGGCAATTCACGAAATTTACGCCCTGCGCGTACCCAAGTCTTAGCTCTTTCCCTTGTCTCGAAGCACGTTTTAGCCATTCAAAGAATTTGGATGCCTCAGTCAGACGCGATTCTGAAAGCAAATCCTGGTGCGGACTTATGAAGGATGGATAACATCTAAATAGAAACGTGCACCGGGCCGACTCTTTGGGCCAGGTGCACGGTTAGGGTCGGGTCTATTTAAGCTGTGAATACGTCGACTGGAGAGAACTTCTGACCGAGGACGGTTTCAGAATCGCCTCCCATCCAATGATCCAGCGTGGCGGCGTAGACTTCTCGGAAGTCTTGGGTGTGTTGGATATCACCCTCTCTAAGATTGTCAAGATCTGGGATCGGGCCGTGGAGTCCACCTTTCACTTTGTTGCCTACGAGAAACATAGGAGCGGCTGCTCCATGATCGGTTCCGAGGCTGGCATTTTCCTGAGCCCTGCGGCCGAATTCGGAGAAGACGAGGGTGACAACCTTGTCCGCCTTGCCAATCGCTTCCATCTCTTTTTGGAACGTATTCATCGCGTTTCCAAAGCTCTGCAGAAGTCTCTGGTGCTGTTCTACTTGACGAGCGTGAGTATCGAATCCTCCTGCTTGGAAGTAGACCACGCGTGTTGATGGGGAGGTGGCGATGAGCTGAGCAATCTGTTTGAAACCGCTGCCGAAGGCATCGTTACCATAAGTCGATTGAGACTTGTAAGTTGCCAACTGTTTCTGAAGGATGCTAACAGCATCCAGAGCCGACTTGCTTGCATTCTGAACGGCTCGGGTGGCGGTTCCGTTGGCTGCATCCATGCCCTGAATTTCTCGGAGCATGCGTTCCGAATCTGCGTCACCGATCATGTTGCGGAGGTCGGCGAGACTTGCAAAACACGGAATGCTGGAGTCTTGGCCAGCAAGTGCGAGGGGTTGTTCGGTGGAAAGTCCGAGAGCGACGACTGGATTCAAAGGATGGGACCGGAGTTCATTATCGAAGTGGCGACCGAGCCAACCGTATTTCAGCTTACTTTCTGGGCTTGCAGATTGCCAGATCTCCATGCTCTTAAAGTGGGATCGGTTGGGTTGCGGGTACCCAACATTTTGGATGATCGCAACTTTTCCTTTTTGGTAGAGTTCCTGCAATCCGGTGAGCCCAGGATTGAGGCCCATCTCGTTTGTGAGCTTGAGGACTTTCGAGTCTGGGACGCCAATCATGGGGCGTAATTTGTAATAGGCTTTGTTGGCATAAGGAATGACGGTATTCAATCCGTCGTTTCCACCTGACCACTGGCAAACCACAAGGATCGTGTCACTGGCTGCCTTATCACCCTTTGCCTGGCGCAGCACATCGGCTTGGGCAATGCTCGAAAGCCATCTTGGGGCGACTAAGCCCACCGCGATCATACCGCCACCTTTGATTACATCTCTTCGAGTCAGTGAGTTACTCATAGTTCGCCTCTCTAGTATCCGTCAAAACGCGCAATTTGGCACAGTCCTTCCCGTATGTGATAGTGGGTAGCGACGCATTGTCTTGGAAAGAGTTCACTGATAGGTAAGCTTTATTGATTGAAAACTGGACATCGACGACTGTTAGCGATATTAGCGGCAACCCTCTTGGCTTGCCTTACCGTCGGCGTGTTCTATCAGCTCCAAGATTACGGCCCTGAAAGTGCCATTCGCCGCTTTAATGAGTTGAGTCTCAACGACAACGACGAAGGGCTAAAAATGGTCATCGCGGAAAATGCTCAAGTTAGCAGTGTTGTTTTTCTTAAGCAAAAGCTGAAAGAGTGGTACCAATACGGAGCCACAATGCAGCTTGCACAGATGGAGCGCACTGATAATGAGGTGCGAGCAGCGGTTCTTTTTACAATTCCTCCCCAACCGGACTATCCTTTGGGCACTCAATGGGCAATGATTTGGGTTGTAGTAAGGAGGGGAAAGTCTTGGTTAGTCGACGCCAACAAGACGGCGACGATCCTTGGCGATACATTACCGAGCCTAAGAGGAGCTCAAGGCTTCTGATAGGGTCCGGATTGAGGTTAAATATGAGTCCGATGAAGCAGTCTGGCCGAGTAAGCATTCTAATGCTGGCGAGCATAGTATCCGTGGTGTTTATCACGGCGATCCTTTTGTTTAGTAAAGAGTCAGTCTCTTCAGTGGGTACGCGTTTTCTTGACGCGCTTGAGCGACACGATGTCGACACCTTAACGAAGATGAGCATGATGAGCGGTACGTCGCCCGAGCTGATCCGCAAAGAGTGGGATCAGTGCGTGAACCATGCTGGAAAATATTACACTTTTGCCTACCATGTCGAAGGTGCAAGCCAATCAGGAGACAATCTGGGCTCCGTTCGATTTAGAATCATCAAGGATGCGGATCGTCCCGGTGCCTATGACGAGGCCGTCGAGCTTCCCATGGTTAAAGTGGATGGCGAATGGAAGGTCGACGTTCGGAGCATGAGTCACGAGCTTTTCCCCGGCTTGCCGCGGTGACTGATACAATAACCCCACATGGGGAGTTCTGAAAGCCTGATTAAAGTCTGGGATTCCTTGCGCCCGCTTTTTTGTGTATTGCTCATTCTGGGCAGTGCTTTTTTCGTGGCTGCAGAATATGCCCTCGTAAGTGCCCGCCGGAGTCGCCTGGAAGCAATGGGCAAGAAGGGGAGTAGGAACGCCAAGCTACTTGCCGCTGCACTTGCCGACCTGTCGACATATATCGCTGCCACCCAGATCGGCATCACGATGGTCGGCATCGCCATTGGTAGCTTCGCGGAACCGTATGTTTCGGGCTGGTTAGAGAGTGAATTTCGTTTCGTTGACAACGGCTTGATTCGAGTTCTGTCTTATTTAGTTGTCGTCTTCGTTCTCTTGGTCGTAGGCGAACTTTGTCCGAAATATATCGCGCTGAAGCACGCGGATCGTTTGGCTCTACTTCTGTTTCCGCCCTTGAGGTTTATCGTCGCGGTCTTGAAGCCGCTGATCATCTTGGCTCAGTCGACGGCCAATCTTCTCTTGAAGCCTCTTCGCATCAATATGCGGAAACGCGATGATGATTCGATTCCCAAAGACGAACTTCTGATGTTGATTCAGACCGGCGGAGTTTCGGGAAACATCGATAAGCTGCAAGCGGATATGGTTTCCCGAGCGCTTCGGCTCGATGTTCTGGATGCTAAGGACATCATGATTCATCGCATCGACATTAAGTGGCTCGATGCAGATTTGACTCAGGAAGAACTGATGCCGAAGCTAATTGAGATTCCGTATAGCCGGATGCCTGTTTGCCGAGGTGACATTGATGAGGTTGTCGGGGTGGTTTACCTACACGACATCGTGAAGCAGCTCAATTCGGCTAACTTAAGTTTAGAGAAAATCGCTCGGCCGGTGGTCGCGGTGCCAGAGAACCTTCCCATGGCAAAAATCCTGGAGCGTATGCGAGTTGAGAAAACTCAGATGCTGATCGTCATGGACGAATATGGCGGTACCAGTGGCCTCGTAACGTTAGAAGATGTCGTTGAAGAAGTGTTTGGCGATCTTGAAGATCGACTGGAGAGCGAGCGCAAACCGATTGATATTTATCCGAGCGGTCGAATTTCAGCGCGAGCAGATGTTCGGATTGATGAACTCGTCACTGCGATTGGGCTCAATATCGACCTAGGCGAAAACACCGACACTCTGGCTACGATTGTAATCAATGAATTGGAACGCATACCTCGAACCGGGGACAGTGTTGAGACTCCAATTGGGATGATGCGCGTCGAGAACATGGCTCGCAGACGCATCACTCGAGTAAGCATTCAGCTCAAGTCCGAGTTTGGACACCCTCAACTGGTCAGTCTTTAGTCGGACCGATGAGACGTGTCTGCGTCGTAAAGCATTCGCATCCTCACGGCAATCGCTACTGCATGATCGGCAACGTGTTCGAGCGCGTGAAACGCTTCGATCGTCCGGACGAGATGCTCGGTTGCCGCTGGGGTGGCTTGGATCAAGGAGAAAACTCGATTTCGCGCACTTGAGTAAGCGGTATCGATTGCTTTATCTCCTTCAATGATTTCGATCGATAGATCAGACGAGTAAGCCGAGAACAATCGAAGGCTGGAATTGAAAGACTTACGAGCCGCTTCACCCAATTCCATGAGTGCGAGCCTCATTTCAGCGGGAAATTGGCCGGACAGCTTGTTTGCACGACGAGCAAGCTTCACCGCATCGTCTCCAACTTTTTCGATTTCACTGACAACGCCGAGAGTGGACACCAGAAATTTCAAGTCCGCGGCCACCGGCGACTCTTGCATAACGACAAGAACGGTCTTTCCGACGATAGCGCGTTCGTATTCGTCCACTCGGTCGTCCGCATTGATGACATTGGCGGCTAGTTCGAGATCGCCGTTCAGTGTGGCGTCGACCGCCATGCGTACCATCTCATTGGCATCACCGCCCATTCTGATGACGTCGGAACGAATTTCTTCTAATTTATCTTCGAAATGTTGTCTTAGGCTCACGTTATTGGTTGCAACTCGTCTTCGAGTGAATATTCATTATGTCGTTTGAACATCACCGTATGCTGACCGTTCATTATTGCGTAAACTTGAGACAACGAAATGGTTGTGGCGGATGAGTCAACCGACAATACATCCGACGATCGGAATATCCATCCGTTGCGTCGACTGATACCTGAGCTGAAACCCTTTAAGGGCCTCATTCTTCTTTGCTCAGCGCTCACTGTTGCCCAAAGTGTCTTTGGATTCTTACCTCCATTCGTGCTTGGGGACATCGTCAACAAGCTGCAGCGAGGCGAGAACGTCAACACGACGCTCTATCTCTTTTACATCGTCGGTTTGTCAGGCAGTCAGGCATTGTTGGGATATGCCCTCTCGATTGCGATGGCGACGCTAGGACAGAACTTCCTCATCGAGATTCGCGAGCGAATGTTAGGTCATATGCAGTCCTTGCCGCTGGCCTATTTTGAAAAGAACCAGACCGGAAAGCTTGTTAGCAACGTCATCAACGACGCCAGCACGGTTCAGAACCTCATCACGGCGAACCTGACGACGATGGTCGGCGATATCGTGCAGCTCTTGATCGTGATCATCTTGTTGTTCACGATTAATCCGATCATGGCTCTACTGAGCTTGAGCATTGCGCCGCTTTATATTTTCAACTTCCGCCGATTCTTCAAGCCTCTGCAAGTCACAAGCGACGATATTCGAGCCAAACGAGACACGATGTTTGGTCAGATGCAAGAGAAGTTGACCGGTATCCAGACTGTCAAGAGCTTTGGTCAAGAGCGATTCGAAGCGCGAAGTTTCATGAGCACCACCCGCGAACTGATGGGGCTCAACGTTCGGCAAGGTGCCCTCGGTGGTGGATTGTGGACGGTAGCAGACGCTCTTTGTGGAGTCGCGACAGGACTCGTGCTCTGGTACGGTGGGAATCAATGCCTTCAGGGCAAGATGCAGGCGGGAACGCTTGTCATGTTCCTTATTTATGCCGTCAACTATGTTTACGGTCCGATTGTTCGGTTCCTGGTCATTCTTGACCCAATCGCTCGAGCGGAAGCGGCTCTGAATCGTATCTTCCGAACCTTGAACACTTTCAACGAAGTAAAGGATATTCCTGGTGCCAAGGCAATGCCTCAGATCGTTGGGCAAGTGGACTTCGAGAACGTTTGGTTTGAATATGAGCCGGGGCAACCGGTTCTGAAAGGTATCGACTTGCGTGTGAAGCCGGGGCAGATGGTCGCGCTGGTGGGATTCTCGGGAAGCGGGAAAACCACTTTGGCGAGTTTGCTCCTTCGTCACTACGATCCAACGTCGGGACATATTGCCGTCGACAACGTTGACCTGCGTGAAACACAACTGCTTTCGTATCGATCTCAAGTTGGCGTTGTGGCTCAGGAAAGCATTCTTTTTAACACAACCATCCGTGAAAACATTCGGTACGGTCGGTTGGCAGCAACGGACAAGGAAGTTGAAGACGCAGCGAAGGCGGCCAACATTCATGACGCAATCGAAGCGCTCCCTGAGGGGTACGACACCAAAATCGGGGAAGATGGCATCAAGCTTTCTGTGGGCGAAAAGCAACGCATGGCGATAGCTCGTGCATTGCTCGCCGACCCTAAGATTCTGATCTTGGATGAGGCAACGTCGTCGCTCGATTCTCAGACCGAAGCTTTACTCCAAGCGGCGCTCGATAACTTGATGGCGGGTCGGACGAGCTTTGTCATTGCGCACCGACTCTCGACGATTGTCAAAGCCGATGTTATCGTTGTGCTCGAGAAAGGCGTGGTCACGGAGCACGGAACTCATGCTGAGTTACTTCAATCAGATGGGCTCTATTCTCGCCTGTACCGCGAACAGTTTCGTGTCGCGTTACAGGCGGCATCTTAGTCCGCTACCCAGCGGTCGAGACAGCGAGAACCCTTATTCCGTCGTCGTTAGGCAACGTGACGTCCTTAAGAGTCTTTGTCGCATCAAGATTGAACCCGTAGGCGTAGACGAAGAAATTTCTCGTATCTTTGGTTCCATCGGGGGTGTTGCGGTATTCGCACCGAATGGCTCTTACCTCGCCTGAAAACGCCTCTGGGACGTACCAATCGCTAAAGCTCTGCTGAATAACTTGGCTTGTTCCATCGGTGTAACGAATGGTGATGGGTTGATCCCGATGAGAGCCTTCAATCGAAGAAGCCAAAATCCACAAAGATTGATGACTTCCAGACGGCAGCGGAACGACTTGCCCTCTGCAAGCAAGGACATTTTGAGCGTCTGGCTTGCCAACATTAAAGGCGACATTTCTCACGACGGTCTTTTCCTGAACGTTCTGATTTGGGAATGTATTGCCTTCGCCGTCAAAGCCACCGTCTGCTTTTACGCGTGTGTGGTCGGAAGTAACACCGATCACATTGAAGAGGCTTGAAAGGTCAACGGACTGGCTGGTTCCTGCCGTAACTTCGGGGAGTTTTCTCTTGACGATTGCCGTCTCGTGGGGATTCTGAAGGATGCGTGTCGGATCCTTTTTGTATGCTTCTATGAACTCAGTCCATAGGGTGTCGACGTCCTTGCCACAGTAATCCTTGAAGAGACTATTACGATATTTGCCTTTGCGAGCGGCGTCGCTGAACTTCGTGATGAGCTGGCTGTCGTAGTGGTTGACGCACCAGGCAAGGAATGTGGCACTGGTCTGATAAGCGTCATGATAGGTCGCTTTGGCAACGTTGATACGAGCCTTGAAGTGCTCAGGCTCGAACTTGACCCAGCGAATGTAATCAGCAGTACCTTCCACCAGCCAGCCCGGGGCAGCGGCATTGATACATTGGACGACGTGGGCCATTTCGTGAACGGTTAGCCCGGTGTCTTCAGGGTGAGCTCGGCACCATTTTGAGTTGACAGTCATGACCCCACCACCGGTAGCGGCGACCCCAGTGACGCCAGGGCCGGTTTTATAGACGACATTGACCATATTGGGAGTGATCAGTCCATAGGAGTAGAGCATTGCGGCGGTGTCAGGCCAGAAAGACTCCATTTGTTTTTCGGCAATGTCTGCCCATTTGGCAAGGTCTGGTGCCTGAGAGATATCGCTGAACCCTCGACCCGGTCCGTACTGCACATGGGAAATGAGGTCTCCCCCTTGGACCGAAATCTCTTTGATGACCAACTTTGGCACGGAGCGATGGGCATTGACTCGAATGCGGATCGCGGATACGGAGCGGCGTCTCCAACTGCCAGAAGCGATGCCGTCCTTGCCGAACGATGCGGCTTGGTTGAAATGGATCTGGTCGGGAGATGTTTCTAGGATCGCATCGTTGAGCAATTCATTATGGTCCTCGTCTCCCGTTTGAACTGTGATTGCGCGAACGTTGATTGGGCGCGAAAGCAATACCAAGAAGGTGTCGCCATCGTCCATCCCAGCGGTCGTTTGGAAACTCGTGTTAGCGTCACCATCCATGGCCATCTCGGGGCG
The DNA here is from genome assembly GCA_903899015.1 of uncultured Armatimonadota bacterium. Lineage (GTDB taxonomy): Bacteria > Armatimonadota > Fimbriimonadia > Fimbriimonadales > Fimbriimonadaceae > Fimbriimonas. Next base: position 212,918 of record CAIUHP010000043.1, on the reverse strand, counting down.
ATGCTCGCGAGTTGATGGCATGGTGCAGTAGATCAGAGCTTCCACGGGTGGTGTGCCCGGGCGTCCGAGCCGAGTAGGCAACAGTGACGCATTGGCATGGGTTGCTATCACGCTTACGGATATGACTCCAATCGCAACGCGCCTGAGAATCGATTCGTTCAGTTTCATAGTCTCCTAAAGGATGGCGGATTTCTGAATCCGTGCGAGTAACGAAACATTAAGCGATTGGCGTTTCGATCCAATGAACCTTCAAGATGGCTGTCAACAAAACAACCGACCTTTTCTTTCGAATCGGACTCATCACCAAGGGGGTGGATTCTCTCCTAGAAGTGATAGGCGGATTACTTCTCACGATGCCCACGCGCCTTTCGCGAGCCATTTTGGTGTTGTCTCAGCACGAACTTTATCGGCATCACGAAGTTCTCTCTGGTCGACTCGATAAGTTGGCTGAAACGGTGTTAGTTCATGCCCATCTCATCTCTGCGCTGTATTTGTTTGTTCATGGATTGTCCAAAGTCATCTTGATTGGAGCCATTTTTAAAGGAAAACGATGGGGATATACGGGGCTGATGGGTGTCCTGTCGTTGTTTACGGCGATCGAAGTTTGTCGAGGAATCGCGGCCCACGAAGCGATAACCGGAGTCTTGGGTCTCTTTGATGGCTTTGTGATCTACCTGATCCTCAAAGAATATCGAGCTAAATTTGGCCCTTCTGAAGGTATCCAGACTCACTGAAAGGGTTAGTTTTAGCGATTTCGGTAAGACAAATCTTCGTTAAAAGGAGGCATACCGTTTGCTATGAGTGCTTGTTTTGCACTTTCACAAGTGGCAATAAGTCGAGCCCATATTGGGTCATCGGCTCGCGGAAGCATGGTGCCGTACCATTGACCTCCTTCGAAGAAATCCTTGATGGCCACTACTGCAAATCCGAGTGAAGCGACTTCAAATGAGTCGTAGAGAAATTTGCCGATCGCAGAGTTCAAGTCTTCGGGCAATTCGTCTAAGAGCAATTCACCATGAGCGCGAATGTCGCCAGCCGCAAACGCGCATCTTAAGGTGTGATCCTTAAGATTTGGATCGCATAGCCTGCCAAGTGTGGTTAGCAGTTCATATCTTAACCACGGATGTGTCAGCAATTTTGCAACATGGTAGCCCTTAACGGTCTGGCGATAACTAATGGCATGACGATATCTGAGTCGAAACAGGTGCTCCTGTGTTGGTTTTCTTGTTTAGCGTTTTACGGTTAGCCGTGAATTGCTTCTTCGAAGACTTTCCAATGAGAGTCACTGACTCCTCCGAACAAAGAAACACCGGATCCTCCCTTCTTGTGAACGAGGTTGATTGCCTTGCGGAATGATGCTAAATCTTCCATGTCAGGCATGTAAAGTCCGGCATAAACCGGGAATTTCACTGCTTGCACATTTTCAAGAATGCAATCTCCTATCCATTCTACAGGCTCGTCGTAAAAGCTGTTATAGGTCATCGGGCAGACACCGTCAAGGGGCCACTTGTCCCAATCTTGGCGACAAATTTTGCGGGCCATTCTTGGGGTGGGGAACACTGCGGCGGTGAGTGTTCGACCCCGGCCTTTAACGACTCCAGCGAGCTGCTTTACGAGGTGAGTGACTGAGTCGTATCGGAAGTGCAACCATTCCTGATCGTGAGACGGATCTTGAATATCGATGGGATCGCGACCACTTACAGCTTTGAATGCTTTCCGAGTGTGTTCGCTGTAGCAAAAATCATAGTCGGGAAGTTCTTCTGTCTGGTCCAGATTGTAATGCCTCCAAAGTGCCTTTGGTAGGATGACGTCTGGATAGCGAACGTAGTCTAAGTGGACGCCTGAGACGGCGTTATGACTGGCTAGCTCGTCAGCTTTTTCTTTGAGGTAATTCTGAACGCCTGGGATAACTGGCGAAATCCACCTGTAGTAGTCCACGTAGGGAGGCATGTCGAAGCATGATTTGCCGTTTCGGCTCACCATGTACCAATCTGGGTGGTTTTCGCGAATCCAAGCGTCGCCTCGATTGGTGGTCCACATCCAACTGTGGAGATCCAGGCCCGCTTCTTTGATAATGTCGAACTCGCGGTCGTCAATACCACCTTCCAAGAATATGGCGTCAATTCCATGCTTCTTATAGGTAGCGTATTTCGCTTTTAATTTTGCAGTCGATTCTTGTCGGCTAATGCCAACCCATGCCCAGTATTTTCGATTAGTCAAATTACTTCTCTGTGATTTGGTTTGTGGAGACAAAACACTAGCCAGCTTCAGAGGAAGCTCGACCGTTGACGCAACGGAAGCAGAGGCAGTGGCCAACAAGAACTCCCGGCGATTCATATCCGCCTATTCTGAACCTCCATTGTTCAGTTGCACAAGGGGCTAATGCTCAGATCTTCTAACTTGAACGATTTCTGCTGCAATGCTAAGCGCAATCTCTTCCGGAGACCGAGCTCCGATGTTTAATCCGACCGGACCGCGGATTCGCTGAAGTTCATTTTCGGTGAAACCTTGTTCTCGCAAAGTGTCTCGACGCTTTGCTTGAGTCACTCGACTCCCAAGTGCTCCGATATAGGCGACCGGACTCTTTAGAAGAATGGCAAGAGCCACGTCGTCAATCTTAGGATCATGAGTGAGCACGACGGCGTAGGTATCCGCGTTTAGGTTGAGCTTGCTTAGTCCCGAATCTGGCCATTCACACAGGATTTGGTCGGGGCAAACTGGAAATCGGTCGGTATTGGCAAATGCGCTGCGAGGATCAATGATGACCGTTTCAAATCCCAGTTCTTTGACGAACTTTACAAGAGGAACTGCGATATGGACTGATCCAATGATCACGACCTTTTCGCGTGTGCAGAGCACATTTAGGAATAGGCGGTCACCATCTACCATCACCTCCTGACTTTCTCGATTTGCCAACGCGGATTGAAGGATGCCACCGCAACTATCGTTTTGACCCGGCTCCCAAATAATGGTGTTCGAATCGGACATTTTGGTGATGACGATGCAAGGTTGCTCGGTTTTGATGTTTTGAACTACTTGCTGCCAAATCTCGGGGCTTCTGAATTGAGGGTCGGGCTCGATCCAAATTTGAATCTGACCACCACAGGAAAGTCCGACGTCCCAGAGGCTGTCTTCGCCGATTGCCTCGAATTTCAGCTCTTTGGGCAGTCCCGTTTGCAGGGCCTTTTGGGCTTCTTCAATGACCGCGGTTTCAACGCACCCACCGCTTACCGATCCGATGATCAGGCCGTCATCGCGAATTCCCATAATCGCCCCAATCGGGCGCGGAGAGGAACCCCACGTTTTGGTTACTGTCGCAGTGGCAAACTTATGCCCTTCGGTAGTCCATTGTTCAAGGGTCGGAAGAACATCGCGCATAAGGGAAATGGGATTCGTAACAGAAGATCAGGCTCGATGCAAAGGTGCGTCGAGCCTGATTGAGCGTGGATTAAGCTAATTCGGCTAGCTTAATTGGGAACTTACGGACTCGCTTGCCGGTCGCAGCAAATACCGCGTTGGCAACTGCGGGTGCGACCGAAGGATAGCCAACTTCACCCATTCCGCCAGGATGATCGGCTCCCTGGATGATGGTGACTTCAACTTTTGGCATCGCATCGAGAGTCATCCAGTGATACTCTGACCAGTTCGTCTGAGCTGTTCCGCCAGCGTCTATGGTAATTGCTGCTCGAAGCGCGGTGGAGAGGCCATCGGTACAAGCCCCCTGCATTTGAGCTTCGACACCCTTGGGATTGACCGCTACTCCGCAATCGACAACACAAACTGCGCGGTGCAATTTGACTTTGTTGTTCTCGATGCTGAGTTCTACAACGTGGGCGGCGTAGGAGCCATAACCCTTGAAGCAGGCGATTCCTCGGCCGTGCCCTTTAGGGAGTGGGTTCTTCCAGCCACTCTTCTCGGCGGCAACTTCAAGCACCTTCCGGAGACGATCATCGGTGATGAGTTCGTGACGGAATTCAAAAGGATCTTTGCCGGCGGCATGCGCCATTTCATCAATGAAGCATTCATGAGCAACATTGAAGAGGGTGTTTTCAACCGATCGCCAAGGTCCAGTTGGAACTCCAACTCGAGCTCCCCCTTCCAGCATCGCGGCTTTGGGGATGTCGTAATTGATTCCAGCATCGCCAAAGTTACTGCCGCCGCGTCCGCCAACTTGCATGGCTTGAACGCTCCAACCGACTGGTTTACCGGCTGCGTCAACGGCACCCTTGAAGGATGTGTGGCACGCAGGTCGATAATTGTCGTGTGACATGTCGTCCTCGCGGGTCCACATTAACTTGACTGGCTTTTTAATCGCCTTCGAGACATGGACAGCATCTTGGATATAGTCGTCATAGAGTCGGCGACCAAAACCTCCACCTAGCAACATGACGTTAAGGGTGACCTTTTCAACGGGCAGTTTTAGCAGTCGGGCAACGCCGTTTTGCGCTCCAGTTGGCTGTTGTGTTCCTGCCCAGATCGTGCAGCTATCTTCACGGACGTCGGCGACCGCATTCAAGGGCTCCATCGTTGCGTGAGCAAGGAATGGGAAGTCCATCGTTGCTTCGACAACCTTGGAGCCACTTGGCATTTCTAAGTGATCTTTCAAGCCCGCCTTGAGCTTTTCGGTGATTTTGGCGCTCGTTAAGTCGGCATTCGCACCCAGGTCCCAATCAACTTTGAGCGCTGTTCGTCCGCTGATGGCGGCCCATGTGTTCTTACCGATTACGGCAACTCCACTTGGAACTTGGACAACATCCAGTACTCCATCAACCTTCTTTGCCGCCGTAGCATCAAAGCTCTTGACGGTTGCTCCGAAGGCGGGAGCGCGGGCAATGACTGCGTAAACCATGCCAGGAACCTTTACGTCGAGGCCGTACATGGCTTTGCCGGTTGCGACGTCATGATTATCGACACGCGTGGCACCTTTTCCAATCAGAGTGAAATCACCGGATTTCTTAAGCTCTACTTTCTCGGTTGGTAGAGGCATGGTGGATGCCATCGCGGTCAAATCGCCATAGGCAATAGACTTCTTACCGTCTGCACTCAATACATGGCCCTTTGATGTTTTGAGCGTCGATGGTTCAACGTTCCATGTCTTGGCGGCAGCGGCAACCAGCATCATTCTTGTTGCTGCGCCTACTTGTCTCGACTCGTTGTACATCGATCGAATCGTGCTACTACCTCCTATGCCTTGCCGGCCATAGAGGGCTTGGTTCGCAGGAGCTTGAGCTACCTTAACGTCGTGCCAGTCAACATCGAGCTCTTCCGCTACAATCATGGCAAGTGCGGTTCGACTACCCTGGCCAGCATCGGGAGCGATGATTGTTACCGTTACCTTGCCGTCTGGATCAACGCGAACAAGTGCATTCGGTGCGAAAGCGGCACCGGTCTTGCCGGTGATTTTGACTTTGTCTTCCGTTGCGGCACAGGCAAGTGAGGAGAAGCTACCTAACACGAGGCTAGCGCCCACTCCTCCAACGATTTGGATAAACGATCGGCGGCTTACGGCTAGTCGGTTGCTCATTTTGCAGCTCCTGAGGCGGCCTTAATCGCCTCGCGGATGCGCTGGTAGGTTCCGCATCGGCAGATATGACCTTGGAAGACATCATCAATGTCTGCATCGGTCGGGTGAGGATTCTTTTTGAGCAGGGCGGCTCCAGCCATGATTTGACCCGCTTGGCAATATCCGCACTGGGGGACGTCATGCTCAACCCATGCTTTCTGAAGGGGATGGTTTCCGTCCTTCGATAATCCTTCGATCGTGGTTACTTTCTTGGAGCCGAGTTGGGAAATCGAGATTTGACAACTCTGTTGCTCTGCGCCATCCACGAGTACCGTGCATGCGCCACAAGAACCAATTCCACAGCCATATTTCGAGCCGGTTAACTCTAGTTCATCTCTCAGTACCCAAAGTAGTGGCATGTCGGGTGCTACATCCACCGACCGCTGGGATCCATTTACGTTAATCTTAAAAAGAGCCATTGATTCGCCTCGTATCCATTCTAACTGCGTTCCCGGAAGCTGAGCTATAAAAGTCTGAAAAAGACAGCGGGAACCCTATTAAAGACTTAATGGTGCCTCGGATTTATTCCGCGTTTGAACGCCTTCTACGGTGTGAATAAGGCATTCGTCCTCTCCCGTAAATGATTTCTAACAATCCCTGAATCTCTTGACCTTGTGGTACGTCGCATCATTCGTAAGGTTCGATGATTGCTGTTGTTGCTTCCATATTGGTTCTCCAGAAAGCGATGCTTTTGCACGCAGGAACCACGTTTCAAATTCGGCTCGATCCAAATGCACGCCACCCCCTTCAGGTTTGGTTGAAATCCACTAAAGTGTGTGACGGGCTCATCCCTGATCATCACCCGTGGGCCCTCGAAATCGCCGACGTGGATGGTGATGGAGATGACGATATTGTGGTGGGGATTAATGAGACCACTCGGTATCTCAAGTTTCCTCACAAAACGCTGTTCGTCATGCACTTTGATGGCAAGCAATTGTCTCGAAAATGGGCTGGTTCCACGCTTGGTCGACCTTTCACCGAATTTTGCTTCGGGCCAAAGGTTGCTGGACAGGGCCAGTTGCTGGTGACATTGGACCGGTGTCTGGACGGTCAGCTTGCTTTAACGGCTCATCGATGGTCAGGATTCGGATTTCAGAAAGTGGGGAACGAAAAGTTCTTTACAGATGCATCTGGCCTACACGTCGAACAATCGAATCTAGTTCTCACAAGTAATCATCGCCTCGTTTCTATCCCGATTCAGGGACTCCTATGAAATCACTTCAAAAACTCGCTTTTGTCCCGATCATTCTTGCTGCTCCCTTAATCGCGTGTGCCCAATCTAGCCCTCGTCTTAAGCCAAATTTCTCGAACGTTGTCAACTTCGCTCAGGCCAAGAAAGTGCTTAAGTTGGATTCTCAGCACTTAGCGATGTTGAGAAAAAACATGTTCGTCGTGACGCCTGGCGATGACATTCAGTTGTATAACGTCCTGGCGACGAACGACTATGCCAATCTCTCCTCGATCGTTACGTCTGACAACGTGCTTCAGCTCTACCATGTGTTCTATGACACGACTCTAAGGCACGTAGAAGAGCACCATCTGTACTTCGACATGCAGCGACTGACGTCGTCGATGTTGAGACAGGCCACTCGCCACTACCAAAACGTAAAGGGCACGAAACTTGCTTCGGCAGCCCTGAAAAATGTCGCCTTTTTCGGGGTGGCAGATCGGTTGGCGGGGCTTAAAGATGACGTTCCGGCTGAAGCGGATGCACTCATTCGAGCAGAACTAGCAATGGTTGACGGGCATCAGGGAAGCTCCCGGAGCGCTATTTTCCCCTACGATGTGGACTATTCCCAATTCATAGTCCGAGGCCATTACACTCGGTCGCAAAAGCTGACTCAATATTTCCGAACCTTGATGTGGTTCGGGCTCATGCCATTCTCGATTGAGGCCAGAACAGGCACTACGAGTGTCGCAGTTCCCGAACAAGTACGTCAGGCGATCATGGTTGTCGAAGATCTTGAGAATAGCGGGAGCAAACCATTTTGGAATCGGATCTATCGTACAACCGATCTTTACGTGGGCGAGTCCAACGACCTTGCGCCGAGTCAACTTGTCGAAGCGGTTCGACCCGTTGCGGGATGGCCGTTAAAGCCAGCCGACTTAGCGAATGAAAAGGTCATTGCCCGCATTGCGATGGCGATTCGGAAGGCTGCTCATCCGAAAATCGTCCTCAAATCAAAGAAGGGAACCCTGGCAGGAGATGTCCAGTTTCGTTTCATGGGGCAAAGGGCGACGCCAGACAGCGTCGTTTTCAATAGGGTCACTCACTACAAAATGCGACCTTGGCCAAGCCCGCTCGATGTGGCTGCCGCATCGGGAAGTGAGCGGGCGTCTGCGATTCTTGATGCAAGCCCCAAACTCTATAACCCGAAAGGTTGGAGTGAGTATCGAAGTGAGCGAAGCGCCGTCACACGAGACTTTGAAACTTGGACCGCTGCGGATTGGAATCGAAATCTCTACAACTCGAGCCTAGATCTCTTACGTCTCAATCTCAGTCGGCCCCAACGGAATCAACCTCGTTTTGTGAAAAGTGATGCGTGGGCAGACAAGTCGTTGAATTCAAGTCTTGCGTTTTGGGCTGAGTTGAAGCACGACACTCTGCTTTACGGGCTTCAAACCGGTGCCGAGATGGGTGACGGAGAAGAGCAACCGTTTGTGAAGGGTTACGTCGAACCCAACCAAAAGGTCTACCGAAAGGTCGCTAACTGCCTGACGCGAATGGAAAAGGCACTGAAGGGCTTTGGTTATCTGAATAACAAAGAGACTGAGCAATTCGATAATTTCCAAGATCTGCTGCAATTCTTGATGTCAGTTTCCGAAATAGAATTGACGGGTGGAAAGCTCTCGAAAGACGACCACTGGAGGCTCCGACGTATTGAAGGTCAGATGGCATATGTCAACACCAATATTCAACTTGTCGGTGAGAACTATCAGTCGCTCAGTGAGGACGATGAGGACATGGCACTCGTCGCAGATGTCCATACATCTGACGGCAAGGCATTGACGGTCGCAACGGGGCATGCGGACGACTTAATCGCAGTCGTACCTATCGAAGGTCAACTCTATCTTGCGCGGGGAAGTGCCTATACCTTCTATGAGTTCAAGGTTCCGGTGAGTGGGCGACTAACGGACCACGCTTGGAAGAATATGCTTCGAGCCCATGAAGCTCCTGCGCGTCAGCCTTGGATAAAGAGTTACTTCGTAAACCGTTCGTCGCGTCAGCCGGAAAAATAAACCGATGCTAGTATTGATGGCTTGTTTGGTTCTGTCGCAGAGTAAACAAGTCGTCCTTGATGCCGTCGGAGACGTAATGCTCGGGCGGAATGTTGGAAAACGAATCGCCCGAGAGGGTTTAGAAAGCGTTTCGAAGGGAATTCGTGAAGAACTCACTCGCGCCGACCTGGCATTGGGGAATCTCGAATGTGCCATTACTTCCGCTCCATTTGTAGTGAGTAAGCGGTTTCTGTTACGCGCAGACCCTTCAAAGGTTGGGGCACTTAAACCCTTTGGATTCACGGCGTTGTCGCTAGCCAACAATCACTCGGGTGACTGTGGAAATGTTGGAGTATTAGAGACTCAGTCGAAGCTTCGATCCATCGGGACGGTGCCGGTCGGTCCTCAACTCGATCCCATCATTTTAGAGCGCAACGGACTCAAGATTGGGGTCTTGGGGATTCTCGATTTGCCAACCCATTGGGAGTCCAACTCTGTCCTACCCATCGCGTTGAAGCGCCTTCGCTCGAAGGTCGACGTCGTCGTCGTGATGGTTCACTGGGGGCACGAAGGTTCACATTCACTTGAGGCAACTCAAGTTTCCTTGGCGACAAAATTAGCGGGTTTGGGCGTTGACTTGGTTCTCGGGAGTCATCCTCATGTCCTTCAGCCGGTACATTGGGTGAAGGGGGCAGATGGTCATCGCAGCCTCGTCGCCTTTTCCCTTGGTAACTTTGTTTTCGATGCTCCAGCTGGCGATCAGAGGTTATCGATGATACTGTCGGTTAAATTAGGGACGCATGGAGTTGAGCAATTCAAAGTGGTCCCGGTGAGAATCGACCGTGGCTATCCTCAGTTAGGTTCATTTGACTTTCTTCTGTAAACTCTATTGTGTGACTTATATCTTGTAGGGCAACCGCCGAAGGTTACGTAGCGGCCCCACAGTGGATAATGTCATCAAAGTTTTTGGGTCTTGAACGTCACTTCAATTGAAAGTAATAGATAAAAAGTTATACTAAGTAAATATTAATTAACCTATACACTGCAGAGCGAATCAATGTATCATACAGGTTGATGAAACCTTATATTCTCAGTGCAACGCTTTTTTTAGGGGTTTGCATGGCTAATGCCAGTACGACTACTCTTCGGCTTTATAGTGATAGTGTCATTTCGATTCCGACTGGCAGTAATGTTCACGGTGCCACGAATCAACAGCAAGGATACAGAATGGCTTCGGACGGTTCCATTTCATACTTCGGAACACAAACCTACACCTGGGATCGCACAAATTATGACGCTACTACATACACGGGGTACTATGTAGATACTACAGCTATTGATCCCCCGAAAGATAATAATACCTGTGCATATTTTACTACGACGGGAACCGTACACTGGGGTGTACAACAATCAGGCACTGGAGGAACTGGAAACTAGATGGTTAGGTTGCACCGTCTCGGTATAGTGCTCTCGGCCTCGGCTGTGTTCGTGACACATTCAGCCGGTCAGGCAGGAGGCGGTGTGACGGCAAACAGCCCCGAGGCGCAACGGGCCGTCGTTGAGCGATGCCAAAGTGAACTCCGGTCAGCATTTAAAGGATTCGTTGTGAACGTTGTCGCAGACGTCAAAACTTCCGAAGCACTCCCTCGGATCCAGTTCATCAACTCAGAGCAGGCACGAGTGTGGAGCGAGTCGCAATTTGCCCTTCTGTTCGGCAATATGGCGCACCGCGAGGTTGCTGAAACAGAGGATTCCGTTGTCTTGAAGCGCTCTGCTGATTCCATCGCGGCAGGAGATGACTTAGCCATAGTTCACTGGCTTTCCCTACTCCAGGATTCAGAAGTACTAAAACTTTGTGGATCGGGTGCTGCGTATCTGGATCTTTCAAACAGCACGCAACAGATGCTCGCGAGAAATGTGCACATGACGGGGTTGCAACAAGCAATGGCTGGCGGACAATTTGTGTCAACGTCAATGCGTATTCAACTTTTTGTAAACGCACAAGACAGCCACGGAAATCCTGTCGAAATTCCAGTAGATATAACTGCAAGGAGTTCTGATCGGGAAGCTCAAGCTCGAGCCAAAACAGAGCGAAATTTTAAGCCACCTGTGCCACCAAAATTAACTGCGAAGATACCCATTGGGAATCTTGATTTTGCAGAAGGTCAATTGCTTTCTTTGGCGACTATTGTGGATCGCGCGTCAAAGGCATTTCACAAGATTTACTTATTCGATGGTCGACTGGGTGAGTCGATGTACTACATGCAGGGACATTTTTCGGAATCTAGTTTTCTGAAGTCTATTGCCAAAGTTACCGAACCCATAGCAATTCAAGAGCCAGACGGTAGGAGTGCGCAACGACGTAAATCGATGATGAATGTGCTTCTACATAAGGTTATAAACTTGATCGATCCAAGCTTGGCTCCAAAGGGCCTTCGGTATGACGAAGTACTTCGGGGCGACAAGTTTTCAGCATCAGACCTAATGAGTGCAGACCGCGGATTACGGGCAGGATTTCAGCGGAACGGGATTGACCCCAATGCTCAATTCTCGCTAAGCGCGCAACTACGCATTGATTTGTACGCAAATAGCTCAGACGCCACTGCACCCGGACAAAACCCGCTCGGGAATGATATTTCGATCGTCTTCAAGCAATAGGTGAACTTTCGGTGATGAGCCACGGCCATAAAAATAATTCTCGGTCGCCAATAGTCAGTCTCTCCTTTGGACCACATACAATTGATCGACGTCATCGCTGTCCGGCCCAAATTAAAAGTTTTGAGGTTTTCTTGCGGCCCCGCAGAGGGACCGATTACTTGGGGTGGCAGTAATAGTTTGGGGCAAACTATGATTTGGTTACCGGCAGGTCAATCCAATGTGATCGCTTTTTGTTTCCGAGCGGACTGGAGATCACTAGAAGGCCTTTCAATCTTTTAGGCACGGTTTGCACACGGCTCGAAAAGGGGATTTCAACTTCAATACCTGCTCCTTTCGTCCTAACCCTTGAAGGGGCTGCTCCGAAATTACCGGAGTCTCCGGGGAAGAATTCGATTTGATTCACCTCAATTCGTGCCAGGGGAAGTTCCAGTAGAACGGCGTTGACTCCTGATTGAGCGTGGACGACAACTCCCTCAAGGGGGATCGGCAAGGTCCTTCTGGCTTTATAGAAGGAAAGGTTGTTGTAAGGATTGAGGCTGTAGACGGCGGGAAGTTCAACGGTTGCATGCTGATCGAAGCAATGATCACGACATAGCTGCCACGAGACGGTCGCCTTAATGGAGAGAAGCGTTCTACTGTCCCAAGCTTGCGGAGATGTGGTGATGTTTGATACCAGCCAAACTTCCTTCTCGTAGACATAGCTGGCAAGCCGTCCGACGACTTTGCGAGAAGGCGCGGGCCACTGAATGGCACCTGCTTTGAAGCCAGGGGGCAATTTCCATTGCACCTTGATCGGTTTTCCAGTTTCACCTGGGTTGATAAAGAAACTGTGCCATGCGGGAGGCATTTCCAAGTGAACGGCCACTTGAACCGTTTGCCCCGCACTCATCCCGATCGTGCTCGGCACCAGTTCGACTCGGGCTTGAGGCGTAGGATAGATCTTGGATTGACTTAGTAGACAAAACAAAATGGAAAACATTGATCCTAACTATACGCTTGAACCGCCAATGTCGGGTTGAGTCTCGATTTATGTAAGCCGGACGACCGCTGTGCCCTCGGTCAAGCACAGAAATGCTGCCCTCAGGTCTTTGCTGAGGGCGGCATGTCTAGGCTTTATCGGTGTCGATAGTCCCGACGATCATCTCTTCGGTCATCGCGTCGGTCGTCTCGTCGATCTTCCCTTCGATCTTGGCGCCAATCACGTCGATCATTGCGACGCTCGTAACGGTAGTCCCGATCATCCCAATCGCGAAGTCGGTGAGATGGTTCGGCTCGAATTGCCGAGTAGAGACTGGTTCCGAATCCGATTGCGGCAGTGGTGTTGTCATGATTCGCCAAGCCAATCAGGCCAACGATTCCACCAGCGATGCTGAGACCTTTCCACGTGTCGTTACCATGATTTCGGTCTCCATCGTGATAGCGGTATCCGTCGTGATCGTTAGCGCTCGCAACCACTGGGGCGCTTGCTACACCGACTACTGCGCATACCATGACGATTTGAGGAACGATTTTTCTAATGTTCATTTTCTGTCTCCTGGTGGCATAACCGCTAGATAGGGCCAGATGTTCAGTAGCCCCTTTTTGAGTAGGTCAACTGACCTATGTCAGGTTCAAAAAGGGGAAACTCGGGCAGTTTTGCGGACGTCAATTTGAAGACAGGAGATCACGTACAGCCTAAGCCTACATGGATCCCATTCCAGAATAGAAACGGCGGCACGAACTCATCCGCAGACTACGTTTGCGATGGAGACTCGAGTAGAGCCTCGACTTCATTGATCTCGGCATCGGTGAGGCGGAAATCTAAGGCGCCGATAATGCCGTTGACCTGCTCGGGAGTTCTGACTCCTACGATGGAGGCGGTCACGGCTGGGAGTCGGAGTGTCCAAGCGATCGCGGCTTCTCCGGCGCTTCTTCCACGGCGGGCACCGATTTCACCGAATTTACTTGCGATGGCGAGATGCTTCGTTAGCTTAGGCTCTTTGAAGTCTTCACTTCGACTACGCCAGTCATCTTCAGGTAACTGGGCGGCACGTTCGAGGGACATCGTTCCGGTTAGGAGTCCAGAGGCCATCGGCGAATATCCAATAACGCCAATATTTTGAGAGGCGACGAAGGGCAAAATCTCGTCCTCAATGCCGCGTCTCAGAATCGAGTAGGGCGGCTGAAGGGAGATGATTGGGGCGATCGGTTGGATGCGTTTCAACTGGGCGACATTAAAGTTGCAGACCCCAATGTGGCGTACTTTTCCTTCTTGCTTCAGCTTAGCCAAGGTGCTCCATCCTTCTTCAATGTCTTCTTCTGGCTCGGGCCAGTGAATCTGATAGAGATCAATCGTTTCAATATCAAGTCGTTTCAAAGATGCTTCAACTTCGCGGCGAATGGAATCTGACTTGAGGCTTTTGGATATCTCGCCTTGTTCGTTCCAGACTCGTTCGCATTTGCTAAAGATGTATGGCTTGCTGGCTAGTCCCTTAATAGCTCGGCCGACAACTTCTTCCGAGTGTCCAAGTCCGTATACCGCGGCGGTGTCGATCCAGTTGATGCCTAATTCGAGGGCTCGGTGGATCGCCGAGATGGAATCTTGATCGTCTTGAGCGCCCCATGCGAATCGATAGCCGGACCCACCCATCGCCCAGGCGCCAACTCCGATCGCGGTAATTTCTAGGTCACTGTTTCCAAGCCTGCGAGTTTGCATGGGCAGAGTTTACGGTATTCGTTTGCTCGGATTGAGCGATCGCAACGATCTTGTTGGCGCCAGCACCCGTTATTGTTTACTCCGTTCGATCGGTTTTCCCGCACCTGTCCGACGAGCGCTGGTTCAAGCTGACCGACGAATCGATGAGTGGCAAATTGAGGATTTTCTAGTCATCACTTTGTTGGGATCGCTTGAAGAGTGCTAGCCCCCGCTTCGCTAGTCCTTTTCCATGGCCACCTTCCCAGTCTGCGGGATACGGTTTTCCTGGCATCGTCTCGGCCCAAATTGCTCGGTTGAACTTCTTGTCGTCTATTAAGTCTGGTTTGCTGAGGTCGAAGTTTCGACCGTAATTCTGAATCTTCGTCTCATCCAAAGGAATTTGATTAGGGCGTGATCGAAACGGAGTGGTGTCGAGATTGCTGCCGAAGCAAGTTGTCATTAAGGGGGCGATGGAAGTGAAGTAGCTTTTGGTCGGAAGCCCCAAGATGTGTTCGATGGACCGAACCACAGACGTTTGATTGTAGAAATCGCTAACTCGACCTCGATTCCTTGAATAGGGGGAGATCACCAGGCAGGGGCTACGGTGCCCATCGACGTGATCCCAACCAGCCTGGGGATCATCTTCTTCCACGAAGATACAGCTGTCTTTCCAGAATTTGCTCTTGGTCAAACCTTCGACGCACATTCCGAGAGCTAAGTCGTTGTCGGCTACCGAGGCTCTCGCGGTTACGGGACCGCCAGTGTGATCACAGCATAAATAGAGAATCGTTAAGTCGGGCATCGAGCCAGCTGATTCCATTTGTTTAAGCTGACGAAGAAAGATGTCGGCGCGGAGCACATCGGGAATCGAAAGATCCCATCCCGGATATCCGGGGGCGCTGTATTTCTTCATGCGGGCTACCCCAATATTCTGTTTGAACTTGATCGTACTGGTGCCTGCCGAGTGCTCCTTGAGGCAGGCAAAGTAAGTTTCCTTGTTGGCTGTTGAGGCGTAATCGAACTCGCCAAAGTTCAGGAAACTCTTCTTCGCGGCAAGCGCTTCGTCCCAAAGAAATCCAGTAGAGCTGGTGTTCAGCGCATCGTCTCCAAACGGATAACTTCTTGGCCAAGAGGACACCGCTCTTTCAAGGTTCGCTGTTGTGTTCCCTTCGGTTGCCCAAGAGTGGCCATCCGCACTACAAATTCCATTGCAGTAGAAGTTGTCTAGTAGCGTGAACTCCCGAGCGAGGGCATGAGCATTGGGAGTGATCTTCTCGCCAAAAGTACATAGACTTGTCTCTCCGTCGCCTTCTTTCATGTCGCCAAACACTTGGTCGTAAGTCCGATTTTCTCGAATGACGTACACCACATGTTTGAACAGACTAGGTTCTCCCGATCTCAATGGGATAGGCATTGGCTTGAATGTAGCTCGACCCATCGGAGGGGGCGCGATTGCGATCGATAGTGGCTTTGTAGAAATTGGAATGCGGCAAAGTGCGCCGGTCAGATCCCATGAATTGTGCGACATGGGGTTCTTTTCAATCGCGCGCTCTCCCAAGCCTTTGGTGCAGGCCACAAAAAGGTCAGTCCCAACGAGCTTTACGGATACGGGATACCACGCAGTGGGAATTTCGCCCATCACCTTTCCGGCAAGCCGGTCAAAAACGACTATCGAGTTGCGACCGCTGCACGCTATGTAGGAGGTTTTCCCATCGGGTGAGTTTGCGATGGAAGCGGGCGCGGCTCCAATCGGGCGATTGGGAAGCAGTTGAATGGTTTTATGCGTCTTCGAAGTCAAGTTAAAAGTTTCGACGGTGTCGCTACCAGAACAAGGAACAAAGAGGGAATTATCGTCCAGAATTACCTCGCTCGCGTGGTGGCCAATTGGAGTTGAATTGACCATTTCATGCTTACGGAGATCGAATTCATCCAACCGTCCTCCGATTCCAACCCCTCGTTCGTCGACGGGGACTTGAGTTCCAGCGGACAGGGCTTGGAGTTCTTTTCCGATTGCTTTTCGCGCCCAGCACGATACAAACAGTCTTTGAGTTCGGGGGTCCAAAGCGATTCCAAACGGTGCGACGTCACAATCCCACTTTTCAATCTGGCTGGATTCGAGATCGACACGTGCGATCGAGTTGTCCCGATTGAGGCAGACAAAGACGTGAGAGGGATCTTGAAAGAGGATGCCTGTTGGAGTGGGAGCACCGCCTACTCTTGCAGGTGGAAGAGTAATCGTGTTGCGAACCTTCAGGTTCGCCTGATCTACATCGAAAACGACGATTTTGTTAGTTGCAGTTGTGTAGCACAGCGACTTTCCATCTTCGCTAAGCACGATGCCGCAGAACGAATCCCCCCCTTCAATCTTGATTTCTGAGTTGGCGGCCATCGTTGTGCAGTTGACGCTTACGATTCCACCACTCGTTTTCAAGTATGCCCAGAGTCCGTCTGGAGAGATGACCATGTCGACGGGACGCGTATTGAAGTTGGCGATGCGCCCGGCCGGGTCGAGAAACTGTCCGGTTGAGACCATGGTGCCTTTGGTAGATTTCCCACCGACTTGAATCAGTTGGTGAGAAATCAGCGACGCAGCCCCAACTCCAAGGCAAAGGGGTGCAAAAACGGTCCAGCGAACGAGGTGCTTCATACGATTGCCAATAGCGTATTCCGTGGGCGTTAAATTTAGCTTAAAGAATAAATTCAAATGAGCGCGCGGAAATCGAAAGGTCCATCTTGACGAAATCTTGACTGACGCAATGTCTGGTTACTGCCAAACTGAAGGTTAATTGTGAGGATGCCCGATAGACCTGATCCCGATGCTCTGTTGAAGCAGGTGAAGGAAGACCAGCGCGAAGGTAGAGGACGCATCAAGATCTACCTTGGGATGGCGGCCGGTGTAGGCAAGACCTACACGATGCTTTGCGATGCCCAAGAAATTCACAAGCGGTCTGAAGACGTTGTGATCGGTTACTTGGAGCCCCATGGTCGAGTCGAAACGGAAGCGATGTCTGAGGGCCTTGAACGAGTACAGCTCCAAGAACTCAACCATAAGGGCGTCGTTATTAAGGAGTTTGACCTTGATGCGGCACTTGCTCGAAAGCCAAAACTCATCCTGGTTGACGAGCTTGCCCATACAAATGCACCTGGTTCAAGGCATAAGAAGAGGTGGCAGGATGTCGAAGAACTCCTGCAAGAGGGAATCGATGTCTATACGACTGTCAATATCCAGCATATAGAAAGTCTCAACGACGTTGTGGCTCAGATTACGGGTGTGATTGTCGCCGAAACGGTGCCGGATTCACTCATCAATCAAGCGGACGAGATCGAAGTTGTCGATATTCCACCACAAGAATTGATCCAACGTCTGCACGATGGCAAAGTGTATGTGGCCTCGAAAGTGGACCAGGCCCTCAATAGCTTCTTTAAGAAGAGCAATCTGTCTGCCCTTCGAGAGCTAGCACTCAGGCATACGGCCGAGCGGGTAGACCGCCAAGTCCGCAACTATCGCGCCGCCGAGGGTGCTTTTGAACCTTGGCACATGACGGAGCGCCTCCTCGTGTGCATTGCACCTAACAAAATGAGCACCCGAGTGGTGCGATCCGCATCTAGGTTGGCTGGAACGCTCCACGCAGAATGGATTGCAGTCAGCGTTGATAGTCCCCGGCAATCGGGATTGAGTGACGAAGATCGACTTCTCGTTCATGAAGCGTTGCGATTAGCTGCAAACTTGGGAGCCGAAACCGTAACACTCAGTGGGCCCGATATTGTCGGAGAAGTCGTTCGTTTTGCTCAATCCAAGAATGTGACAACGATCGTGGTGGGCAAGCCGGTCCGGGCTCGTTGGCGAGAAATCGTTTTTGGTTCGGTCGTGGATACGTTGGTGCGGGCGAGTGGGGACATCAATGTTCTCGTCATTACAGGTTCAGATGCCGCAGGTACACGGCAGAGGATCCTCCCGACTCAGCCTCAAAAAAACGATTGGCACGGTTATGCAATGGCGCTGGGAATCACAGCCCTTTCGACCGGGATATGCGCTCTGATGTACGGACACTTTGAGCGGATTAACCTCGTGATGGTCTATCTGCTGGGCGTAACTTACGTTTCGAGCCGCAAAAGCCGATTGCATGCGACCATCGCGGCAGTTCTGAGTGTCGCCACTTTCGATTTCTTCTTTGTTCCTCCAACGCGCTCTTTTGCGGTTTCGGACGTTCAATACCTCTTCACATTCGGAGTCATGCTCGTAGTAGCCCTGTTGACTAGCACGTTGACGGCACGTTTACGGGAACAATCGATTGCTGCTTCCGTGCGCGAGAGGCGAACTGCGGCCCTCTTCAACCTTAGTAAGAAGCTGTCGGGGACGCGGAGTCGGGTTGAGATCGGGCACTTCACGGCCAAGCAGATTCGAGAAGTCTTTGGATGCGATGTTGGAGTCTTGATAAAGAGTCGCGCGACCGGAAAACTTTTTGCCGCACCGGAGTCTCAAACCAAGTTTGAGCTTAACGCGAACGAGAATGCTGTCGCGCTCTGGGTGCTGGATCATGGAAAGATGGCTGGTTGTGGCACGGATACGTTGCCGGGATCGAGCGGGCTCTACATGCCTTTGAATGCGGAGAAAGGGTGCGTTGGAGTTCTTGCGATTAAGTGGACGGAAGACTCCCTCCGAGACTTGGGTCACCTTCACTTTCTTGAGACTTTTGCCAATCAAGTTGCGGTTGCCATCGAGCGAACGAATATGGCCAAGGATTCTCACCAAGCGCAACTGCAAGTAGAGAAGGAGCGATTGCGCAATGGACTTTTAAGCTCGGTTTCTCATGATTTGAGGACTCCTTTGACAATCATCTCTGGTGCCGCCGATCGATTGAGTGCGAGTACGAGCCTGACCAACGATCGCGATCGAGAATTGGCTCGATCCATCGCGGTGGAGTCAGAACGATTGTCGCGCCAAGTTCGCAATCTGCTCGATATGACGCGAATTGAGGCGGGCGGTGTGGAACTCAATCGAGAGTGGCAGTCCATCGAAGAATTGATCGGATCGGCGCTTGCGCGAACCGAAAAAATGCTGGAGGAACACCGAGTGACGACTGAGGTTGCTGCTGACCTTCCGCTCGTCAAGTTGGATGGCGTTCTTATCGAGCAAGCGTTTGTCAATCTGCTGGAAAACGCGGCAAGGCATACGCCACCCGGAACAACTGTCCGAGTGAAAGCCATTTCGACCCAAAACCGACTGATCATCGAAATAGCCAATGATGGACCTCGGCTAGCTGTGGGAGAAGAAGATCGGATATTTGGAAAGTTTTACCGGGCAAAGGGGAAGTCAACTGAGGGGTTTGGTTTGGGTCTGACCATTTGTCGCGCTATCATGGAAGCTCACGGAGGCACGATTCGAGCCATGAATAAAGATGAGGGAGGAGTAGCCTTTGTAATGTCGATACCGCTCGACGAGGTCGTGCCTGAGGTGCCGCTTGACTGACAGATCCAAGATCGTCGTCATTGATGATGAGCTTGAGATGCGTCGGTTCCTCAAGCACAGTTTTGATCCGGCGGAAACGGAATTCTTTGAAGCTGATAACGGCGTTGAAGGATTGCGAGTCGTTGCCAGAACCAACCCAGATGTTGTTTTGCTCGACTTAGGACTGCCGGACATGGATGGAATTGAGGTAGCTAAGCAACTTCGCGAGTGGTCGCAAGTTCCCATCATCGTTCTATCCGCTCGGGGGCGAGAAAAAGATAAGATCGAAGCGCTCGATGCCGGGGCCGATGACTATCTCACGAAGCCTTTTGGAGTCGGAGAACTTTTGGCTCGCATACGAGTCACGCTGAGACATGTCTCCCGCGTGAAGGGGGCGATCGTCGAACCCGTTTTTGAGGTTGGTGACCTCAAAGTTGATCTCCCTAAAAGACGTGTCCTCGTCAATGACGTTGAGGTGCATCTCACTCCGATCGAGTTTAAACTCCTCGCCATGCTTATTCGCCATGCCGGGATGGTATTGACTCATCGACAATTACTGATCGAGGTCTGGGGACCTGCTTATTCAGACGAAACTCACTATCTGAGGGTGTACATGGGGCAGCTTCGCCACAAACTGGAATCGGAACCCGCACGCCCTAAATACATCACGACCGAGCCCGGAGTCGGCTATCGCCTGTTAACGGAATAGGAAGTTTGAGTGAGACACATGATCTCGGAAGGCTGCTCGACTGAATGTTAAGATATCGGCACGGTTATCTTGGGACTTTTGATGAGTAGGCAACCTTGGTGGTGCTCTAACCGTCTGAGTGATTACCAGCAGACCGAAGGTCTAACGAGATAAAAATGGCAGAAGAATTTAAGAAATGGACAGAAGAGTTGAAGGTTTCCGGTGAGCATATGCTCAAGGAGACGGAGAAGCTCATTCAGGAAGGCAATGTCACTCACATTGTGATCAAGAACGAAGCAGGCAACACGGTTGCGGAGTTTCCCATGTCTGTGGGCGTGGTAGGTGCTTTTCTTGCGCCCGTACTTGCCGCGATCGCCGCGATTGCAGTTTATGCTTCTCACTTCACCGTGGTTGTGACGCGACAGGGAACGCCTCCTCCTCCGGTCGTTTAGGCCCCATTTGACGGCTCCGAGCAACCTCGTGATAACATGAGGTACCGATGGTACTTTCAAGATTTTCACGGGTTGTTCTCGCCGGCGCGATTTTTGGGGTGGCTGCAATCAGTAGCGCCACTTCCTTTCGATTTCAGATCCCCGCCCCAGTTCCCCCGGTCCTTCAGGACGTTCACCGAGTTGTCTGCTTAGGAGACAGCATTACCGAGCAGGGTGAGAATCCTGGCGGCTATGTTTGGCTACTCCGCCGATATCTTGAGCGACTTTATCCCGAGCAGCGCATTGAAACGCTGAACGCCGGTAAGTCAGGACACAAATCAACCGATATGATGGCTCGTTTCCGACGGGACGTGTTGGATAAGCATCCCGACCTCGTGACGATCAGTGTGGGAGTCAACGATGTTTGGCATGGCTTCTATGATGGACATCCGATGGGAGATGGTCCACGAGGTATTCGTGTCGAAGAGTATCGAGACAAAGTTGATTCAATGGTTTCGCAAGCTCAGGCGCTAGGAATCAAAGTTGTGATTCTCTCCACGACGGTCATTCACGAAGATCTTGAAAACCGTGAAAACGCCAAAGCCACTCGATACAACGAGATTCTAATGGCCATCGCTCGGGCTCACCGATGTCCGTATGTAAACTTCCAAGTTCCGTTTCGAACATTGATTCGTGACTATCAACGCACAACCGGCGGTCATGAGAATGTGCTCACGGTTGATGGCGTGCATATGAACACACTTGGAAACCAAGTCATGGCTCATACGATACTTTCAGATATCGGTGTGCCTCATGCGGCCCAGCAAAGAGTCCAAGAAATGCTTGAAAGAGAGCGTTGATCGACCTTGGGGAGAAGAGAGCAACGGCTCTCCTCTCCCTGACCTTCGAAATACTAGGTATTTCGAACATCTCTTTGTCTCTCAATTAAATCGGTAACTTCGCTCGACTTTTCGTCGAATAATGAGAGAAAACGAAGCATCAAAGGAGATCGTGTATGAGCGTCGAAACCATTCAGCCTTGGCTTGCCCACCGTCCGCGTCGCGGGGCAACGCTTGTCGATACGATCGTGCTCCATGCGACACCTTGCGAAGACTTTGATTCGGCGATTGCTCAGCTGAAAGGGCTTGGCCTGAGTTACCATTACATCATCGACAAGATGGGAATTCCGCACAAATGCGTGCCATATTCGGCAGTCGCCTTTCATGCTGGGAACTCGTTTGGACCGCATGAAGCAGCACGCGGAACTTCACGCGAGCAGGATATTCATTCCAACTTCGTGGAATTGACGAGTGTCAACGAATATTCCATCGGCATCAGCCTGGTCAATAACAATGATGGAGTGGACCCATTCCCGAAAGCTCAGATGGATGCGTGCATCTGGATGATCAAGGAATTAAAGTCATCCCTGACTTCGCTGAAGTACATCACGACCCATTATTGGGTGTCTCCTGGACGATGTACTGATCCTCAAGGTTTAGATATAGTGAAGATCGTGACTCAAACGGGTCTCGAAGCTTGGATGCCTAATTAGAGGGCCAAAGAAATTCAACTCAATCGCGACGGCGGGTCTTCCGCCGTCGCGATTATGTTTTAGTTTCTTCGGAATCGAGGCTTATAACCTCGATCTGGCTCTTCCGTCGGTTCGTTTAGGTTTCTTGCTAGCTGAACCTTAACCTTTCGGTTTCTTAGTTTGCAGTTGCGAAGAGCCTCGACAACCATTTCCGATTGTCCAGCCGGTACTTCAACAAACGAGGAGCGATCAAGAATGTCAATGACACCGATTGCCTTACCGTTGAGTCCCGCTTCGTTGGTAATTGCTCCAACGATATCGCTTGGGCGAAGACCATCCTGTCGGCCCATGCCCACAAAGATACGCGCCATACCGATTTCAGGCTGTTCAAAGTCATGCGCCATTTCGTCGGCAGCTTCCACCTTTCCTGCGTTCTGACTCTGCCAGAGCATATGGAGGGCTGCGGCGGCAACTTCGGAAGTCTCGAACTCTTCCGACAACGCTTCAACGGTCTCGAGAAGGCTTTCAAAACCACCTTCCTTGAGCGTTTCGCGAAGCGCGTCTTGGAACATCTCTCGACGCTTGGCCGCAATGTCTGCTGCCGTCGGGATTCTCGCAGGCTTAATGGTCGACCCGATCATCCGTTCTATATTCTTGAGCTGTGCCCGTTCTCGACCGGAAACCAGCGTGATCGCATCGCCACTTCTGCCGGCTCGGCCCGTTCTGCCGACTCGGTGAATATATTGCTCGACGTCCCACGGAATGTCGTAATTGATAACGTGAGTTACGGTTTCGATATCCAGGCCACGCGCGGCAACGTCAGTCGCAATTAAGAGATCTGCCTGACCATCCCGGAACCGTCTCATGACGCGGTCGCGTTCCTGCTGATTCATGTCGCCATGAAGAGCTTCGGTGTTATAACCGCGCATTCGCAGGTTTTCACTGAGGTCGCTTGTTTCTTGGCGAGTTCGGCAGAAGACGATTGTCGGTCCAGGAGTTTCCATATCCAGGACCCTCGCGAGTGCCTCCAGTTTCTTACCAGGAGGTACTTCGTAGTAGGTTTGGTTAGTGGTGTCTAGCGTGCGCTGCTTCGATTTGATCGTGATGTGCACTGGGTCTCGAAGGAATTTCTTCGTAAGAGCCATGATGCGCGCAGGCATTGTAGCGGAGAAGAAGGCAAGCTGTCGCTCGACGGGAAGCTCGGCGAGAATTGCATCGAGGTCTTCGGTAAAGCCAAGCGCGAGCATCTCGTCTGCTTCATCGAGGACGCAGTACTTCACGTTTGTAAATGAGAGCGAACCTCTTCTGAGGTGATCCAACACACGTCCGGGAGTTCCCACGACGACGTGCGCTCCATTCTTGAGTGATCGGAACTGTCGGTCAATGGGCTGACCACCATAAACCACGACAACTCGGATTCCCGAGTTCTTAGCGAAATCATGAATGCCGCCAGCCACCTGAACAGCAAGTTCACGTGTTGGCGCAAGGATTAACGCTTGAGGCTCAACGCGCTCAGGGTCAATCATCTGGATCAGAGGGAGACCGAAAGCAGCGGTTTTTCCAGTTCCTGTCTGAGCATTACCGATGAGGTCGCGACCACTGATGAGTACGGGAATGGCTTTTGCCTGAATAGGGGTTGGGGTTTCAAAGCCCATTTCCGCTACCGCTCGTGCAATCGGCTCTGCGAGTCCCAATTCATAGAATGAAACCAGCGGTTCTGGCTCTTCAATTTCTTCTACGACGGTTGGTCGTTCGGGCACGGGCTTAGACGATCGTTTGGGTTTGCCACTAAATTCGGGCTTGTTGCCGGGGCGCGGTCGTCGCTCAAAATTGTCTCCCGCGGGGCGAGGTTGATCCGACTCGAATTTTGGCTTCGGTGCGCGCTTCGGCTTTCCTTCAAAAGGAGGCTTGCTAAAGGGGCGGTCGGCTCGATCTCCACTTGGAGTGGACTCTGGTGCGGATGCGTAATCAGAATACGGCTTTTTAGCCTTTGGGGGCATGTCGCTGGGTTTGCCCGACCGATCTGCCTTAGGCTTGAAGGGCGCAGATGGTTTGGGGCTTGAAGTCGCGTCGGCTCGCTTTGGACGCTTGGTAGGAGCTTTCGGACTTAAGGGAAGAATCTTTTTCTTTGATGGTTTGGGCATAACGTTCTGGCACCGTCCGCTAGTGCGATCAGATGCCTTAGGTCTTCAGTGTGACGCTTTTGGGCACATTCTTGCCCAAAAGCGATGGTTTTCGGATGTTTTGAGTCTGAAGTTTAACCTTTGGGATGAGGTCGTAAGAACTCAGAAATTCCAATTGCGGCTTTCAACTCGTCCGATGCCTTAAGAACTGCCAGGAGGGCATTAATGTAGCCAACTCGGGCATTACGAAGAGTGCTTTCGGCGTCGATGACGGGAAGAATGCTGGTTGCGCCATTTTGATAGCCGAGATTGGCCATGTCAAACAAGGTTGAACTTGGGTCGAGAATATCCTTTTTGTAGCTCTTAGCCGCGACCGTTGCGGATTGCCAATCACTGTAGGCTTGAGCTACTTGTTGAGTTACCTGTAATTCGGCTTGTGCGCGTTGCGATTCTGCTTGCTTCTTAGTCGCTTGGGCGGCTCTTACGTTGTGATGAATGCTCCCGAAATCGAACAGAGGGAAGCTGAGAGTCAGGGAAAGTGCGTCAACCTGTTGGACGGTTGATCGTTGGTATGAGATATCCAGGTCTGGCAACCTTGCAGACTCTGCTTGACGTACGGCGAACCGAGCAGACTGTATCTGTTCAGTGGATGATTTTAGAAGGGGGCGGTTGTCAATCGCCTTGCGAGTGAGATCAACCAGCGAGGGCATGTTGCTGGTGTCGAGATCCATTGCTGGGGCACCTTCGTCAATGATGCCGGCCAGTTTGATTGCCGATTTTGGCGGACGAGCCAGCAAAGTATTGAACGCGATCAGGGCCGTTGTCTCGCTATTTTGTGCGGTAAGAAGGTTTTGTTTGGCGTTTGCTAGGTCGATGGACGACCGAATAACATCGCCCTTGGGAGAGGTCCCGACCTTTTCTTGAACAACCGTGAGGTCATAGATCTTCTGGGCATCGGCGACGCTTTTCTCCCCGAGTGATAGGCTGGCTTGGGCGGCAACGAGGGTCCAATATGCGTCGCGAATTTGCTGTTCGAGCGAGAGAATCGTTTCCTGAAACTGATACCGATTCGCTTGGTAGGTCGAATTGGCTCCTGCTGCTTGATACCGTCTCTGACCACTTAGATCCACGGTTGTGGAGAGGCTCAGGATTGTGTCGCGAGTATCACCGGTGAGTGATGGAGCACTACTGGACCCTTGCACTTGCGAGACGCCGAATAGAAAATTGGGAATCTCTCCGAGAGCCTGATAGGTTGCCATGGCAGCTGCGATACCTGCGCTGGCCGACTGGATTTGCGGATTGTGATGGAGCCCAATCGAAATAGCCTCGTCCACCGAGAGCGGATGGGCTGGTAATTGCTCTTGAAGGGCGGCGTGGGCAACCACGATTGACGCGAGAAAAAGGGTTGACGACACGATCTTTAAGGGACGAATGGCAATCGCTCTAAGTGTGTATTTCATGCTCTATTGGTTTCCTCACTCGCTTTCAACAACTGACTCTCTATTCAAAACGAAACGCTTACGCTATATGAGATCGATTTTGAAAGGTCGGGCAGCGGCACACGCCGTAACTTAGAGAATTCACTGGACATAATCGCCAGAAATGAATCTTTAACTAACTCACGGTCTGATTTTTGGCATCGTGTCGCTGTAGAGCCAAGTGTCAAAGAAGGGCTTCATGTTTTGGCCCGAAACGCTGGAGGCGGTTTCAATCCAATCTTTGGCAGAGGCGTTTCCGAATCGGTTTTTGGCGATGAATCCTTTGAGGGTTTGGAAAAATTTCTCGTCACCAAGTTCTTGACGCAAGGCATGGAAAACGATCGCCCCGGCAATGTAGCTGCGTTCGCTAAAAAGGTTTTCCGCAGTAAGGTGACCGGGTTTCAGCCAACGAGGGAGCGAAGTGACTTGATCCATTACGGCTTTAACTTGGCGGTTATATGCCTCTCTGCCTTGATCTTTCTCAAGCAGGAGCCATTCGGAATATTGGGCGAACCCTTCCACCCACCAAATGTCGTCGCCCCAATTTCGGACGCTGACACAATTTCCCATCCATTGGTGGGCGAGTTCATGGACGAGAGTCGAGGATGAGACGGAGTCGGGACCGAATACGGGTATCGCAGTGGTTTCAAGTGCGCTTGAGCCCATTAACGTGTTGACTTGGGCAACTGACTTTGGCAGAACAACGACTCCAAAGCTGGAATAAGGATACGGGCCAAGCTTCTTGGTGAGGAACTTGACATATTCAGGAACCTTCTTTACTTCGTCTTGAAATTGCGGCTCTTGGCCACTAGGTAGGTAACTCACAATCGGCAGGTTATTTGGCCCCACTTGGCTCAGTTTGGAGAACCTGCCAACGATCACGGTTGCCATGCAAGTTGAACTAGGTTTATCTAGTTCATAGCGGAAAACTCGGTCCGCGGATGGCTTCCGAATGCCGTTGGCGATCGCGACGAAATTGGCGGGCACTCGAATTTCGAATGAGAAAGTTGCCTTATCGAGCGGGTGATCGTTCGAAGGGAACCACGTATGCGCTAAATCAGGTTCGCAGACGGCTGCAACGCCGCCCTCGAATGTAATCCAGCCAGACTTCATTCCGGTGGGCAGGGCCGGCGATTGCTCGGTTGTGGGCTTACCCGAATAAAAGGTCTCGACCTCGAACGAGTGGTTCGCGGAAATTCGCTTGCCAAGATTGACTTTCAATTTGCTGGATTTTCGGGAATAGGTTGCCGGAATGCCGTCAACCGTAATTTTCGAGATTTGAAAGCCTTTGAAGTCCAGATTTATTGCAGATAAGGCGGTGTTTGCTGTAGCCGTCATCGCGACATCTGACTTTAGAAGGTGGGAGGCGGGATCGTATTGAAGTTTGAGACGGTAGTGAGTTGCGTTAAAGCTCTTAGTCCCAAGAGCCGGAAAAGTAGCATCACCGATTCCTAGATCTTGTGCGTTAACGAAGGGAACGACAATGGCCGACAGTAGGCAAGCAAGGGTGCATCTCATGGGCAAACAGTGGAGGTGGTTTGAGTCCGCATTTCAACGAATGACGTGCGAACTGCGAGTTGCAGATGGTACCGGTTTGCCGGGCCTAATCGATTTCCACAGAATCTCATTCAAGATAGCTGGGTCAGCGCGATCATATTCGCTCCAATCCAGCTTATTGCTGGCACGGGCAAGGGAATTATCGACATGATTGGTGGCATCGAGTGCCACTGTTTCCTGAATTGTGGAATAGGGAGAAAAGTCAGCTTTAGCGGTGAACGGAGCAAATACCGGTGTCGCTCGCTGATCAAACTGAGTCATGGGAGGCAATCCTAGGATCAATTCCATTGTTCGGACAAAGCTCGCAGTCGTGTATTGAGTGCTGTCGAGAGTGCCGCGCTTGATGTAAGGAGAGACAATAAGTCCAACGGTCCGATGGGCATCCACGTGGTCGGGGCCGTTTTGGGCGTCATCTTCGATGATGAAGAATGCAGTGTCTTTCCAGTAGGTTGAATGGCTCACGGCATCGATCATTTTGGCGATGCCTAGATCGTTCGATGCCACTGAAGCCTGAGGCGTATGAGCTCCCGTTTTTAATCCACTGGTGTGATCTTCTCCAAGGGACATCACCATGAACGCGGGCCATTTGCCTGTTTGCTCGCTCTGTTTGAGATCGTCGATGAAGACATTGACCTTTTGGTAGTCACGTCCGAAATCGTCTCCTTTTTGGAACATGGACCAAGCGAGGCTAGCGTGTCCTTCGAGGCCCTTTTGTCCGGTAAATCGAGGGGGCGAATTGGGATCGCTAACGAACCCTGAGCTTTCGCCATAGCTCAAGAAACTTACTCCGTGAGCTCGGCAGTTGTCCCAAAGATATCCAGCGGGAGAAGCTGTCAGGCGATCATCACCGCTTGGCTCACCCTTCCCTGAATATGAATTCACCCAGGCTTTCTCGGTGAAATCAGTGCAGTACGCGGAATCACACCATTGGTGGCCGTCTTCCGATACTTCGCCGTTGCAATAAAGATTGTCGAACTGTACGAACTGCTTGGCGAGGGCATGGGCATTGGGCGTGATTTCTTCTCCAAACAGGCACAAATTAGGATCGTTGTTGCCTCGGGGAAGGTCGCCGAAGACTTGGTCGTAAGTGCGGTTCTCACGGATGACATACACGACGTGTTTGATCCTTTTGAGCGCGGTCTTCGTGATCTCATCAGCCTGCTTCTTACTCACACCTCCCGCTTGTGGGTTGGGAATATTCATGGCGACTTGATGGGTGTAAGTCGCTAACTGGGAGGAATCAGGGATATCAACGACGTTGACGTGGCCCGAGAGAACGCCGCCGATATAGTCGTATTTGAGCTTCTTGCTATATTCCGTTCGATTGAATTTGGTTTTACTGGGTGCATTGGCGTCGAATTTCAGACCCTTTCCGGTGCCGATATAGAGCTTTTTCCCATCAGGCGTAACAGCAAGTGCGGAAGGATACCAGCCGGTTGGAATGAAGCCTTTCACATTGGATTGCTTCCCGGCAACATCGATGACTGCGACGTTGTTGTTGTCGGCGTTGGCAACGTAAAGTGACTTCCCATCGGGAGAAATTGCCAAGGCATCGGGAGTGGAACCAACTAAGTCGCGGGGGCTCAAACTGGTTTTGATTGTTTCGACAACCTTGCCGTCGCTGATCACAGAAACATCATTCGATCCAGCATTCGCAACGAATATCCGACCATCTTTGCTCCATACCAATTCATTGGGATGACTTCCGACCTTGATTCGTGAAGTCTCCTTGAGAGCCTGAATGTCGATCAAGCTGACACTTGAATCGCCCCAATTGGAAACAGCAAGTGATCGGCCGTCTGGGGAAAGAACAAGGCTGTAAGGGTGGTATCCGACCCTTATTTTGGATACAACGGAGAACGGACTGCCACTCAGTTTGAGAATGGAATCGCCGTTAATGTCCACCGCGAACAGATCACCCGACCGAGCGACGAGTCCACCGATATATTTCGATCCCACATCTTTACGGCCCTTGTCTTGGTCAAATGGCTTAATTTCGGCTTGGCGAGAGTAATGGGAACTAAGTGAAAGGGTTCGAATGGGCGAACCTCCCCCGGAGATATAAAGCGCATTATTATCGGAGGCAAGTCCGGCCCAGGCGCTGCCAAGATCGACCACTTGCTCGCTTTCTTGGGTCGCGGCATCGATCACATTAAGGGATTGGTTATGCCATCCGCCTGTAACTATAAAAAGCTTGGAGCCGTCGGACGAGAAAAGCATTTTGAGCGGGAAGTCTCCCGCGAGCCCAATCGGCTTACCGGCAGGCGAGATACTCCAACCATTTGGAAGGAGAAGGCTACCATCAGCGCGATTGGTGTTTGGAATTCTTCCACGCGTAATCGCGGTAGATGCCACCAAAACCGTCGCCGTGACGGTCATCACAACCCCGGATAGAACCAAGCTTTTTCCAGTCATTACTTCTAAGATTTACACGCTTTGAGGTTTTCGCGATAGGGGTCATTAAGAAACCTTATTCGATGCACGATCATACGTTCTCAAGATTGCCCGCGTGAAATCACCATTTAGCACCACAAGCGACTTTTAGAACGTCCTGTCGTTAAGGCTCTTTGCGCTTCAAGGCGTAAGTGCGTCTCATGAAATAAAGGTAAAGGATTACTTTTGATTAAACAAATTGTTGTAGGAAAAATGAACTGCTTAAGGACCTTGCTCGTTCTTGGTGTGCTCGGATTAACGTTTGGTGCGCAAGCCCAAGCGTCAAGAAGCACAGATTCCAAACATGATCACTTGGCTGGGAGTCAGGTTGCGACGCGCCAAACGCGTGAAGCTGCCTCCCGGTTTAAGCGGTTAAGCCTTCAGGTGAATGCCGCGTGGCCGAAATTTCGGAACACCAATCTCAACCAAGCTCAAGCCCAAGGAGGGGGAGCTAACGGAATCCTGAAGTGGAGCTATACCACGATCAACTCTGTTCAATCGTCACCGTCGATAGGTTCCGACGGAACGATTTACGTTGGGTCAAATGACACGAATCTATACGCCATTAACCCAGACGGAACTAAGAAATGGAGTTTTGCGACCGGGGGGGGCTGTTGTCTCGGCTCCCGCGATCGGCACTGACGGAACCATTTATGTTGGCTCAAATGACCAGAGCATTTACGCCATCAACTCTGATGGGACGCTAAAGTGGAGCTATGGCACCGGCGGAATTGTTCAATCGTCACCGGCGATCGGACCAGATGGCACGATCTATGTCGGTTCCAACGACAACAGTTTGTATGCGCTCAAGCCTAACGGGACGCTTAAATGGAGCTATGCCACTAGAAATCCGGTTCAATCTTCTCCTGCGGTTTCAAGCGACGGCACGATCTACGTAGGCTCGATCGACAATTACCTCTACTCGGTCGCTCCAAACGGCACTTTGAATTGGGCATTCCCTACAAACAGTGGAATTGTATCTTCGCCCGCGATCGGACCAAACGGCTTTATCTACATCGGGTCTGAAGACGGAAATATCTACGCGGTGAATTCTAAGGGAGACCTACAGTGGTCCTTCTATACCTATTCGCCAATCTACTCCTCGCCCGCAATTGCAGCGGATGGAACCGTATATGTGGGTTCGGGCAACACCCTAAACGCTTTTACCGCGGACGGATTTTTAAAGTGGTGGGACGTAACTGACGGTCAGACGGTCTCGTCTCCCGCTATCGGGTCAGACGGCATCATCTACGTTGGCGACAACACCGGTCACTTGTCAGCCACCGCGCTCGGCGGCTGGGGGCTTTGGTACGTTCTCGCGAACGGACCTATCACTTCCAGTCCTGCGATTGGGGCGGATGGCGTTGTTTACGTTGGGTGCGGAGACGGCAACTTGCATGCTATCGGCACGCAGGTGAATACCGTTCCGGTAGGAGCCATGTCTGTCAATCCGACCACTGTAATCGGAGGCGCTCGCTCGACCGGTTACGTGACGCTTTCGTCGCCTGCACCAGAAGGCGGCGACATTATCACGCTTCTTAGGGCAATAACATACTTGGCTCACCCAAACCGGGGGACGGCGCGGAAAGCCCAGAATAACAGTGCAAGGTGAGCCGCGCAACGCATTGCGCGATAACCGTAGACATTTGCACTGTTTCCCGCGTGATTTATTCGCGTCCCTTGCATTCTTCCGCGTCTATGCGACACTCGGTGATGACGTAGAGATTGATGAAACGTACATCGGTGGAAAGGCTCGCAACATGCACAAGCAGGTTAAGGCCCGAAAGATCACCGGAACGGGCGGAAAGGATAAAGCCGTCGTAGTCGGAGTGTTGGAGCGCGGCGGTGAAGTTCGATTGCAGCACGTAGACCGACCAAAGAAGAAGACCCTTGAAGCAATCATTGATCAGACAGTAATGCCAGGATCACGGGTTTACACGGATGCGCTCCCGTCATACAACGATTTGGGCGAAACGTATCGCCACCAAGTCATTGACCATTCAATGGCATACGTAGAGGGATTGGTTCACACCAATGGCCTAGAGAACTTCTGGTCACTCTTAAAGAGAACCATCGGTGGAACCTATGTTTCGGTCGAACCGTTCCACCTTCACCGCTACCTCGATGAGCAGGCATTCCGATTCAACGAAAGGAAGGGAACGGATGCAATCCGGTTCACGATGGCTCTATCCCAAGTCTCAGGCAAGCGAGTAACCTACAAGTCGCTAACCGGAAAAATATGATGGCAAAGCGAAAACCAAAGGTACAGCCAGAGAAGGTCGTGGATCTTCCAAAAAATCCTGAGTTTCAACAGTTCGCTGGCTTCATGCGCGAACTCTTGAAGGTACCGAAAGAGGAAATAGACCGCAGAGTCGAAGAAGACCGCATAAAGCGCCTTAAATCTGATCCTGCGGGGTCTTAGTGGCCATATCTAGGCGCAGCATTAACATGGCCGGTTCTTTGCCGATTGCTCGCACGTAGTCCAAGAATTCGAGCACATCTATGCGTTGTTGCCCGTTCTCTATCTTAGAGACGTAGGGCTGAGTTTTCTTCAATCGCCTAGCAAGTTCCCTTTGAGATACGCCTGATTCTTTACGAGCATCAATCAAAAGCCGGAGAAGCACGTCATATTCTGCTCGAATTATCGTCCCTGATGGGTTTCTCACGCCCGGAGTCTTGACTCTCGGGTGTATGCTCACTTAGAATCATCTTCGCTACATTGTGGCGAGACGAAGGAGTTTTCAATGAAAAAGTTTGCGATTCTGTTTGGTTCGGGTTTGATCGCAGTGGGTTGTGGTGGAGGAGGAGGTGGCGGAACGCCGAACCCGTTCGCGGGGACCTTTACGGGAGAAACATCTGGCTCAGCTATGCGGATTTCTTCGGGTGGATCGCTATCAATTAATGCGCCCGATGGAGCCGGTACGGATGCTTACCGTGGATCTGCCAGCCAGAGCGGGGCGATCTCAGGAACGGTGACGATAACATCTATTCCTGGATCTCACTTCAGGTTCAACGGCTCATTGACGGTATTGTCAGCGACAGAGGTTGGTGTTTCTATCACTGTATTCGCCCCAACTGGAAATATCACTCAGTCGGAAGCATTCGCGTACGGAGGACCCCCGATGCACCAATCCTTTGGGAAATTACTGCCACTGTCTAAATAGCTGACGAAGGCCTGTTGACTCAACAACGGGCCTTCAACCCGAAAGACCGGGTGATCCAAGTATGTTATTGCCCTTCTTAGCGGTGACCCTGCGGTGGTTGTGCCGCCGTTCGTTTATGTCGGAAGTGGTCTTTCGGCCGCTTCGTTTGCGATCAACACCAATTCGGTTTCCCAGAACACCACTGCGATCATCACCGCGTCCTCAGGGGGAGTGAATACAACTGCGGCTCTGACCGTTCAGGTCGCAGGACTGACCTCGGTTTATATTGATCCAGCAACGGTTGTGGGTGGCCAAAACTCTGCGGGAACGGTTGTGTTGTCATCGCCCGCAGGTCCTTCGGGGACTGCGGTTGCACTTTCATCCTCGGATAGCAAGACCGCGACGGTTCCAGCAAGCGTGACGATTCCAGCGGGAAGAACATCGGCGACGTTTACGATCAACACTGCTTCGCCTGGCGCGACTCAAGCGGTCACAATTTCCGCAACGATCAATGGCGACACCGCGACAGGAACACTCACGGTTAATCCTGCTAATCTCGCCTCTGTCTCGATCGCTCCTTCATCGGTTGTTGGTGGTACGAACACCAGTGTTGGCACGGTGACGCTTGCGACCGCTGCACCGACAGGCGGTGCCGTAATCAACCTGAGTTCGGCAAGTCTATCAGTCAAGACCCCCACGTCGCTGACGATTCCCGCAGGCTCAACAAGTGCAAACTTTTCGGTTACGACTCTGGGAGTATCAGCGACTTCATTGGTAACGGTCACCGCAACTTACGGTTCGACCCTCAAGACTTGTGTGGTCACGTTGTTGCCTGCTGGCATCTCCAACCTTTCGGTATCACCGAATTCAGTTGTTGGTGGTTCTAACAATACAGTGACGGGGACTGTTTCGATCAACGGTCAAGCAGGGCCGTTTGGAGCAGTTGTTACTTTGACTAGTTCGATGCCATCTGCGGCCACAGTTCCAGCTAAGGTGACTATCGCCTCTGGCGCGAGTAGCGCCACGTTTACGATCAACACTTTGGGAGTTACCGCGGCAAAGACCGTTACGATTACTACCAACCTTGGCGGAAAAACAACGACTGCCACGCTTACTGTGAATCCAGCTAGCTTGTCGAGTGTCTCAGTTGATCCAAGTTCCATCGTCGGTGGAACAAGTTCAAAGGGCGGCTTGGTTACTTTGAATGGTGCCGCGCCGGTGGGCGGAATTGTTGTTCACCTCACGTCGAACGGTGCCTCTGCTTCAGTACCTCCCATCGTTTCCATTCCAGCCGGAGCCATTTCGGCTGCATTTACCGTTACGACTCAGGGTGTGAATTCCAGTACGCCGGTGACGGTGACCGCAGTTGCTGGCAGTTCGACAAAGACTTGTTCATTGACGGTGTTACCGGCTGACCTTGTGAGCCTTACGGTTACTCCGACCGCGACACCGGGTGGAATCAGTCCCAATCCGATTGGAACGGTTACTTTGAACGGCAAAGCCGGAACGGGAGGTCGGGTAGTGACCCTATCTAGCTCTAACTCTGAGTTAGCAAGCGTGCCTTCAACGGTGTCGGTGGTGGCTGGTAAATCCAGCGGGACCTTTGTGATCAAGACATCCGGGGTGGGATCAAGCACGGCCGTTACCATCTCAGCCACTTTGAGTGGGGTCACCGAAACGGCAACCTTGACGGTTAATCCTCCTGGAATTGCGAGTATCACGGTTTCTCCAGCTTCGATTGTTGGAGGTAACAACTCAACTGGCGGACTTGTCACCTTGGATTCACCTGCCCCAGCGGGCGGTGCTTTTGTCGCGCTTAGCTCAGCCAATCAGGCGGTATCGGTGCCTGCGTCAGTAACTGTGCCAGCGGGAGCGAAGACCGCAAAGTTTTCGATTACGACATCGGGTGTCGATGCGAAAACAACGGTTGTCCTCTTTGGATCACTCGGCCCCTCGCTCAAGACATGTACGGTGACGGTATTGCCCGCCACGATCATGAGTGTTGTGATCTCGCCAAATAGTGTTCCGTCGGCGTCGACTGCAGCGATAACGGGAACAGTTCAATTGAATGGCCAGGCAGGCCCTTCCGGAACCGTGGTCGCCCTTGTAAGTTCGAACCCACTCGTTGCGAAGGTGCCTTCGACAATGACGGTTGCTCCGAAAGCATCGTCAGGCGTATTCACCGTAACTCACGGCACTCTCACTAAGGTCACAACGATCAAGGCAACCGTGAAAGCCATCTCGGCGTTCACTAGTTTCCAAGTTACGCCGTAAAGCTGGTGCTTCTCGTACATCAATTGGCCCCTCGAAGTAGCAAAAGCTTCGAGGGGCCAATTCATGGATGGTGCGGCTTACTCAACCGAAACAGTTAGATTAGGCATTTGGCCGAAGAGGTTGCTGCGGAGTCCTTTCACGCGAGGGTTAACGAGGACCGCATCTACTTGGTAATAGATCGGAACACGGCCGGCATCCTGAACAAGAATATCTTCCGCTTGATGGTATAGATCGAGCCGCTTGGCTTCGTCGGTAATCGAATCTGCTTCATTACAGAGCTTGTCGAATTGGAGGTTCTTGTATCCGTCGTGATTCATCTTGGCATCGCTGATGAAGAGGAAGCTCAAGAAATTCTGGGGATCAAGATAGTCGGCATACCAAGAGATGAAGTACATCTCCAGCTTATTTTGATTACGGGCGTGAAGCATCGCGCTCCATTCCATCGAACGCACATTGACGGCGATTCCTAAGTTCTGCTTGAGGTTCTGCTGTACGGCTTCGCAAACGATTTGTGAGTCGCCCGTCTGTTCTCGCATGGCTAGTTCGATGGGTGGAAGGCCTTTGCCATCTGGGTATCCGGCCGAAGCAAGTTCGGCTTTTGCTTTTGTGGGATCGTAAGGCAGACCAGGATAGGTTTCACGGAATCCGATGACACCGGGAGCAAGAAGGCTTTGGGCTTCTGGCATTCCTCCGAGCAGGTCTTTGGCGATTCGCTTG
This sequence comes from uncultured Armatimonadota bacterium, assembly GCA_903899015.1. GTDB lineage: Bacteria > Armatimonadota > Fimbriimonadia > Fimbriimonadales > Fimbriimonadaceae > Fimbriimonas. The sequence continues at coordinate 176,980 of CAIUHP010000043.1, read as the reverse complement.
CGATCAATTGCCATCGCGATCGCTCGACGCACTTTGACGTTGCGGAGGGAAGGGTTTTGATACTGATTGAGACCGATGTAGTAAACGGCTGGTCTTGGCTGAGGTTGAAGCTGTGATTTGAGGGTCGCATCTCGAATCACACCAGGAATATCTTTGCGGTCGAGGGTCAAGACGTCCACTTCGCCCGCTTTGAATTTGTTGAGTCGAGTGGCGCCGTCTTTGATGATCGGTCGCTCGATTCTTTCAACCTTCGGAGCTCCGAGATAGTAGTCTTTGTTCGCAACCAAGTTCACTTGCTGCTCGGGCAGGTAGTTCTCTAGCTTGAATGGTCCGGTGCCGACAATCTGAGAGGCTTTGTCAATCACTCCCTTACCGACTGCCTCTTTACACAGAACAAAGGCGCACGGGTAGGTGAGTTTGCCAATAAAGTAGGCCCGAGGCTTATCCAACTCAATCTGAAGTGTGTTCGCGTCAATCGCCTTGACGCCTGCAATGTGATCTGACTTACCCGAGAACCGATCTTCGACCCCGACGATGTCGCTCAAATAATCTCGTGACGTTGGTGAAGCGATCTCTTTGGAGCAGTTTCGGTCGAGAGTCCACTTAAAGTCTTCGGCGGTAACTTCGCGGCCATTGTGGAATTTGACCCCTTTTCTTAGCTTGAAAACCCAAGTCTTTCCACCGTCGGGCGATGAGTAGCTTTCGGCAATCCGAGGTTCGATTGTGTTCTTCGTACCGTAAGCGACCAAACCATCATAAAGGTTCGTAATGACGTCGGTGGTGTCGACATCTTGAACCATGCCGGGGTCAAACGTCGTTGGAGTCGCCGCCATGGCGTATCGGAAAGTATTTACTTTGCCCGCCGCTTGACGTTCTGAGAATCCGCCTTTATTGCATCCTGCAACTAGGAAACTGACGAGAAGGAAAGGGAAAGCGAGTCGCTTCAAGATTGCTCATCATATCACGCAGGGAAAGGTTATTTGGAGGTAAACCTTGCACATGATCAGCAAGCTCGCCGCTCAGATGTACACTTTGCGCGAATACACGAAAACTGCCGCGATGTTCCAGGCATGTTTGCAGGTGTGCCACGAGATAGGCTACGCCGGTGTTCAGCTATCAGCAGTGGGTTGCATGAACGGCGACAACCCTGAGGTTTCCGCTTCTCAGGCAAAAGAGATGCTTGAAAATTCGGGCCTGATTTGCTGTGCGACTCATCGGCCCTGGAAGCGATATGTCGAGAATATCGACGAAGAGATCCAGTTCCACAAAACCCTGGGATGCGATTACACAGCGGTTGGAAGCATCGGTGGCGATTACGGAATTGAACCAGACGGCTACCGTCGCTTTCTTGAAGATGTTCGTCCGATCATCGAGCAGTTTAAAGCGGAGGGCATTCGGTTCGGGTTCCATAACCACAGCAACGAATTCATCCGAAATCCTGCGACCGGGAAACCATGCTACGACATCCTCATCGAAGAAGGGGCGCCTGATTTGATGCTCGAAGTCGATACTTACTGGGCAGTCGTTGCTGGCGTCGATCCGTCGGCGCTTTTCGAGCGCTGTAAGGGCCGAGTGCCTGTGATTCACGTAAAGGACATGGAAGTGGTCGCCAAAGTCGGTTCGGTCATGTGCCCGGTCGGTGAAGGCAACCTTGATTGGCCGCATATCGTTCGTGTTTGTGAAGACGCTGGAACCGAATGGTACGTGGTCGAGCAAGATGACTGCCGCCGCGATCCTGTCGACTGCCTCCGGTCCAGTTGGGACTATCTGTCCGAATTGCGGTTTTAATTTGTGTTCTGCCTTGAGACCCGGCAGCTACGTTCCGGGCTGCAGCATTCTGACCGACTTCTGGGTGACGGCTTTTGGGGGCCAGTGCCTTTGATCTTGCGAAACGAAACACGCTTACCTTCTGGCTCAATTTCAAAACGTAAATCGCTGGTACGAACCATTCAGCATCTACGTTTTGGCAGCGGAACATTGTGGTGAAATCACGATTCCGGGTTCGGCCCGAATCGAATTCGGGCTCATGCGGCGGTTGCGATGGCAACTTGAACTGTCTTGCGGCTGGATTTTGTTCTAACATGAAAACATGAGTTCCTCCCCTCACGTCTTGCCTGCGATTCCTGAACGCTCGGCGGTTCGGTCTTGGTTTCCAAGTTTGAAATCGGACTTTGCTTTCTTGGAAAACGCGGGTGGGTCACAGGTTCCAGGAGTGGTTGCGGACGCGATTCGGGACTACATGGTGGAACGATATGTCCAGCTAGGTGCCGGGTACCGACATTCGATCGAGGCGACGAAGGTTGTGGCGGATGCACATGCATTTGTTGAGCGACTCATGAATGCGGAAGGAATCGGGAAAGTGGTACTCGGCGGCTCGACAACTTCACTACTCCATGTTTTAGCGGACGCATACATGGATATTTGGGAAGCCGGAGATGAAGTCATCATTGCGGAGACCAATCACGAAGCAAATGCGGGCTCATGGGCCAAGCTCACGAAGCGAGGAATTGTTCTCAAAACCTGGCCGGTCGATCCCGAGACTTATCAATGCTCGCTTGAATCACTCAAAGAACTGCTAACCGAACGAACCCAAATCGTCGCGTTTCCACACGTGTCTAATTTGCTGGGTGAGATCGTGGATGTGAAAGCCATCACCGATTTGGTTCATGAAGCAGGGGCCAAAGTGGTTGTTGACGGAGTGGCCTATGCTCCTCATCGAGCCATCGATGTCAAATCGTGGGGTGTGGATTGGTACGTTTACAGCACATACAAGGTTTACGGCCCGCACATGGCAGCTCTATTTGGTACTTACGAGGCGTTTGAACCTCTGACGGGACCCAACCATTTCTTTATCCCCAAAGACTCCATTCCTTATAAATTTGAGCTGGGATCGATTTCGCATGAAGGGTGTGCTGGGCTCCTTGCTTTGCAACCTTATCTTCGGTTCCTAGCCGGTCGAGAGGTCGACGATCGTCAAACAGTGGAATCTGCTTTTGAAGTCATGACCGGTCTGGAGTTACCGCTTCAGACTAAGTTGCTTCGATTTCTTCGCGGCAAGAAGAGCGTTAAAATCATTGGGCTGGGAGACGAGGGGTGCAATAGCGTCGGGACGATCAGTTTTGTCCATGAGTCCATCTCGAGCATTGAGATTTCCGATCGCGTGGACGCTTGCAACATTGGAATTCGATTTGGGCATATGTACGCCGTCAGACTCTGCGAAGCGCTAGGAATTGATCTGGAAGCAGGAGTAGTCCGCGTGAGTCTTGTTCATTACAACACTCCCGAGGAGATTGATCGGTTGATTGAAGTCTTGGATCCGATCCTGTAAGGCAAATCTCGGTTTACTCGCATGCTAGATCTGTCAAACTTTAGGGTTACTTGAAGATTCTCGCCAAGCTGAGGCTTTTTCGCCGATTTGATCCGCGCCTTGCGGCGGAACTGCGACAGCAGCGCAAGTCCCTTGTTACGGGATTGGGCTGTGTCATTGTCAGCAATCTCTTCGACCTTGCAGTCCTCCCTTTGATTGCGGCTAGCATCAGCTTGATTGTCGCCGCCGCACCAACGAGTGCTCATGAGCGAGCCGAGGCCAAGGATCTGACGGCACAACTTTACAAAGAGGCCGATAAGATCGCGCCTGATCTTGGAAGGAGAGTCGAGGATGTTCGAGTTGCCTTCGACCATGTCCAGCCCAGTATTGCGGCTATCAATAAGACTTCAGCTTCGGAAGTAAGTCATAAGACCGCCGAATTATTGAGCCCAGAACTTAAGGTTCCGGCAAGTCAGATACTTGCCTCACTTAACAAGACAGACTTCAATCCGGAAGGGAACAAAGATGCCCTTCATAAGCTTGCGTGGGTTTGCTTATTGGTTGTTGTTATTTTTGGGTTGCGCTACTGGTTTATTCGTGGTCAAATCTACTATTTGACTCGGGCAAGCGCTCGGCTTACAAGCGATCTTCGTGAACGGCTCTTCGCTAAGCTTCAAAAGCTTCCCGTTTCTTATTTCAGTGACAAGCGTGCGGGTGCGATTCAAAGCGTTTTGACAAACGATGTGAACGTGTACCAGAACGCGGTTGCCATCTTGCGAGACAGCATCGAAGCTCCCATCCGGATGACGATCTCGCTGGGATACGTGGTCATCATGGAATGGCGACTGGCAATCGTCGCGGCTCTTTTCTTGCCACCCATGGTTCTGATCATTCAGCGTAACAGTCGCAAGATGAAACGAGCCCAGGCCAAGGTTCAGGACGATCTTTCGGACGTTAGCGCCGTTACAACGGAATCTCTATTGGGAACGCGGGTCATCAAAGCCTTTTCGGGAGAAGAGCGGATTGAGAAGCTTTATCGAAAGCATGTCGAAGCCAGCTATGACAGCCAAATGTGGTCTGCCCGAACGGTAGCTTCGCTCCGACCGATGGTTGAATTAGTTGGAGCTTGCAGTTTGGCTGCGGTGATTTTTGCGAGCGGTTACCTTTCTTACATGGACAAGCTTGAGCTTGGCACGGTCGCCGCACTTCTTCTCGCACTCGATCGAGTCAATCAATCGCTGAAGTCGATTGGTTCGGTGGCGAGTTCTTATAAGCAGGTTGAAGCGGCATCGGACCGCATTCACACCGAGGTGTTAGGTGTGCCAGACCAGGTTCAGGATCTTTCGGTCGGAAAGATCATTGAAAACGCCCAGGGGCGAGTTGAATTCAAAGGCGTTACTTTCCGGTACCCAGACGGAACCGAAGCGCTCTCAAACGTTAGTTTTGTGATTGAGCCGGGCACCTCGCTGGCGCTTGTGGGGCCCAGTGGAGCGGGTAAGAGCACGATTGCCGATCTCTTGTTACGCTTCTATGACCCATCAGAAGGGCAGATATTGCTTGACGGAATCGATCTGAGAGAACTTCAGATCTCGTGGCTTCGTCGCCAAATTGGTGTCGTGCCGCAGCAAACGTTTCTCTTTGCCGGTTCGGTTGCCGAGAACATTCGGCTCGGCAAGGAAGAAGCGACCGATTATGAGGTTACGGAAGCAGCCAAGGCCGCCTATGCAGACGAATTCATCATGTCGATGGATGAAGGGTACGACAGTCAACTTGGAGAAAGCGGTATTCGCTTAAGTGGTGGTCAGAGGCAGCGGATTGCGATTGCTCGAGCCTTGGTACGCCAGCCGGCGATCTTGTTGTTGGACGAAGCCACCAGCGCTCTGGACGCTTCGAGCGAAAAGGCCGTTACAGAAGCGCTCGACGTAATCATGAAGGAGCGAACTTCGCTCTTTATTGCCCACCGGCTGACAACCGCCGCTCGCGCCGATCGCATCTTGCTTCTTCGAAAAGGGGAAGTGATTGAGACCGGTAGCCACAGTCAGCTCATGGACCAAAACGGAGCCTACGCGTCGCTGTTCCGAGCGTTTAGTGGCGGACTCCTGGAGTAAGAACCATGGCACAACCGTTGCTCGAATGCCGAAACCTATCGTGCGGCTACGGTTCTCACGCAGTTTTATCCAAGGTCGACCTCACCATCATTCCTGGTGAAACGGTGGTTCTGCTGGGACCCAATGGAAGCGGGAAGTCCACCCTGTTGAAGTCAGTCTCAAAGGGGCTTCAACTCGTACATGGTGGAATTTACTTAGGAGGAGACGACATTAGCGGCCTAAGCCACCGGGATGTTGCTTTGCGAGTCGCGTTCGTTCCTCAAGAAGAAAGCTTCAAATTTGAGTTTAAAGTGCGAGACGTCGTCACGATGGGAAGGCTGCCCATCTCTCGATCCCTCTGGGATACTCCCGCTGATGTTGAGGCGGCCACTGAGGCAATGAAAGAAGCTGATTGCCTATTTCTAGAAGATCGTTCCGTAATGGAATTGAGCGGCGGTGAAAAGCAGCGTGTGCTCATTGCACGCGCCCTCGCCCAGGGTGCTCCTCTTGTATTGTTCGATGAACCAACGTCTCACTTGGATGTGGAACATCAGCTTGCGGTGGCCTCTCTCGTTCGAGGATTAGCGAAGCAGGGGCGGTCTACCGTTACCGCGATTCACGATTTGAACCTTGCTCCGTTAGTGGCAAATCGGGCGGTTTTGATTCATGAAGGCAAGATTGGCATGGACTCGTCGATTCAGGAAGTATTGGAAAGCCCACTACTGGACGACGTCTATAAAGTCCGATTCACGCGTGTTCGCTTGGAGAATGGGCGGTTAGCGGTTTTCCCAACCCGAATTTAACATTCAAAACCCCTTTCTTGAGCCCCATGGTGAATGAGATTCGAATGAAACGGGTTCTGAATGAACTGCGGCTGACTGTCTAGCTTGAAGCTTACTTTTTGTTCGCTTCGTCGGTGTACCACTGAGCGGAAGTGCTGCTCGTGTTCGGCTTTGGCTTGGTGGGACCATGATCGACTTTAATCATCGATGAACCGATTCCACCTGCTCCATTGGGTCCCGTCGGACCACCGTGGTTGCCGTGGGCTTGTGGAGTCGACATCTTTACTGGTTCGTCAAGGGCCTTCGAAACATCGTTTGCAACGTCTTTCGCTGTTTCGCTCTTAGCCGTTTGGTCAGGTTGCTGCTGCTGAGGATTCTCGTCTCCTAGCTTAGGTGCAGGGCGATTCATGAAAGCGACACCGCCAAAAAGTGCGGCGAGGAGTAATACTAATACGATTGGCTTTTTCTGTTTCTTCATGTATGGTCAATCCGCGTAGACAATGATTGCTATCACTATTGTGAACCATGATATCGTTGTTAAGCGTTCCGTGTTTTTAGTGAGCAACATTTGACAACCCTAAACGTCGCCATTGACGCCCGACTTGTTCATGGAACAAGCACTGGTGACAGCACATATTGGACGGGCTTGCTACACGGTCTTAAGCAAACCGATGCTGATGTACGCATCCACCTGATAGGGATGGGAGCGAAGCCAGCTAGCCTTGATTTGGATGAACGATTCAACTGGGTGTCGTTACCATCTTCTTCGCCTCGCTGGTGGAGCATGGTGCTCTTTCCGCTCAAAGCCAGAAAATTGGGTGCGAGATCGATTCACACCCAATACAGTCTCAGCCCTTTGGTAGGAACTCGAGGAGTAACGACGATCCACGATGTTTCGTTCCTTATCGGACCAGAGTGGTTTAAACCCAAAGATCGCTTGATCCTGGGCCAAAGCGTGCCGATCGCGGTAAGGCGAGCTAAGCGAATTCTCGCAGTATCGGAAACGTGCAAGGGAGAAATCGAGCGATTCTTACCGAGATCAAAAGGGAAAACTGTCGTTACTTATAATGCCTGTCCACCGTGGATTCAGGCGGTTAACCCTCTCGAAGCTAAGGAACGAGTTGCCAAGGAACTTGGGCTTGAGAGTCCATTCTTGCTTACGGTTGGAACTCGTTGGCCTCGCAAGAACATGAAATTGGCAGTTGACGCGGTTTCAGCTCTTGCCGAGCGATTCCCCCATTCTCTGGCCGTCACCGGAAAATTTGGGTGGGGTGATGATGGACTGGGGAGTCGCGGGCGGGCGGTTGGTTACGTAAGCACGGAACTCCTGTCCTGTCTCTATTCGGCCGCCACGCTTTACATAGCTCCCAGTCGACATGAGGGTTTTGGAATTCCCGTTCTGGAGGCGTTTCGGTGTGGCTGTCCGGTGATAAGTAGTACAGGAGGAGCGTTGCCAGAGGTAGTGGATGCCGCTGGTCTCATTCAGGACTCTTGGGAACCTTCAAGTTGGACGGAATCAATCGAGTCCTTGCTCGACGATCCGAGTAAACTTGAGCTTCTGAAAACACGTGGATTCGAGCGAGAAAAGTGGTTTACCTGGAAGGAAACTGCAGAAAGAACGCTCGCCGTCTATCGCGAAGTAGCAGCATGATCGAACCAGATTTTCTTAAGATTCTCGGATGTCCTCTCCATCCAGATCGCCCGCCTTTTGTCCAAGAAGGGGATTACCTCGTCTGCACGGTTGAGGGCCACGGATTCCCGGTCATCGAGGGCATTCCTCATCTGCTTCCCGAAGACGTCATTCCGGTTGAAAAGCTAAAGGAGCTTCTCGTTGGCAAACAGTAAATTAAACGTTTTGGTGCTTCACGGTCCCAACTTAAACCTCACCGGATTTCGTGAACCGGACGTCTACGGTAAGAAGCCGTTAGAAGAGATTGATAAGGATATCTCTACCGCGGCAGCATCCCTCGGCGTTGATGTTCGTATCCTTCAGTCGAACTCGGAGGGAGTGTTGATCGACACGATTCAGGAGCATCGTAGGTGGGCAAGCGCGATTGTCATCAATCCAGGAGGCTTGACTCACTATTCAATCGCTTTGCGGGATGCGCTCGTAAGCGTTCGGCTCCCAGTTGTGGAAGTTCACTTGAGTAATGTGCACGCTCGTGAAGAATTTCGGCGAACGTCCGTTATTTCACCCATAACGATTGGGCAAGTTGTAGGCTTTGGTGGCTACGGATATGTTATGGCGCTTAATGCGCTACTGAACTTAGACAAGGAGGTTGTGTAATGGATTCATTATCAAGATTAAGGGCTCGAATGAGCCAAGACGGGATCGAAGCAATCATGGTTTCCGACCCAGTGAACGTGGGATGGCTGACCGGATTTACAGGAACCTTCGGCCGAGCGATTGTGACTGGAAACGCGGCCGTTTTTGTTACCGATAGTCGCTACACGATTCAGGCTGGGGAAGAGATCTCCAATATGCCGGTTGTTTCCTTTGCCTCACCGGTGGACGGTGATGAATTTGTCGCTAAGAAAGCCCAAGAACTGGGAGTGAAGAGTTTAGGGTTTGAGGCGGCTTCGACCACTTATTTGACTTGGGAAAAATCCATTCCTAAATTCAGCGGCGTGCAGCTAATACCGATCAACGACATTCTTTCCGATATTCGAATGGTGAAGTCCGATGATGAAATCACCAAGATTCGGGCCGCTTGTGGCATCGCGGATGCTGCATTTGAGCACATCACGCGAATGATCCAGCCGGGAGTTACGGAAATGGATGTTTGCCTGGATCTCGAGTTCTTCATGCGACGTCAGGGTGCGGAGGTAGCTTTCCCATCAATCGTGGTAAGCGGCAATCGCAGTGCTCGGCCTCACGGGAAACCCAGTGAGAAAAAGCTCGAGGTAGGCGATTTCGTGACCATGGACTTTGGAGCACGAGTGGATGGTTATAACTCCGACATGACACGCACAGTCGTCGTCGGCGCGGCCACCGACCGTCACCATGAAGTTTATAACGCCGTTTTAGAAGCTCAGCTTGGAGCTCTAGGTGCCATTCGTGCGGGAGCGCTTGCCAAGGATGTCGACACTCTGGCGAGAGAAATTTTAGGTAAGTACGATCTTGCAAAATACTTCGGACATGGCTTGGGCCATGGTTTGGGAAGAGTCGTTCATGACGGAGGACGGTTAAGCCCATCCAGCCCCAATGTAATTGAGGTTGGCCAAATTTGGACCATCGAACCAGGCGTCTACATTGAAGGGTTCGGCGGAGTTCGAATTGAGGACGACGTTCTCATCACCGAAACCGGAATCGAAATCCTCACTCATTCGCCGAAAGAAATGATGATTCTGCCAAAGGCATGACAGAGGTTCTCTCGCTTGAACATTTGGCCATCGTCTCGACTGGGCCGACCTTGTCGCTCAGTATTGCGTCTGGCCAATCGCTGGCCCTCATCGGGCCGGCTGCAAGCGGGAAAACCCATTTTTTGCAAGTTATTGCAGGGGTAGAACGTGCTTCCCAAGGCTCGGTTAAGATCCACGCCCGCATGGCTGCCGCTTCCTCTGACGGAATTTCGCGCCGAACAAAGGTACAGGCGATGATCCCTCGTGGAGAGCTGTCACCGAAAGGCATTCGCATCAACGATTTGCTTTATATGATGCGCCTGGGAGAAGTGCGTCACCGACCGATTAGCGAACTCTCGCCGGGGCAGTATGCGGCGTGCGAACTCCTGGCGCCGTTGCTGAGCGATGCGGATCTCATCCTGGTCGATGGACAGTTAGACATGCTCGATCCTTGGACTCTGCGAGAAGTCTTGAAAGTTATTCGGCTTCTACAATCATCCGGTTCGACTTTTGTCGTTGCGACCAACCGATCCGATTTGCTTGCTCATTTTGATGCTCTGATCGTCCTGAAGGACAAGCAAATTCGTTTTGCGGGGAGTTTGGAAGATCTCAAGCGGTTAGGTCCGATACAGACCGTTCAAGTGTCGACAGAGCGGCAGCAAGGAGTTCGGGCCCTCGTTTCGCCCTTTCAAGTGAGCGTTGATAAGACGGAAGACGGTTTTCGGTTTTCAACCACGGAAGGGCAAGAGCTTGCAGCCAAGCTCCTGCTTGAAGGGTACGGCGATGTGCAGTTCTTGGTGACGAAAACCCAGTCCCTAGAAGAATCTCTCCTCTCTCTCTTCTAGAGTTTTCCGATCACTTTGCGCTCGCTGGAATTTCCGAGCGTGAATCCGATTTGGTCGAAGTAATCCAGAATCGGCACCAAGTATTTTCGAGTCGTACCGAGTTGGTCGCGCAAATCGGTCATGGCGAACGGTTCGCCTTTCGTCATTTCTGCAACGAGGGCTTTGAGATTTTTTATCTGAGCCGGGGTGTACAAAACCGCTTCGTCAAGTTGAACGAGTTGCTTGGACATTATGCCGAGACGCACGATTTCGTCAATCGCCTGTCTCGGTAATCCCATCCCCTGAGCAATTGAAAATGGTGTCGGAGTGTTGACGGGTTCCGATTCAAGTACTTCAATGACGCGAGCGAGCAGGGCTGCTTGACGTTCGCTGAGTTGCAAAACGACGTCGGATGATCGAATGCCGGTTGGCGTTTGCTCGATCTCTTTGTCGGCTATCAGTTTCGCAACAATTCGGTCGAGCGGTTTGCCGTTCCAATGAAGCTTCGCTTCAGTCGCAACGGATTCGGGCGGGAAGCCTGGCACGGTTGGCCCTTCTGATTGCATCTGTCCGAGAGCTTCTAGGAAGCGAACTTTGCCAACGGCGAAAGCGGCCGGTGTGATCCACATGCCAGCAAAACCGATTAGTTTTTCCTCCGCTTTGAGTGCTTCAAAGTCGGTGCCTAATTCTTGCGGAGTCAGTTTCAGTTGGCGGCAAATAACTTCGGTCAACCGACCGTTGGGATTGTCACCAACTGAATTCAGAATATCTTCTTTGTGATCGTTTTTCGAAACAGGCTCCTTTAGAGACTCAACTCGCTATATTCTTTGACGGTAATGACTCCGTCTTGGCAGATCCACAGATGGAACACGCCTTGAGTGGTTGCGGCGCCGTACTCGCCTGCCTTGTTCATCGCGAAGACAACACACGCATGTTCTGTTGCGCCTGGCTGCCGACGAATCATATGAAGAATGGTTTCTTCACAGGCCTCTTGTGGCGACAACCCTCGCTTCATGGCCTCGACGGTCCGGAAGGAAGCGCAAGCTTTCCATAATTCTTCTCCGAGCCCCGTCGCGCCTGCCGCGCCGGTCTCATCATCGGCATAGATTCCTGCCCCAATAATGGGGGAGTCTCCAACCCGGCCTGGCAATTTCCAGGCGAGCCCGCTGGTTGCACTTGCTGCGATCAGGTGGCCCGGTTCTTCTAGTCCAAGCATGGTGACCGTGTCGCCGTGCAGATGCTCTTCGGTGACGTGAATGTACTTGTACGGTGCGTTGCCCGCCTTCCACTCTTCCAGGTGCTTGATCGACTCCGCTGTCATCAAGTTCCTTGGCTCGAACCCTTTCTCAATCGCGAATCGCTTGGCTTGGTCGCCAGCGAGCATGACGTGAGGAGTGTCTTCTAACACCTTTCGCGCCACTGAGATTACAGGGCAGATGTTTTGAACGGAGCATACGGCACCAGCCGATAGGTCCGCGCCATCCATGATGGAGGCGTCCAGTTCGATTTCGCCGTCTGAATTTGGGAGCGATCCTAGTCCGATGGCAAGGAAATCGGGATCGAGCTCACATTCGGCAAGCCCCATCTCAATGCATGTCATCAGGTCTGCACCTTGTTGTCGGTGCTTCCAAGCCGTCTCAACGGCAGTTTTCCCGGGCTCCCGCCACGTCGCGAGGAAAGTTGTCATCGCACAAGAGAATACCGGGAGGGTGGTGAGTTAACCGCGCTTTGTTGGAGCTTTCGGTCCGAACAGTTCCGCATTGTGTTCGGGAGTCAATTTTGATGCGAAATCTGCCACCAAGTTGCGGGCGTCAGTTTCGAAATGAAAGCTTCCGTCAATTTCGCCTTGCCAAATGGATTCGACCACCCAATCGGGCACCGGCAAGAAGACAATTCTCTCGGGCGAGGGGACCTTAACTGTCAGTACGATTGAAGCGGCGCTTGGGTTGGGATAGATGAATTCGATGGTGATCGAGTTCTGCTCAAATCGCGTTGCACCAAGTTGAGGATGTCCCTTAGATACGGCATCCCGGAAAATTGAGTCTGAAAACTCGCCTTCACTGGGTGGCTTGCACGCTTTAAGGTCGCTCAGAATTCTCAGGCGCAGATCCGATGCAAAGGAATTGAGGCTCATTCTTCTCCCTTAAGCCACCCATTTAATCGGGTGACGAGTCTGCGCCGGAATTTTTTACTCGTCAGCATTGTGTTGCGCTCTCTTGGCTCGACGAGGAGTCGGAACTTTCGATTTCCCACGGTGGCATCAACGCTTACCCAGCCTCCCAGGCCCAGGATAGAGTGAACATTGGCCCGATATCCCACTTCTTTGACATCCGATTTGAGAATCTCCATCGAGCGAGTCTCGGAGATGAATTGAAGACGGTCAGGCATGATCCGTAGGAATCCTACGTCTTCGTGGGCGTCCACCATGCTTGAATATTTGGGAGTTGCGAAGCCGGTGAAGATGAATTCGCCCTCAATGGGTCTTTCTTGAGCCTTGAGGATTCTCTCAAGGTGTTTTCGCATCTTCTCGTTCTCGAAAAAGCCAAATTGATTGACGGCAAACCAGCCGACGATCGTCGATGCAACTAGGAACCAAAGTCCGGAGCCAAGGTATTGTCCCTGCTTTGCGATTAAGAACACTCCGATAGATGCCAATGGGAACCAGAAAATGGCAGGCACCAAATTGCCAAGCAGTTTTCTCCTTGAAGTCCAAACTGTTGGTGCCACACGAAGATGATACACTCACCGGACATATGGCGAACGGCCGAATAAGGGTTCTGAGGGCGATCCCCGGCTCGTTGAGCCTTGGAACGATACTTCGTGACTACTCGCGGAAAGGTGATGGCATTGTCACTGCTTTCTCGGATTCGCTTCTGCCCGTCTTTCGGCAAGAATTAGGAGACGGCTCACCCATCGAGGTTAGTTCATTTTCAGATGTCGTTCGGAGTTTTCTGATCCTGTGCGGTGAGGAGGTCTTGAACCTTTGCCAGAGCGGACATAAGAAGGCTGCGATTGCGTACGCCTGCGGAGAAGTCGACATTCATTCGCCCTTCTATGCGAGTAGCAAATTTGCCGGATTTCATGAGGCCCTTGGCCAAACCCTGGACGAACTGCATATGTGGGGACTCACGAGTGACGAGATGGAGGGTTTGGCTACGCTTGCTCAGCCTCGGCTGGCTTTGAAGCTAAAGGACTTGGCGGTGATCGACCGGAAAGTCAGTTCGGTCTTAGATCAACTTGGCAGGCATCAGCACTCTCACCAAATTCTGAGCTGTCTCGGTTCCACCCTAGAACTGGATGGTGACTCGTCTCGGTTGCTTGTGTTTGCCGGGGCCGAAGAATGCCCCATGCGAATCGATTGGTTAAAGTGGGCGGCGGATCAGGGCATTGAAGTAACCGTCGTTGTGGATCGTCACGCAACCTATGCGGACATCTTCACTGGCGCTCGTCGAATCGTCGAACAAATAGGTGTTCCACCGGATCAGCTTGGTCCGATGAACCGGCTGCTTAGAAACCTGTTTAAGGATCATTTTGAGGAAGACGATGCGGTCGAGGTTTCGATCATCAGCGCCGCCGATCCTCTCGCAGAGGTTGAATGGGCGATACGCGGATGCATGGTGGACGGTGATCCTTCAAGATGCGGGATCTATGTTCGAGACCTTGAGTCATATTCACCTCTATTAGAATCGGTCGCAAAGCGACTCGGCGTGCCGATTCGGATGGCTCGGCGCGCTCCTCTTTTGACGAATTCCTTCGCGCGACTTACCTTGGGTGCCTTACGTTTTTGCGCTTCGAACGATGTGAGAACGCTGTCTTCCGTGTTACACAGCAGTTACCTTCGCTTGCCAGGAAAGGCTCAGAACGAACTTGAGGGGCAGCTAAGAATTTGCTATGCCGCGAGAGAAGCGCAATGGACCACGCTTGAAGCATGGGCCGTTGAGAATGCAGAAACTCATGCATGGCTGGTTGCGATTCTTGAGTGGCGAAGAAGGGCAACCGAAGGTGGGCTCAAGCTACCGGAATGGTATGCCTTACTCCAAGAATTTAATCGTGACCAGAGGTTGCCGTGGGCCCGACTCGAAAACAAAGGGGGCGCGATGGACGAAAGAGACCGCCGTGCGCTCAACCAGTTGGAAAGAATTCTTGCGAATACGATTTCAGTTGATATCGTGACGGAGAGCTCGTCCATGACGATTGGAGCCTTCGTCCAGCTATGCGAAAGACTCTGGACCGAAGGGGACGTAAGCATTCCGACCTCAGAGGACGGCATTCGGGTCGCGGCAGACCCCACGGTGTTTGGGGATATTGATCGACTTCACGTTTTGGGAATGCTCGAAGGTGTGTTCCCTCGTCGAAGGTCGGAGGATCCGATCTTAACGGATGCCGAAAGGGCGGAGATTAGCGCCATGCGAGAAGGTCAACCGGCCCTGCCTAATTCTCATGATAAAGCTAAAGCTGAGAGAGACGAGTTTTATCGAGTCTGCGCGGCGGGCAAGAAAGCGATCGTCTTCAGCTATCCGCTTGCAGACGACCAGAAAGACAATATTCCTGCTTTTTATCTAACAGAAGCTCAGCGGGCATCGGGCGGGGAAGATAGGGTGTATTTACACAACTATCCCCGGTTAGAATTTGCTCCGAGCCCAGCAGAGTGTGTTTCTGCCGCCGATGTGAAGCTTCGGGCCGCAATGGACGGAGATCGAGAGCTTCCGCTGTCAATCGAGATCGTCACGGAAGAAGCTAAACAGGCGTTGTTACCCATCGAAGGAAGGGCCTACCAACCGAATGTCTTACGCGATGCCTTTCAATGCCCATTTCAGTACCTCGTGCGACATGTGCTCAAGCTTCGTGTGAAACGGCAGTCGGAAAGGTGGAGTGCGCTTAGAAAGCTCCCTCAAGCGGCCCAACTACTCTCGAAGAAGGATTTGACAGACGCTGAGCGTGCACTGCAACTTGCGCTTCAAGTTGAACTCGATCGACTCTACTCGGAAGTGCCCGATTGGGAAATGCAGTTGCTTCGAGCGGGAGGAGAACGGTTGATTCGCGACTGGCTCGACCGAGAATCTGTGTCGAGAAGAGAGTGGCAGAAAGATGCCGGGAGTATTCACGCGAACGTGGCTTTCGGTACCCACGGCATCAACAATCAAATGCCGCATGGTGTGAAACTGGAAGGAGCGATTGCAGGAGTTTCTCGGCTCGAAAATTACAACGTTGCTCACCTTTATGGGGCGTCTTTATCGGGTGGTCGTGAAATTTCCGAGACTGAACAGTTGTATTACGGTCTGCACTTACTTGCCATTTATGAGCCAGGTCGAGATGGAGCCATCGAACTTGAAACGATGAGTGGAAAGAGAACTTTGATGGTTATGGGCCGTGGGGGTTCTCGTGCGCTCGCTTCAAGTGTTGAGGATGGGCTTCAAGTCATTGACTTAGCTAAGAGCGAAGACTTAACGGTTGCTAAAAAGGAGTTCTACACCAAGGTCAAGTCCCTCCTAGAGGTTGCGTCTCAACGCATTCGAGAAGGCAAGGTCGAGGCGATTAAGGGTGAGCATTGCGATGTTTGTGACTTTGGAGAACTTTGCCGAAGATCCAAGACTTTCGGTGAGGACGATTCGCCATTTGGTGTGGATTTGGAACGTGACGATGAGTAGTAACGAAGCCCGAGGCATCCACCCATGAGCCAACACGTACCCTCCCGAACCCCAACACCCGAACAAAAATCGGTCATTGAGGCAAGCGAGAATAGCTTTACCGTTGTAGCTTCTGCTGGGGCGGGCAAAACATTCGTGCTGGTCGAGCGATATCTCCGTCACGTTGCGGATGAGGGAATGACTCCCGACCAGATCCTAACGATCACGTTTACGAAGAAAGCCGCTGCTGAGATGAAAGAACGGATCGTTCGGCGCCTCAGAGATCTGGGGCGTTTCGACGAAGCGCAAATCGCAGAGACGGGGCCGATCCAAACAATCCACTCGTTTTGCGAGCGACTTCTACGCGAAAATGCACTTGAAGCGGGTTTGGATCCTAAATATGAGATCTTGGCCGAAGATCAGGCGGCGAGGATGGTCACGGCTTGCATACGGGAAGCAATGGCCTCCGATCTTGACGATGCACCGGAAGCGGAAGGACTGATTCGCTATTTGGCGGGCAAACGGCTTGGATATGGAGAGAACCAGTCTCCTTATGTTCGCTTGGAATCGTCAGTGGAAACGGTTCTGAGTGAGCTTAGAAGTTCACGCTACGATCGAGACGTCATATCGCTTTGGTATCAAAACGTCACCACTCTGAAGGCGGCATGGGAGCAAACGATCAAGGAGCAGCTTCCGGAATCGTGCTGGGAAACTTTCGACACTGTCGAGTTTGTGGATTGGAATGACCGAGTTCAGAAAGCTTGTAAGCAAAACGGTGTTTCGGTTCCGGCTTGGGCAAAGGGCAAGGGGGACCTGGAAGCAGAGGAAGATTCGCTTCGGTTCACATGTGGTCTCGTTCAATTGGCCTGCGAGGCTTGGTGGCGACTCGACCGAGATATGCATGAGCGGCAAGCATTGGACTTTACGGCGCTAGAGATTAAAGCTAACCGCTTGCTTGAGAAGTCAGAAGTCACCCGTCAGCGAGTTCGTGATCAATACCAAGTGGTGATGGTCGACGAGTCACAAGATGTAAATCCGATTCAGTACAAACTGCTCGACAACCTTGGCTGTCCAAGGACGATGATGGTAGGCGATGCCCAGCAATCTATCTATGGATTCCGACAGGCGGATGTTCGGCTCTTTAAGAGGCGAGTTCTTGACACCCATACAAAGAAACTTACTAAGAACTGGCGATCGGACCCAGGCATTTTGAATTTTGTAGATCTCGTGTTCAGCCGAATGTGGAGCAGCGAGTACTCGCCGATGCAGCTGAAAACGGGACCGATGGATTTTGATGACGATGGAGTCCCGAACTATGACGGGGTTGAGTTGTGGCGACAACCGGCCAAAAATCCGGCAGCCACTGCGGGATACATTTTGGAACTCAAAGGGGAAGGGGTTGAGTATCGGGACATCGCGATTTTAGTGAGAGCGGGGCAAGCCGCAATCGCGATGAAGAAGGCGCTGGATAATCAAGGCATCCCAAGTCGCATTGCCGGTGGTTCGGAAAAATTCTATACCCGGCTCGAGGTGCGAGACCTTGCCAATACACTTCGTAGCGTCGCCGACCCATACGACGACTTTGCGTTGCTGGCGACTTTGCGAAGCCCCATGGTTGGATTATCGCTGGATGCAATTGCGCTCCTTGGCCTTCATCCGTTCATCTTTGATCAGCTGGAAGCATTTGAATCTCCAGTTGAAGCCGACCGGGCCAAGTTGGCCGCGTTCCTTGCTTGGTTCGTTCCGCTCTCCAAAATGGCGGACCGGCTTTCGGCTTGGGAAGTCCTTGCGGAAATCTATGCTCAATCGGATTATCTGCCTGCGTTAGCCCGGCGTTCAAAGGGCGAACAGATGCTTGCCAATGCGCGCAAACTCTTAACCCTCGCAACCGAAGAGCCCGAATTGGGACCAAAGGAATACTCTGAGCGAATTAGGGAGATTCAGAATCTCCGTCACAAAGAAGGGGATGCTCCAGCGGACGAGAACGATGCAGACTTAGTTAAGATCATGACGGTGCACAAGGCAAAAGGTCTGGAGTGGCCGGTTGTTATCCTTGCCCAAACGGATCGACCGATTGTTCCGAAGATGCGGGACTTAGTGGTCGATCCATCGCTGGGAATCGCAGCGACTAAGTTCTCAAAGGGGCAGAGCCTTATGCACAAGCTTCTAACTCATCGCAAAAAAGCGGGTGATGAGGAAGAAGAGCGACGAATCCTGTATGTGGCACTCACGCGCGCTCAAAATCGGCTGTGTGTCGTATTGGTGCCTCCAGGAAATAGCGCTACGGTTTCGAAGTTGGTGGAAGGATTGATCGATCCTGGCCAAATGCCGGGAATAAAGGTGCGATCTCGTTTCGAACCTCAAGCTCCTAAGGTGTAAACTCAGAGCATGGCCTTCAAGGTCGCTTGCGCACAATTTGCCCCACTTAAGGCCGAAGTTGAGAAGAACTTGGACACGATTTGTGAAATCGTTGTTCAGGCTCAATCTGAAGGTGCCGACCTCGTCCTTCTTCCAGAAGCGTGTACGAGTGGTTACTTCCTAGAGGGTGGCGTTCTGGAATCCTCGTTAACCTCGACTCAATTGCTGGCCGCGATTTGGAAGAGGATTGGCAAGCAGCTTCACGAGACGATCGACGTCGTCCTGGGCTTTTACGAAAACCATGACGGCACGCTGTACAACAGCTCGGCCTACATTGAGCTTTCCCCAGATGGCCCGCGATTAGTTGGAAACTATCGCAAGTTCTTCCTACCCACATATGGAGTATTCGATGAAGAGCGATTTGTCAGCCGAGGTCGAGATCTTGGCGTATTCGATACTCGATTAGGAAAGATTGCGGTTTTGATTTGCGAAGATGTTTGGCATGGAGTCTTGCCCACTTTGTGTGCTGTTAACGGGGCTCAATTGATCCTCGTTCCGGCTGCGTCACCGGGCCGTGGCTTCGGTGGCACCGACGTTGAGAATCACGATCGCTATCGCCGATTGTTCAGAAGTATTTCGGAAGAGCACGGAGTTTTCTGTGCAAGCGCCCAGCTTTGCGGATTCGAAGGTGGAAAGGGCTTCATTGGCGGTTCAATGATTGTCGACCCGTTTGGAAAGGTGTTGGCAGAAGGGCCGGTGGCCGAAGAGCACCTCCTGATCGCGGAAATTGATCCTTACTTGGTGGCGATCTCGCGGGCTCAATCGCCTTTGCTTTCCGATCTTCAAAGTGCTTGGGAAGATATCCGTCGTTTGGTTGCTAAGTCTGAATTTTAAGGCGGACCAAGACCGTCAAAGGTTTTTGCATCTCGTGAAAATACAATGGGCCTGAAATTCGATTACATCGGAATCGTCTCCGCCAACATCAACGACTCGATAAGATTCTATCGAGTACTTGGAGTCGAATTCCCGGACTTACCCCACAGCGAAGATCACGTGGAAGTCACTCTGCCAAACGGTCTCCGGCTTGCATTTGACGCTCTGAGCATGATGAAAGAAATCGACCCTTCCTGGGTCGAGCCTACGGGGCAGCGGTTGGGTTTGGGTTTTCAATGCGATTCTCCTTCGGAAGTGGATGCTGCGTACGAACGAGTCATTGCCGAAGGTTTCCGCGGCAAAACTGCGCCGTGGGATGCATTTTGGGGACAGCGTTACGCGATCGTTTTGGACCCTGATGGTAATGAAATCAGCCTATTCGCGTGGAATTGATTCGGAAATCTAGGAGCCAAAAGGGTAACTGGATGCGCATTGAAACGTCGTATATTGTATGGCTTGGTCTCCTTGTTTTCGCATCGCCTGGCTCGGTAGCTTCGCTGGCATATGTTCTGTAGCAGGAGCTCAGGCGAGTGATATCAAGGCTGACCCTCGTCTTCAAAAACCGATTAGCTTGCACATTAAGATCGGAGCGATCACCGACACACTTTCTCAAATCTCGAAAGCTTCCGGAGTCGTGTTGGATCGGTCCCCGTCCATCAAGGATCTTAAGGTCACGGTTCTAGTCCAGGACGTAACGACGTCGCTTGTGCTCGATAAGATCGCTTCGACTTTGGGGTGTGCATGGAAAGCGGACGGTCCGACATATCGATTGGTGATGACGCCCGATGAGCAAGCGGCTCGAAATCGGTATGTAGATTCGGAAGAAAGCATCGCGCAGAAAGAAGTAGCGGACGAGATCGTGCTGATTAGCAAATTAGCCTACGTGAATCCGACTGCGGCTCGAAAAGAACTGCTCGAATTAACCGAAGCAAAAAGTAAAGATCAGGACAGGATTGAGTTCCTGAAACGGGCGATCAATCGGCAGGATGTTATGCTCGGACGGTTTCTGTCGAGCATGTCGGCCGACAAAGTCAGCTCTTTCTGGCGAGGAGATATCATTCCGGCCACCCCCGCATTGCTGGCCCAGAGTTTGGATCCAACAAGCTCCGATAGTCGACTTCCAGCACCCGTGCAGCGCAACAAGCGGTTCCAGCCTGGGACCACACCCGACGGGATGCCGTCGTTCATTCAATACGATCCACTACTGTTCAGACTGAGAGTCTTTCAGGGTTTTGGAGTCCGGAACGTTGCGACGAGACTCAGCACAGTCGTAACCGAGCCATTACCGACTGGCTCGCTGGCGAAAATGCCCTTTGGCAAGGAAGTTTTAGAATGGGACCAAGACGTTCCAACGGATGGCGAGATTGCCAAGGCAAGCGTGAGCCAGACCAAGGATAAGTCGACTTATGCCAACGGACGGTTTTCCGTGGCCGACTTTTTAGAGAAGGCATTTGACCAGACTCATCTTCCCATCGTTGCGGACGCTTTTAGGGTTCCGGCTGCTGCTAAGAGCCTAGACCGAGGTGTTGGTTCCTTGTCGAGTTGGTTAGCAACTCTCAAGGCCGATAATCACCTGACCACTCATTTTGAAGACGGATTCATCATGGTCCGTCATGGTGGGTTTTGGAGATTGAGGAAATTCGAAACGCCGGAAGAGCTTTATGCGGAGCTCGAAAGCAAAGTCTCAAAGACGGGACCGACTCTTGAACAGTACGGAGCTTTTGTCTCCAAGTTGTCGGCAGAGCAAGCTAAGCCCTTCTCTTTGCCGGAAGCCACCTTGGCAAAATTCGACACTGTTCCCTTGGAAGTGGGACTTCCTGCTTTGAGGTTTTATTCGGGGCTCGACTCTCAGCTTATTGCTAAGGCAACCGAAAACGGGATTTCGTATGGGCAAATGTCGAGTTCGCTTCGCCAAGCGTTTATTACAGCCTCGGTGGAAGGAATTTTCTTCGATGCCACGCAAGGATCGTTCCTGCCGACGCTTTTAAGGTTGGCTCAGACTGGCGATGCGAGAGGACTTGGTTTCATCATGCGGACCGATCAGGTCAAGGTCAATGCGGCCACTCGCGAGGGTCAAGATCTTGTGTTTGGGGCAACTGCCAGTGAAGCGACGATCTATAGAATTCCAGTCAAAGAGTAGGGAAGAACCAAAATGCTAAAATAAGACTTCCCTTATGCCTGAAATAGAAGTCTTTCCTAATCCGTCCCCAAGCCGCAACTACACCATCAAGCATATCTGTCCTGAATTCACCAGTGTTTGTCCGAAGACTGGTCAGCCAGATTTTGCGACGATTGAACTTGAGTACATTCCCGATAAAGTTTGCTTAGAGCTGAAGGCTCTGAAGCTGTATTACTACTCGTTCCGAAACGAGGGAATCTACTATGAAGCAGTCACAAACCGATTGCTGGATGAATTAGTTGAAGCGTGCGACCCTAGGTGGATGCGCGTCACGGGCATCTTCAATGTTCGAGGCGGAATCAGTTCCGTGATCGTCGCAGAAACCGCGACTAAGCCAGGTAACTAGCGTGAAGATCTTCGTTTTCGAAGACAATCTGCTTTGGAGTTCGCGACTTGTAAAGACCTTGCGTGCTTTCGGTCATGAGCCAGCCGTAAAGGTCGCGCTACCCGATGATGTTGCGGGCTATCAAATTGCGATCGTTAATTTGGGGTCGCCAAAGATCGATGCGTCCAGCCTCGTTCCTCAGCTGAAGTCTCACGGAATACACGTGATTGGTCATGCTGGGCATAAGGAAAAAGAAGTTCTTGAACTCGGACGCCAAGCAGGGTGCGACACGATTGCGACGAATAGTGAACTCACATTCAAGATCGAAGCAATGCTCGATCGAATTATCGAGAATTTTCCGAAAACTTAAGAGAATTACTGAACTGTGACTCAAGTACGTCGTCTCTCCCTGTGTCAAAGCCTGTAAAGGAGAGATAAGCAGTAAACAGCTAGTTGGGAGCTCAGTACGGGCTCCCTTTTTTTGTGTCCGCAAAGCTCCGGCAGGAGGCTCTAGGCGTTTGTGTGCGAGTCTCAAGTGGCATTCATCTGAAACACCGAATCAGGTACTCGTCTGAAGAGTAGAATGAGATTGCGGGCGAGGATGACCGTATGGCTGTCCTACTCCCATATCTGGGGACAGTAAATGCAAAAGGTATATCCGGACGCTCGGGCAGCCCTTGAAGGGCTTTTATTCGATGGAATGACCATCATGTCGGGAGGTTTCGGGCTCTGCGGAATCGCCGAGAACCTGATCACAGCGATTCGAGACTCGGGTGTGAAAGATCTCACCGTCATCAGCAACAATTGCGGTGTCGATGATTTTGGACTCGGGCTCATGCTACAGACCCGCCAGATTAAGAAGATGCTCTCCTCTTACGTAGGAGAGAATGCGGAATTTGAGCGTCAATTCCTGAGTGGAGAGCTTGAGCTTGAATTCAATCCTCAAGGCACCCTCGGAGAACGCATTCGAGCGGGTGGTGCGGGAATCCCTGCCTTCTACACCAAAACAGGTTACGGAACACTTGTTGCAGAAGGCAAAGAAACTCGAGAATTCAACGGCGAGATGTATGTTATGGAAACCGGCCTAACCGCCGACTTATCCATCGTGAAAGCCTGGAAAGCTGACCGTTCAGGCAATTTGGTTTACCGGATGTCGGCCCGTAACTTTAACCCGATGATGGCAACCGCTGGAAAAGTCTGCATCGCCGAAGTTGAGGAGGTTGTTGAGGTTGGCGAACTCGATCCCGATCAAATTCATACTCCAAGCATATTTGTTCAGCGGATTATCTTGTCTCAAAACTGTGAGAAGCGAATCGAACGGCGAACCACTCGACCGAGGGAGCAGTAATCATGCCACTTAGCAGAGAACAATTGGCTCAGCGGGCCGCTCACGAGCTACGCGACGGCTACTACGTGAACCTTGGAATTGGTATTCCAACTTTGGTTGCCAACTACATTCCTCAAGGCATGGATGTGATGCTCCAAAGCGAAAATGGAATGCTTGGCTTAGGTCCGTTTCCATTTGAGGGCGAGGAAGATCCGGACTTGATCAATGCCGGGAAGCAGACGGTTACCGCTATTCCTGGAACGAGCTTCTTCTCCTCAGCAGACTCCTTTGGAATGATCCGAGGAGGACACATTGACCTCGCGATCTTGGGTGCTATGGAAGTTAGTGAGCACGGCGACCTCGCCAACTGGATGATTCCCGGCAAGATGGTAAAGGGCATGGGTGGAGCAATGGACCTTGTTGCGGGGGTTAAACGTGTTGTCGTCGTGATGGAGCACACGAACAAAGCAGGTGAGAGCAAGGTTCTCAGAGAATGTCGACTACCACTTACCGGCAAGGCGTGCATCGATTTAATCATTACCGACCTATGCGTTTTTGCGGTCGAAGATGCGGGACTCACGCTAATCGAACTTGCACCCGGTGTGTCGGAAGGGGAGATTAAGGCGAAGACCGAAGCTCAATTCACTACTTCGCCCGACCTGAAGACGCTTACGTTCTAGGGGCTTCGCAAACCGATTACAGCTTATGATTCACAAGCTGTAATCGGTACTTATCGAGTGATTATTTCTCGGGCGCGGGATAGACCGAACCCTGAGCCAATTTATTCTGGTTGCTCCACAAGACCATGAGGATGTACTTTTTATTCTGAGCGGTCACCGAATAGGTTAACCATGTGTCGCTCCCTTGTGCACGAGCCCCTGCGAAAGCAATTCGATCGATCTTTGCGATTTGAGCCCATGGTCCGACGCCGAGCTTGACGACGCGGCTCGTTTTTAGTGGCGCTGACATTTCAGGTTCAAGAATCGTGTCGTCTGCTTTTCCGGTTGCCATGCAACCAATCGCCAGCTTGACTCGCTCTGTGCGAGCGGGATTTGGATCAGTGGTTTCCTTGAGCGGCCGCATCTTAAGGCTCGGATCGTAGAGCTCGGCGATTGCTTTCGTCATGACTTCGCCGCCAACGGGATAGAGATTACAGAACATAAAAACTGAAAGATGCTTTCCGGGGAAGCGACTTATTCCGGCGCTGTAGCCAGCATCGTTGCCTCCGTGTCCCTCATATTCTCCCGTGCCAGGCATGTTCAGGAACCAGCCCATGCCGTAGGAACGCGTACGGCCGTTATTCAATCGCCCCGGGCTCCAAAGCAGTTGATACGACTTACGCGATAGGAGTCGTCGGTCAGATAGGGCGGCATCCCACTTAACCATGTCAGCAAGTGTGGTCATCAGGGCTCCGTCTGCCTTGATGCTTGCTCCGCCGCGTGGGCAGGGAACCGTTCGTCTTCCTTGCTTGATGAATCCTTTTGGCAGCCCAGGTACGTCCACGCCGTGCTCAGCGAAACTTGAGTGAGTCATTCCCAGCGGGTTGAGGACGTTCTCCTTCATGAATTTGATGTAGGGCTCGCCGGTTACTTTCTCGATGATCCATCCGAGCAAAGCGTAATTGGTATTGCTATAAGCCCAAGCTTCGCCTGGCTGGAAATCGACCGGCTGTTTGGAGATCGTCTCCATGAATTTTTTGCGGTCGAACGTGTCGAGCAGGCCAATTCCGTTGACGAGGGCATATTCGGGAAGTCCGGAATTCTGATTCAGAAGATTCCTGACTTTCACATTGGCCCAAGAGTCAGGGATATCAGGCAGGAACTTCGCGATGGAATCTTCGAGATCAACTCGACCTGATTCAACCAGCATGAGCGTGCCAAGTGCGGTGAATTGTTTTGTGATGGATCCAACCTCAAAAACGTCGTCAATCCGGCCGGCTACTTTTGCTTTGGGGTCAGAGAAGCCGTAAGCTTGAGATCGCACAAGCCGCCCGTCTTTGACGATCCCGATCGTCACTTCTGGTATGTCTAATCGTTTCATCTCCGATTTCACGTAATCGTCGATGGAATCTGCAATGGCAGACGCAGAAAGGGCAAGCAAAGCCAACGGAAAAACGAACTTCACGTCTACGAGTACCGCAACGCTGGATTTTGAGGTTCCCATTGAGTCTATAACCTACCTATGAAACGTGCGATTGTGATTGTTCTGGACGGATGTGGTGCAGGCGAAGCGCCAGATGCGGCGGCGTTTAATGATCTTGATCATCCGGCGACAATCAAGCACGTTTGGGAGAAAGCCGGGCCATTGCCGCTTCCAAACCTGCAAGCGGTTGGATTTTTAGATTCTTGCGGTGTTCCTGGTCTAGGCGTTACCCCACCGTCTGGCTTCGGAGTACGGTACGGCCGGTTGCGGGAATTGTCCATGGGCAAGGATTCGGTGACGGGGCATTGGGAACTCATGGGAGTGGTGACACCGGTCGCTTTCCCGACTTACCCAAATGGCTTTCCTGTCGATCTAGTGAGTGCTTTTGAAGAGACGATCGGACGTAAAGTCCTTGGAAACAAGCCCGCGAGCGGCACGCAGATCATTGATGAGCTAGGTCCCGAGCATGTCGCGACCGGCAAACCGATTCTCTACACGAGCGCAGATAGTGTTTTCCAAGTTGCCTGCCATGAGGACGTAATCCCGTTGGACGAGCTTTACGAAATGTGCCGCATTGGTCGGGAGCTTTGCGTGGCTCCGAACAATGTTCAACGAGTGATCGCACGTCCCTTTGTGGGTACCGCAGGAGTTGGCTATGTGAGGACCGAACATCGAAAGGATTTTCCGTTGACCGCTCCCCCAAACCTTGTGGATGCGGTCGGTGATGTCTTTGGCATCGGTGTGATTCCCGAGCTCTTTGGCGGGCGAAGTTTTCGAACAGTGAAGAGGACCCAGAACAACACGGAGCATGAGAAAATGCTCTGGGTGGCTTTGGAATCTGACGCGAGATTCATCTTCGCCAATTTCGAGGACTTCGACATGCTTTTTGGCCATCGCAACGATCCGGTTGGATTTGGAGGTGCCTTGACTCGTTTCGATGAGACCTTAGGTAAAGTGCTGAAGCATTTGACTGAGGATGATCTGCTTATTCTAACCGCAGATCACGGCAATGATCCAACCTCCAAGTCGACCGACCATTCGCGCGAATACGTGCCGATTTGCGTGATCGGCAAGGATGTCGTCACTCACTCTATTGGAGACCTTGAGGGAATGACGACGGTTGGGGCAACGGTCGCTGCGCATCTGGGAGTTACGTGGACCGTCGGGAAATCGGCTATTTAGTTTCGTGTTCCAATTCGAATATCTGCTCCATCACGTCGACTGAATCAACAACTTGGGCATGCATCTCTTGAGTTACATCGATTACGACCGTTGTTTCAGAGATACTTTGCTCATTAGAGCTTGTGACAGCCTCAATATGAGAGGAAGTTAAAGTCACCTCAACGACTTGGGCAAGTTTCGGTAGGACCGAGAAGATCGCGATTTGGATACACGCGGCGACCGGAACAGCCAGGATCATTCCCACAATTCCTAACAATAGATTGCCCGATAGTAACGCTATGATACTGATGATAGGGTGCAGCCCGACTTGACTCCCCAAAACTCTCGGGGTGACCATTTGATCGAAAACGACTTGGTGGAGGATGAAGCTAGCAACCACTGCGACGACCGCAGCTTGGGGGCCCCCGCCAACAAAGGCGAATGCAGCGGTTAATACTATCGTCATCATGGCTCCGATATACGGAACTGCATAGAGCAGACCGGCAACGATCCCCAAAATCAGGGCGCTCGGAACGTGTAGAATCATTAGGAGTACTGCGGTGCAAACTCCATTCAGGAGGGTCACGATCATCAAGCCACGAAGGTATTTAGCAAAGACGGCAGTTATCTCTGTGACACCGGTTTGAACTGCATGGCGATTCTTACTAGGCACTAGTAAGAGTGCTTTTGCGAGAATTAAATGGAAATCTCGGAGGCCATAGAAAGCCACGATCGGAACAATCACGACCCAGATGAGGTTGCTGATAAATCTCATTCCGTAGTCGGTAAACCACGACGATGACTTTTGCAGTCCGGCCTGAAATCCTTCATACCCGCGGATTCCAATCGTGCCGATCCATGCCGGAATCTTGAGTTTCAGAACCGCCGCTTCTAGTCCCTTGTGGCTAGTGTCCGGGAAATATCGACCGAACTGTTTTTCAAGTGAAGACACTTGATCGACAAGATAAGGCTCGGCTAGTACGCACAAACCTCCGACAATAATCAGGAAACTTCCAAAAATGAAAATACTTGCCCTTTGTCTGCTCCACCCTCGTCGCTGCATTCGGTCGACTACTGGGTCAAGAACCATGGCGATAAGAAAGGCAATACCAAGCGGAAGCCAAATATCTCGAACAATAAAGCAGACGTAGAGGATAAGTCCTACGAAAAGACCTTTTATGGCCCAGGCACGTACTAGCTGGGCTTCGGGATAGGGAATCACTATTTGTCTCATAGTTCTATCGGTACACGGTCAAAACGGGACGCAAAAATTCCAGTGAGGCAGAGCCCCAATGGAATTAGGAACTTATCAAACGCGACAGGTTTAGAGGACGCGCCTTCCTTGCAGGAGCCTTAAAACGATTACGATAAGCGCGATAACGAGAAGGATGTGTACGAGGCCGCCTCCAACATGGAGAACACCAAATCCGAGGATCCACATAACGACGAGGACGACAATAATTAGTTCTAACATGAGCTTCTTTTCCTTGAACCAACTTGTTGGTGCGTCGATTTGACTTAATTGCCGCGAAGTTAGTTCCGAGCGTTCAGTTTTGTCGTCAAAGGCGTTAATAGGTGTTCCATGTCAGCAAATCGTAAAGTGCGTACCAAACCAATCGAAGCGGTTCCAGTAGTTTCCAAAGTTGCCCAGAACGTGGATGCAATTGGTGCCATGGTCGAGAGGGAAGAACTCGCGATTAACCGTTATCAACGAGGTATTGAGAAACTCGTCTTCGTCATTTCGTGCCCAACGTTTCTTGCCTTATCAATCTCTTCGATTACGGTGTGGATTTGCGGGAATGTCGTACTCAAGCAATCTGGTAGGCATGCTTTGGATCCCCCACCCTTTTCCTATTTGCAGGGAGCTATGTCGATTGCGGCTTTCCTTTTGGCAACCGTCATTCTTATTACTCAGTACCGTCAATCCCAAATTGCCCACCGAAGAGCACACTTGGACCTTCAACTCAATATGCTGGTTGAGCAAAAGGTCGCCAAGGTGATCCAACTGATCGAAGAAATGAGAAAAGATTCTCCTCAGCTAAAGAATCGAATCGACCTTGAAGCGGAAGAAATGCAGGGTTCGACCGATCCTGAGATAGTAGCGGCGAGCCTCGAAACGCGCTTTAGTACATCCGAGGACAAGTCCACTCAGTAATGGAAGATCTCTGCTAGGCGACCGATTCCAACTCCATCAAGGGATTCGAATCGGGCGTCTGCCTTAGTGAGATCCATATTGGCAGTCATCGAGTTCGGGACGGCAATGACGAAGAGACCAGCAGCCTTGGCTGCTTCGATTCCGGTTGGAGAGTCTTCGAAAGCGATCACTTCGGCGGTGCCGACTTTGAGTTGGCTAACAGCGCGAAGGTAGATGTCAGGAAACGGCTTAGATCGTGGGGCATCGTCGGCGCATAACACTTGGTCGAAGTAATGGGCAATCCCCAACCGCTGTAAATGGCCATCAACCCAAGCATGTTTGGAACTGGATGCCACTCCAAGTCTCAGGCCAGCAGACTTGGCTTCCTTGATGAGTGAAACAACTCCTCGGCGGGTTGGCTCCGCGGCGATCATGTTATAGAGTCGCCGCTGACGCGCTCGGTCAACCTCTTCGAGGTCGAGTTTGCCTTCAGTAAGTTTGTTCAGGAGCTGTAGAGGGCTCTCCTTTGTTTGTTCAGCGCCTCGTCCGACAGCATTCATCCAAATCTCGTCGGGATAGTCCTGCCCGTACTCTCGAAAAACTTCACGCCACACCAAAACTTCGGGAGTTTCCGTGTCGATGATCAGACCGTCGAAATCGAAAATAAGCGCGTCGAGTGGCACAACATCATCATATCAGCAAGTGGTTAAGAATGGGACCATCCCGAGTGGAACTACGTTGCAATTCGTTTTGCTTAGGTACCCTGTCTGTAATGGGATTGGTTCAAGTTATCGCCTTAGGTGGCGTCGGAGAGATTGGAAAGAACTGTAGCGTGGTTCGAGAAGACGACGATATCGTCGTCGTGGACTGCGGATTAAGCTTTCCGAACGAGGAGATGCTCGGCATCGACATCGTCGTTCCGGATTTTACGTACCTTGTCGAAAACAAGGAAAAAGTGCGCGGTGTCTTCATTACGCACGCTCATGAAGATCACGTTGGGGGCTTGCCGTATCTGCTTGCTCAGATTGACGTTCCGATTTACTGCACGGAATTTACGCAGGCTTTAATCAAGAATAAGTTAGAAGAGAAGCTACCTCACAAGAAGATTGATATTCGCATCTTCAAGCCTGGCGACCGAATTGCCGCAGGCAAGCTCGAAGTTGAGCCAGTGCGAGTCACTCACTCTATTCCTGAGAACTGTTCGATGGCAGTGAGGACATCCCACGGAATCGTCTTTTTCACTGGCGACTTCAAATTCGACTTTACGCCGGTGGACGGCAAACTTGCGAACATCACTCGAATCGGTGAGTTGGGACAAGAAGGCGTTCTTCTCCTCCTTAGTGACTCAACCAACGTAGAGCGACCCGGTTGGGGTCCAAGCGAGCGAGTGGTAAGTGAAGGGCTGAGAAGTGTCTTCGCCGAAGCTGAAGGCCGAGTCCTTCTCACGACGTTTGCGAGCAACATCCACCGCATGCAGCAGGTTTACGAAGTAGCGGCTGAAATGGGACGCAAGGTCGCAGTGGTGGGCCGCCGCATGGAACAGAATCTCGATACCTGCGAGAGAATGGGCTATGTGAAGATCCCAAAGGGAACACGCATCGATCTTCGAGATACAAAGATGTTCCCCGACAAGCAATTGGCAATTCTTACTACCGGAAGCCAAGGCGAGCCAATGTCTGCACTCGTTCAGATGTCGAAGGGTGAATATGGCAGATTGCAGGTCAAACAGGGAGACACACTGATCTATTCGGCTCGTCCAATCCCTGGAAACGAGGGAGCGATCTGGCGAACCATCAATCGGCTCTTTAATCAGGGATGCCGGGTCATTTATGATTCCGCTAAGCCGATTCACGTAAGTGGACATGCCTATCAGGAAGAGCTCAAGATGATGATCAACCTGACTCGACCTTACTACATCGCTCCGGTACACGGCGAACCGCGACACCAGTTTTTGTATAACAAGATTGCCGGCGATATGGGTTATCCGCAACATCGGATGTTCACGATGAAAGATGGCATTCCTCTTTGCATGGACGACACGAGCGCCAGCTTTGGAGAGCGAGTCCCTTGTGGACGTGTCTTGGTCGATAACAGCGGCACTCCTGGCGTTCCAGACGAGGTTCTGAGAGATCGAAACAACGTAGCCAATGACGGTATCGTCGTCATTACCATTCCTGTCGATACAACGACGGGGCAGATGGCGGGCGATCCTGAGATTCAGGCACGTGCTTTCTCTGGGCCCGAGGGCATTTTGAATGCTGCTTACGATGTACTCTTCGACGCGCTTTCTGCACTGAGTAAAGATGAGTTAAAGGACACCACGCGGGTCAAGCATGACGCAGGAGATGTCGTGAAACGATTGATTCAGAAGCGAACTGGTCTTAGGCCGTTGGTTTTGCCGATCGTCGTAGAAGTCTGATTCGCTTAAGAGTAAAGGCCACGATTAGGGGCCTTTACTCTTCAAGAATCCTCGCATCGCGTCGAGCGTCTGTTCGCTCACGTGGTGCTCGATGCCCTCGGCATCTGCTTCAGCGTGCTCTTCGTCAATTCCTAAGGCAATTAAGAATCCGTAGACCAAAGCATGCCTTTCTCGAGCCGCTCGGGCAAGTTCCGTTCCCTTAGGGGTTAGGAAGATGCTTCGGTAGGGTTGAGATGTGACATATCCATCGCGCTGTAAACGTTGCACGGTTTTTGAGACCGTAACGTGACTAATCCCCAATCGCTCGGCAAGATCCACGGCGCGAGCTTCACCGACTTGCTGAATGAGTGAGTCAATCAACTCCACGTAATCTTCGGCTCGTTCGAGTCTGTGATCGTCACGGGTTCGCTGAAAACGATTTGTTGTCATGGAGGGTGGTGAATCGGGCTCATTGAAGGAACAAGTTATCGGAGTGAGAATGCGGACCGATTGAATAGGAAAACAGATTAGCATTTTAGCGAATCCATGGGCCGAGTTAAGCGTAAGAGTCCCTGTAAAACTCCTATCCAATGGTTGAGAATTGAGCAACTTGAAGCGGGGTCCGGTTCGTCTCGAACAAGGTAGTCTCCATTTAACAAAGCGAAACCAAACTGTTGAGTAGCCTCTCCTCTCCTTACATAGAGTTCAAAGATGTTCAAGTCGAATATCCCGGCCATGTGACCGGCTTAGACCATGTGTCTCTCCAAATCCAGAAAGGCGATTTTGTGTTCTTCGTCGGTAAGACGGGAGCTGGCAAAAGCACTCTGATCAAAGTGCTCACGCGAGAAGTTCTTCACACCGGTGGACTAGTGACTCTCGCCGGGCGGGATTTAGGCAAGCTCAAAGAGCGAGAGATTCCAGCTCTGAGACGCGAAATGGGGATCGTGCCACAAGATTTTGGATTGCTTCCCAGGAAGCGGGTTTGGGAAAACGTCGCCTACGCCATGCGGGCGGTTGGACACTCTCGCTCAGAAGTGCGATTGAAGGTCCCCGCGATCCTCGATAGCGTCAACATTGGGCATCGAGCCGATGCATTTCCGCATCAGCTATCGGGTGGTGAGCAGCAACGAGTCGCCATCGCCCGCGCCCTCATCAATAACCCTCCACTCCTTATTGCAGATGAGCCAACCGGCAACTTGGACCCCGAACGATCTTGGGAAATCATGGAGTTGCTTAAATCGCTGAATCTTAAGGGAACGACCGTTCTAGTTGCCAGTCACGACATGATGGTGATTCACCGAATGGCACGTCGCATCGTAACCCTCGACGGTGGAGCAATTGTGAGTGACTCGGCAAACACGGAGGTCGAACTCGATGCTTGACCGCCTGAGTTTTGTGATTGGTGAAGCGATGATCGCCCTTCGACGAAACGGGTTTATGACGTTCGCGGCGATCAGTACGGTAGCGGTGTCGCTTTTCTTGCTTGGTGGACTTGGCTACTCTTACCTGCGCGCAGTTGAGTATGCACAAGCCATTCCAGGCAAATTTGACATGCGAGTCTACTTGCGTCCCGGGACAAGTGCGGCCAAGATAAGCGAAACCGCTTCCCAAGTCCGAGCGTTTCCAGGGGTTGCTTCGGTCGCTTGGATTCCCAAGGAAAAGGCTTGGGCAAAAGAAGTCAAAGATGATCCCGCCAACACGGTTGGAATTGAGAATCCTTACCCCGATGCTTTCAAGATTACGATTAAAAGCCTGAAAGATAGTGATAACGTTGCGGACAAGCTTCGAAGTCTTCCTGTAATCGATCCTGATCCGGGTGTTGTGTACTTGAAAGATGAACAGCACCTTATTGACGAGGGACTTCAAGTCATGCGTTGGCTCGGACTGTTCATCGCGGGCTTACTGTTTGTCACGGCGGGGATCTTGATTTTCAATGCCATAAAACTGACGATTACGCATCGCCGTCGTGAAATTCGGATTATGCAGTTGGTGGGTGCCTCGAGGTTTACCGTGCGCTTTCCTTTCCTTATCGAAGGGACCGTTCAAGGGATTCTAGGAGGGTTTATTGCCGCCTGGATGCTTGCCGGTGGGCAACAAGTCTTTCAGAAGTTTCTTATGGATTTGGATGCCCGGGTCCAGGTATCAGCCTTTCCCGTGCTTATTGCAATGGCGATCCTTGGCGGGGTGGGTGGGGTTTACGGATTAATTTGTTCTTGGTTGGCGGTGATGGCGCCAAATCGCTCTCAATGAGGAATATCCTCGGGTTGCTCGTGGTGGGCCTCCTGACAATTGGTTTATCCAGCGGTGTCCATGCGCAAAGTCGTTCTCACAGGCACAAAGCTTCGCATAGCCATAAGGGGCAGAGCCCAAGCCAGTTACGAAAGGATCTTAGCAACTTACGTAGCCAAAAAGAGCAACTTCAAAAACAGCTGAAAGCCACCAAAGTCCAGAAGCAAGCCGTCATAACCGACATCTACCAAGTCGATCTGAAGCTAGGCAAAGTTCAAGAAGAATTGGATCAGACCACCACTCGGCTGGAAGGTAGCCGAGATGAGCAAGTCAGGCTCGACAAAGAGCTAAAGGGTGCGACGGCCAAGCTAGAAGCCACGCGCGTTCAGGTCGCGAACCGATTACGGCACATGTATGTGCATGGAAATGCTTCTTTCATCTCGGCGCTGGTAGGCACTAAGTCGGTTGGGGAAGTCGCCTCAAGACGGTTTCTGATGCAGATGATTGCTAAGAAGGATCGTCAGCTTTTTACCGATTATCAAAATCTGAGAAATCTAGTTGCCACTCGCAAGAAGCGACAGGATGAGCTTGTGGTGAGGATTCGTGGTTTAGCGAAAAAACAAGCGGATCAAGAGTCGGAACTGCAGGATACGCGCGACGAGAAAGGAAATGTCCTAAAAGGCCTTCGAGATAAACAGGGACGACTTCAAGGGTTGATTGCGCAGTACGAAAACGACGAGCGAGAGATTGCATCCGAAATTGCGGCCTACGCGCGTCGAAAGTTACGACCTGGTGAGAAGCAACTCCCAGCCTTTCATGGCCGGTTTATGCGTCCGGTTGACGGACCCATTACCAGCGGCTTCGGCATGAGATATCATCCTATCCTTCACTACACACGCATTCATGCGGGCATCGATTTTGGTGTTCGTTCGGGAACTCCGATTCATGCCGCTGCAGACGGCAGAGTTATTAGCGCCCACTACTCGACAAGTTTCGGCAACGTAGTCATGATCGACCATGGCGGTGGAATCACGACTGTCTATGCACACTGCTCACGCTTACTTGTCGGAGATGGAGAAACGGTTCATCGTGGACAAACGATTGCGGCTTCGGGTGCAACGGGTCTTGCGGCGGGTCCCCATCTTCACTGGGAAGTTCACGTGAATAACCATGCCGTGAATCCGAGAAGTTGGTTCTAGTAGGTCTCTGCGCGCATGGCTAATCGTTCAGGCGTTTAGAGGCGGTAGGATCACACGATGTCGTCAATTGTCATTACCGGTCTTCGAACGTATCCCATTAAGTCGCTCGGAGGATTTGAATCAGATTGGGTTCAAGTCGAAAAGCGAGGGTTTCAATACGATCGCCGATGGCTGTTGGTTGACGAAAACAATGTATTCCTGACTCAGAGGTCTGACACTCGAATGGCGCTTTATCGAACTGAGTGTTCCTCGAACGGTTTAGTAGTATCCAATCCTAATAAAGAAAGAATGGTCATTCCCTATGTTCCGGAGGGAGATCGAAGAATGGTCCAGATCTGGAGCAGCCATTGTGACGCTGTTCAGGTCAACGCTACCGTTGACGAATGGTTTTCCGACTTTCTGGGGATTCGATGCTCATTAGTCTTTATGCCCGACGATTCCGTTCGGCCAACAAGCCCTAGTTTTTCGAAACCGGATGACATGGTCAGTTTTGCGGACGGATACCCCGTCATGATCGCAGGCGAAAGTTCGTTGGAAGACCTAAATGGTCGCCTCGAAGTGCCGCTTCCTATGAACAGGTTTCGACCGAATATCATCGTAAGTGGCTCGGCTCCATTTGAGGAGGACATTTGGAAGTCCTGCAAAACAGGTGAAGTGGAACTGCGCTCTACCAAGCTATGTGGACGGTGTTCTGTCACGGCGACCAACCAGGAGACCGGGGAAGTAGGAATTGAGCCGTTGAAGACCTTGGCATCTTATCGATTGAGAGATCAGAGCATAAACTTTGGTGCGTATTTCGTGCCAGACCGTTTGGGGCAAATTCGGGTGGGTGAGACTCTCGCAACCAGTGAGTAGTCATTCATAAAAAAGCCAGCAAGGGCAATATGCACCCTTACTGGCTTTCGCTTGCTGTCAATCAGGATTTAGATGACGCCTTCTGCACGAAGCGTCGGGTAGTGGCAAGCCTTGAACTTCTTGCCGCTTCCGCATGGGCAAGCGTCGTTTCGTCCAACCCGAGTCCAATCAATGTTGCCGAGAGCAACTGGTGAGATTGGCGTAGGAGCGACTTGAGTTTGCATGCCGTGCTGTTCTTGCAGTTCTGGAGGAAGATCGTCCATGTTGTACATCAACGGTGCGGAGTCGAGTTCTTCTTCAATCTGCTGAACTTCTTGCGGCTGGATTCTCATGTGGAAGATCATCTTGGACGCCTGATCTCGGATGTTCTTCAACGTGATTTGGAACGTGTCGTATGTTTCCTTCTTATAGGCAACGAGAGGATCCGTTTGGCCGTAACCTCGGAGACCGATACCTTCTCGGATGTATTCGATGGTCTGCAAATGCTCCATCCAGCGATCATTAACCGCACGGAGTAGAACGTGCTGCTCCAGCAGTTTCATCGGCTCGCCGGTCTCGGCAATCTTGGCATCGTAAGCTTCATTGGCGATCTTCTGAAGGAAAGAAACCAGTTCGGCTCCCGGCTTCAGCTTAGATAAATCGTCGACAGTGGCATAGTCCACAAGCGGGAACACTTCGTTCAGATCTTCGAAAAGTACGCCGTAGTCGTAGGACTTCGTGCCATCTTCCTCAATCATCCATGCGTTCTCGACGACTTCCACGATGAGGTCGCGGATGTAAGTCTTGATCTCGGTTCGAATGTCTTTGCCAAGAAGGATCTCTCGTCGAAGACCATAAATGTGTTCGCGTTGAGCATTGAGAACGTCGTCATATTCCAGAACGTTCTTTCTAGCCTCGAAGAAGTGGTTCTCGATTCGTTCCTGAGTTTTCTGAATCATTCGGCTCAAGAATCCAGCCGTCACCTCTTCCATCGGTGGCCACATCTTGAGCGCCGGATTCTCCATCATGTTTGCGTTAAAGATCTTCCAAAGTTGATCTTCCAAAGCAACATAGAATCGGCTTTCACCAGGGTCACCCTGTCGTCCTGCACGTCCACGAAGTTGGTTATCGATTCGGCGACTCTCGTGTCGTTCGGTACCGAGGATAAAGAGTCCGCCGAGGGCTCGAACTTCTTCGGCTCGTTCTCTTCGCTCTTGATCGTCGAGCGGAAGTGGTGGAGCAGCTCGCTCCTTACCGCCACGACGGTAGCTGACAAAGGTGTCACCGTAAGCATCGACCGCACCTTCGTCCTCCGATTCGTCTTCCTTGCGAGCAAGCTTAACGAGTTCGTCTTCGACGCGTCCGCCAAGAAGGATGTCTACACCACGCCCGGCCATGTTAGTAGCAATCGTAACCTGCCCTTTTCGTCCCGCTTCGGCAATGATGACCGCTTCCTGCTCGTGGAATTTAGCGTTGAGGACGTTGTGTGGAATGCCGTGCTTGAGCGCTTCTTCCAAGAATTCTCGGTTCTCGGCAGGAAGCTTCCACTCCTCGAGGCACCAGTCGATCCAGTCGCCCTTTAGCACGTCACCTGACAAATCAATCTTACTGAGAAGGCTACTTAGCGCTCTTCGATCCAAGTCTTGTAAATCGGTCGTGTAGAGTCGGCTAGCTTCGTCCTTATTCTCGCCCTTGAGGTCTTTCTTGATTTCAAGTCGATCTTTGAGGCGCTGTGCGATAACCAATCTCTGAAGTAGGTCGGCGGAAAGTCTGGTCGAGACTTTTTCCGACATTTCGATTGAGCGAGTACCTACCAAGCAGGGCTGTTGCTTCGTGAACAAGCGAAGGATCTCCCAGCCGATACCTCGGAACTTCGCTTCAAGCGTCTTGTAGATGATGTCGGGCTGGTCCACACGCTGCATGGGGCGGTGAGTCGGAACGGATACGACATCCAAGCCATAAATCTTACGGAACTCGTCTTCTTCGGTTTTGGCCGTACCCGTCATTCCGGCAAGCTTGTTATAAAGACGGAAGAGGTTTTGGAACGTGATCGTGGCGATTGTTTGACTTTCGCGCTGTACTTGGACCTTTTCTTTGGCTTCAAGGGCCTGGTGCAAGCCATCTCCAAAGCGTCGGCCGAACATCATTCGTCCTGTGTTTTCGTCCACGATGACGACTTCGCCACTTCGCACGACATAGTCAATGTCCTTATCGAAGAGTGCGTAGGCCTTAGTGGCTGCGTTGACGTGGTGGAAAAGCTTAGGGTCAGCGGCAATGTTGTCGATGCCGAGGAGCTCTTCGCAGTAGTCCATACCCTCTTCGGTAAGAGATGCGGAGTGATTCTTCTTGTCAGCGGTCCAGTGCACTTCCTTTTGAAGCTGTCGAACGACCTTGTCAACCACGTTATAGACAGAAACATCTTCCATCGACGGGCCCGAAATGATGTGGGGTGTTCGTGCTTCGTCAATCAAAATCGAGTCAACTTCGTCGATCA
Organism: uncultured Armatimonadota bacterium; assembly: GCA_903899015.1. Classification (GTDB taxonomy): domain Bacteria; phylum Armatimonadota; class Fimbriimonadia; order Fimbriimonadales; family Fimbriimonadaceae; genus Fimbriimonas. Next base: position 139,298 of record CAIUHP010000043.1, on the reverse strand, counting down.
TCGCGTAGTTGAGTTCGCGCATGACCAAGTCCTCTTCCGAGAAGGCCATATTGTCTCGAAGGTAGTCAAATCCAAATTCGTGGTTGGTACCGTAGGTGATGTCGCATCCGTAAGCTTCTCTTCGCGAACATGGAATGAGGTTCATGTAGCGAGGGTCTTCGTGCTCAGCTCCCGGTTGATAGTAATAGGAACCGCCGAGTTCATCGGAGTCAGGTGATTGTCCCTGAATAATTCCGACTGACAGGCCGAATGAGTGATAGATCGGTCCCATCCAAACTGCGTCGCGGCGAGCCAAGTAATCGTTAACGGTGACGAGGTGGGCTCCTCTTCCGCTTAAAGCGTTGAGGATGATGGGTGCGACGGCCACAAGGGTCTTACCTTCACCCGTTTTCATCTCAGCGATTCGGCCCTGGTGAAGGACCGCGCCTCCGATGAGCTGAACGTCGAAGAGTCGCATACCGAGAGTTCGCTTACCGAATTCTCTGGTAATCGCAAACACTTCTGCCATCAGCTTATCCAGGCTTTCACCCGATTTTGCGCGAGCTCTTAATTCGTCAGCTTTCGCGCGGAGTTGCTCGTCGGACCAGGCTGAGACTTGCGGTTCGAGTGCGTTGATCTGTTGGACGATTGGGTTGAGTAGTTCAACGTCCTTCTTACTTGTATCAAAAAACTTTCTTAGGAAATTCATTAGGTTATCAAAGGGGGATGCGTGCAGGCGGGCGCGTAGTGGCCCGGTAATTCACAGAGATTTGCTGGCGTCAGCGTACTGAGCCGAACGCAAATGGACCGTCACGCGAGCGTTGTGAGCGTTCAAATCCGTCCCTCGGACCGTTTGGTAAATCTAAGTCCGGAACGCGAGAGTTCTGTGAGTTGCTTGCAACTTGGCGGGGTTGATTGGCTGGCTCGTGCTTCTTGAACAGCGCCAGAAAAGCGTGTGAAAGCTGCGAATCGATTCCACCACTTAGTAGGGATGCAAGTTCCTGTTGATCTCGATCGGATAGCTGCTCGGATTCCGAACTCGCCATCTGTCGATGAATCGCTTCAAGCGCTGCTGGTAATCGCCCATCAACCACCAGTCTTTCGAAGTTCGAAGGACCTTGTAGAAGCAGGAGAATCAGAGCTGGTAAAAGCGGAAGCATACGAAACGATTGATCTCAAAGATTATAGACGTTTCGGGGTTGCTGGCGGTGCCACTAGGAATGGGTACTTGGCCTCTGGGACACGGAAAACCGTGATTCTACGCTTCGTCAACTCTAACTTTAATTCCACGAGAATGGGTGTAAAGCGAAATCCCTCGATTAGCAATCCAAGATCCCACCAAACCCATAAGCAAGAGAAGGAATATCCGGAGAATGATTGTAGTGAGGGATGAGCCTGCGGCTGGCAAATCTAGCTTCTTACCATGCTCAATACCAAGTGCTGTTTTCTCAGGGACAGTGAACATCTCGAAGGCAAGCTTGAAGACAAATACAAGCAATCCAATACCGCCTAAAAAGACGATGATTCCGATAAAGGAACCTGCAAAATCACGATGTGATTGAACTTGCGAATTGGTGCTAGCAGCCATGATTCCTCCGGCTAGTAACCGTGGGAGTCGCTGGCGTCGCTTCGAGTACGGTCATTATAAATTCTTGACGTTGAATTGTCCAAAGAGTGCGCACTGAAGTGCGGTCTGTGATCCAAATCATCGAGTTTATGACGTTGTGACGGAAGGATTTGATTTCTAACTCAAGTCTCCGATCCAACTTTGTAGTTCAAAAGTTAGCATGAAATACAGTAACCAGCACTTTGAAGCTCAAAACCTTGTTCTCGAAAGCGCAGGAGTCCTAGTTGGTGGAAGATCTTGAGTGGATGTCGGTGCCCCTCGTCTTCACTTGTTGGAGACTGGTGAGACGAGGGGCTTGTTCCATCACACAGAAAGTGATGGGGTTCGGAATCCATTTTGAAGCGCTTCGTAAGCCGCATCGCGCACTTCGAACAGAAGTTGTTGCGTGCGCATGATTAGTCTGGTTAAACCGGATACAGCATTTCGGTCGGGTGTCTTCGCGATTTGACGTTTGGCTTGATTCAAAATCTTCGACTGCCGCTCGAGGGAGCGACTGAGCCTCAGGAGCTTACGCGCCTTTAGGTGCGGGGACATTTTTGAAGTCTGGATGATTTCCATTTGGCACCGGACTTCGTATTCAGTTAGCATTCAATAACCTCCACCATCCAAGCGATTGCTGACCGCTCAGTGGTCCTTGCTTTTGGCTTGCGAAGTTAGCTGTCGGATTCGGATCAAGAACTATCCGCCCCTTCAATATATGAAGGAGTTCACCCCAGGATTGGGTCCCCCGCTGACGTTTACCGTCATTAAGCCTTGGTATTGGGAAGCCCCATTGCTTCACAATTAAGACGTTACCGGAATGAGCATCCGTTTGAATAAATTCTTAGCTTTTTCCTACTAAATTCCCAGCTTCGAGGAGTCTTGAAAGTTCATGAATACGTATCCACGGTTCAGATTTGTTGGAAAACAGTGTAGGATGTTCAAGACGCAATGAAGAGTCCACGTATTGCCCTCGCGCTCGTTAGCGCATTGTTCTTGTTGCCTGCCTTTTCGGCAGCTCAGGCGCAAAAAAAACGCGACCTCGTTGTCTGGGGCGTTAGCTTAGGACCGGAGACCAAAGGGACGGAAGCGATTATTCGCAAGTTCGCCCGACGTCACCCCGATATCAATGTGCGCGTCCTAAGCATGGGTGCGGGAACGATGAACCCGCAAAAGCTGATGACAAGCATTGTCGGCAACGTTGCACCCGACGTTATTGCTCAAGATCGTTTTTCGGTTTCTGACTGGGCCAGCCGCGGAGCCTTTCAGCCTCTCGACGATTTGATTGCTCGGGATTCAGGCAAAGACCCGTTGTGTCCTCGCAAGGAACAATATTATCCTGAAGTTTGGAAAGAAGCTTCCTACGGCGGCAAGGTTTATGGCATCCCCACGGGAGCCGATAACCGAATTCTCTACTATAACAAGGCGATTTTCCGAGAGAAAGCAGATTTACTCCGGGCAGCCGGACTGGATCCCGATCGGGCACCCCGAACTTGGTCTGAACTCCTAAAGTACGGCAAGGTGCTGACCGAAGTTGACAAAAACACCGGTCAATTTAAGAGTGTTGGATTCCTTCCGAATTTTGGAAATGCCTGGCTTTACATGTACGCGTTTCAGAACAACGCGGTCTTCATGGGGGATCGAGACGGAATTTCGGGCCGAGTCTGCACGATGGATACCCCTGAAGCTGAGCAGGCTCTCAAATTCATCGTCGATGGCTACGACCAGATTGGTGGATACGAAAAGTGTAAAGAGTTTGAATCCGGGTTCCTGTCGAATGAAAACGATCCATTCGTTCTAGGGAAAGTCGCGATGAAAATCGACGGCGACTGGATTCTGAATGCCCTTTCGCGCTACGGCCCAGCGCTAGAAATCGGCGTTGCTCCTCCTCCTATTCCCGATGACCGCTACAACCACACAGGCCGATTCGCAAATGAAAAAGAAACCTATGTGACTTGGGTAGGTGGTTTTTGCTACGCAGTTCCACGCGGCGCTCGCAACATGCAAGACGGCTGGGAATATATCAAATTCGCCACGAGCACCGAAGGGCGAATGATTGAAAACACCGCCCAAAAGAAGTGGGAGCAGCTTCGTGGACGGGCCTTCATCCCCCGTCAGCAAGGCAGCATGGAGGCAAATGAAGCACTTTTCAAGGCTTTTAAGCCGGCTGATCCGAAATTCGCCGCAGCCCTGAGGCAGCACATTGACTTAATGCCCCATGGCAAAATTCGCCCCGTAACATTTGTGGGACAAACCCTTTGGGATAACCACGTTAAGGCGATGGAATCGGCTTGTTATCACAAGCTCAGCCCCAAAGAGGCGCTACTTGCGGCTCAAAACGTAGTTCAACGGGACCTAGACGCCTACTTCAACAAAGCGAACTATCCGATTATTAACCTGAGCATTCCACTCTACGTTGGACTCGGAATCGGCTTTATAGTCCTGGCAACCCTCGTCGTTCTCTTCCTACGCCATCGAATGGGGAACCTGGAAAGAACGGAAGCTTGGTGGGCCTACCTCTTTGTTTCCCCATGGCTTATCGGATTTTTGCTTCTCGTCATTGGGCCCATGGTTGCGTCCCTGTTCTTTAGTTTCACTCAGTACGACGTATTGAATGAAGCGCGATGGGTTGGTTTTAAGAACTATCAAGACTTAGGCGGTGCAGACTGGAATAACGTTTCGAAAGGGCTTGGAAACGCGGTATTCCTTGCGGCCCTTACTGTGCCGATGTCGCTTGCAGTCGGCCTTGCAATTGCGCTTCTCCTAAATCAGGCAACGAAAGGAATGCGGTTCTACCGAACCTTCTTTTACATGCCAGCGATCGTTCCTGGCGTTGCGAGCGCTGTGCTCTGGACATGGGTTCTCACCCCAGATCCTAACAAAGGCTTGCTAAACGCTGCCTGGTTGAAAATTGTCACGCCACTGCTTGGTCTCAATCCTCCCGGTTGGGTTCAGAGTGCTGATTGGTCGAAAAATGCGCTCGTTGTCATGAGTATGTGGGCAGCCGGAAGCGGAATGATTCTCTGGCTCGCGGGCTTGAAAGGAATCTCTTCGACGCTTTATGAAGCGGCCAGTATTGACGGAGCGAATCCTCGCCAGACATTCTGGTCGATTACTTTCCCGCAGCTGAGTCCGATCATTTTCTTCAACGCGGTGATGGGATTCATAGGTGCGATGCAGGAATTCGACCGAATCTATATCATGAAGCCATCCTCCGATGGACCCGTTGGGCCCGACGATTCGTTGCTCACGCCGGTTTATCTCCTGTTCAACAACGGATTTGCCTACTTTAAGATGGGATATTCGTCAGCGATCGCATGGCTTATCTTCGGCATCATTCTGGTTTTGACTTTCACCCAATTCAAGCTCGCGCCAAGATGGGTTCATTACGAGAGTGACAAATGATGGGACTCCTAACGATGCTTAACCAGATGCCGCAAATGGAGGACCAACCATGACCACTGCGAACGCCATTTTTGCCCTTGGAACGCTTATCTCTTGGGTTGGTTGGATCATGGGTGCAACCGCCCTGTTCACGATCTTCAAGCTGACGTTTGACAATGTCGGGCTTGACAGCAAGCGTAATATGCGCTCGCTGATGATCTCTGGTTTGATTGCGGGGCTCTCACTTCTCGCAACGGCGATACTTCCGATGCACGCCGCGACGAAGGATGCAACCGGATTTAGGGTTCCTCTTGTTTGGTTCGTGATGCCCTATTCGGCATGGCTGGGCGTCTACTGCCTATTCATGGGTGCCTATCGATCCGTGCAAGCCTTTTTAGGGATCGACAAGGATGATCGGATCGAGCGGATGAAGTCTTGCGGGATCTGGCTGCTCGTCACAGTCGCGTTTGTTTGGCTCTACCGAGGGGACCCTGCTAATAAGATCACGATTCTAACCGGTGGACTTTGGCTCGTACCTCAAACGATGTTCGCCATCGTCTTCCTTGCTGCGGCGGGGATGGCGGCAATGGTTATAGCAGGACGATCGACGAAGACTCGAGGCTATGCGAAGACCATCGTCACTCAAGCTGCATTGCTTGCTGGGTCAGTGGTTTTCGGTTTACCGTTCGCCTTTCTGGTTATCACGAGCTTCAAAGAAGATAAGGACATGTCTTCGCCGAATGGCATCGTATGGATTCCAAAAGTTCAGCAGACGGTGCCGTATTTCGACAAGAAGAAGCCATTGTATGAAGGGCAGTTCCAAGGAGAAACGGTCCAGGGAACACCCATTGAAACCAACCCTGATGGGTCGATCAAGATTGACATTATCAAGCCGATGGCCATTCGAGGAACGACTTTTGTCGCGGCTAAGGCCGCCCTCAAGGAAGTGCCGCGCGACATTCCGATCGTTTCAGGCAAGACAAACGGGATTGAATTCGAGGGCAAAGTCATCGAGGAAATGGATGACGGTCACAGACGAGTAGCATTTCTTAAGCCTGCCTCGCTAGCTGGGAAAGAGCAAGTTTTTGCTCCGGCCGAAGTGGAGAATGTTCGCCACGTTGGCTTGCGTTTCCAGAACTACACGGATGCGATTCAGTTCCTTCCCCCTGAGACTCACAGTGGATTGGTGTACTTGAAGAACACCCTGATTCTCGTTGTGATGTCCGTCCTGGGCACGATTCTTAGCTCGTCCATCGTCGCTTACGCATTCTCTCGAATGAGATTTCCCGGAAGAGAAGCGATGTTTGCGGTGTTGCTTAGCACGATGATGTTGCCGGCTGCGGTTACGCTCTTGCCGCAGTTCCTCATCTTCCGCACCTTGGGCTGGATCGATACTTTGTATCCGCTTTGGGTTCCTGCATTCTTTGCGAGTGCCTTCAACGTCTTCCTCCTCCGCCAGTTCTTTAAGGGAATCCCTATGGAGCTTGAAGATGCCGCGAAGATAGACGGTTGCACCTATCTGAAGACGTTTTGGTCAGTCATGCTGCCCCAAATTAAGCCTGCCCTCGCGGTTATTGCGGTCTGGACTTTCATGGGAGCATGGAACAACTTCATGGGCCCCCTGATTTACGTGAACTCGCCGGAAAATATGCCGCTGAGCTACGCACTTCAGCTATTCCAGGGCGATCGAACCAACGAACCAGGGCTATTGATGGCTTTCGCAACCCTTTGTATCGTTCCGGTCCTTGCAGTCTTCTTCTTCGCACAGCGATACTTCATCGAAGGCGTAACGCTTAGCGGACTTGGTGGCAGATAGTTGCTTGACAGAGTCTGATTACAATCATCGTAATCAGACTCAAGGACTCGTCTTTCAAAACGGAAGACTTCGGGTTGGTGCAAAACGTTGCCCGATCTAGAATCAAAATCCAGACAATTCCACTCCAGATTACTGGGCTAAGGCTCGATTTAACGTAAGATAAGACCCTACTGGCCTTTGGCCTTCTGGTGTTTATTTGACGATCTTACTAGCAGCATTTTTGGCCTTTACGGGCGCAGTCAGCAAGCAGAATCAGGAACGAGCGGAGTTCTATGTTAGGGTTCAAGCGAAAGTCTCGGCAGAAGAACTTGCGGTATCTGTACGTCCGATGGGGAAGATCGAGTCCCGAGAACGCGGATCCTCTACCTATCTTATTCAGCTGAACCCTGGTTCAAGCGTCGAAAAAGCGAAGTCACGCCTTAATCAGATACCTGGCCTGCACATTTTAGATGCAGACGAAGAGCCGGTAAATATGAGGTCGATTCGATCTATTGATCGCAAGATCGCTCATCTCAAGGCGGACGAGGCGCGGGAACGTCTTGAACACAATAACAAGAAAGCTGAATACGAAAAGGAAAAAGCCGACTACCTTCAGGCTTACCTTCATTTCGTACAAGTCCGCGCATTTCCGAACGATACGGTGGACTGGGATTCCTTTGAGCGAGGTCGACAGCATGCCGCTCGAATGAATCAGGCGTTAGTCAACTTCCCCGGAAGCAGATTTGCCCCTGGTGCTAATAGTTGGTCGTTTATGGGGCCAACCAATTTGCGCGTGCCCTATCAGACATATTACGGTGTTACTCCCATCAACGGACGCGTGAACGCCGTTGCCTTTGATCCCACCAACCCAAACATTTTCTACGCCGGTGGTGCTCAAGGTGGACTCTGGAAGACTACGGATGCGGGTGTCAATTGGAGTTGGCTGTCAAGCAGCTGGACTCAGCTGGCGGTCAACAACATTGTTGTCGATCCCAATAACTCCAACACGATATATGTCGCTCGTGGAGATTTTCATGGCTTCATTTTTGGAAGTTATGGAATTATGAAATCGACGGATGGCGGTCAGACTTGGACTGAAATTGCCATCAACAGCCTTGGGAAGGTGGGAGTCAATCACGTGATGATTGACCCGGCAAACAGTCAGATTCTCATTGCAGGAACTGGAGATTATTCGACCGGGACGGGAAATCTGTTTCGCTCCACCGATGGTGGAAGCACGTGGACAAAGCTCTCAGTCGGGGGGCAGTATTACGTTTGGCCGACGATTGCGTCATCCGTGCCAAGTTCGGGCAACGTCCGATTTTATGCGGTTGCCGGTGGTTATGCGGCGAACAATACGATCAATACCCGCCTCTACAAATCAGACGATCACGGAGCGACATGGCAAGCACTTGCTAGTCCGGTCACCATTTCCGGGGCATACAACATAGCCTACGAAGTTGCGACATCACCGACGAATTCAAAAGCGGTTTACGTGCTTGATTCAGAAAATACTGCCTTGTACACCAGCGGTGACCAAGGAGCAACTTGGACGGATGTGAGCTCGCATCTCCCTCAAGGCCCGTCCCAAGATCCAAACTTTTCGCAGAACAATTACGACTACCACTTGGAGTGCGGCTCTAAAGTTGTCGGTGGAACGACGAGCGACGTGCTTTACCTAGGGGAGATTAACGTCAACTATTCGGTTGACGGAGGGCTGACTTGGTCCGATTTCGTTCCGGGCGGCGGCAGTTATTCAAATGGAGCGGTTCTGCATAACGATCAGCACTGTTTGGCTGTTTGCCCGACAAACCCTAACCTTTTGGTTTTTAGTAATGACGGTGGTGTCTACAGCGTTCTTTTCAACAGCGCATTCTCGTCCGCGACCGTAACACCCTTGAGCAAGAACCTCGGCAATTCGATGTTCACCCACATCGCGATGCACCCAACCAATGCAAATTACGCTTTGGGAGGGACTCAGGATAATGCATCACCGATTACGATCGGTGATCTTTCCAATTGGTTCAATGTTGGTGCGGGCGATGGAGGCGGTAGCGCTATCAACCAAACGAATCCGCTTATCCAATACACGTCCGTGGATTACATGACGATCTATCGGACGGGTGACGGTTGGAACACACGGCAAACCATTGGAAACGGAAGTGCAACGTTCTCGGGGAATTTGCCTTTTGTTCCGGTGATCACGATTGATTCTCTCAAACCCAACCTGATGTATAGCGGCTCAAGCTACTTGTACCAATGGAATGAGAACACTCAATCATGGAATGGACCGCTTGGTTCTACGGTTCTGACGAACGGAGGAGGCGGAAGAAGTATCCAAGCAATTGCCGTTTCCCCGACGGATTCGAATCGAATTTATACGGGTTCCGACGATGGTGCGCTCTGGATGACAACCAACCAGGGCTCCACATGGAAGCAACTGAGTAATGGAACCGGTTCGCTTCCTAAGCTTGCGATTACCTCAATTACGGTTAGTGCGACCAACCCGAGCGACATACTCGTTGGTCTTTCGGGAAGTGGATCGAACACTGGCCACATCTTCCGTTGCAGTGATACACAAGCTACGACTCCGGTATTTTCAAACGTTGCTGGTTCGGGAGTAACCGGACTGCCGGACGTCTCACTCAACACGATTGCCCGAGACCCGTTAGTCCCGGGAACCAAGTGGTGGGTTGGCACGGACGTCGGCGTCTTTGTAACGTCTGACTCAGGGAACACATGGTCGAATGCAGGCTCAGCTCTCGGTTTACCAAGTGTCATCGTAGATGAATTGGTTGCAGTCCCCGCAACGGGTTACCTTAACGCAGGAACTTATGGGCGGGGTATGTGGCGATTGCAAATTGGCGGTGTCGTCAATCCAACGCTTACAACATTGACACTTAATCCTTCAACCGTCTCGGCAGGAAGCATTTCCGTCGGTACGGTCGCATTGGGTGCGGCTGCACCTGCTGGCGGGATCTTAGTGACGTTGGCGTCGGGGACGACTTCAGTCGCCACTGTGCCAGCATCCGTAACCATTCCTGCTGGATCGTCCTCGGCAACCTTTAATATCAACACGAACGCTGCGTTGGCTGCTCAAGGAACATCGGTTATCAGTGCGACTTACAATGGCGTCAAGCTCAACCAAACGCTTACAGTGACCGTTCTGGGGGTCACTTCTTTGTCGGTATCGCCAAACACCGTGCTGGGTAGTATGGGATCGACGGGGACGGTTACGTTGAGTGGAAACGCTCCAACCGGAGGCACAATTGTTACGCTGAATTCAAATAGTTCGAGCGCAACGATTCCGGCAGCCGTGACGGTTCCGAGCGGTTCCGCAACCGCTACATTCGCCATATCGACTAACGCCGTTTCCGCCGTAACAACCGCGACAATCACCGGAACTCTAGGATCGAGCTCAAAGAATGCAACGCTAACGATCAACCCTGCAGTGTTGGCGAGCTTGAGCTTGGCTCCAAACACACTGATCGGTGGTTCGTCATCGATCGGAACGGTTACGCTAAACGGTGCTGCCCCCACTGGAGGCACCTCGGTGGTTCTTTCATCAAGCTCGGCAAGTGCGACTCCACCCGCTAGTGTGGTCGTGCCAGCAGGAGCAACATCTTCGAACTTCACGTTGACGACCGTTTCGGTAGCCACCACGACTACCGCGACCATTTCTGCATCGCAAGGCGGAGTGACTCAAACGGCACCGCTCACGATACTCACTCCGCTCCTCCAGAGTGTTTCCGTCTCGCCGACAACTGTGGCGGGCGGAAGCACATCCACCGGAACAGTGACATTGTCTCGGGCCGCTTCGGCAGGAGGCGTTGTAGTGTCTCTGACGTCGAGCAGTGCAGACGTAACGGTTCCTGCGACCGTAACTGTTGCTGCGGGATCCACTACGGTGAACTTCAACGTTGGAACCGTCGGTGAGGCGAATCAGCTTGTCAATACCATTACGGCATCACATTCGGGCACGACAGTCAGCACAACTCTCACTGTTCAGCCAGTATCGCTTGTGTCTGTATCGCTCGACCCAGCTACCGTTGCAGGTGGGACACCCTCGACAGGAACGGTTACCCTTTCGGGAATTGCGCCGTCGGGAGGATCGATCGTTAAGCTTTCGTCGACATCGACCAGTGCGACAGTCCCCGCTTCGGTGACGGTTGCGGCTGGGTCCTCGTCGGCAACATTTACGATCAACACCAAGGTCGTTTCGGCTGCGACATCCGTAAAGATCTCGGGCCAATTAGGGACCACCATTCAGTCGGCAACTTTAACGATTCAGCCGTCGAGCTTGGACGGCGTTTCGATTACCCCCACGAGCGTAATCGGTGGATCGGCAACTGCAGTTGGAGGAACGGTTTATCTCACTGGTCCAGCGCCATCGACTGGGGCGGTTATCAAGCTTACGAGTGGAAACACGAAGATCGCGACCGTGCTTGCAACGATCAAGATTCCGAGTGGTGCAATGAGCGGCACATTTGCCGTGACTCACTTGCTGGTTGCCTCTGAAACGCAAGTATCCATATCGGCAGCGTTTGGAGGAGTAACCCGTTCTGCAGTTTTGGATGTTAAGCCTTACGAAGTGACTTCACTCGTCCTGACTCCGACTTCCGTCAACGGAGGTACGAGCGTCAGTGGCGTGGTGACGATAAACACCAAGGCTGGTGCCAAGAGTGGCGCAATTGCCGTTAAGATGACTTCGTCGTCGAAGGCGATTACATTCCCGCTGACGGTTTCAATTCCGGTCGGCGCAGACTCGGCGAAATTTACGGTAAACACGGTTGCTCAGGCAAGTAACACGACGGCCATCCTGACCGCAAAGGTAGGGACGAGCACTCAGCAAGCTTCCGTAACGGTCGTGGCACCTGTGTTAGTATCGTTGACCGTTTCGCCTACGACGGTGAAGGGAAGTGCTACGACGGTCGTCACTGGTACGGTTACGATCAGTAGCATTGCTCCGACCGGAGGCGCGGTGGTCAAATTGTCGAGCACTGACACCACGGGGGCGACGGTTCCGGTCTCGGTAACGATTCCGGCTGGCAAGACAACCGCGACGTTCAAAGTCAGCCATGTGAAGGTGACCTCACAGAAATCAGTGACCTTGAGCGCCACTTATAGTGGAATCACTAAGACCGCTACCGTAACGGTCACCCCTTAAAGAAAATCGGGCCGCCTGTTGATGGCGGCCCACTTTTCTCGGGCTTTGACTACTTCTTTTCGGGAAGTATCTTCCATGGTTGAGTAGGGATATCGTGAAGGAACGGCTTCAACGCATCATAGCCAGAGTTCTGACTGAAGAATGTATTGGCTGAAAAGGTGCTACCGTTGGAAATTCCCATACGAGCCCAAAGCTGCATGGACGAAGCCATCGAGCTATCTATGACCTTCGTGTTGACGGCGCCAGAGAGTCCGCTTACACCGCACAGAGTGCTGTCGCTAGCCCCTTGTCGATTAAGGACTTCGTCAAAGGTGTCGGCGAGGAAAGTTTTCGCCATTTCAGCATCAACCTGCCCCTTATTCTTTGTAAGGAGGCTGGTCCATCGGACTCGGCGGCGTTCGCAACCGTTCGACATTGGATCCGCATTCCATCCTCCAGGGACCTCTTCTGCAATCAGTTTCGGGCTCTCTGGGAAGTTACTTCCGACAAAGAATCCGTCCTTCTTGCGAACGAAGTCGACGTTTTTTAGTCCAAGTTCAAGCTTTCCGATTTCATTTGTCTTGGTGTCTCCCATCAGCCAAGTGTTGGCATAGCCCCCATTATTTCCTTCAACAAAGATCGATTTGATGTCGTCAAGATTGTTGGAATATTGGATCGCTTTGCGCATTCTCATGAACTCAGGAGTGCCCTTTGGATCGAAGCCAGAGAAACCTGAAATGGTGGTTTCGCACAAAACCATTCCCGCAGAATTCAGAGCGTAGTCGCTACCGCTATGGATGAAACCACAAAAAGCATCCATGATGACCCGATTGCCTTTTTCGGGTGTTATGTCAAGAAGGACGTTGCATCGTTGGCCCATCAAGTAGTCCCACCAAAGGTTGTGTCCCATCACGATCTTGCCATCCTTTGTAGTGGAACCAGTAGCGATAAAAGCGCTACAAGATTCCCTTGTGGTTCCTTGGCGAGTGCCTCCCGGCTGATGGGAGAGGACGTAAGGCAGATAATAATCCTTTAGCTCGATGTACGCATTGTAGGCGAGAACGTCCCACTGGTCATACTTGAACCCTTTCTGTTGGAGAGCCTCGGCTTGGCCAAGCATTTCTTCCTGATATTCCGTATCGAGCTTCTTCCAGAACAAGTCTCTCGCCGATTTACGGCACCATTCCCAATCGTACGGAGCGCGGCTAAAGCTTAGGAGCAACGCCTTATGAGCATCGTCAATTTCCTTGGCTGCCAAACTGCCGTATTGAAACCCAATGTCCCGAGGTTTGCCTTGTAAATGGAGGACAATCCACCCGGCTTGGTCTGTTCTCGAGCTGTTAGTGAGGCGAGCGTCGGTTTGAGTGGGAACGAGAAGCGCAAGAGCCACGCATATAAGGGAGGTCACCCGTCTATATTACAATGTGGTCTGGGCTCAGGATTCTGAAATATGACTTGGGAATGCCGAGCAGAAATGTTCGTTTGAGTATTAAACGTTCGTCGGGAAGATCACGTTTCTGCCCCTAGATCCTTAGACAAAGTGTCACAATCTCCCTAATCACGTGGCAGTCAATCGCCTTGAAAATCTAAGGAGTCTTCGGTTGGCAAATGCCGACGGCGCTTTTGCGACGGCATTTGGCACACTCGTGACCGGAGCTTTCCTCGTCGGATTCGTCCAGAGGCTTGGGGGTTCGGACCTCTGGATTGGCTTACTAACCGCGATTCCAAACCTGGTTGGAATTCTTCAGATTCCAGGTGCAATTTGGGGACGCAGTTTTCCCTCTTACAAACGATATGTTTTGCCGGGAGGCTTGATTTGGAGGGTTATGTATGTCCCACTCGTCATACTGCCTTTCCTTCACATCCCGAACGCGGCCAAATTAACTCTGCTTACGGCTTGCGTCCTGATTGCGTCGGTGTCGTCCATGATGGTCAATCCGATCTACAACGATTGGCTAGCGGAGATGGTCCCAGCCAATTCGATTGGATTCTATTTCAGTCGTAGAAACGCGGTTTTGACTGCGGTGGGTGCCACGGTTGGAATTCTGGGTGCATTTGTCCTAGACATGATTCGAACGGGTGGAAATCCTGACGTCGGATTTGCTCTGATCTACGCCATCGGAATTGGGTTCTCCGTAATTAGTTTTATTGCCTTTTCTCGGATGCAAGATCTTCCTCGCGAAAATCCAATTCGACAAGGCTTGAAGGATGGCATTCTTGCGATAGGTGCTCCATTCGGCGACAAGCAATTCCGCGGCGTTCTTCTCTTTCTGGGTGTCGCGACGATGGGGCAGACGTTTGCGGGAAACTTCTACTTCGCATTTGGTCGCGAGACACTATCGCTTAGTTTCGTCGTTTTAGTCGGCGCAACGACCGTGCAAGCGGTAGGCCAAGTACTGTCTGCAAAATTCTGGGGATTTCTCTCAGACAAGTATGGGAATAAACCCGCACTAATCATCGCCGGGCTTGCTCTCGCGCTTAATCCGCTACCATGGGTTTTTTGCGTTCCTGGTCGAACCGCCTATAACGAATGGATTTTGCTCACAACGAGCTTTTTCATGGGGATCGCCTGGAGCGGCATCAATATTTGCCAGTTCAACATCATGTTGACGACGGCAAACGTGCGTGATCGAGCCAACTATATTGGCTCAGGAATGACAGTGACAGCGATCATGGGTGGTATCTCGCCGCTCTTGGGTGCCTTCCTAATGGCAGCCCTGCGAGCGCACGAGATTCCTGAAGTCGCTTACAAAACAGTCTTTGTCGTTGGCGCACTCATGCGCATTGTCACTGTTATTGTCCTGCTTCAAGTCCAAGAAGAAGGGGCAAGCGGAGTAAAGACCACATGGCGGGACCTGCGAACCATCACGCCGAGAGGCTATCGCGCGATGCGCGAATTGAGTCGAACCTCAGATGCAAGCGTGCGAGAGCACGCAATTGAGAGTGTTGGAGCAGAAGGCACGGCCCTTGCTTCCGACGAGATTATCAAGGCCTTACACGACCCACTTCCCAGAGTTCGTCGTCAAGCTGCTTCGGCCCTCGCTCGGCTGAGGGACCCGAGAGCAACTAGTGAACTCATCCACCAAATCGAAGATCATCCAGATCTTCTGGAAGAGGAAACAATTTGGGCGCTCGGTATCTTGGGTGATCCTCATGCCATTCCTGCGCTTGTGAAGACGCTTGAAAGTCCTCGTCCATTTCTTCGACGGGCGGCTGCGAATGCTCTGGGTCGAATTGCGGACCCCAGTTCTGACTTTGCTACCCATGCGCTGAATCGGGCGGCGGCGGATCCAAATGATCCCGATTTGCGTCGTTCAGCACTACAAGCATTGCGGTGGTTAGGTTCGCATAACTCGGATTCTGTCATCTGCGACGCTCTCCATGATCCTTGGCCAAGTGTTCGAATCGCCGCTGCAGAAGCCGCGGCCGAACTTCGTATCATGAGTGCGGGGCCACACCTTCGCCAAGCAGTGACTGATTTTAACGACGAGGCTTCAAGCGAATTGGCGTACGCCTTAGGGGTTGTTGGAACAATTTCAGACCTCCCTCTGATTCTCAAAGAGGCTCAGACTTGCGACTCAATCATCACTCGAAGAAGGTGTCTCCTAGGAGTCGCCAGTTTGTTGGGTGTTGAGCAGGATGCCTATCGATTGATTTTAAGAGAAGGCATGGATCGAGACACGGCTCTCATGGAAATTTTGAAACCGCTGGCTCGAAGTAACCCGCGCGTTCGAGTAGCCCTTGAAAGGTATGCAGGCGGAAATGAAGGGAGTGCCTTGGCTGCGCTGGAAAAGGCAACCGGATACGAATGGTTGAATCCGCTGGTGGAACAACCGGTTGATGAGCTGTTCTTGATCGCGGCATGTGCACTCGTCAAAAAATGAGGAGCAGGCCTATGACAATAGGCCTATCGAGAACCGAGCATTGCAGTAAAAAGGGCGTCGTAAACGATGCCTGCCTGCCCATTGCCTAATATGCGCCGGTGCGACTCGATAATTAAGTGAGTCCAATGCGGAGGAATACCTGGCTCACGAGCAAAAAAAGTCGCTAACGAATCCAGAGCGGCCGCTTGGGCAGCCCGGGCAGTCGTGTCCGCATTGGCTTTAAATTGTTCTGAGATGGACAGGAATTCTTCCGTTGCGACGAGGGCTTCTCCTTTCTTCCGATTTGGGAGTGAGCGAGCAAAGGCAAGTAACCGGTCGTAGGCGGCTTGACGCTCTTCAATATTGCGAATACGGCCAGGAGTGCCTTCGGACAGTCTGATCTGATCAGGAGTCGCATTTGGGAATGCCTGTCTCAACTCTTCTTCACTTGGTGCTTCACATGCGGCTGCCAGGCACCTCGAAATGATTGTTGGGAGCAAGCTACCCACTGAGTCGGTGGTCAGGATGATCTTTGCGTGTGGGTGCGGTTCTTCAAGTGTCTTCAGGAGCGCATTCGCGGCCCGATGATTCATTCGGTGTGCATCGTGAATGATCGCAACCTTATGCCTTGCAAACATCGGTGGCGTCCGGAAGAAGTTAAGGAGAGGAACTGGAGGATCCTCATCCCTGATCTTGTCGTTTGTGATCGCCAGTACGGGGATGATCGCGCTCCTGCCAGCCGGAACAATGTGAAGGACATCAGGGCTATTGCCACGACCTAATGCCGCACAGGCGCGGCAAGTTCCGTCTGCTCCTTCATCAGAAATGTTGGTGCAAACCCAAAGTTCCGTGAGGAGATTAGCCAATACGTCTTTTCCGGTTCCTATGGAACCATAAAGAAGCAGTGCGTGAACACCGTGGTCATCTTGGGCCAAACGCCGAACGAGATGCTTCGCGGTGGCAAGTCCCACCAACGAGTCGAGCTTAGAAGCGGTTGAACTGCTCAACATTCATCACAAACATAACTGCGCCACCAACCGGCACCTTCACGGGACTAGGAATAAATGCACCGGGAGGAGCGGCTTCAAATGGCATCACATTAACTAATTGCTCACGACTTTGGGAGTTCTGAGCAATCACCTTTTGGAGAGCGGGCAGTTCTGCTTCTTCGACACCAATGAGGTAGGTGGTATTTCCTTCCCTCAAAAAACCACCGGTCGATCCAATGACCGTGAACTTAAAACCCGCCTTGACGAGTTCGTCGGTTACGCGGCCCTTATCCCGGTTATGTACGATGCATACTGCGAGCTTCACGAACCTTATTATAGGTTAGGCAACCGCTAAAACCCTCATTTCCTGAGCCTATCCTTATGCTTGATTTTCTCTTTAGTAGGGATAAAGGAGAGATTCTCTCCGAACCGACTCAAAGGAACGACACTCTTCTTGGAATCGATCGCGAATCTCATTGAGGGGAACTTGCTTCTCAATCGCCTCTCGGAGCCACATGTTGCCGTTCAGAATATCGATCGGAAGTTTGAGATACTCGTACTCGTAAGGAGGCGGATTCCAGTTGAATTGACCGGGAGCGAGGCTAAGCACGTCTTGAAGTAGCCCGACAAAAGTTAAGACTGGCTGAAAGGCAGCCCGGTCGGTCACATGAAGGAATACGCCTTCACAAAGGGTTCCTGCGAACTTATTAAACGTTGGTTCGAATTGAAGCGCTCTAAACGTGACGCCGGGAAGGGCGCGCGAATTGAGTCGCTCGGCGAGTTTCCAACCGTCGAGATAGGGAGCGCCAATAATCTCAAATGGACGAGTGGTTCCGCGCCCTTCACTTAAGTTCGTTCCTTCGATGAGGCAGCCACCTGGATAGACCACCGCAGTATCGACGGTCGGCATATTGGGGGACGGGATCGCCCAAGGAGCGTCAGTTTGGTCCAAGTATGCGGATCGATCCCAACCTTCCATTTGGATCACCGAAAGGTCGGCGGTTGGAAAGAACTTGGACTGAAGGTATTTGGCGATTTCGCCAAAGGTAAGACCATGCCGTATCGGAAGTGGATAGAGCCCAACAAAACTTGCGAATTCCGGATCCAGCAAGGTCCCTTCTACTTGGATGCCGTTGATCGGGTTGGGACGGTCGAGGATCATGACAGGAATCCCGGCTGCGGCACATGCCTTGATGCAAAGGGCTGTGGTCCAGATGAACGTGTAGTAGCGTGCCCCGACGTCTTGCAGGTCAATCACAAGGACATCTAACTCCTTGAGCATTTCGGGTGTCGGCTCACGGTGTTGACCGTATAGGCTGTAAGTGGCAAATGGTTGACGTCGAAAATCATCCGCCTCCCACTCGATCATATTGTCTTGAGTGTGGCCAAACAGCCCGTGCTGGGGGCCAAAAACGGCCTTTAATTGAAGGTGCCCACCTTGATGTTTGGCCAGTAGGATTTCGAGGACATGACGGTAATCGTGCGATACCGAAGCTTGGTTACAAACCAAGCCAATCGATTTGCCGTTCAATCGTAAGAAGTCTTCCCGGATTAAGACGTCCAGCCCGGTAAGTGTTGTCATGTTGCGCTAGGTTACCTTGCTTCAACCTCAGATGCGTTTGGAATAGTCCTCCGGATGGTAGGGTCGCGAGATCCGAAACTCGCCATCTGCGTATAATAAGTTAAGGCCATCACAACATCCCCGTCCGTAAGGACTGTGTCGGTCTATCGGTTGGAAACGACCAGGAAATTTATGTATCAGGCACCACTCCCGCATGAGTATGCCGACCTCTCGATGGAAGAGGCGGACATTAGAATTGAAGCGGCTCGCAAGGCCCTCGGCTCGCGACTCGTGATTCTCGGTCACCATTACCAGCGCGACGAAATCATCAAGCATTCCGATTTTCGCGGAGACAGCTATAAGCTCGCGAAGGATGCGACCAAACGACCAGAAGCTGAATTCATTGTTTTCTGTGGCGTCCACTTCATGGCTGAAAGCGCCGATATTTTAACGCCTGATAACCAGATCGTGATCTTGCCCAACCTTGCTGCTGGATGTTCCATGGCAGACATGGCGAACGCGTTTCAGGTCAAAAATTGCTGGCGCGATCTTGAAAAGGTGCTGGGAACAGATATGAGTGTTGTGCCTGTGACCTACATCAATTCAGCCGCGAACCTAAAAGCTTTTGTTGGTGAACACGGAGGTACGGTCTGCACTTCGACGAATGCACCAACTGCTGTGAGATGGGCGCTCGAACAAGGTGAGAAGGTGCTCTTCTTCCCAGACCAACATCTTGGTCGCAATACCGGTGTGAAGCTTGGATACGACGCGGAAACTCAAATGTGTGTTTGGGACCCATTCAAACCGATGGGTGGAAATACCCCCGAGCAGCTAAAGGCAGCCAAGTTTATTTTGTGGAAAGGCCATTGCTCGGTGCATCAGCGTTTCACCCTTGAACTCGTTGAAAAAGCTCGATCTGAAAACCCAGGAGTGAATATCCTCGTCCATCCCGAGTGCCCTCTGGATGTGGTGGAGGCGAGTGACTTCAATGGCTCGACGGAATATATCATCCAGACAATTGAGAAGGCACCTGCCGGATCGATTTGGGCGGTGGGTACTGAAATCAACCTAGTTAATCGGTTAGCTCAAGAGCACCCGGATAAGACGATTTTCTGTTTGGATCCTCAGATATGTCCTTGCTCAACCATGTATCGCATTCACCCTAGTTTCCTATGTTGGGTGCTGGAAGGATTGGTCAAGGGAGAAGTGGTCAACCAGGTGATCGTGCCTACGAAGATCAAAGACTTCGCTCGACTCTCGCTTCAAAGAATGCTTACAGTTTGCGCTTAGCCGCCAGTGGCACCGTGGAACAGGTCGCGCAATTCGTCCAGAGAGATATCGTTACTGAAGACCTGTTTGTAAGCTGCGTCAATCAGATCGAAAATCTCGATTAAAGCTTGTAACCGCGCTCTCAGAATTTGTACGGCCTCGTCGGGGTCGCTCTCTGGGAGCTTCGTAATGACTTCGCGAATAGCGTCGTTAGTCGGGTCAATTTCTCTTCGTTTGCGCTCTTTTACGATGCGAACGAACATTTGAAAGGGATCGGTCTCACTGATGTAAGTATCTTTGCGGTCGCCAGGCTGGCGGAAACGTCGCACGACGCCCCAGTCCATCAACTCTCGGAGGTTCATGCTGGCATTACCTCGGCTGATTTGTAGCCGATCCATGATCTCGTTAACTTCAAGGGGCACGCCGCTGACAAAAAGCAAAGCGTGAATCTGGGCCATCGTGCGATTGATGCCCCAACTGCTACTCATCCGACCCCATTCAAGAATGAATTGGTCTTGAGCCCTCTGGAGATTCGATTTTGGCTCTACGTCAGGCCTCGGGCATGCGTCTTCAGCAGCATCCAATAAAATTTCATCCATTAATAGCCAACCGAAGCGAAAGAACACTTTCGCTTCGACTAGCTTATCCTAACGAGAACGCGGGTTGATCGCCTATTTTTCGGCGAGTTTCTTTGCTTCGATTGCGTTCTTCTCGATAAAGTTCTTCCAGTTTGGTGGAACGTCAGTGTCAACGAAGATCGCGTTGACTGGGCATTCTGGCTCGCAGAGTCCGCAATCGATACATTCGTCAGGGTTGATATACACCTGATCGTCGGCTTCATAGATGCAGTCCACAGGACAGACGGTCATGCAGGACTTATCCTTGACTCCGATACACGGTTCAGTTACAACATACGGCACTTATACTATTCTCCCGATTGTGAAGCTTTCCCGCCAGTCTTCAAGCCCTAACACTCAATAGATGCTGTGTTAACCATCGGAATGACGCCTTAAAGCCTCGTTTACATAACGTTTGTGAGGTGAAACCTTTCGCCTCTATATGTAGTGGTGTGGATTATAAAACGAGAGAGGAGGAGAAAGGCGGCAACTTTGCCCCCTTGTCTCCTCCTCTCCGAGCTAGTGTTGAATTAGCTGATTGCGGATTCGCCACGCTCATTGGTGCGAATTCTGACGGCTTGCTCGGCCTTAAAGACCAAGATCTTTCCGTCTCCGACTTCACCTGTCATAGCGGCCGCTTGAATAGCATTCACTGCTTCTTCTAGGTGGGCATCGTTGACGAATACTTCCACTCGCATTCGGATTTCGAGACCCGAAGAATATTGCGAACCACGGAACGTGTGAGTTGGGGCGGATTGCCGTCCGGCACCGCGGCAGTCACTGACGGTGACTGCGATGAGATCATGCTCTTTGAGCGCGTCTCTCACCGCTTCTAGGCGGTGAGGGCGAATGATTGCTTCGATCTTGTACATGGTTGTCTCTGTTGTCCTTTAGTATGCAGACTGGGGCGGGTAAGCCTCGATTCCGTGTTCGAAGACGTCCAGACCACCTTGGCCAAGTTCGCCTTCTTGCTGAACGCGGAGGTTCCAAGGATGTGGAAGCTTTCGGATAACCCACATCATAGTGAATGCGATGAAGAAGGTCGCGAGAGTAATGATTCCATTTCCAATAACCTGAGCCTTGAGAACGTCCATTCCTCCGCCGTAAAACAGTCCTTTCACAACTGCTGTCGCTGAATTGTCCGCTCCGGTGGGACCGGACGCCCCAAATTGACCGGTAGCGAAGAGTCCCAATGCCCAAGTTCCCCAGATTCCGCAGAAACCGTGAACGGAGACTGCTCCGACAGGGTCGTCGATGCGGCACCATTCTAAGAAGTTGACACCGATGTAGACAATTATTCCAGCTACAAATCCGATCAGAATCGAACCGAGTGGGCTGACCCAATAGCATGGGCAGGTGATTGCAACGAGACCGGCAAGCATGCCGTTGACGGAATAGCCAAGGTCGAATTTGCCCTTAGTGTTGCCAAAGAAGAAAGCAACCGTCATCGCCATCATGCCACCAGCGCAAGCGGCGAGGGTTGTGTTTGCTGAGATTCGTCCAATTCCCTGCATATCCATTGCGGATAACGAGCTACCAGGGTTGAATCCGTACCAGCCAAACCACAGGATGAAGCCACCAACTGCGGCTATTGTCAAGTTATGCGGAGCAGGCATTCCGCCTCTGGCTTTGTCGTCACGAGCAAATATTCTTCCAAGTCTTGGTCCAAGCACAATCGCGCCGGCGAGTGAGACCGCACCTCCAATTGTATGAACAACGGTCGAACCGGCGAAGTCTCGGAATCCTTGACCTAGGGTTGGAAGGAAGTTCTTATCCGAACCCATTGTTACAAGGAATCCGTCTGGACCCCATGCCCAGTGGCCAATGATTGGATAGATGAAACCGGTAACACCGATGCTGTACAGAATGTCGCCACGGAATCCGGTTCGGCCGATCATGGCACCAGAGGTAATGGTGGAGCAGGTGTCAGCGAAAGCGAACTGAAAAATCCAATGAGCGAGGATTGGAATGCCGGTTGCTTCATAGGTATCGGGCGCACCATTGAGGAAGAACCAGTGAGTTCCAATGAATCCATTGCCGTGGCTAAACATGAATGCATAGCCGATTGCCCAGAAGAGGATGCCGCAAAGACAGGTGTCGAAAATACACTCCATCAAAACGTTGACGGTCTCCTTCTGTCGAGCAAAGCCTGCTTCTAGGAAGACGAATCCTGCCTGCATGCCAAAGACGAGGAATGCAGCGACAAGAGTCCACGCCGTATTGATGGCGTTCATCATGTTCGTCTCATGCGGAGTGAAAGTATCGGCAGCATGAGCCGGTGAGAATAATCCCGTAAAGAAAGCAATACCGGCAAGGACAAGGCCAAGGCCGATCATTTTTCCGGTGAAGAGTGTGATACAAAGTTTCCACTTTTCAGCGGTGGTTAGAGCGCGTTTGGGAGACGTGCGCTCATTTCGCTCTTTATAGCGAAGAAGAGTTCGGACTGCGTTCACTTAGAAACCTCCAGGAGTGAGAAATAGGAACTGGTCGTTAACGTAGCGACCTGAGTGCCAAATGGAGATCGAACGGAATTCGACTTCTGATCGGTGTTTTCACGACTTGCGTGAACACTTGCACTGACAGCAACAACGGACATGAAAGCCCAGCAAAGGATTAGGAAATGTTGAGCCTGCTTAAAGTTCAGACGTGAGGATGTCAGCAACAACAACCTCCACAACAACCGCGCGCAGAAACGCGCTCAAATGACATGACGCCAACATCGGCGAAACGAAAATGCAAATGGGTAAGAAGGCGAAGCCTCTCCACTGGTCCCTCCGGATCGAGATAGATTTGGCCGCGCCCTTGCGGTTGGGGGACATTGTATGTTAAGCCGTTGATTTTCGCAAGTTTTATTTTTTCTTTAGGCGCAAAGGTGGCACTTTATGCGGAATTTAGGGCAAGGCCTTGTAAAACAGTCAGGCGGTTAGAGAACCACGTGCCTTTCCCAAAAAGTCTGATCCGATGACAGAGGACACGTTTCATTGACAAGTCTAGATTGATAGTCGAAATCGCAATGGCATAAACAACTGGTCGCGAACCGAAATTTCCGCACGCACGGATAACACGAAATTCCAAAGAATTACTTGAAATATTTCAATTTGTCGTAAATTTCGCAACACAAACCAGAAAACCAAAAACTCATCACTATCGCTAGAGGTTGTTCATATAATCCTCGCGTTTCCCAGGCGAACTGGGCCAATTGTTATGAAAAATTTATCCCATCCTAACTTACTGCGATCTTCGCTGCTCGCGGGTATTGTCGGCATCACCGCCGCGGCTCACGCTGCGGACGACGCTCCAGCATGGTCCTATAATGGTCATCTGGATTTCTATTATTCATATGATTTCGGAAAGCCACCAACGTTGATGGGTACGAACCTTAGGCAGTTCGATGTAAAGAATAATCAGTTCGGACTAGCCGTCTTACAGGTAGATGTTTCCAGAAAAGCAACTGCCAAGAATCCATTCGGAATCACCGCAAGTTTTGTGGTTGGAAAAAACGCAGACATCATTGCTTTCAATGAGCCAGGCGGACCCAACTCAACCAAGGAAATCCAGCAGCTTTACGTCACCTACGCGGTGCCCAAGAGCTCTGCATCCATCGATTTCGGTAAGTTCCTGAGCACGATGGGTTATGAGGGGGTAGATAGTTCTACGAATGACAACTACTCACGATCGTTCCTGTACACCCTCGGCCAGATGATTTATCACACTGGTTTTCGTGGCACCACTCCAATAGGTAAGAACCTTACTGGTAGCCTCTATCTCGTAAACGGTTGGAACGAGGTTGAAGATTCAAACGGTGGTCTCAGCTACGGAGCAAGTCTCGGCTATAACCCGACTGATAAGACCGCGATCACAGCAAACTATTACGGTGGTCAGGAAGGAAGTGGCGGTGTTAGCGGTATCGGTTTCACCTCACCAGGAGCTCGCGGAATTAACTTTGGCGACTTGGTTATTACGCACCAATTGACTCCGAAAATTAAGCTGGCTTTGAATGCAGACTACACAGATGCCAAAGGTTTCGATGGGTCTGCGGGCGGTCACTGGAGCGGTATCGCTGGGTACGTAACGGTTAACCTCGCTTCCAATTTGAATGGTGCCGTGAGATACGAGACATTCTCAGACACCGACGGCCTACGAGGTACCGGTGCATCGGCTCGCTACAACTCATTCACGACCAACTTGGATTATTCTCTTACTAAGGATGCTCTATTCCGTCTCGAGCTTCGAGTTGACAAGTCAAACCTCAACGTGTTCAATTCAGACAAGGCGGGAGGATCGGACAACCGAACCACTCTTAGCTTGTCCCATGTACTCAAGTTCTAGAGCTTGATTCTCATTGCCGCAGCAGGCGCTTGCTTGCTGCGGCTTTTTTGTGACAAACATCATTTCCCAAAAACTCTCATCAGAAAGGCAATTGGGTCTTTTCTAGATTAGAAGTCATAATGATAGTCATGATTACTCTGAGCGAACGAGCAGTAACTGAGCTGCGCGATCTCATGAAGCAAGAGAACACGGATGCGGCTCTTCGAGTGTGGGTTTCAGGAGGCGGCTGTTCAGGCCTGTCCTACGGAATGGCACTTGATGACGGAGTGCCCGAAGAAGGCGACAGCGTTTTTGAGCAAGAGGGCTTGAAACTCTATGTCGATCCTCTGAGCCTCAGCTATATGAGTGGTTCAACGGTGGACTACGTTGATGAAGTTCTTGGAGGCGGTTTTAAGATCGAGAATCCAAACGCAACGTCTAGTTGTGGTTGTGGATCTTCCTTCCAAGGTGAGGGGGAATCCTCTGGCGGCGGCTGTGGATGTGGCGGCGGCGGTTGTGGCTGCGGCAGCAAGTAGGCTGCTCCAAGCTAGTAAGTTGCTGGATCTGCGATAGAGTAGATTCCCTTAGGTAAAGCTTGACCAAAGCAAAATAAGAAAGGCCACGGACGAATCCGTGGCCTTTCTTATTTGTGGTTGAGTGCCGGCAGTTAGGACCGACCTAAAGGCTAGCCTAGCCTCCTCCCCCGTGCCCGTCTCCGTTAAGCTTGACCTCGGTTGCGGTTAAGACATTGTTGGCATACGTTCCACGAACCTCAAGGTTCATTCCCGATGTGATTGTCGCTAGAGTTACTCCATTGAAGACCGTGCTGGAAGTTGTGGCGATGTTAAGACTTGCTCCCTTTGAAAGGAGAACTCCCTCGTATTCGCTGATGGTCATGACGATCGCAGAGTTGGCAACATCGACCGATGCCACGCCGCCTTGAACTTGGGCTTCTTGGTCGTTGCCGCCTCCACCACCACTGCCGCCATCTCCGCCCTCGCCTTCTTTACGAATGCTAAGAGTCGTTGCGGTAAGGGTATTTGATGATTGGTCGTAGGTACCTTGCGCGTCAATTCTCGTTCCTACAGCGGCTGCTGTGAAGAATTGGGCTTGCGTGAGGCTCAGTCCGTGCCCATCCAAGTAAGTTGTCGTCGAAGTGGTGGCAATATTTGCGGTCGAGTTACTTGGCAAAATGCCTTCGCATCCGCTGATGTTGATGACAAGGGCATCCGAGGTGGCACTTGCCACTGTACCGACAAGCCGGTTTGGCTGGTGGCTATTTCCAACGTGAATCCTGATGCTTGATGCGGCAAGAATCAGTGTTGTTGAATCGAGTGTGCCTACGATGTCTACTCTGGAGTTGTTCGTTAAGACCGGATTAGGTGAACCATCTGAATTTGCAATTGTCGTGGTTGCGTCGGTCGTTACATGAGTTGTATTTCCGTCACCCGAAATATCAAAAGCTAGGGTCGGCGCGGTACCCGATAAGTTGCTCACCGAGCCTTCAAAATCTTCCGGCTCCTGGCTCGTCGAATCGACTTGTGATCCGCTATCGTCCTGAGCAGAAGCGGTTACCTGGCTACCAGCCATTGACCACTTGCTCAGGTCAAATTTTGCAATGATGGGCTGAGTTCCGGTCGAATTGGTTGGGAACGTAATGGTCTTGAGTGCACCGGTTGCACCTACAAACGATCCGGCTGTTCCATGGGTCGCTCCGGTTGGGAAGACCGAAACGTTGTTATCAACTGTAACTTGAACTTGCGAATAGGAACGTTGCGGAATATTTCCAACACCTAGTGCTGCGAAAAGTTGCTTTCCGGCTTTGTTAAGGCTTGAGAGATCAACTGGTTTGCCAGCAGAACTCTTTAATAGGGTGACGTTGCCCGAGGCACTTGTCAAACTGACCTGCTTGACATTGACCCAAACATGCGCGAAAGGGCCGGCGTTTGAAGTGACAAAGAAACCGACATGTTGACCGGCTGGAGTTCCGGCTCCTCCGCTGGCTCCTCCGCCTCCGCATCCGACTGCGATGGCAAGAGCTGCTACTAGGAGGCTCGCCTTAATGGTTGTGTTCATAGCGATAGGTAGGAGTCAGACAACTCGTTGCCAAATACATCGCCCGATGAAAAAAGTCTGAAATCAACTTTCCTGGGTCTTTTGGTCTATAGAGCCAAGCTGCTGTGGTCACAAAAATTGATGTATGCGTGTTAATGCGCTAGCTTAGCCAACTCCGGACGTGCCTCAGTTTGTCGCTGCTTCTCCAAAGGTAAGCTCAACTACGCGATGCAGACTCCCTGGAATCCGTCGGAACTATCCCGACTGCTGGAGAAATGCAAGTCTAAGGATGCCCGAGCATGGTCTCGATTGGTCGACAACTTCCAATCGATGGTTTATTCCATCGCCCGCCGACACGGACTTGAGCGGGACGATGCCGAAGATGTCTTCCTGGCAACGTTTCAAAGCCTGCTCAACTCGATCGACCGAATTGAGTCAGCCGCTGCCTTACCCAAATGGATCGGGACTACCGCAAGTAGGGAGGCGCTGAGAGTTCGAAGGATCAGAGGTCGAACATCAGATATGGAGTCGGCCGGAATTACGCTTGATGAGTTGGTTGCAAAGGAAGAAACATGCGCCGAGAATTCTGCAATCGAAGCCAACCAATCTGCCATTCTCCGCTCGATGGTTGCAAAAATAGATGAACGCTGCCGAAAGCTACTTGAAGCGCTGTACTTCGAAGGCGAAAAAAACTACTCCGAAGTGAGCGAGTCGCTGGGAATACCGGTTGGAGCAATCGGCCCAACTCGAGCTCGCTGTTTAGAGAAACTCCGTGTCCTTTTGAAAAAAGAATCTTTTTTCGAAATTTAAGTATCAAACCAAGTGAGTCCAGACTCTTTTCGATTGACCATGAAGGATGCTTGCAACCAGTTTCGAGACAGCCTTGCCGATATGGCGGATGGCACTGCGGATGCAGCAACTGTCGCCCACGTCAACAGTTGCCAAAGCTGTTTAATTATCGTGAACGATTTGAAAATGATCGTAGCCAGGGCTCATCAAGAATGGTTTACCGCTCCTAGTGAATGGATCAGCGCAGCGAAAGCTCTAATGCCTGAAACGCGGAAGATATTTACTTGTCATCGATTGCAGTTGCGAGGAATCGCTCCTGCTCGAGGCCCCGTTGATGAATTCCAAATAGTCGTCGGAACGGACGAATTATCCCTTCGGCTTATGGCGACTCCAACCGACACTGGCTGGAATATCATGGGCCAGTTTCCGTCAAGTGATTGGGAGATGGAAGGGCAACCGAATGTGACGATATCGGGACCACGTTTCCAATTTTCGGCAAAGGATCTATCTGAAACAGCTTTCGAGTTAGTTTCGATGGACACGATTCTTCAAGTTCCGCCAATGAACCGCTTGATCCGAGATGACAGTATCTGAAGTCATCGAAAGAATTGTCCAGTCGCCGGCTCAGGCTCCAAAACTCCTGGCTCAAATGAAGGAGACTCCAGGACTCAGCAAGGCATTCTTCGATGAGGTCTATCGGCTATTTGTCGAAGATCATTCGTCACTCACGAAACTATCGAGCGCCGCAAAGTGGATCGTTCGATATGGTGACGATGCAGCACTCGGATACCGATCGCTTGGAATCATCACTCGCATGTCTGGAAAGTGGTCCGCTAGCGCGGAGGCTTTTCAACTTGCAGGCGCAAGCGCTACGAACCCCGTGGATAAGCTTGCCTTTCAAATCGGTGCGATTGACGGGCTTGCACGCGCGGGCAAAGTAGATGAAGCAGTTTCGCTGGGCAATCGAATCGCAAAGGGCCTGAGTAGACTGCCCCAGCCGGGACTCGCTGCCCGAGCCCGACTCAACGTTGGCTACGCGCTCATGCAGCAGGATCGATACCGGGAAGCGTCGCACGAATTGGCAGGTTTAGCTGATATTCTTAATGAGAATGGGTTCGCAGCTGACGCCTCGTCCAGTCGAGTGGCCCTTTCGACAAGTCAGTTGTTTGGTGGCGATCCTGTGGAGGCTCGTAAGCAAGCTCAACTAGCTAGTGACGAGGCAGAACAACTTGGAAGCAGGTTACTGAGTGATATTGCGAAAGGCAATGTTGCCTACACTCACATACTGAGTGGTGACGTAGACCTTGCAGTCGCAGACCTGTTAGTTCTCAAACATCACCACGAGCAAGAGCCAATTGAAATGGCTAGGGTGCTTGAGTATCTTGGCGATGCGTTGAGTGCGATGAATCTCTTCATGGAGGCGGCTGACGCTTATCGTGAAGCGGAAGCATTAGGCGTTCATGTATCGGAACTGCACCGAGCGCATCTGCAATATGGAATTGGGCAAGCGATTTCTGCCACGGGGCGGCTCGAAGAGGCTCGGCGGCACTGGCGTTCTGCATCCCGGCGATATCGCTCTATTGGTAATTTGCCGTGGCATGCGGCGACGGAAATGGAACTGGCCAATTTGGAGTTTAAACTCGGTTTAGAATCAGCTTCGAAGCATTTGAAGTCTTCTCTCACCTTGGCGAGACAGGTCTGCAATCCGTATCACCTCAGCCGGGCTTTGCTCATTTCTGCAGAGAATGGTGGTCCCATCGAGGACCTCATGCAGGCCATTCGAATGATTCGTAGTCAAGGTTTGGTGCAGAACCTTTGGCGGGCGCTAGCTGAACTGGCTCGTCGACAAGAAGGTGGACTACGACTACGGACATACCGAAAAATGTTTAGCGCCATTCTCGCCGATCAAGCGCGTACTTCGTCGGTATCAGGGCGCCTGAGTTTTTTTGTAGACAAGCAAGCTGCCATTCGAAGCTATTTGGATGAACTGCTCGCGCGACCAACCGAGAGCCGAATTACCGAAGCGACTCAAGTCATCCTTCAGACTCGCTCGGTAACTCTTCTTGACGAAGTTCTACTGAGTCAAAGAGTTCGGACACCAGGACGAGACCTATCTCGCCTGTCTCGAATTCGAGAGGAACTGAACCAGGGACGGCCATCTTTAGGAATGGAAGGAAGCCGAAGAAGTGTCGCGACAAACCGAAATATTGATCACCTTCAACGAATTTGGCTAGAAGAAACTCACTCGTTGATGTCCTTCAACAATGGATCACCTCAGCCTCGACCTATTCAAAGCGACACCTACCTATTCATCGCAGACCCTTCTTGCATTCGGATCCTACACGATGGATCGCTCGACCAAATTCCATTGGGTGAGATGGATTTAGAACGCACCCTCGATTGGTTGAATTTTGATATTGTTGCTCCTCTTGCCGATCCCAATAGTCCACCTACGCTCGCAATGGACGGACTGAAAGGCCTGGGAAAGACACTTCTGAGAAGGGTTATCGGTGGTACCGGAACGATCGGAATCTGTCCAGACGGACAACTTTGGCGCGTACCATGGCTTGCTTGCTTAGAGGCCATTGGGGAGCAAAGAGACCTCGAAATCCGGTTGCATCCGGGACTGCGTGGGAAGCTATCCATGGATCGCGCGAAGCCGGCAATGATCTGGGTTGCGGAGCATGATGATCTTCCAAGAGCCAGTGAAGAGGCCGACGAATTCTTGAAAATCTATCCCAACGCAATCATCTGTCGATCGGCAAAGGATGTGTGTGAAGTCTTGGGAGCAGTCGACGTTTCGGTCCTTCATGTTATCTCTCACTCACGCTATCGACCGAACCACCCTATGTTCTCGTCGCTTGATTTCACCGATGGCCCGGTTCTTGCGGCTGAGATCGCGCGATCTGGTCTACGGGCGGAACTGGTGACACTTTCCGGATGTGATACGGCTCGACTCTCAGGATTGAATCGCTTAGAGCCAGATGGCTTAGTACGGGCATTTCTCGCTTGCGGTGCAGGTTACGTTGTTGGAAGTGCATGGCCACTCGATGACGAGGCGGCCATGAAATTCTTCTCAGCGTTCTATCGAGCATTCGATCTCAGCGCAAATATCAATGAATCGCTACGGCAAGGCCGAGATTCAGTACGACAATGGAGAAGCCACCCGTATTATTGGGCTTTTCCGCTTCTCTATGCAGGTTACTGTTCATGAAAAATGTCATTAGGCTAACTCTCGTCTTTGGTGTTTTGGCCGCTGGGTTTGCCAGTGCCCAGACGAGCATCATCTGTCGTGTTACTCCGGGCACCAATCCTGCACAGATCGCTACCAAATACGGTTTAACACTTCAAGATTCCACGTCGGGGGCCCCGTTTGCTCTCTATGCCGCTACCGACGAGCGCACTCTCGGGAATTTGAAACATGATCCGTCAATCGTTTGGTTAGAAGATGACTGCGATGTCGTTTCGCCGGAAGATGAATCCAAGGGTAAGCCCACAAAAGGTGGAGGGCTTCCTGCAGTGGGAAGTCGGTCTACCCTGCAAACGATCAATAAGAATCTGCTTCGCCAGATTAATTGGAACAAAACGTTATCGCTTTCCTCAGGCCGGACGGTTAAACTCGCGATTTTGGATACCGGTCTTGCACCCAAACAAACGACTCTGTGGGCCAAGGTTGACGCTTCAATGAACGCGGTTGAGCCAGATCAACCGGCCTATGACATCCCACAAGGTACGGATTCAAATGGGAACGGCATTGTGGACGAGGCCGTCGGCCATGGCACGATGATCGCCGGGATTGTCGACCAAGTCGCTCCACAAGTTCACCTTGTGGTAGCCCGCGTTGCCGATTCTGATGGCAGTGCAACGGGATGGCGAGTGATAAAGGGACTGGCTTTTGCAGTGACTTCAGGTGCCGAGGTCGCGAACGTCTCGCTTGGAACCCTGCTCGAAGTTCCCGCCCTCAGCGACGTGATTGATTGGTGTACCGAGAACAATTTACTCGTGGTTGCTCCGATTGGAAACAATGGACAAAGTGCCGCTTGCTATCCTGCAAAATTTGGGGATGTCATCTGCGTAGGTGGTCTCGACGCGGTGAATCGAAAGGCTTGGTTTAGTAATTGGCACACGTCATGCGCCATTTCGGCACCTGCAATTGGGTTTGCGAGCCAGTTCTGGGACGGCTCGTTAGCGGTTTGGTCGGGGACGTCCTTTGCCTCTCCGGTGGTTGCCGCAGCGGTCGCGGATGGTTTGAGGCACGGCAATCCCACGAACGTAAGCAACCTGAAAGATGCGGTCATTGCGAATCGAACTTCCATATTGCGCCTACCTCCACGGTATCTAGGCAGGCTCGGGGGCTTAATTGATTACACGAAGCTCGTTAACTCGTTTAGCGCCGGACCGGGTCCTAAATGACGATTGAGAGAGCACGGTCACTGACATAAAAGAGGCCCCTGTCCTTCAAAATGAAGGGCAGGGGCCTCGTTTATCGATTCACTGCTTCTTGGAAAGGATTAAGTAGTCTAAGCCGAACATGTTCTTTGGATCAGCGTCTTTATGGTGACCCATACATTCAACTTCCAATGTGACCGTGCCTTTGGGCAGAGTGAAGGTCCCGAGAGACTGCTTCTTCCACTCGAGCCCGGTTCCGTAGAAATCGACCGGATCGATAGCTTGCCCATTAAGTGTCATCTTGTGAATGCCATAGTCCCTCGCGTGGCAAAAATTGCCGAACACTTCATAGGTTCCTGCTTCTGCGATCGGAACTTCGAGGATCAGTTTGTCACCCGTTTTTGGTTCTTGCCACCACAACTGCTTTCCGGCAGAGATTTGCCAGAAACCATCTTGAGCTTCGGCCTTTCCGCCACTGACAGATTTGATTTTTAGGCCCTCACCTTCGATGGCACCTTCAATGGGTTTGATACCATCAATTTTTGGTGGGAGGAGGAGGCGCTCCTCGATTTCAGCGGTAGGCGTTCCTCCGGGCTTTGAGTACCAGTAGGTTGTGTGAACGAAGGTCGCAATGCAGTCGGCCCAGTGCCACATTTCGAGCGTGAATTTCATCGAGCTGGTGTAGGAGATTGGATCGAAGACCTGCCACCGATTCAAACTTGTGTGGCCAAGACTTCCCGGGCCGTCACATCGAGTCTGAGCATGATATGGACGCGTGAATAGGTCCGGACTTCCCCATGCATAACCGTAATAGTCTTCGGAGCCGGTACCAAACGTGCTGGGAAATGATTCGCCATCCACATAGGCCTTCTCGTCACCCTCGCCCCACCAGTCTGGTGCTGGGCTAGCTACATGTAGGTTGGTACCCACGAAGAAGCCTTCGCCGTTAACGTCGAGGAACGGCATTTCATGGAACGGGCGAGTGTGGCTTTTTTCGCCAAGCCATTGAGCGTGGAAGTGGTAAGTGTGAGGTCCCCAGGGGAAGGGCTTGATGGAAGCGTTCATCAAGAAGGGAACATCAGGTCCTAAATTTTGGACTGAGATAATCGCGCTCTTCTCAAAAGGCATCACGAACCGACAGGCCATCGAACCGTCAGGCGACACCGTCATCGGCAAATTCTCATACGGATTGAGACCTGGGGCTGAACCGAAGAAATCTCCCAACGGGACAGAGACGCATTGCTCGCCATCGAATTGAATCCGCAACACGATATTCCTAAGGATGTTATGAAGTTGTCGCGGATCTTCCCACGTCATTGCTTTCGCGTCGTCAGGTGTCGGTACAGGGACCTTTACTTGCAAAGTCCGAATAGCGGAACTGATTTGGGCCTGGTAAGAAGTCGTGAGCGTCTTGCGAGATTCCAGAGTTCCTCGGAATAAGTTCTTGATGCCGGTATCGTTAGCCGGGTGCAGCAGACCTTGCCCAATCGTCTCCATGAGCTTTTTGTTTGCGGTGAGGTCCGCCCAGGTGAATGTTTTCACCTTTGTCGAAGGATCGTAAGTTCGGAATCCGACGTGGTAGTAAAGCGATTTCGGGCTTTCTCCGTTCGACTCGCCTGCCGTTATCTTAAGGCTCTTTGAGTATGGGAAAGGGAAGTATACGTCTGCACCAGAAGATGCCGTGTAGCCAAATGGTTCTCCAAGCCCTTCCGTTTTTCCGGTGAGGAACTCGCTCATTTTTGCTTCGATTCTAGGTTTGGCCTCGCCGTCAAAATAGAAGCGAATGGTGCCACTAGGGTTGGCAGACCACAAACGGACCACTGAGCCAGGACCCTTGAGATCGGCCATTACAAACTCTTTGCCTTTTGCACCGTCTTCGATTCGGACAAAATTGCCTGCATCCCCGTTGGCAAACGGGTCACTGTTGGGGCCTGGATTCGATCTCCGATCATAGCTACTCGCTTGAGCCATCTTGAAGACCGGTTGAGGTCGGTGGGTCAGAAACGTAAGGTCCGTCATCTGAGGTAAAAGCGTTTTTACGCTAACCTCTTGCGCCATCACACATGAGCTAGCAATGGCGATCAAGGCAGTACTTATCATCTTCATTGATCTAATATTCCCGCGGGTCTTGGCAGGAACATACCCTCTTGATGGAGAACTAAACACAAGAAAGTCGGGGTTCGCGTCAGAACAATTCCTGAAGAGTATCTGAGCGGTTGAGGTATGAAGGATCAAGTTAAAAATCTCTGCCGAATTCGAATAGAGTTTGACGAGCGATGAAGCTACTCATGAAGGTTTTTCACCGATCCAATTGTTCAATGCTGTTCCTTTCGTTTTACGAAGGGGCCCCCGTTTTATGAGTGCAGGCACCACGACCTTTCAAAAGTGGCTGCCGATTATTCAGAAATATCAGGGCCTTGTTGGCCTGATAATCTTGCTGGTGGTGGCTTTGTGGAAATCACCCCATACGGGACAGCCTGGGGCAATCTTTCACTCCACGTTTTATACGTTGCCCAACCTGAGCAATATCATGAGCCAGCTTGCGGTACCGGGCATTTTGGCGATCGGAGCAACCTTCGTGATTCTCACGGGTGGAATCGATCTCAGCGCAGGATCGCTTCTAGGGCTCCTGAACTGCGTGGTCGCAACTTGGCTTGTAAAAGGAACTTCGACACCGGTAACGATCGCCTATGTCCTTGTTTTAGGAACATTCATTGGTGGCGTGCTGGGAGCGGTTATTGGTTATACGAAGCTTCAACCGTTTGTGGTGACTTTGGCAGGAATGGTCAGCCTTCGGGGAATTGCGTACATCTACACCAACAACGCCAATATCTCTGGTTTGAATGATCAAATCACCGTTTTTGAGTCGCCATGGCTAGGAATCCCGATTGCAGGATGGATTCTTTTTGTCACGACTTTGTTGGGAGCTCTCGTTTTGGCTAAGACGGTATTTGGCCGCCGGGTCTATGCGATCGGAGGCAATACCGAGGCTGCGAGGTACGCAGGAGTTCCTGTCAACCGGGTTCGAATTGGGGCATTCGCCATCAATGGATTCTGTATCGCGGTCGCGGCCGTGCTCTTTACAGCCCGTAACTCGAACGGTCAACCCAGTGCGGGAATGGGATATGAATTGGACGCAATTACTGCGGCCGTGGTGGGTGGAACCGCGCTCGTTGGCGGGTACGGTAATGTTTTAGGAACATTTGTTGGTGCACTCTTTATCGTGTGCCTTAACGTGTTCTTGATTTTGGATAGCGTCAGCTATTACGTTGGGCAGGGCTGGAAGGGAGTCATCATCCTTTTAGCTGTTTATTTACAGAACTTGGGACGGAGGGTTTAGGACGATGAAGTTGGGACTCTTATCAATTGCCGCAGTAGCGGCATGGGCACTCGTAGGCTGCGGCAGCGACGACAAGGGGGCTAGTTCAGCGTCAACTGCTGGACCTACTTCGTCGGCAACTGCTTCGACTGACAATCTTCCGCTCGTCGCATTCGCGCAAGCAAACAGCACTGATCCTTGGCGACAGCAATTTGACGCCGAAATTAAAGCGGAAGCTGAAAAGCACAAAGCTGAATTCAACTTCGAAGAGCAACCAGGCGAAGACGATGCTAATAAGCAGATGGGCGTGATCTCCACGTTCATGGTTCGGTCACCGAAAGTGCTCTTAGTGAGTCCGGTCACCATTGCCGTTCAAAAAGAGGTTGAAAAGGCATTTGATGCAAAGGTGCCGGTTATCCTCCTCGATCGGGGCATTCCTGGCGACAAATACACGGTTCACGTTGGCGGCGACAATGTAGAAATTGGTCGACAAGCGGGCGAATTCATTGCCAAGCAATTAAAAGGTAAGGGCACCGTGCTTATGATCCAAGGCATCAGCAATGTTGACGCGGCCACTGACCGGAAAAATGGAGCGATGGAGACGTTCAAAAAATATCCAGGCATTAAAGTGGTGCTCGGAGACGATTGTAAATTCCAACGACAAGCCGCCCAGAACTACATGGAGTCGTACCTTCAGAAAGGTGAGCCATTTGACGCGGTATATGCCCACAACGACGAAATGGCGATCGGAGCCTTTCAGGCATATGATCACTTCGCGAACAAGCCCAAAGTTAAACCACTTTTTGTAGGGATCGACGGATGCCAGAAAGAAGTCATTGACATGATCAAAGCTGGCAAGCTTGACGCGACGTTCCGCTACCCTGATCCAGGTCCGAAAGGGCTTCAAATCGCAGCTGACATCATCAAGGGCAACATGCCTAAGGACAAGAAAGTTGTCCTTCCAACCGAACTTGTCACGAAGGAAAATGCGGACAAGTATCTTGCCGAAAATCCAAACTTAGCCAAGTAAGGCGTGCTGCTCATAAGAAAGGCTCGGACCAGTTAATGACTTGTCCGGGCTTTTTTCTAGCCAAACGTTACAATCTGTGGCTCACGGATGGGTAGGCGGGAAGCGGTGGGAACGTCGATGTCTCGGATCACACCCACCAACTCAGTATTGGCAATCTTAATTCGGAGACGGGATGCCTCTTGCATGATCCACTCGACAATGGGATCGACCCGTGTGATGTCAGGGAGCGTCATATTGATGCTGACTTGAACGAGGTGTCTTGAAGCAAGCTGGAATCCCAATGAACGAACCCCTAAGAATCGAGGGTCGCCGTCGGCTCGAAAAGAGCGGATTCTCTTTGCGAACTGCTTTGCGACCGTCAAATCTTCCGTGGCAAGATCGACATTCATGGCGATGAGGAAATCTCGGACGCCGACGATCGATACCCCCAAATTCGGATGGGCGAGCTCGGGCCCAAAATCGGGCCGCAATATTTTATTCGCGAGTCCACCAAATCCGCCCTTGCGCAACGAAGGTAGGTCGGCTTCATGGCGGCCACGTTCTGACCTTTCGTAGAGAAACACGGGAATCCCAAATTGGCCCGCAAGGCTCGCTGAGAAGCGTTCAGCCAATGCGCTCGCTTCCATGAACTCAACCTGACTGTTCGATAGCGGAACAATGGGGCAAACGTCAAGGGCCCCAATGCGCGGATGAACCCCCATATGGTGATTTAGATCGATTGTATCAAACGCGAGACCGCATAGGTTCAGCAGCGTTTGAATAAGCACGTTTGGCTCACCACTAAATGCAGTCACCGTGCGATTGTGGTCTACGTCTCCTTGGCAATAATGAACTTGGATGTCCGGGCGGCTTAGGACTCTCTGAAACTCTCTCAGAAGAATCGCATTCCGCCCGAACGACCAGTTCGGTACTGTAAGGAGCCGCATTTAGACGCCGAGAATTGTGAATCCGGAATCGATGAAAATGATCTGACCGGTTACACCTTTGCTGAGATCGCTTAGAAGATAGACCGCTGATCCGGCAACTTCTGTCTGGCCGTATGGTCGCTTGAGCGGTGCACGCTCGTGGACACTCTTGATCATATCTGTAAGACCGTTAACGCCACGTCCAGAAACGGTGTTGACTGGTCCCGGAGAGAGCGTATTGACTCGAATTCCCTTTTCGCCGAGCTCAACTGCAAGATATCGAACCGTGGCTTCTAGGGCCGCTTTGCAAACACCCATGACGTTGTAGTTCTTTACCGCACGTGTGCTTCCAAGGTAGCTC
Organism: uncultured Armatimonadota bacterium; assembly: GCA_903899015.1. Classification (GTDB taxonomy): domain Bacteria; phylum Armatimonadota; class Fimbriimonadia; order Fimbriimonadales; family Fimbriimonadaceae; genus Fimbriimonas. The sequence continues at coordinate 101,933 of CAIUHP010000043.1, read as the reverse complement.
AAAGTCAGTACGCTACCATCTTCGTTCATGAGCGGCTCAAGGGCCTGGCAAAGGCGTCCGAGTGAAAAAGCGCTGATCGACATTGCAGTTTGAAAGTCAGCAAGCGTCGTTTCGATAAACCGACCGTTGAGTGCTTCTTTCGGTGCGTATCCAACGCTGTGAACGATAAAATCGATCTTGCCGTACTTCTCTTTGACTTGCTCGGCCAGTAGGTCAAATTGAGCATCGTCACTAAAGTCGATCGTAAACGGATCAAATCGCTCGCGACCTTCAATGAGTTTCGTGACGCCGTCGAGTAGTCGATCGTTCTGAGCACCGATTCCGACTGTGGCACCGGCTAAGTTAGCAGCATCGGCGATGGCCCAGCCGATGGAGTTCTTGTTGAGAACATTTAGAACGAGACCTTTTTTGCCTTCAAGGAGCATGTAGGCTTTTTACCACGCTAGGGCCCCTGAATGAGACGGAAACACGAGTAATGGCGCGTTTAACACCGAAACTAATAAGAACTAGCGGAAATACATGCTTCTTGGCGACGAGAATCCCGCCAACTTCGCTCTTACACTTCTAGGTTTCTTGTATTGGGGCGGTACCCTTTGGCTAATGTCGCTTCGCTACGATATCGGTTTTCTCGGAGGAGGCCAGTTGGCCCGAATGTCTATTCAGGCTGGTCAAAGAGCGGGATTGAAGTGCTTGTCACTTGATCCTTCTCTGGAATCTCCTGCTTCCCAAATCGCGCCAAGCATTCGTGGAGAACTGAAAGACGTTGAGAAGATCGCCGAGGTGCTTCGAGCTTGTGACCACGTGACGCTTGAAAACGAATTTATCTTGGTCGATGACATTCAGAAAGCGTGCGAACTGGCGAAGGTGCCCGAAAAGATCATTGTTCCTGGACTCCACTCGCTTCACCTGATCCAAGACAAGTTGCGACAGCGAATAGCCATGATGAAGGCGGGTGTTCCATCTCCCAATGCAGTGGAACTGAGCGGCGACGGCGAACAGGCGATCGCGGAGATTGGGTTCCCGATGGTTCTCAAGGTCAGATTTGGTGGTTATGACGGAAAGGGCACTTACTATGCCAAGACTCTTGAGGACTTGATGAAGCTCAAACCTACCTGGTCACAAGGCGGTTGGCTAGCAGAGCAATTTGTACCCTTTAAGCGCGAAATCGCGGTCATGGTTTATGCCGATTCCGATTCGGTAGGTTGTTTCCCTACAATGGAAACTGTCCAAACGGACCACGTTTGCGATTTGGTGTTTCCAGCGGGCGTCGATGCCTCTGCGGTTGCGATCGCGGCGGTTGAAGCTATCGACGGCAAGGGGCTTTACGGAGTTGAAATGTTCGAACTCTCAGACGGATCCTTCCAAATTAACGAGATTGCTCCACGTCCTCACAACACCGGGCATTACACGCTTGATTGGGGTGGAGTCAGCCAGTTTGAACAGCATGTTCGCCTCGTAATGGGTTGGCCCACGGTCCCTCCGCACGGACGAGAAACATGCATGGCAAACCTTCTAGGAAAGTTGCCTTCAGGGAATCACGTTCAAGCAATTCAGGATGCGATTTCAGTTCCCGAAGTTTTCTTTCATTGGTATGGGAAGATCGATGCAAAGGCAGGCAGGAAAATGGGCCATCTGAACGCTGTGGGAACAGATTCGGTGAAGCGGGCTATCCAAGCTCGGGAGCATTTCTACCGAGCCTGGACGACGGTTTAGGTTTACTTTCCGCGACTGAGTTGGCTGATTGCGTTCGTTGACGTTTGTCTGAAGAAGACCAAGCTATTTGTGGTGAATGGCTTGATATAGTCAATGGCAGCGGGATCTCCGTATGCGGCAAGCGAATTGATCGCACTTACGCGAGCGCCGAAGGATGTTTCCTTCAAGACTCCCAGAAGGGCCTTATAGACTCGAATTTCCCCTGGCTTATCTTTCAGCCCGCCTAACATGTTGATCGCGGTGACACGAGTCGGTTCGGCAGTTGGGTGAGCCAACTGTGCAAGGCATTGCTCACGGGCAACATCGGGTTTGTTTCGATTCAACCATTGCAAAGCAATCTGCCGATAACCGTCGCGGAATCCATCCGTTGTTTGGCACTTTTGAAGAAGGGTGGCATCGCCGGTAAAGTCGAGCAGAATTCTCGTTGCGTTCTGTTTGAGGACGTCATCTGGGTCATTGGCTGCCACTTCTTGGAGCCGACTGATAATCGCGTCAGAGCGACCTTGCCTGCTCAGAGCTTCGATAGCGGTGTTGGCTACTCCACGATCAGAATGATGCGTTACATCAATGAGGAATGCCTCTGCCCCTGTGGAAAGGTGGCCTATTACGCGACTCAATAGGGCGGGCGACTTTACGGTCTTGGCAAAATCGAGCCATTCTTCAGGGGTAAGAGTTCCCATCATGCTATCCACAATACGTGCTTGTTCTCCCGCATTTGGCGCGTGATGGAAGAGACTCGCAAGTTCACTGGTCTTGAACGGGATGTTGTTGGCGATATTAGCCATCACGAAACATCGTGGGTCAACCAAAGCAGGCTTATCGGCTAGATCGCCAAGTTCAACGGACGCCTCAGCGCCGGTCAAGTGCATTTTCTTTTGAACCCAGGCATCTCCATTGAGGACCCAAACATCTAGGTTCAAGTCAAAGTATGGTTCGGGCTGGCTCACCACCAACTTTGTGGCTCGTTTCGTAACGGTTAAGTTAGGTGCGGCTGGGGTGTAGAACCACTGCTTCATGAAAGCAGTTAGGTCCATACCGAGTGATCGAGACATGCTCTCAAAGAACATGGGGGTGTCAAGGGAAGTGAACTTGCGCTCGTTGAGATACTCGCCAATCGCTTTCCAGAATTTCTGCTCACCGACTTGGTCCATCAGCATAAACATGCGTGATGCTCCACCTGGATAGATAAAGCCGTTGAACATGTCCAGAGCGTCCTTATATCCTTTCCAAACGACGGGGCGGTTTGAACCCTGATGAGCTCCGAGTCCTCCCTGGAAGCAACCATATCGACCTAAGCTGTATGCCTCGTCTCCGTGTTTTTCTCGCTCCCAAAAGTTAGGAAGGAATGTCGCGAAGCCTTCGTTCAGCCATGCGTCACTCCAGCCGTTACACGTGATGGTGTCTCCAAACCATTGGTGCGCCAATTCGTGAGCCACCAACCCAGTGGAGTCTTGGACCTCGTCAACGGACTTTGGATGAAGTGCAGTAATCGTCTGAGTAACAGCAGTAATGTTCTCCATTCCGCCGAACATGTAGTCCGGCACGGCGCTTTGGACGAACTTGGCATAGGGGTACTTGAAGTGAGTGAGCCGGCTGTAGAAATCAATTATCTTTTCAGTGCCGCCAAATGAAACCTCTCCCCAGTCGAGAAGACCTTCAGGAGTGTAGTAGTTAACAGGCATGCTTCCCCAAAAGCTCTTGCCTTCATCATATTTGCCCGCAACAATTGAGATGAGATAAGTTGCATGGGCCTGATCCATCTTCCAGTGAAAAATGTCACGATCAGCCTTACTCGTGACTTCTACGAGTTTGCCGTTACTAATGGCCCTCTCACCCTTGCCGACTTCAATAAACCCTTCACTGGTCGCTTTATCATCCGGATAATCCCAAGTGGGAAGCCAGTATCGGTTATCGACCATTTCCCCTTGGGTGTACATCACATTGGTGTGGGCAGGAAATGCTCGCGATCCTGGAATCAAGTACAGACCGGCTTCTGGCTGACCGGTGTAGAAGACATGGACTTTGACCGTTTGACCGCTCTTCGTGCCCGCTGGCAACTGGACGGTGATCATCTCATTGGCAACCGTGAACTTGGCTGGTTTGCCGTCAACATTTACTTTCTGAACGGTGAGCTTGGCGCAGTCGAAGGACACTTTTGCTGGGTCGCGTAGGACGGTCAGAGTATTTTGAACGTCGCCGTTGAGAACTTGAGTCTCCTCATACGTTTTTAGGTCAACGTGCCACTTCACATCGAGCAGATCGAAATTATGAGGTCTGGTTTGAGCGAACGAAGAGCCGCTCGTTACAAGCAATGGCAAAACCCAAGCAAGGCGTCGGGAGAACATAGGTGTTTATTTTAGGCGAAAACGTAAAAGGCTAGGTTTTCTTACGACAATCAAACTCTTTTGAGATCCATGGAAGTGATCGTCTACTGAGTTTCTGCATCCTTTTCAGCAAGTTTGAGTGCCGCTTCGTAGGCGCGTCGTATGTCGCTGACGAGAAGTGAATATCCACCATCCCCACCTTTGTTCGCCTCACGAAGAATATAGGAAGGATGGAGAGTTGCTATAGCCGTGCGCGCAAACTCGCAAGGGAAATAGATCCCTCGTTCACGTGTGATCAAAAAATTCTTCTTGATTAGGTTCTTAGCACTGGGCGCACCAATACACAAAATCACTTTGGGTTTGAGGATCGCAATTTGGGGCTCCAACCATCGTCTGCAAGCTGTGACCTCGACTTCAGTCGGGGCCCTATTCACGGGCTTGCCGCTACTCCAATCGGCAGCTCGGCATTTGACGGTATTCGTTATATAAACCTGCGATCGCTGGAGTCCCGCATCGATAATTGCCTTGTCCAGTAGCTGGCCCGCCCGACCGACAAAGGGGCGACCTAATTTGTCTTCGTTGTCTCCAGGGCCCTCACCAATAAGGACAAGCGGTGAAAGCGGATTTCCTTCTCCGAAAACTACGTTTGTCCTGCGCTCGGAAAGCGAACAGCCTTCACAAGTCGAGGCTTGCAATCGTAGCTCGTCAAGCGTCAAGAGCAATCTCCTGACTGACCTTCGCATAGCAGTCTTCGAGGGACTGAGGAATCACTCGAACATCGCCGACAGTTGTCATGAAGTTGGTGTCTCCATTCCAACGCGGAACGATATGCCAATGAATGTGAACAGGAATTCCTGCTCCTGCCGCCTTTCCCAAGTTGATTCCGATATTAAAGCCGTCGGGTCGATGGGAGCCCTTTAACCACCGAACGGACTTCGCCAGAAGTTGGTTGATCTCAAGAAGTTCTGAGTCGTTCAGGCCCTCTAGATCGGGAACTTGTCGGTAAGGAGCAACAAGGATATGGCCTCCGGAATAGGGAAATGCGTTGAGCATCACAAAGGCATGCGTCCCCCGGAAAAGGATGAAATTCTTCGCATCATCCTGCTCAGCAGGTAAATCTACAAAAATGTCGCCTCCAGGATTGTCTGAAGACGACTTTTCAATATAGGTCATCCGCCAAGGAGCCCAAAGAATATCAGCCATGACTTCTTTATAGCATGGCTGATCGGTTGGGAATGACTAGATGGACTTGGCGAGAATGATTGCTTCCGCAACTTCTCGCATGGTCTTTCGAAGATTCATCGACTGAACTTGAATGCGGCGATAGGCTTCTGATTCAGGAAGCTTGTGCTCATCCATGAGGATGCCTTTCGCTCGGTCAACGAGCTTTCGAGCCTCGAGTCGCTCTTGCAAGTTACCGACTTCCTTATTGAGCTGGATATTCTGCTCAAATCGGCTCCGGGCAACTTCAATGGATGGAGGCAGGTCGCTTGGTTTGAACGGCTTCACGAGATAGGCGAAAACGCCAGCACTCTTCGCACGGTCGACTAATTCTTTATCGGAATAAGCGGTAAGCAGGATTGTGGGTGCGATGTTTTCATCGGTGATGAATGTGACCGCTTCGATGCCATCCATAACCGGCATTTTAACGTCGAGGATGCAAACGTCTGGATTGGTTGTTCGTGCAAGGTCAACGGCTTGCTGTCCGTCGCCAGCTTCTGCTACGACCTCGTATCCGAGGTTTTCGAGCATTTGTTTCAGGTCCAATCGAATGATCGGATCGTCGTCTGCAATTAATACTTTCATCTTGGCCATGGTGGTTCCGTGGAGTGGGCACCACATCGTACGCCCAATAGGCTCCACCTTTATGATACCTTTGTTAAATTCCTGGTCCAAATTTGGAGATGTCACTCCTTTGTGTTAGGGCTAGCGCTTTCATATGACCTAACTTCAAAACTTCCGAGCCTGAGAGTGCTGTAGGGATGGGTTAGGCGTGGAATACTGTCATCTATGGTTGACTCACTTAAGGGTCTCTTCGAGAGCACTTTTGACTATGCAGGTTTATTTCCTCCTGCCCGTCTTGACATGGCGAAAGCGCTAGAGAATTACATTCATTTGATTGAGGGTCCTAATGACTGGATGGTTGGAAGATTTGTTATTTCCTCCGACCGACTAGAGGAACTCATCAAAGTGATTGAACAACGCCCGGTTACTCCTGAGATTCCGGTCACGGTTATTGGGCAAGCATCCCGTAATTACGACGAGTGGCAAACGGCGCTTGAGAGCGATGCCGGTGCGATGACTGATCTTATCGAAACACTTGGTGAATCCGTTGCCCTGGAAGCTTACGAAATTCGAGTCCCATCTCATGACCTTGTTGACGCATGTACGCGGGACTTAAAGGCGTTCAACGAGATTGATGTCTTCGTGGAAATTCCATTAACCGATGGCATGGATGATTCGCTTGCCATCATCGCAACGACCGAATGGTTAGGAGCTAAGGCTCGTACGGGGGGCTTAGATCCGACTGCCATCCCTAGTCTAGATGCGTTGGCAGGATTCCTCTATTCAACCGCGACTCTCGACATCCCTTTCAAGCTAACGGCTGGACTTCACCATCCATTGCCGTACTACGATGAATCGATTGGTGCTCAGATGCATGGATTTCTCAACGCGCTCGCTGGGAGCGCGATGGCATACACTCATGATTTCTCGCGAAAGGAAATCGCCGAGATTCTTCGCGATGACGACACGCGGCACTGGTCGTTTGACGATGGCGGCATGAGTTGGAAGGGCCACAAAATATCGTTGGATGACATCGAAGACGTCCGAAACATTTTTGTAGGCATTGGAACCTGTTCCATCGACGAGCCTCTAGAGGGGCTCGCGAAAATGGGACTTCTAGGAGTTGCCAGATGAGTTTTGTCGTTTCACCCAACTCCAAGAGTTGGGTCAATGTTCCGGTTGGAAGCCATTTCCCGATCCAAAATCTCCCTTTTGGAATTGCAGAAACGGGCGATGACAGCGTACTTCTAGTCTCTAGAATTGGCGACTACCTTGTCGACATCGTCGGCTTTATTGAGGAGGGCTTGCTGCCCTTTGAGGAGTTGGCCGAAGCCGAGGGGTATATGGAGCTAGGCAAGAGTGGTTGTTCCGAACTACGAAAAGCATTGTTTGACTTGTTTCGAGAGGGGAATCCGAAAGTACGAGATAATTCGAAGCTGAAGAAATCACTCCTCATCCCCTACACCGAACTTCCAATGGCACTGCCAATGGAGATCCCAGCCTTTGTCGACTTCTATTCAGGGATCAATCACGCAAGTAATGTTGGCCGTATGTTTCGCCCAGATATGGCACCTCTTTTGCCGAATTATCGGCACCTACCGGTTGGCTATAACGGACGAGCATCGAGTGTCATTCCTTCGGATCTGCCCATTTTTCGTCCGAAGGGGCAAACAAAAGCGGCTGATTCAGATACTCCCGAATACGGTCCGACCCGGGAACTGGATTTTGAACTTGAACTTGGATTCTTCTTGTCAGACGGAAACGAATTCGGGGAAACCATTCCAATCGAGGAAGCAGAAGACCATATCTTCGGTGTTGCCCTTGTCAATGACTGGTCAGCGCGAGACGTTCAGCGATGGGAATACCAACCGCTTGGACCATTTTTGGCCAAGAGCTTTGCGACATCAGTAAGTCCCTGGATGGTTACGATGGACGCTCTAGAGCCTTTCCGAGTGAGGGGCCCGGTTCAAGATCCTAGCCCATTGCCTTATTTGTCTACGAAGCGAGCTAGCCACTTCAATATCATGCTAGAGGTTTCCATTCAAACGGAAAAAATGAAGGCTCCTCAGGTGGTCTCGCGTACAAATGCTAACGAACTCTATTGGAGCTTCGCTCAACAATTAGCCCACCAGACAAGCAACGGAACTCCCACCGAACCAGGAGATCTTTACGCAACGGGAACGATCAGCGGTACCGAAGAGGGAACGTTTGGTTCGATGCTTGAACTCGCTTGGCGAGGTTCAAAGCCGCTCGTCATGACTGAAACAGGTGAGGAGCGAAGATTCTTGGAAGATGGTGATGTGGTTAGTATCACAGGCTACTGCCAAGGAAAGGGCTACGTTGTTGGATTTGGCACACTTACAAACCAGGTGCTTCCAGCTCTATGATCGCCGGCGTATATCCGGCGAGCGTTACACCTTTCGACGCGAAAGGTGGAATTGACTATGCGGCAGTTGCCAAATTGACCGCTTGGTTTAGGGCCGGTGGCTGCAAGGGGGTCGTGCTGGCAGGAACAAATGGCGAAGGTCCGTCACTCAGCGCGGTTGAGAAGCGAGATCTCGTTAAGACCTCGGTTGCCTTAGCCGAAGGTCTCGATGTGATTTTGGGAGTAGCGACTCCCAGTCTCGATGAAGCGGTTTGGCTCTGCAAGCAGACCGGCGCAGCGGGAGCGAAGGGCGTCTTATTGATGCCGCCGGGATACTTTCGAGATGTTTCGGAAGAGGGGATTGCACGCTGGTTCGAAGCTGTTCTGGATAAGTCTCCGGTAGGGGTATTGATCTATAACTTCCCGCAGCGGACTGGCATCACTCTGACGCCCGAATTGATGCACCGGCTATCCAAGCATGATCGGATGGTTGGACTTAAAGATAGCAGCGGCAACGCCGATAACCTTGCAAGCTACGCCGATGCACTGAGCGGCTCGACTAAGTCCCTGTTCGTGGGTGACGAAACATTACTCGTCAGGGCGCTAGCAGCCGGATGGACTGGAACGATCAGCGGAGCCGCGAACCTGGTTCCTGGATGGCTGAGTCAGATTGTTAGTGAATGGCCGCGCAATCGCGAGTCGGCCGAAACGAAGCACGAACTCATCATGCCTGCTCTTAAAGAGATTCGCTCGTGCAAGCAACCGGCAGCCAACAAGCTCATTCTTCATGAACTGGGAGTATTGCCGTCTGCTGACGTTCGATTGCCCCTTGAATCCTTGGCTGGCGAACAAGTTGCTTTGGCGCTGGCCAAAGTTAGGCAACTGTACCGATAGGACAACCCGACTTGTCGCGCTTCTAGCAAAGGATCCCACCCAGTTATTCAAAAAAACAAAACCCTAGCGAAGATTCCTTCGCTAGGGTTTTTGAGCCTCCGGGGGAGGAGGATTACTTCTTGATCGAAGTGATCAGGACGTGACCGGTTTCCTTATCAAATTGAACGTCTACGTTCAACGCTTCGTGGATGAAGCTAAGAGGAACGATTGTTCGACCTCGGTCGATGTAAGGAGTTACTTCCATCGAAACCGAAAGGTTGTTGACCTTGGCGTTCTTGTCGCCGATCTGAATCGTCATGGACTTACCATCTGCAGTAGCGGTGACCGTCTTGGTCATGTTCTGCCAGTTAACTTTGCCGCCATCCTTCTCGATGAGATAGCGGAATGGAGTCATCGGAACACCGTTATCTACTCTTGGCTGAACATCGAACTTAACAAATTGTGAGTTCAGTTCGATGGCAAACGCTCCGAGGTTCGGAACGCGTTGGCCACGAGTAATGCTGACCATTCGAGCAGCTGAGTTAAAGCTGTTCAAGACATCTGTCTTAGGAAGCTTTTGGGTAGCTGTTGGGGTGAGCACTTTGCTCATCGTGATCATGATCTCGCCTTTGTTGCCAAAGTTGGTAGCGACCAATCTCTTGCCTGTCGGAGTGAACGATCGAACATCAGTCATGATGGTTCGTCCCGCAGGAGCCGGCTTGATATCCGTAGCTGAACCAGCAATGCTTGAGTGGATTGGGTTCGATGAGAGTGAAGCTGTTAGATGAGGAGCTTTGCCGCCAACTGAAGAACTTGCCTTGGCTGTTCCGCCTTGAGCAACATTTCGAACTTCAGAGTCTCCGGATACCGTTCCGCCTCGAATCGTAGGGGCAGTTGGTGTGATGTCGGTGGAAACGTTGTTTCGCTCGGTTCGACCACTTGGATTGTCGATGAAGACTCGAGTCTGCTTGCTCTTGTATGTCGTGCTTGCTTCGTCGATCGCCCAAGCCTCAACCACGTGCCAGCCATTTGTTTCGCGAGCCGTGTCCCACACGTAAGTGTAAGGAGGATAGTTGGACATCTTCTTGAAGTTGTTGTCGACAAAGAAGCTGACGTATGAATTCTTAAGTTCCTTACCGAAACCAAGCTTGACTTCAACTGGACCGCGTACCGTTGCTCCGACCTTTGGAGAGGTTAGGAATACTGGGCCTTGGTTGCTTTGGTCGGTCGAGATATTGGTTCGATCGCTGCCAACAAGCTTTCCGGTTCGGTCGAACAATCGAATTTCAACTTCGTTGTCTCCATCCTTCAAGTCAGAAAGATTAAGGGTGAAGTTGGTCTCTCCAGAGTCTTTGCTGGCGGTCACCGAACGAGTGCCGAGGCTGACGCCGTTAACCTGTAGCTCCACGAGAGCAGTGTGAGCTCCCGAATACCGAACTGTAAGTGTCGGACTGTTTAGTGCCCGATCGATCATGATGCGCGCATCAAGCGAAATTGCTTGGGCTGAAACCCCTAAAGCTGCAATTCCTGCAAGCACGCACATCTTGCGGATTGTTTTACTCGTCATGTCCATATCGTAATTGCCCCCGGCAGACTCGTCGCAGATGACGAGACGACCCCTATTCTCGCACCTTTAACTGTCAGTGTCAAGGTGTCCGTTGTTAAGAGACACGACGGGATAGCCCTTTCAGTACGTTCACGCACTATTTTGAGTGCAAAGTTTTAACGCGCATAAGGTACAAGGAAGCTGACTATGCTTAGTTTTCTGGTCGCAATCGCCTTGAACCAAGTCACTGCTCCCCATGAGCTTTACGATTATCTGGCACTAAAAGATTCCTCTTTTACGTTCAGTTATCGAAATCAAGCGAAAGGTGAAGTTGAAATGATTAGCCAAACGTGGCAGGGTCATCCTTGGAAGCACACGATTTTGATGCGTCAGCCGACTAAGTTGCAAACCAAGGGAACGGCAATTCTCTTCATCACGGGTGACGGTCCTCGCCCTGGCGATTACCTCGATCTCTCACTGATTACTGAAGCTACTGGAATGCCAACGGCCATGCTCTTTGATATCCCCAACCAGCCACTTTACGGCATGAAAGAGGACGATCTTATTGCCCACACCTTTGAAAAGTATCTTTCAACGGGCGATGCCTCTTGGCCCTTGCTGTTTCCAATGGCCAAAAGTGCAATTCGGGCCATGGATGCGGTAGAAGCTCTGACAAAGTCATCGAGCAACCCTATTCACCACTTTGTAGTAACCGGTGCCAGCAAGCGCGGATGGACGACTTGGTTTGTCGGGGCTTCAAGAGATCGCCGAGTGAAGGGGATAGCTCCGATGGTCATCGACAATCTGAACGTGCCGAAGCAAATGAAGCACCAACTTGATTCGTGGGGAACCTACTCGGAAGAAATTCAAGACTATACGCGACGAGGTCTACAGGCAAAACTACAAACGAAAGCTGGGCAAAGACTAGGGCAGATCGTCGATCCATTCTCCTATCGTACGAACATCAAGATTCCCACTCTGATCGTTAAAGGTGCCAACGATCCTTATTGGACCGTTGACGCACTTAGTCAATATTGGAACGACCTTAAGCAACCGAAGTGGGCAGTAACCGTTCCAAATGCTGGTCACGATCTCGGCAACAAAATCGAGGCTATTGAATCGATCGGTGCTTTCGCTCGATCAATTGCGGGCGATTTTAAGATGCCCAAGCAGAGTTGGCAGATTTCAGAGATGAGTGGCGACAAGCGCGGCGTTCAAGTAGGTTTCTCAACCGATGGGCCTGCGCTAGTCAAACTTTCGGTTTGGGTAGCTGAGTCAGATGATTTAGATTTTAGAAAATCCAAATATAAGGTGGCAGGAACCTTGTCGGTCGAGGGTGCAAAACCCGGTAAGGCTTCGCCGAAAATAATCGTGCCAATTTCGTCATCGAAGAATACGGCTTTGTTCGCGGAAGCTCGATATCAAGTGGGTTTGAGACAGTTCAGTCTTTGCTGTCCGACTCAGGTTTTCAAGAAACTTCCTTAGCCAATCTCGCTGTCGTTACGAGCCTTAACCAGGCTACAGATCGAGGCTCGTAACGGTACCCTAGTGGAATGATTCGCCCAATGAAATGGGAGCAAGACATTCTGCTCATGCTCGACCAGCGCATATTGCCAAATCAAGAGGTTTGGCTTGAGTTGACGACTTATACCGATGTCGTTGAAGCCATTAAGACAATGGCAGTTCGGGGCGCTCCCGCAATTGGTGTGGCAGCCGCTTATGGGCTTGCACTAGCCGCGAAGCATTCCGTATCGAAAGAGCAGGCATCGGCTGAATTGGCAGCTTCAAGACCGACTGCGGTCAACCTTTTTTGGGCAATCGATCGGATCGGGCGACTTCCGGATTGGAATTTCGAATCTGTCCTCGCGGAAGCTAAATTGATTGAGGAAGAGGATCTCGACATGAACTATTCCATTGGGAGGCATGGGGCCGAACTCATCGGAGAAGGATTTAATATTCTTACGATCTGTAATACGGGTGCGCTAGCAACTGCCGGTCATGGCACCGCACTTGGCGTGATCCGGACAGCCCATGCAGCCGGCAAAAACATCCATGTCTACACCTGTGAAACTCGACCTCGCCAACAAGGTCTTCGCCTAACGGCTTATGAACTGATCAAAGAAGGCATTCCTTTTCACAGCATTGCCGACAGTGTCGCTGCGTCACTCATGCGCGCGGGCAAAGTCGACTGTGTGATTGCGGGGGCCGACCGAATCGCTGCCAATGGTGACTCAGCAAACAAGATTGGAACTTATGCGTTGGCGGTGCAGGCCAAGCATCACGGGATTCCATTTTACATTGCCGCACCGACTTCGACTTTCGACTCCTCTCTCGCAAATGGAGACCTCATTCCAATCGAAGAAAGGGATGCCAAAGAACTCACGCATATTGAAGATGTTGCAGTTGGGCCAGAAGGAACTCAAGTTTTCAACCCGGCCTTTGATGTCACGCCAGGCGACCTCATTGCGGCAATCATTACCGAGGATGGAGTTTATCGAGCTCCCTACTCTTTCTGAATCCTAAAACGTTGTCCGTAATCTCCAAAAAGATGCGGGCAACGGATATGTAGTTACGTGGTAAGAAGGAGATCGACGGTGAAGCCTCATCGAGACCACGAACGAGAAAGCAAAGATGCCTACCCAAACTAGAACTGACGCAGCCAGCGAATTTGCTCAGAACGGATTTTATGTCGAGCGAGGGCTCTTTTCCGCCGACGAGTGCGATCGTCTCATTGAGCACTACATGGAGCTTCGAAAGGAGGAGCGTCCAGGCGATTTCTCAGGAGTGGATCCCGCGTCACAAGATCCCTTGAAGCGATTTCCTCGAATGATCCACATGCATCGTTGGGACTCGACTTCTATGGAGTGGGCAATCGATTCTCGCATTGATCGCGTGATGGTTGAGATTCTGGGTCAGAGCCCATTGATGGTCCAAACCATGCTTTATTTCAAACCTGCGGGAGCTCGCGGGCAAGCCCTTCATCAAGATAATTTCTATCTCAGAGCGCAACCGGGAACTTGTATGGCGGCTTGGATGGCACTCGATGATTGTGATGAAGAGAATGGATGCCTTCAAGTTGTGCCCGGAACTCAAGACCTGCCGATGTTATGCACTGTGAAGGCGGACACGTCCCAAAGCTTCACCGATGTGACGGTTCAGTTACCCGAGGAAATGGCGGCTGTGCCGGTGATCATGAAGCGCGGTGATGTCCTTTTCTTTAACGGGTCACTGGTCCACGGGAGCTTCCCAAATTCGACTCAAGACCGTTTCCGAAGATCATTGATTGGGCACTATGTGACCGGTGAATCAGAGCAAGTAGGGCAGTTCTACCATCCGGTTTATCGCATGGACGGCAGCCTCGTCGAATTAGGCGTCAGCCCGATGGCAGAGCGATGCGGGACTTGGGTTGAGAAAGATGGCACTCCGGTTGTGGAACTGATTGACACCGAAGAGCACGACCGACTCTCTAGGCACGAATAGGCTTTCGCTGATCTTCCAAGTTCAGACCTATTTCTTGCCTTGAGAGTCGATTCGCTCGTAAACGGCACCAATTGCCTGAAGGGTTGGAGCGGGCTCGCGGGTGGTACCGGCGTTTGCGATTGCAACGATCGCTAAGTTGCGTTCGGGCCAGATCGCCATATCTGCTCGAAACGTTCCATCGGAGCCGTTGTGTCCTTCAAAGGGTTCCCGCGTGTAGCCAGTTGTGGTCAACCATCCACAGGCATATGTGCTTTCTCCGACCCCTAGACTTCCTGGGCGATGCAGCACGTCGAAATTTGCCTTGCTCATGAGCTTCACGTGTCCACGACGGCCTTCAAGGTGGAAGCGAACAAAGTTCATCAGATCCTCAATCGTCATGCTAAGTCCTGCTCCGGCCGCCGCTTGGATGCCTGCAATTCTCGGATCACTTAAGATGTTAGGCTGCAACCCTGACCTTGAATACGAGTAGCCCATAATATGCCCAGCCGATCCTGGATTTCCAGGTTGGCCAGGAATTCCAAAGCGAGCAGAGCGCATCCTCAGCGGCCGAAATAGTAATTCGGACATCAACTGTTCATAAGGCTTCTTTGCGAGAGTTTCTGCCATGTGGGCAGCAAGCGAATAACCGGCATTGGAATAACGCATCTTTTCGCCCGGAGAAAAGATCGGGTCACGAGCGAGGGTGAACTGCGCGTAATGCTCACGAACTTTCACTAAGTCGGTTTCCGTACCCGCGGCTTTTTTCAAGAAACTTGGATTGACATAAAGATCTTGTGGGATACCGGCCCGGTGTTGGAGCAACTGGAGGATCGTTACGCTGCGGTAAGTCGAATTCATCTCGTAGTTGGGAAACACCTGACCCACCGTTGTGTCCCAGCGAATAACGCCACGATCCACTAAAAGGGCAATCATCGTGGCCGTCATCGACTTTGTAATTGAGCCAAGCAGCCAGGTATCCGTGAGTTTTGCTGGGTCAGCGCTACTCATCTCACGATTACCCACAACGACGGCTTGTTGATGCCCATCGTGCAGCAGCACTAGGCTAAGGGCGGGAACCTTTGTGTCCTGCTGAACTTGTTTGAGCAGGTCTCTGAGATCTTTCCAATCCGTGTAGCGTTTTGGTGGAGCCTCTGTTTGGCTGCCAAGTCCACCCATATAGATGGAGGTCGCGCGATACGGTAAACCTTGCCCGAAAACGACCTTGAGTTCGAATTCTGGACCGTCAGAAGACTTAATCCGAGCGATGCACTGCTTGGGCTCGTCAACAAGAATGGCATCGATCGAAAACGGCGCACCCAAGCTAGCTAGTTCCAGAAACCGATTTGCACGAGCCGTCGTCGCGGTTTGGGATTCATCTCGAGCATGGAATTGTTCGTGGAGAAAGGTCTCCATCTTGCCAGTCTCTTTCGTGTTGAGAGCGAGTACGAACTCTTTTAGGGTCTTGACTCGCGCTGAATCGTCCATTCGATGAAATGGATGAAAGCCGCCGGCCAACATCAGCGCCAAGCCCAAAACAATCATTTGATGTCCACCAAGTCAAAGGACGATACCCTCAGGGGGGCGTTACTCTTATGTGCGGAACGGTCGCGAAGCTAGTTTTGAAGTGAGTTGACCTTTGCCTTTCGCACCTCAGCTAAAACGGCATTGAGAGCAGACACAGGGATGGGTTTTGCAAGAAATCCGTCCATGCCGGCATTAAAACACTCTTGACGATCTCCACTCATGGCGTTTGCGGTCAACGCTACGATCCGGATTTTTGGTTTGGATTCTCGTATTTCAGCCAGGCGGATCATCCTCGTAGCTTCTAGTCCGTCGCAAACAGGCATTTGAACATCCATTAAGATCAAATCGAATTTCCCGGAGGCGGCCATTGCAATGGCTCGCAAGCCATTCTCGGCAACTTCGACCGTGCATCCACAGTGCTCGAGCATTTGGGAGGCAACCAAAACGTTTACGACGTTATCTTCGGCTAAAAGAACGTTGAGCGGAAGTGAACCCTCACTACCTGCTTCTGTTACCGGCGCCCCACTTTCACTGTGATGGTCATCGAGACACGGCGCAAACATGAGATTTACTTCGAATGTCGTGCCAATACCGACCGTACTTTTCACGGAGATGCTACCTCCCATTAGCTCAACTAACCGCTTCGAAATAGTGAGTCCTAAACCCGTGCCGCCATAGCGTCGTTGGGTCGAACCATCTGCTTGGGTAAAGCTTTCGAAAACTGCGTCTAATCGATTTTCAGGAATACCCGCACCTGTATCGGTAACCTTGAATTCAACGTTCACGCCGCTGTCAGTTTCCCTCCAATCCCAGTTCAGAGAGACTTCACCTCTTTCAGTGAATTTGACCCCGTTAGCCAGTAAGTTCGAGAGGATTTGACGGAGGCGGACGGCATCTGCTAAGACGATTGGCACCGGTCGTTGAGGAGACTTACACACCAAGTCCACGTTCTTAGCTTGAGCGTGACCCTGGAAGAGCGAGACGATGTCGGACGCAAGTTGATGGATGTTAGTGGGAGCGGTCTCTATTTCCAGCTTCGCTGCTTCGATCCTGGACAGGTCCAGAATATCGTCAATGACCCGCAGTAAGGTTTCGCCACTTGCTGATATTGTCTTGACCATTTCGTGAGCTTCTGGATCAAGGTTCTTTTCAAGCAGAAGCGAGGTCAGACCAATCACGCCGTTCATTGGGGTTCGAATTTCGTGGCTCATGTTAGCCAAGAACTCCGATTTGGTTTTCGATGCCGCAAGGGCTTCGTCGCGAGCTGATCTAAGGGCGATGTTCGCCGCATTGAGCTCGGCTGTTCGCTCATCGACTAAACGCTCAAGGTTTGCCTCGACGTGCTTTTGCTTTTCAATATCCTCGGTGCTGCCATACCATCGGATGACTTTGCCGCTAGAGTCCTTTCTTGCGACGGCTCGCGATCTCATCCAGCGATAGGTTCCATCGCTTGTCATCGCCCGATGCTCGATATCGTAGGCTTCGCCGGTTCGAGTTGAATGACGCCATGCTTCGACCATGGCAGGAAGATCGTCTGGATGCAAAACCTTCATCCAACCTGTACCAGCCGATTCTTCTCGAGTAATGCCGGTTACTTGCAACCATCGGTCAGAGAAGTCACTCATGTTCCCGTCAGCGTCCGCATTCCAAGGCATTTGCGGGTTTGTGGAAAACATGAATTGGTAATGATCTTGGCTCTCGATGAGCGCCAGTTCGGCGGTCTTACGAGCAGTGATGTCCTCAACGATTGTAATAAAGTTCAACGGGTTGTCTTCAGTGTCACGCTGAAGGCTTATCGATAAATGAACCCAAACGATTGAATCGTTCTTTCTAATGTAACGTTTTTCTAAGCTCGTTTGGTCAATCTCACCTGAAGTTAGATTTCTGATGGCTTCCCAGCTTTTTTCTATATCATCTGGGTGGGTGAAATCATTAAACTTTAAGAGGATGAGCTCTTCTCGCGAGTAACCCAAGATCCCACACATCGCTTCGTTGAATTGAAGCATGCGTCCGTCCAATCCAACATGAACGATTCCCACCGCGATGTTTTCAAAGGTGTGACGATAACGTTGCTCACTTAGTCGAAGTGCTTCTTCCGACTCCTTCCGTTCCGTGATGTCGGTTGCCGCACCGTAAACGACTTGCTCTTCGGGAACTGTGGTTACTGACCAAGATAGCCAACGATAGCTTCCGTCTATCGTTCGAAAGCGATTTTCAAAGTCTCGACATGGGGCACCGGCTTGTACTAGCCTGCTTTGCTCAGCCGTTCGATGCCGATCATCAGGATGGAGGAAGTAATCCATGGGGTGGGAGAGTAGCTGATCTTCAGACCACCCAAGTGTCTGCACCCACTGAGGGCTGATTCGCTTGAACCAGCGATCGAAGCCAGCGATGACCATGAGATCAAGACCTGCGCTAAAGAATCGATCACGGTCTCTTTCAGCTATTTTTGCGTTGTGTATGTCTTCGCAGAGCCCAACCCACTCTTTAACCGAGAGATCAGCATTGAAGACAGGTACTGCCCTAGCCTTGAACCAGCGATAGCCTTGATGGATGACATGGATTCGGAATGTTGCTTCGAAGATTGAATGGTCTTGGATCGCTTGATGCCGCTTGGACCGAAATTCTGCTAGGTCGTCAGGGTGGACCACCTGGATCCAGCAGTGCTGATCTATCTCTTCATCGGGGTGACCGGTTATTTCGCGCCATCCTGAAATCTCGGTAAATTGTCCTGACGGCAATTCCACCCAAGTGATTCCTTTTATGGCTCGACTTAGGGCTGAGATACGACTCTCAATATTGCTCTTCGTATCCCGAGGCGGTTCAATAGGGGAATCAATCTGGCACTCAGTACTGTGTCCTCGCGGATCCTTATCTTCTGCCTGCTGATCCTTCTTGCGCATGAACTATTCGACCCAATTCTTAGAGCGGTGTGATAGATGCCAAGTTTCATGAATTCGAGTCAGCAAACTTCGCGTCCCATGAGATTGAATATCCTATCTCTCGGCTTAGCTGCCCAACTGTGGTTTTTATGCCCAATGGAATGAGGCAAAGGGATGCCAATTGCCCCATTTAAAAACAAGTGCAGTTCGAATTGAGTTTAGTGGATTAATTCTTCATGATTCAAGGTCATGAAGGCTTCAACAACTTTTGGATCAAATTGCGACCCGCTTCGCTCTTCGACCGCTTGAACCGCAACCTCGACTGGCCACGCTTCCTTATAAGGTCGTTCGTGGGTCAGAGCATCAAAAAAGTCAGCAACCGCTACTATTCGTCCAGACAGAGGAATGGCTTCTTTGGAGACACCGGCATAACCGTTTCCATTCCAAAATTCGTGGTGATATCGGGCGATCTCTTCGGCTAACTGAAGGACTGGCGATGAACTTCCGGAAAGGATGCTGGCGCCGATGTCGGTGTGCCGTTTCATCGTATTGAATTCTTCTTCCGTTAGCTTGCCCGGCTTGAGAAGAATGAGGTCTGAGATACCAATTTTGCCGATATCGTGGAGAGACGCTGCTTCAATAATGAGACCTACAAATTCTTGGGCCTCGCCCAAAGCATCGGCAATCAGTCCGCTTGTCCGGCCGACCCTTCGGGTATGGGCGCCGGTATTATCATCTCGATAATCTGCCGCCAGAGAAAGCCTCTGCAACGTTTCACGCTGAGCCTTCATTAGGTCGCGAGTGCGCTCTCGCACTTTCGCCTCAAGCATCAGTCCGTAAAAGTGAGTCTGAAGAAGGTTATTGATACGGAGCAGGACTTCTAATTCGTCAAATGGCTTGGTAAGAAAATCTCTTGCACCTTGCTTAAGAGCTCGATGCTTTGTCTTCGGATCTGAATCGGCTGTAAGAACAATCGTCTTGACGTGAGTTGAAGAGTGCTTAGCTTTAACCCGCTTCATCACCTCAAATCCATCTAGGTGAGGCATGTTGAGATCAAGCAACAAAAGGTCAGGCTTAAGCTCTTCGTAGATCCTCATTCCTTCACGCGGATCGCTGGTGAAAGAAACGTTTCGAAATCCGGCATTTTTGAGAATTTGCGCGAGAAGTCGTACATTGGCGGGTAGATCGTCAATGACGAGAATGGTCGCCGTCTTTACGAGGTCTTCCGACGGAATTTCGAGAGCTTCCAGTACCTGCATGTTGTTGGATGAGATCGGGCGATTCGCCTTACGCTCAATCGATTATCATCCCAATTGGGGGAATCTTTCAATGATTGAGCCAATAGACTTATCAACCTCGCAATTACACGTTGATAGAATGGGTACGTGGACTTATTGCACTGGCCCAACTCACGCTTAGGAAATTTGCTGCGAGCGCTAGAACTTCACTATGGCCGCATCACGTTTGTCCCAACGAAGGGGGTTTTTGAGCAGATCGTTTGGGAGATGGTGGCCTATCTCACGGATGACGCTCACCGCTTGGCAGCCCTTCGGAATCTGGAAAATCAAGTTGGTTTGACGCCCGAAGCTATTCTAAGCGCCTCTCCCGAGATCCTGTTGGCATGCACCCGGTTTGGAAGCAAGATCGCCCCTGAATTGAGAGCAGAGAGGTTAGTTGAAACATCGCAGGTCGCGATCTCGGAATATGAAGGAGATCTCGATCGAATCCTTAATCTCACTCCAAAACGAGCGCTCAAAGAGCTTCAGAAGTTTCCGATGATCGGGCTGCCGGGGGCGGAGAAGATCCTGCTGTTCTCAGAGCGTTACCCTGTACTAGCACTGGATTCCAATGGAATGAGGGTCTTGTTGAGGCTTGGTTTTGGAGAAGAATCAAAGAGCTACTCCACGAGCTATCGTTCAGTTCGTCTCTCAGTCGTTCCAGAATTGCCTTTAGACTATGAACTGCTGCAACAGGGCTACCAACTCCTTAGGAGGCATGGACAAACCTTTTGTCGATCGTCGGTTCCAGATTGTGTGGGTTGCCCGATCAAAGCAACCTGTCCAACTGGCTCCGCTATGCCATAACATAAAGGTGTTCGGTCGGTTCACTGGATTCGTCGGATTGGGCCTATGAGATGGGAGTAAATGAAGTTGGAATTCTGTTATTCGTGGCTGCCCTCGTCTCGATGGTTTGCCGGCGATTCAAAGTTCCATATACAGTCGGCTTAACGATCACGGGGTTTGTACTCGGCTTTCTACCGCGTGTTCCGGACTTTCCGATCACGAAGGAACTCATCTTTTCTGCCTTGTTGCCCCCTCTTGTTTTTGAAGCTGCTTTCCAAATTCCGTGGACTGAGCTCAAGAAGAACTTGGCGGTTATTGGTGTTTTGGCGACGCTTGGCGTTTTGCTTTCGGTCGCAATCGTGAGCGCAGGGCTCTATTCCATCCTCGGTTGGTCTTTCAATACGGCCCTGATCTTGGCAGTTCTGATATCCGCCACTGATCCTGTTTCAGTCATCGCGACTTTCAAGAGCACCAATGTTCCTGAGCGATTGAAGTTGCTCGTTGAAGCGGAAAGCCTGCTTAATGATGGAACCGCGGCCGTGCTTTTCGCAATTGTCCTCGCGATTGTCAACGGTAATGCTGTCACTCCGATCGCAGTCGCCAGGGATTTCATCGTTACTGTTGCGGGTGGGATTGCGATTGGAGGGGCGATCGGCACGGCTGCCGTCTTCCTCTCCGGTCGTGCCAGAGATCATCTTGCAGAGATCACGTTCTCATCTCTAGCTGCCTTTGCGTCTTTTCTTGTTGCCGAAAGATTTCACATGTCGGGTGTGTTGGCGACCATGACGGCGGGTCTCATTCTTGGAAATGTCACTTCCTTTGTAAGTTCCGAGGATCGAGGTCGTGAAGCGGTTGATTCTTTTTGGGAGTACGTCGCCTTCGTTGCAAATTCACTGGTATTTTTGCTCATCGGATTGAGAGTCGCCGATCGACCGCTTCTTTCAATTTTGGGACCGGCATGCGTTTTGATTGTCTTGACGCTGCTCGGTAGGAGCTTCTCGGTTTACTTCACATGTGCGCTCTTCAATTGGAGCAAGCAGAGAATTCCATTCAAGTCTCAACATATCTTGGTTTGGGGTGGTCTTAGGGGTGCGCTCGCGTTGGCCCTGGCCCTGGGCCTCCCCATTGGCATGCCTCTTCGTCAGGAGATACTGGACTTGACGTTTGGAGTGGTTGCATTTTCCGTTATTGTCCAAGGTCTCACGCTGTCGCCACTCCTTAAGAAACTTGGACTCGTTGGCCCTCAACTCAATGCCGCCGAGGCGAAGAGTTAACTCATAATTCTTTTGGCTTGTCGCTCGGCAAGTCCAAAAGATAACGTCATTCCTGCACCACCAACGCCGGTGACGACATGTACTTTGTCCATGATTTCTTCAGCAACGTAAGCCTTCTCGGGATGCTTGGAATAGACCCCGTACCATCGCTCGACTACGTTTAATTCGCTTGTGTCGAGGAATGTCGACAAGTAGTCTAAGATGAATTGATCGATTTCTTGTCTGAGAAATGGGTCAACACTTAGTCCGTATTCGTGCGAATCTCCAACCGTCAAGCAGCCGTCTTCGTGCTGGCTCACGAGTAGGTGAATTCCCCATTGCACTTGGTCGGGCCAGTCGTCTCGATAGCGCTTCAAGAGCGCTGGCAAGCGATTGCAGACTTTGAAATTGGAATAATGTCCCAACGTCAATCCCGCGCAAAGGTGGGGCCCAATCTTGAAGTCTCTATTGCGATGCTTCATTCGCATCATCTGCAATTTGGATCGAGTCATACCTAGGTTTCGAAATTGAGCAGGGAAGAGCGATGCAAAATCGTCGCCGGTACACAAAACGATTCGATCCGCGCTGACTTCGTGTTCTCCCGCTTGAAGCATGCCCGTTCTGACATCGGAAACGGCGGTCGCAAAGTGGAAGTCGACTCCAAGCGTTTGGAGATAGGCTGGCAAGTCTCGAATGACTTGGCGGGGGAATACGCAAAGTTCTGACGGACTCCAAAGACCACCCATCAAGTTTTGCTTTTTTACGACCGAGCTCTTTTCGAGGACTTCAGCAGCTTGAATGAGTTGGCATTCATAGCCGAATTCTGAACTCATCCCAAAGAATTCTTCCAAGACCCCCATTTCATCTTCGTGATAGGCAAGGTGCAAGGATCCGCATTGTTGGTGCCAGATTCCTGCTTGACTCAGTACGTCTAGCCATACCTCTCGACTCCTCAGCGCAATGTCACGCATTTCTCCTGGCGGTTGCCCAACCGGCCATACCATTCCGAAGTTACGGACGGAGGCACCAACCGCCAGTTGACTCCGCTCAAAAACGGACACCTTCAGGCCCGCTCGAGCAAAGTGATAGGCATGGGCGAGACCTAATATTCCGGCACCAATGATCGCAATATCTGTGTGTTTTCGAGGATTCATGTTAAACGAAAGTGATTCGGACCCAACAAAGATGATTCGTATGCCAATATCCTGCGATGAACTTTCGGCTTGCTGTATTTGATATTGCAGGGACCACGGTTGAAGATCCAGATGGCGTGGGAGGCTCGCTTAAAGCGGCACTTACGGCTGATGAGGTGCCCTGGAAAGCCGAAACCGTTAATTCCGTGATGGGTATTCCTAAGCCGTTAGCCATTCGGTACCTCCTCGAATCGGCAGACCTTCGGGCGACTGAAGGTCGTATTAACTCCATCCATATGGATTTTCAGGCTCGAATGATTCATTACTACGCCAATGATCCATCGGTAAAGGAAGTCGATGGAGCTCGTGATGTTCTGCAGCAGCTCCGTGGCATGGGAATTTCCGTCGCTTTGGATACGGGATTTGATCGAGCGATCGTTGATGTACTGCTGAAGAGATTGGGTTGGGACGATGCTGTGATTGACAGTTCGGTTACCAGCGATGAAGTCGCCCAAGGTCGCCCATTTCCAGACATGATCTATAAATTGATGAACGAGTTTGGTGTCGAAGACGCGTCTCAAGTTATCAAGGTTGGAGATACCCCGTCGGACATGATTGAAGGAACCGCGGCAGGGTGTGGCATGGTTGTAGGTGTTACGAGTGGAACACACAGCGAAGACCTCTTGTCTCCTCATCCTCACACTCATCTCATCCATTCCATCCGCGATCTCCCTGCCCTTTTAGACTAAGCCAACACCGGTCGACGTCGTTCTTGAACCCAATAGAGCATGCAGACCGCACAGGACAGTCCAGCCGTTAGGGCCAACACCTTGAAGGCTGGATCCCAACCCTGATGTTCCGCGATAGAGCCGATAAGCTTGCCCGATAGAATTCCGCCGACGTAGCCGACGCCGTCGATCCAACCAGCCGCCGTCGCACTACCTTTCTTGCCGCCAAACCCAAGGGAGATGGCTCCTGCGAGCAAGGAATAGGGACCGATTAGGACGAATCCAATTGCGGCAACCAACGCCACAACGATGCCGGTTTGCCCTTTGAGACCACCGCTGGAAAGCAATAGAAGGCCAACCATTCCGACCAGCAGCCCAGCTGCAATCATCAAAGCACGGCCCGACCGACCGATGCGGTCACTGAGGAATCCGACCGCAATCACACTTAATCCGCCAAAGAGAGGAAAGAGTGAACTTGCCCGACCAGCCGCTTCTGAACTCATTCCCGTTGCTTCGTGGAGATAAGTCGGAGTCCAGTCGTTGAAGGTCTCACGCATAAAGGTAAATCCAAACGACAGAATACAAACAACCCAAAAAGTGGGAGAAGTGAGTAGAGGAATCAGCAGATCCTTGAGCTTAACGTGGGATTCTTCTTGCTCAGCAGGAGTGAACACTGATTCTGGGTTCTCGGGTGGTTCAGGTAATCCACGATCGGACGGGCGGTCCCGAACGACAAAAAACGTAGGAATCAGGATGAGGGCGAGCACGGCTGCGCTGATGTAGAAAATACCGCGCCAACCCACCTTGTAAGAGATCAGCTCACTGATGAAGAGTCTCGACAGGAAGTCACCAAACAGATAACTCAAACTGATGAATCCCATCACCCGACCATATACGTTGTGGCTAAACCAACGCGAAGTAACCTTGACCATCCCGACCCAACCGGATGACTGGATGAACCGATTCCCGATCCAAGCCATCATGAAAAAGGGAGGTCCCCCAGCTCCAAAGAGGATCGTGAAAACAATCGCACCCACCATGCCGAGCAGGAACATCCTGCGTCCTCCAACTAAGTCGGCGAGGGAGCCAAACATGAATTTGCCAACCGCGTAGAACGAGGTTCCCCAAGCGGCTACGATTCCGAGGGTTTCTTTATTGACCCCACTGTGCTTGAACTCATCAAGGATGAGTGGCTTAGCAACACTGAAGTGAGATCGACAAAGGTAGTAGCCAGCGTAGCCGATGATCATCATGATCACTGTCCACATCGGCCAACCTTGGGTTGATGGATTGGCTTCGGAATTCGGCCTCGAGGTTGGAGCGTTTTTATTTGGCATGAATCAAATTCCTCACGAAATGCGTGAGCCGTAAAAGGGTAGCGACTGGAGTCTTAAAGCTGCACGGTCTAAGGCATGTTCTTAACTGTTTGTTAATGGAACTAGACGAAAACCATTCATTGCAGGCTCGGGCCATAATAGCAATTGCGGGTCTATTTGACCAGTGTGTTTCGAATGAACTTGAATTCCGTACCGATTTCCGTTCTGGATCTGTCGTTTGTTCGCGAAGGAGATCTTCCGGCCCAAGCGCTACTTGAATCCAAGGAGCTGGCTCAGCTTGCAGATCAGCTAGGTTATAAGCGATTTTGGCTAGCTGAACACCACAACATGAAGGGCATCGCCAGTGCCGCAACATCTGTTGCAATTGGATATGTTGCGGGTGCCACTTCCCGCATTCGAGTTGGGGCAGGCGGAATCATGCTTCCAAACCATGCACCACTCGTGATTGCAGAGCAATTTGGAACGCTAGAAAGCCTTTATCCGGGCAGGATTGATTTGGGACTTGGTCGAGCTCCCGGTACCGACATACTGACGGCACGTGCACTTCGCCGTGACAAAACGGGAGGTGTCGATACTTTTCCAGATGACGTCAAAGAACTGCTGAACTATTTTGCTCCATCGCAACCAAACCAGGCTGTTCACGCTGTTCCTGGGGAGGGGCTGGAAATTCCGGTTTTGCTGCTGGGATCAAGTGGATTCAGTTCGATGTTGGCAGCTCAAATGGGACTTCCATTTGGATTTGCGTCCCATTTTGCTCCCGATCATTTAATGGCTGCATTGCAACAATATCGTCAGCATTTCCAACCTTCTCAATACTTGGCAAAGCCCTACTGCATCGTTGCGATCAACGTAATCGTTGCGGACACCGACGAAGAAGCACAACGACTCTTTACTTCGGCGCAACAAGGAGTTCTTGCACTGTTGAGGGGACGCCGTCCGCAGATGCAACCTCCGATTGATTCGTTGGAAGGGATGTGGAATGAGGCGGAACGAGTTGAAGTCCAACGGCTCCTGAAATACTCGTTTGTAGGAAACCCAGAAACCGTTGCCACTAGTTTAAGGAAACTTCTTGAAGAGACTCAAGCTGATGAGCTCATTACGACTGCTCGAATCTATGACTTGAACGCTAGAAAACGTTCATTAGTGCTGTTGGCGAGCGTTCAACCCCGCTTGACGCGGTGAGGTTCGGTCGCGAAAAGGTAGCCTGCAAAGGTGGATGCCAATACTCGCGCGATTCTGTTTGCCCAATTGAGGGATCTTTTGGACGAGTTTGCGTCCCAGTTTGAGGTTGAGACCTCTTCTGGGAAATACTCCATGTCCACAACAAAGCTTCTGGAATACGAAGATAAACTTCAGGAAGGCATCTATTTTGCTGGCCTTCGGGAATTGAAGAATATCGTTGGGTTCTACTTCACTCCCATTCAGACTGATCCCGATTTGATCGAGAAAATTCCTCATTCACTGGCAGGGATTCAGAAGGGTGATAATTGCTTTAACATCAAGTCACTCACTCCCCAGATGGCAGCCGATATCCGACTTTTAATGAAAGTGGGCATTGACCGCTATAAATCGAAAGACTGGCTGTAAGTTGCTTATTCAGTTGGTCAGGAAGCCTGCTTGTTTCCGTAATTAATCATCAGATTGAGAGAGCGAGAGGCTAATCTTTCGCAGTTTGCTGAGATGCGCAAGAGCATCCAAAACCGCAGGTAACCTTGCCTCCAAGGATTGCGAACCTCATGGTAGTTAGTATCTTCAACGATGTTATCGGACCCGTCATGCGGGGGGCTTCAAGTTCCCATTGTGCGGCAGCTTTGCGAATTGGTCGGATTGCTCGCGACCTGGTTGGAGGAACACCGGAATCGGTTCTGGTGGAATTTGACCGTAACGGATCGCTTCCTACAACGCACGACACTCAAGGCTCGGACATGGGACTCTTCGGTGGACTCATGGGCTGGGACGCGGCTGATGAGAAACTTCCAGATTCGATGCGTATCCTCCAAGCACTCGGGACGGATATTCAAATAGTAACGGTTGATGCCGGAGACCCACATCCGAATACTTACCGGCTAACCGTTGCGAAAGGTCAAGAGAGTCACTTTTTGAAAGCAATCTCCACTGGAGGGGGCATTATTGAAGTGATAGAAATCGATGGGTTTCCCGTTTCGATTTTTGGAGACTATTTCGAAACGCTCATTTTTGCTCCTAGTTTCGAATCGGTAGCCGTGTCGAAGTTAGCCGTAGATTCGGGAGCGGATCAAATCAAGGTTTATGAGGCGAATGGAGTATCCCTCCTTCACCTGAAGGGCCAACAATTCTTAGCCGATGAACTGGCTGCAACACTAGAGTTTTCGTCGATTAAGTTTCTCGCACCGGTCCTGCCCGTTCATTCGAGCAAATCAACCACGGTGCCGTTTTCAAGTTGCGCTTCGATGCTGGAATTTGATGGTGGAAGCAACATTCCCCTTTGGCGGCTGGCCGTCGAGTACGAGGCAGCTCGAGGCAATCTGAGTGACGATGAAGTGCTCACCAAAATGGTCGAGATCGTCAGGATTCTTCGTAACTCGATTGCTCAAGGATTAGCCGGAACGGAATACGACGATCGAGTTCTTGGATTCCAGTCGGGCGGTTTTCAAAAGCTCATGCTTGAAAATCGACTACTAAGTGCGGGTGCCCTGAATCGAATCATCCTCTACGTGACTGCACTCATGGAAGTGAAAAGCTCGATGGGTGTCATTGTCGCAATGCCAACTGCTGGAGCCTGTGCCGCACTCCCTGGAGCGGTCATCGGTATGGCAGAAGAGATGGGGTTGGATGAAGAAGATATGGCCCGAGCTATCTTAGCGAGCGGACTTATCGGAGTCTTTATTGCTACGGCCTGGACGTTCGCAGCTGAAGTGGGAGGTTGCCAAGCTGAAGGTGGATCGGCAGCCGCGATGGCCGCCGGTGCCCTTGTAACCCTAGCCGGTGGCACGCTTGAGCAGGCAGTAGGGGCTGCTTCGATGGCATTGCAAAGCATGATCGGACTTATCTGTGACCCAATTGCGAGCCGGGTGGAAGCTCCTTGTCTCGGGAAGAACGTGATGGCGGCCGCAAACGCTCTGAGTTGTGCGAATATGGCGCTCGCAGGATTCGATCAAGTTATCCCACTCGATGAAGTTATCGAGACCGCCAAGAGAGTCGCTCGACAAATGCCACGCGAATTACGATGCACCGCACTGGGAGGTCTCTCTATCACGCCAACTGCGCTCGCGATAGAAAAGCGCTTGACTCTGAAAAAGGCCTGCGGTGGTGGTTCTTGCTCGTGTGGGTAGAGCCCGCGTTCGACCCAATCATAGCGTCGGCTTGAGTTTGCACTGACCTCAAATCAAGGTGCCTGAACGTTACTGGATAGCTGTGCCTGAGTCCTGTTCTCGTAGCAGTCTTCCTAACTCAACATAACCAGGGATACTTGGATGGTGCGAATCCCAGAAGTAAGGGGGAGGGAGGAAGCTCGCGTAGTCAATGACCTTGGCACCGGCTGACTCGAGACCCTTTTCCATGAAAGCGCGTGTTCGCCGAACGGCTTCATTAAATTCTCGATGGGTCTCCTCTCCATAGGCTTGTTCTTCGAAGAACGGAATTACGGGCGTGCCGGCCAATGTGCTAAATCGTTCGCCAAGCGGGGCTACGGTCGGATCGGGAATCTCTAGAAAGGCAATTTGTATCCCTTGAGCCCGGGCTTTTTTTACCATCGCCAACAGGTTTTTACGCATGGTTGCCTCGGCTGATCGGAGCCGGTTCTTCTGAATGCCCTTTGCAATGTCATTAAAGCCGGCACTGACGAGAAGAGTACGGACAAGATGTCGCTTCCTTTGCGAACCTCGATCGAGTCGTTCTACGACATCCTTCTGCCATCGGGCGAGGGTTCCCGTGGAGGTATTTCCGGTTACTCCTCGATTAAGCCAGGTCTGAATTCCTTGGTATCCGGCAAGAGATGCGATCGGCTTGTCCATACTCGCGACGAAGCGATAGGCTGATCGATCGAATGTGGGCGAATTGTTGTCGTAGTAGACTGGTCCGCTGCCAAAGCCTCGTATCACGCTATCGCCGAGCAAGACTCCAATTTGATCCTTGGAGATTGGTGGCTTGACCTCACTCGGCTTATCGACAATCTTCTTTTGATGCGAACGATGGGTGACCGTTGGGACAACGGATGGTTCACTTGGCTCTCGTCGCAGGAGAACAATTGCGGCAAGACCGATGATGGCTAGTGCCGAAGTCGAGATCATCAAGATCGTTCGGACCCTGATTTGTCTGTCTACCGGAGAGCGGTCGTCAGCGGCCCATTCGTTTGTTAATTCATTCCGGCGGTAGACGTCTCCCATAAGCAACCCAGCTTGGTGTTAAGAGTTTTCGAGACTATACCTTTGCTATTGCTTCTGCCTTGGAATGGATGTCGCTTCAACTGAATGCAGCCATATCTGGATAATGGCTGCCTGAAAGGTAGCCCCGATTGGTTGGGATAGGTGGTGATACCTGAAATGGCTGTGCGGATCGCGACCAATTGAGGGTAGAACCGAGGCAATTACCATGCAGCTATCTCGGAGAATGGTCGGAGGAAAGAGTCGGTGGTTTCTTGGCGATAATGCTTTGCCAAGCGCCTGGAAACTGGACTCGATATTGTCACTTTCACGAGCTCAGATCCTCGACGAGCTTACGGAAAGAGCGCAAGGTTCGGAGCAATCGGAAGACTATCTTTCCCCGGTTGAGGGGACCCAAGAGGTTTGGGCTGCCGGTGTAACTTATCTTCGGAGCCGAGTAGAACGTGAAGCCGAGTCGACCGTGGCCGACGTCTATGCAAAAGTTTATGAAGCGGACAGACCCGAACTCTTCTTTAAGACCTTGGGATGGAGAACAGTTGGGCACCGAGCGAAAATTAGGATTCGAAAGGATAGTCCTTGGAATGTTCCGGAACCGGAATTAACGCTGGTCGTCAATAGCCACAGTGAAATCATAGGCTACACCGCCGGCAACGATGTTTCCAGCCGAAGTATTGAGGGGGAGAACCCGCTCTATCTGCCTCAAGCAAAGAGTTACGACCAGTCGTGCGCGGTCGGGGCAACCATTATCATTGCTGCGGAAGAAGAGTTAGTCAACTTGCCCATTCAAATTTCAATTGTGAGACAGGGGCAAGTCGTCTTTTCAGGCGAGGCGAATACGTCTCAAATGAAGCGGACGTTCAGAGACTTGGTTGATTATCTCTTTCGAGAAACCGCATTCCCTAATGGAGTGTTTTTGATGACTGGAACGGGAATTGTTCCAACCGCCGAATTTACGCTGCTGCCAGGGGACATCGTCTCGATTCAAGTTGGTGAAGTTCATTTAGTCAACGAAGTTACCGACGAAGGAAGATAACCCCAGCGATCATGAGTTCGATCTACGATATCGCTACCAAAGCCCCAGGCCCACAAGGGGAACTTCCTTTAACTGAGGAAATGCTTCTGCATGCGCCGTCTGGCGATCTGTTTGGTCTCTCGCAGAATGCCGGAATGGGTTGGGACCCGGCCAAGGTCAAAGGCAGGGAAGTTCTCATTCTCTCGACGATGGGAGGGTTAAGGGACCAAGATGGCAAGCCTATCGCTCTTGGATATCACACAGGGCACTGGGAAGTCGGGTTGATGGTTCGCGAATGTGCGGAAGAGTTGAGTCGGCAAGGTGCGATTCCATTTGCTGGCTTCGTGTCTGATCCTTGCGATGGAAGAACCCAAGGCACTGCAGGCATGTACGACTCCTTGCCCTACCGCAACGACGCGGCGATTGTGTTGCGTCGTTTGATCCGGTCTTTACCAACGCGAAAGGGCGTAATCGGGGTTGCTACGTGTGACAAGGGTTTGCCAGCGATGATGATGGCGCTTGCGGGAATGAAGGGCCTTCCGTGCGCAATCGTTCCTGGTGGCGTGACCCTTCCTCCCGAACATGGGGAAGACGCGGCCAAGATCCAGAGCATTGGAGCACGATTTGCGCACGGTCTGATGACTTTAAAGGAAGCGGCAGAAGCAGGATGTCGGGCATGCGCCACGCCCGGCGGAGGTTGTCAATTCTTCGGAACTGCGGCGACTGCTCAAGCGGTAGCAGAAGCGCTCGGGATGACAGTTCCCCACGCGGCGCTCGCACCTAGCGGACAAAAGATTTGGTTGGATGTTGCTACCCGAACAGCGGCGTCGATTCTTGGAATGGAAGCCGAAGGAATTGTCGGAAGTGACATTCTCACTGATGATTCAATCGAGAATGCGATGCTCGTTCATGCTGCTTGTGGCGGTTCGACCAACCTCCTCATTCATATCCCGGCGATCGCTCATGCGGCAGGTCTCCGTCGTCCCACGGTTCACGATTGGATGAGAATCAATCGAGCCGTACCACGCCTGGTAGATGTTCTACCCAACGGTCCAGCCAACCATCCAACCGTTCGGCTGTATTTGGCAGGGGGAATTCCCGAGGTGATGCTTCACCTACGCCGAATGGGAGTTTTAAACGTTGATTGTTTAACGGTCAACGGGAAGACGGTTAATGAGAACTTGGATGAATGGGAGTACTCGGAAAGAAGACAACGTGTACGCCAAGTTTTATTAGAATCGGATGGGGTCGATCCTGATGACGTCATTTGCCCGCCTGATCGAGCAAAAGCGAAAGGATTGACAAGTACGATTTGCTTCCCGACTGGAAATATCGCTCCTGAAGGAAGTGTCATCAAGGCTACGTCAATCGATCCAACCGTCATTGACGATGATGGTGTCTATAGGAAGCATGGTCCAGCCAAAGTCTTCGTAACGGAACGTGACGCAATCGCCGCGATTAAAGACGGCTCAATCGTCGCGGGCGACGTAATCGTCTTGACCTGCCGTGGACCGCTAGGAACAGGAATGGAGGAGACTTACCAACTCACCAGCGCTCTGAAGTTCCTTCCGTTCGGGAAGGAAGTCGCGCTCGTTACCGATGCGCGTTTCTCGGGAATTAGCACTGGGGCTTGCATAGGGCATATTGGCCCCGAAGCCCTTGCCGGTGGCCCAATTGGAAAAGTCCGAGACGGTGACATCATCGAAATCACTATCGACCGAGTTAACTCCATGGCCTCGATCAATGTGATCGACGATCCCGATTTCATCAATCGCCCTTCCCGCGACGATCTCGTTCCCGATCCCAACCTCCCCGACGACACCCGGCTATGGGCCGCTCTCGTCACCGCCAGCGGCGGCCTCTGGGGCGGCTGCGTTTATGACACCGATTCCATCCTAGCTAGGCTCTGTGGCTAGGCACTAAGTCTTAGGATTAGAGTTTTGGATTTGAAAATCGGACCTATATCGATGGTCTCCTCTATTCGTAAGCGGGAGCAACTGTAGCCGCAGGTGGTTTTTGCCTGCGCCTACTGATTTGGAGCTGTCTCCAATATGGAACGGAGGCACGAACCACCTCCAGCTACAGGGGCTCCCGTTTACAGATAAAGGATGCCATCGGCGTTGATTCGTTTTCAAGTCCGATCCGGGCCCACCGCTCCGCGCTCTCGCGCCCCAAATCTGCTCTGCAGATTTATAATGAGCGCCATGGGCCTCGCCGTGGATTGTGGGATTGTTCTGATTTACTTTGCAGTGATCTCGACAATTGGGCTTGTGATGGGACGACGGGAGAAGTCGCTTCGAGATTTTGCCCTAGGCGGTCGGAGCATTCCCTGGTGGGCAGTAATGGCGTCAATTATTGCCGCAGAAACGAGTGCGGCGACTTTCTTGGGGGCACCGACGGAAGGGTTTAAGAAGCAGAGCTTGGCCTACGCTCTCCTCACTTTTGGCGTCATCATCGGTCGATGGATCGTAGCCCAATGGTTCCTGAAGCCGTTCTATACCTACAAGGTTTACACGGTTTACGATTATCTAGAAATTCGGTTTGGACCGACGACTAAGAACTTCGTGTCGGGCCTGTTCTTGATCATGCGGACGCTCGCGTCAGGCACTCGGTTATTCATTCCGTCGATTGTGATGGTCCTTGCATGGCAGGTTGTCCAAAATGGAGGCGACCCGGTCGTCGTGTCACAGAAGCCAGTAAGCGATGTCCTGCCGTATCTCGTTGCGATTGTCCTACTCTCCATCTTGACGGGGATCTACACCGTCAAGGGCGGCATCAAAGCAGTCATTTGGACAGACGTAGTACAAGCAGGGTTGATGTTTGGCTCAGCACTCGTGGCATGTGTGACGCTTCTCAATCATATTGGTGGCTTCGGAGCGCTCGCTCATTTAGTGCCAAAGATGAGCACGCTTCAAGGCTATTTCGTATCAGGATTTGATCAAGCAAGTATTCAAGACTGGCAGGTTGCTCAAAAGTTGATTCCGGCAACCGGAGTATCACTTCCTATGGGCTTTATGGACTATGTGAAGGAGATCGTCACCAACGACTACACCCTCATCTCAGCATTGATTGCTTCAACAGCGATGAATATCGCCGCCTTCGGAACTGATCAGGACATGGCGCAGCGTTTGTTAACGGCTGAAACTCAGAAGAAAGCAAAGCGGAGTTTGTTGACGGCAGCGTTCATGGACATTCCAATTGCGGCCACCTTTACTTTTATCGGCATTCTCTTGGTGGCTTTTTACAAACTCAACCCAAGCCTGCAGCCGAAATCACACGCAGACGTTTTTGGCGCTTACATACTCAACGTCCTGCCTGTTGGCATTCGTGGAGTGGTGTTAGCAGGAGTCTTTGCAACTGCAATGGGGTCGTTGTCGGCTGCTTTGAATTCACTTGCGACCAGCGCTACGAACGACTTTTATGTTCCGTTCTTTGCGAAAAAGCGCGGATATGGAGAGCATGAAATATTGAAGGCGGCCCGAGGATTTACGGTTGTCTTTGCGGTTCTCATGATTCTAGTAGCAGGAGCCTTTGCCTTCTTAAAGGTCAACAACCCGGATATCGGCATTATTCCGGTCGTGCTGGGCATTGCAGGCTATATCCTGGGACCGATGTTGGGTGTCTTTCTTTTGGGAATTTTCACCAAGAGTCGCGGGTCCGACCGGGGCAATGTCATCTCGCTGATCGCTGGGTTGATGGCAACCTCCATTCTAGGTGACCTGCCAGGCAAGATGAATCCAAGTTGGAGTCTCCATTTGGGTTGGCAAGTTTCCTTTACATGGTTCGCTTTCATTGGGGCGGCAACCGTGCTCGCAGTCGGAATTTGGTTCAAGACTCCCGTCGAAGCACTTGAAAGGGCGGAACGCCGCGCACAAAGTGCGCTTACAGGCGATGATGTTCCGTTGGCACTACGAGAGGGATAGATCTCATTGAGAAAATGCCGTATTTCGTATTCATCGAAAAGGCCGAATGTGGGGTGATTGGTGGTTATCGAAGTGGCTTTCAAGGTATCACGGACAAGCATCGAATTGGGTGCACAGAAGCAATCTAATCCGGTTGAGAAAATATGCTAGTTACCGTCATCGGTCGTGGACACTCAGGGACCCGCGCAATGTCTCGAACCCTCGCGGAAAGTGGGGTGTATATGGGTGCCCAACTCAATGGATCAAGCGACTTGATCCCGCCTGACGACCTCTACGAAGCTTGCCGGGTAATGGCGAAGCACGTAGTCCACAAAGGTGGATTGAATTGGGATTTTTCCAATCTTCATACGATGCCGATCGACCCAGCATTCACTCGTTTGGTCGAATCGTATCTTTCCTCTGTTTTGGAAAGCAAAGAAGAAAATAGAGGGTGGAAACTGCCGGAAACCACTTTGATCTTGCCGTGGATTGCCAGGATGTTTCCTGACATTTACTACATTTACTGGACCCGTGATCCCCGAGATAGCATTCTTTCGGATCACCTTACCGATGACCTAGCCGATTTCGGGATTCCTTATGACCCAACTGAAGATCTCAGTGAGCGTCGGGCGATAAGTTGGCAATATCAATATGAGTTGATGCGGTCCACTCCGTCACCATCTCGCCGAATTGACGTTCGGTTCGAAGAGTTCGTTATGGATCAGGAAGCGACTTTAGGGCGGATTGAGTCGTTCCTCGATATCCCTCTTGTTCGAATCCCCGTTCAACCGGAGGCGGTTAGTCGGTGGAAGCTCGCTCCAAACCCAGTAGACTTTGACTTCTTCCCAAAAGAAGCATTATATCAGCAGTAGAAGCAACTCACAAATGAAACTAGGCGCAAACACGGTTCTCTTCGGTGGCTATGATATGGACACCGCTTTTCGTTGTCTCGCAATGGCTGGTTACGACGGAGTGGAACTCTCGGCAATCGGAGGCATGAGCGAGCATCTTATGCTTGATCGGTGGCAAGAATTAGTCCCAGAAATCAAAGGATTGTCCCAAACCTACGGTCTCGAACTTCTTGCCATGGAGCAACCTTCGCAAGACGTTTTGATAATGGAAGCCGCCTTCCAAGCAGCCGCAGAAATTGGAATTCCGATTGTGAACTGCGGCCCGGGTGGGACAACGGGAGACCAAGAGTCTCTCCAGAAATCAATCGACAGCCTGGGTCATCTGGCTGAAATGGCGGGCAAATATGGAGTCACCCTGTGCGTGAAAGCTCACGTTGGAGCGGCGATCTACAACACTGAGACGACCCTGAAAGTGATGGACGCGATCAACCTTCCATCCTTTGGAATTGACATGGATCCGTCCCACATTCATCGAGCGGGCGAAAATCCGGTCGAAGCGTTGCAAGCGGTCGTTTCCCGCGTGAAGCATGTTCATATCCGAGACTGCAAAGGAACCCAGCAGAATCCCGGGAAACCGGAGATGCAAGCCAATGGTAGGGGCGATATCGATCTACTCGGATATATCCGAGTGCTTGCCGAAAACAATTATGCGGGACCGGTGGACCTCGAAATCATCGGAGCCAAAGAGTACGCTCTCGAACAGTGTTGTGTCATCGCGGCCGAGTCGCGAGGACATATGCAGGCTTGCCTTCAGGCAGCCGGAAACCGGTAGGTGTTAGGTTAGAAAATGGAACAGTCGCAAACAAAACGGCCGAATATTGTCTTGATTGGAATTGATTCGCTTCGAGCGGACCACATGAGCGCCTACGGTTACCACCGAAACACGACGCCACATATTGATAAGTTCGCTGAAGAAGGAACCCTCTTTGAAAGGCACTTTAGCCCGCACATCCCAACCACGAGCGCCTATGCGAACATGCTTACCGGCATGGATGCATTCAGCACCCAGGTTGTTGCATTGCGCCATAAAGGAGAGATGAGAGAGGGAGTTGTTCCTCTTCAAACGATGCTTAAGAATGTCGGATACAACACAACATGTATCGGCTTCCAATCCCCATCCGTTCGTAACTTCGACACCTGTATTGATTTCTCCAATTGGAATCCAGGTCCAGACGGCTTCGCCCACAAGGCCGAGAATCTAAACGAAGTCGCCATCCCGGAGCTCGAACGACTCGCGGCAGAAGACGAGCCCTTCTTCCTATTCCTAAGACATATGGACCCTCACAGTCCATATCTTCCGCCACCTCCCTTCAACCGACTTTTCTATCACGGCAACGAGTGCGATCCAGCTCATACGTCGATGAAAGCCGCAATGGAGTTCAAACCATTTTGCGATTACTTCGCAACTTGGATGCCGGAAGGAATCACCGATGCTGCTTACGAAGTCGCTCAGTATGACGGCGCGGTTGCGTACATGGACGCATGTATTCAGCAGATCTTCAATGCGATCGATGCCCTTGGAATCTCAGATGACACGATCGTTATCGTGACTGCCGATCATGGTGAAACACTAGACGAGCATGACTGCTGGTTCGATCACCACGGCACCTATGACAACACCCTTCATGTGCCTCTGATCATTCGTTACCCAGGCTTTGTGCCAACTGGCGCTCGGGTTGGCGGATTTACACGTATGATGGATCTTGTACCGACGTTACTCGAGCTAGCTGAAATTGAAACGGATACGGTATTTGACGGTGCAAGTCTCATTCCAATGGCATTCGGCGAAGAACTTACTCATCAGCCGGATTTCTATTTCACGGAGTGCACTTGGATGCGAAAGCATGGCTGGCGGACTCCCGAATGGAAACTGATCGTGGCATTGGAACCTGATTTTCACTTCAAGCCGACAGTCGAACTTTACAACCTCCTGCAAGATCCGGAAGAGCTTAACAACGTGGCACAAGATGAGCCAGGAGTAGTGGAGTTCCTCACCGCACGAATGGATGCCTGGATCGCAAAGCGCGAGAAGGAAACGGGATTGCCCAATCCAATTCTGAATCAGCCAGGTTGGCACGGTACAGAAGGGATCGACTATTTCGAGAGTTCGGAGCAAGCCTACAACACCCTTCACATTGGTGATCCAGGCGCGGCTCAAAGGCTACAGGCTAAGGCTTTGCAGACGGAGGAAGATAAAGATGGCGC
The DNA here is from genome assembly GCA_903899015.1 of uncultured Armatimonadota bacterium. Lineage (GTDB taxonomy): Bacteria > Armatimonadota > Fimbriimonadia > Fimbriimonadales > Fimbriimonadaceae > Fimbriimonas. The sequence goes on along the minus strand of CAIUHP010000043.1, from coordinate 64,557 downwards.
TTAGAGTGGGTTTGGTGGGCTTGGGTGGAATCGGCAAAGCCCATGCCGATAGTTATGAAAAGGATCCGCTTGGCACGCTTGCGGCTGTTTGCGACGTCAACAGGGAACGAGCCGATTCATTCGCGGAACGTTATAAGGTTCGGGCTTACTACTCGATGCAAGACATGCTTGCGCATGAAGACCTTGACATTGTAGACGTCACTACCAGTGGCTACGAACAGGGTAGTTGGCACTATGAGCCAACCATGGAAGCGCTCGCGGCTGGAAAGCATGTGCTTTGCGAGAAGCCGCTCTCAAACGACATTGACGAATGTCGAGAAATGGTTCGATTCGCGGGGGCTCAGAAAGTCAGTCTCGGCTGTAATTTGAACCACTACTTCACTCAAACTGCGGCTCGGGCTAAGCAGTATATGGATGAAGACATGATCGGCGAAACCGTCTACATGATGTTTAAGATGGGGTTTGACGGTGGGGAGTTTACTTATGGTGGAAAGGGCACCGCTCGATTCAACCAGGCCTACGCGCACATGAAAGCGTTTCTGACCCATCCGTTTAGCGTCATGCGGTACTTCTGTGGGGATATCACTCACATTCAAACATTCTCAACCAAACCCGGATTTCGAAAGAACAAGGGCGATTTGCTTCTTTCCGTTAACAGTGTCCACGTCAAGTTTGCCGACGATACGGTTGGTTACTTATTGAGCCAGCGTGGCGATGCCGTTTGGGGACTTGGTGGCTGGTGGAGCTGTGAGGTTGCGGGAAGCAAAGGCACGTTCTGCATCGAGAATTGCGTCGAGAAATTGACGTATTGGGGTGCGCCAACGAAAGACGGTAAGCCTGCTCCCGAAGTGATGAACACCGGGATTACCGATTTTGGTCAGACGTTCCCAGATCGCATTCATGCCTTTTTAGAGGACATTACGAATGGTGTCCACCACGAAAAGATACGCGCTTCGGGAAGAGATGCCCTTGCAACGATGGAATACATCTTTGCGGTGATCGAATCCTACGAGAACGGTGGCGCGGTGGTTCGACCGCATCGACTTCCTGCCATTCACGGCAATCCAGTAACCGAGAAGATCTAAGCGTATGAGCATTCGCGTAGCAGTGGTCGGATTAGGACATATCGGGAACTTGCATTCCCGCATTTACCAGTCCGATCCTCTAGCGGAACTGATTGGAGTTTGCGATGTCCGCCCGGACCGTGCGTCGGTAGCTCACCAGAGGTACGGGGTTCCTGCATTCTCATCGGTATCCGAAATGCTGAACGCGGTCAATCCAGACGTAGTCAGCGTGGCGACCGGTGGCTTTGAATATAGCAGTGACCACTATGAGCCGACCATGCAAGCCTTGGCGCATGGATGCCACGTTCTTTGTGAAAAGCCAATTAGCAACGAGATTTCCAAAGCCCGTGAGATGGTAAGGGCTGCCAAGCAGGCGGGTGTCTGTTTTGGCATCGACATGAATCACCGGTTTACACCGGCGGCATATGCAGCCAAAAAGTGGATGGATGATGGCGCGGTTGGTGAAATTCTCTTTTGCAATATGGCTCTGTGGATTGGGCGTCCCGAGCAATTTGAATCGAGGAATTACCACCTAAAAGCGCTCAACCCCCATTCCGTAAACATCATGAATTGGTTTTGCGGGCCGATTGAGTCGGTTCAATGCTTTGCGAAAGTTGCCTCGGGCCGAAATATTTGGTCGACCGCAAGCATCAACGTGAAGTTCACGAACGGAGCGGTGGGGCATCTGACTTCGAGCTACGACATCGCTCGGGCTCATAGCGTGGAGCGATGCGAAGTCGCTGGGGTTGCGGGCCGGATCGTTGTGGACGAAATGTGGCGCGAAGCGACCCTTTATCCCGCCGATTCTGCGGAAAGGCGAGTCTATGCAAACCCGGTGTTTGGCGGGTTTCGAGACTTCGAAGACACTTTCAAGGAAAGGCTGCACTGTTTCTTACAGCAGATTCATGAGGATGCCAAACCGGAAGACATTAATGGGTCGGGCCAAGAGGGGCTCGACGCTCAGATGGTGATTGAAGCCGCGATTCGATCCCTTGACGAATCGAATCGCGTAGTTTCTCTAGCGGAAATTTAATCGCCACTCCGGTGGGAGCTAAGTTCATTCCCACAACCGGAAATGAACTACATTTCCATAACAGGGCGCACTTCGATGGTTCCAAACCTTGCGGATGGGATTCTTGCTGCGATGGATAGCGCTTCATCAAGATCGACCGCGTCAACGATATAGTAACCACCAAGTTGCTCGTGTGTCTCAGCAAAAGGTCCGTCCGTTACAAAGCTTTCGCCGTCTCTGACTCGGACACTTGTTGCGGTCGCGATCGGCTTGAGCGGGGCTCCGGCGACAAATTTACCGGCTTCCACGATTTCGTTGGTGAACTTTCCGTACTCGGCAAAAACAGCGCCGCGGTCTGCTTCGGACATTGTTTCCCAAACCGACTCGGCATCATAAATAAGCAGCATGTATTTCATTTGGTTGCCTCCGTAAATGAATCGATTGAGAAACCTGAAAATCGACAGGCAAATGAAAAATATTCCTATAATCTCTTGTGACTTCGCAGATCCATTCTCAAATTGAAGCTCTCCACCGGGCGGAATGGGGACGGATCGTCTCGGTCATTATCCGATTGATCGGAGACTTTGAGCTTTCTGAGGATGCGGTTCAAGACTCATTTGCGCTGGCAGCGAAAGAATGGGAAAGCGCAGGAATTCCGCCCAACCCAGTTGCTTGGCTCATCCAAACTGCAAAATTCAAGGCGATTGACGCAGTTCGTGCTCGCGTTCGATCAGAGAGGTTGCTGCGTTCTCATGCCCAAGCGGAAGGCGCCGAATTATACGACGCCCCCGATTTTGATCCCGATGAGATTCCTGACGAAAGACTTCGCCTGATATTTACTTGCTGTCACCCGGCGATTGCCTTGGATGCCCAAGTCGCGCTGACCCTTCGAGCTTTAGGGGGATTGGAAACCGATGAGATTGCACGCGCATTCTTAGTTCCTGAACCCACGATGGCTCAAAGGTTAGTCCGAGCAAAAAGGGAAATTCGAGAAGCAGGAATTCCGTTTTCGGTACCCGAGAAGTCGGAAATGCCTGCCCGCTTGGAAGCAGTTTTAGCGGTTATTTATCTGATTTTCAATGAAGGCTATTCGGCAACGAGAGGCAGTTCTCTCGTACGAGAAGCGCTTACATCGGAAGCCATTCATCTTTGCCGCGAGATTCGTGACTTGATGGAACCACAACCTCCGGGCGAAGTTCTGGGCCTGCTCGCGTTGATGCTTCTGCATGCGTCTAGGCAGTCGGCGAGGCTCGACGCAAATGGTGATCTTGTCCTTCTTGAAGACCAGGATCGTGAAACTTGGGACCAGTCGATGATTCAGGAGGCCATTCCGCTTGTAGAGATGGCTTTGCGCCCCCCAACCGGTCCCTATGCGATTCAAGCAGCCATTTCTGCACTGCATTGCCAGGCACCTCGACCACAAGATACCGACTGGCAGCAAATCGTGTTTCTCTATGACCTGTTGCTTAGATTGGTACCAACTCCGATCGTTGCCCTCAATCGGGCGGCAGCGGTTGCAATGGCACGTGGACCTTCAGAAGCGCTGCAAATTGTCAAGCAACTTGAGAAGGCCGGTGATCTAAGCGATTATCACCTCCTTTATGCTGCGAAGGCGGATTTTGAGCGACGAATGGGTGAAAACGTGTGTGCGAAGGCAAGCTATGAAAAGGCGCTTGCACTGGCAGAAAATGAGAGTGAACGCGAATTCCTGAAGCGTCGAATCAAGGAAATCTCCGCCTGACTCTCGCTTCATTCATCCGGAATACGTCGCACTTGCGACTACGGCCCTATCCGAGAAGATTCGACTCTTCATATCCTCGAACCAATCCATTTCGAAGACGGGGTGTGACTTTTGAGCTCGTGTGTACCCGTTAAAATTCGATCTTCGAACCTGCCTATAATCTAGCTGTGCTGATTACTCTTGGACTCCTACTGATGGCTTCGAAGTATGAGGATGTTTTTGTGAGTGGCCGTATGGATCGGTCAGGTTCATACGACACTTTTCGAATTCCTGCTTTATGCCGAACATCGAGAGGAACTCTCTTAGCGATGGCGGAAGGTCGGCGATCCGTGAGTGACCAAGCAGCAAATGTGTTGGTATTAAGACGGAAACCGGCCCATTCAAAAGGATGGTTACCGATGCAGGTTGTGGAGAAGGACGAACCCAATTCGCTCAACAATCCATGCTTGCTTCCAATGAGATCAGGGAGAGTTTGGTTGATGTATCAGCGATACCCTGATGGTTTGAATGAGCGGACCGCTCAGCCCGGATTTGAGCCTGAAAAATCTTGCCGCACATTCGTGACTTACTCAGACGATGAGGGTGCTTCTTGGACCGCTCCTCGCGAACTAAGCAAGGAAATCAAGAGTCCTAGCAATCGCTCGGATGCCAGCGGACCGGGTATCGGGATTGAACTTACGAGAGGCACTCACAAGGGGAGGCTGGTCTTTCCCTTAAACGAAGGTGGCGGTGGTAAGTACGACGTGTTTGCAGCTTTTAGTGATGACAAAGGTCGGACTTGGAAGCGAGGGCAAGATGCTCCAAAGGTGATCGGAACTCAGCCAAATGAAACTCAGATCGTTGAATTAACCGACGGAAGTATCTTGATGAACTGCCGTAACCAAGCGTCAGGTCGGTTTCGACTTCAATGTCGGAGTTCGGACGGAGGCCAAACCTGGGATACCGCCACTCCGGTTCCTGAACTATTCGATCCGATTTGCATGGGTTCCATTGCTCGAATGAGCTTTAAGCCAGACCTTCTCGTCTCTTCGAATCCAAATGACCCCAAGGTTCGACGCAATGGAGTTTTGAGAACTTCGCGAGATGGAGGCAAATCTTGGACAATCTCATCGGTCATCGAGCCCGGTTCTTTTGCTTACAGTGTTCTTTGTCCGATCTCGAAGGATCGAGTCGGTGTACTTTTTGAGACGGTTGATGACCTCGGGCAAGGGAAGGAAGGATATCGGATTCGGTATCAAGAGCTGACGCTCGGGAACTCAGACCGATAAGCTAAATTGCCGGATCAAGTTATTCAACCCCTTTTTGCCTTCTAGTAAAAGGGGTGAACAACGATCCTTATCCTTCGAAACGGACGCAACTGCTATCCAGGATTCTTGGATGCCTCGTTTAGGTTTTGACCTCGGAGAGTCTCGGCTGTGTTGATAAACGTATCCTTGTCCTGCATCACGGCTTGGGGTGGCAAGTTCTCCGAGAGAGTTGTCACGCCCGGCATTTTTTTAACCGCTGTCCCGATTGCGAGGAACTCGACGATCCCGTTACCTAGCGAATAGACGTAGGTCTTGATTCCAACCACATCGTCCGCACTACATTCATCGGCGTCGCGACTAATGTGATGGAGCGCACTTTCACGGGCGTCATAGATCAGCTTAGTGAGTTCGCTTATTTCTCCTTTGGCTAGTGACTTAAATGCGGCGGCGATGCCTCCTACGAATCCGATCGAGTAGATGGAGCACCCGAGAACTAACCGAATCGGCAGATAACCGAGGTTCGCCATGTTCCACGTTTCTTCACAAGTCAGATCACTGGTTGCGGGAGCCGAATCGTAGCCAGACATGTAAGCTTCGTGTCTTGCGGCCGTGCCGACCATCACCATTTCCTGCATTCCGTGGAACGGAATAATGGAAGTTTTGATTCCAACAACGCAGTTAGCACCCCGATTGCGCGCGTCTGCCTGGATTCGTTGCAACGCTAGGTGGCGAGTGTGATTGAATACGTCGCTATATTCCTTGACTTCGCCCTTAGCCAACCCGCGAAACGCTCCTGCAATTCCTCCGCCGAGACCTATGGAGTAGGCAACGTTACCAAACGCAAAATGGAGCGGTTTGAACCCTGAGTCAATTTGGCAATATAACTCTTGACCATTGGACGAGGAGGTGAATTCCAGACCTGGCGCTGAATAACCTGGCCGGTGAACTGCTGATCCAATACTCAGAAACTCGGTGCTGCCCCCATGTTGGACGAGCTCAGTCGTTACTCCCGAAATTCCAACTGCTCCCCGCAGGTCACTCCACGCTTGCATACGCTCTAGGGCTTGCATGCGGCCCTCGTGGACAACTTCGGTGACCTGCTCGACTTCTCCGCCTGCGAGAGTCTTAAGACCGGAACCGATCGTCCCAATAAACCCCATCGAACAGACACTGTTTCCAATGACCATCTCGCCGGGGCTCAGCCCCTTCTTAGCTAAACAATAAATCTCATTTCCCGAAAAACCGGTATTAACTGCCACAGAAATAGAACGGCTGGATTTTGCATTTGGGTGCAAGGTTCCAGCATCTTTACGGGAATCAGATTTAGGGGCAAACTAGGAGGGCGCAAGATTCATTTGAGGGCCATGCAACTAAGACAAATAATCCGATCACGGCTTCCTGTTCTACTGAGCCTTCTGACCATTTCTGGGACTGCCTTATGCTTGCTGCATCCGATTTACCAAGCATCGACTAGGGAGATGATTCACCTCAAAAGAGGGAGTGTCGCGCCATTCACTGTGAGCGGAGGCGGAGAAGCGACGGCAAGCGCTCAGCATTCCAGACCCGGTGAATACTCCTTGAAGCTAGAGAAGGGTTACGTTGTCTTAGATGGCGCACAAGATTGGTCGGGATTCGATTACTTAAAAGCTAATGTGTTCAATGAATCGACCGAGCCGACTCAGATCTATGTCGAGATTCATGACAAGGGAACCAGAGATTATTGGACCAGGGTGAACTATAACACGGTCGTCCCGCCCGGAAATTCCACCCTCGTTGTTCCAACCGATCTGTTTGTGGGTGAAAAGGCGCGTCCTGGTCGCCCACTCATCAAATCTCAGATAAACGTGTTCGTGTTAAGCATCGGAGATGCGAAAGCGCCAATCTATTTTGATAATTTGAGGTTGGAGAAGGATCCTTCTAGCGCGCTTGTCATTCCAGGATTACTGGCGTTTTCCTTTGGGCCGGCAAATGGTCACGTCATGAAGGGGTTCACGGCAGTTTCACCCAACACGATCTATTCACCCCAATCAGGGTTTGGGCTTATTCACGGACCAAGTACTTACGCTTACGATGTTCTTCAACCCGATCCGTTGTACCAGCGAGGGATGGCATTCTTTACTGGTGGCTTTCGTGCCAATATGCCGAACGGAAAATATCACGTCTTTCTAAACCTCGACAACCCATCCGGGTTCTGGGGGGAGTATCCGGTTTATCGCGAGCGGTCGGTGAAAGCAAACGGGGTAGAAGTTGTCCACGACGTAGTAGATTTACCAGCGTTCTTGAAGCGTTATTACCGCTTTGCCGATGTTGAAGACCGGCTGGAAGACAATACTTTCGACAAATATCAGCGAGAAATATTCCACGAAAAGGAGTTTGACGTCGACGTTAAGGACGGTCACCTCGATTTGGATTTCAAAGCAGAAGGACTGGGAGATTCGGTGTCGGCGCTCGTCATTTATCCGGTAGCCGATGCCGTGAAAGGGCAGAAATACCTAGCCCAACTTTTAGAAAAGCGACGATTCAATTTTGACAATTCATTCAAGCGAATTGCTCCATCAAGCAATCGAGACTCGAAGGGATTGGTTCCAGCGTTTGTGCCCACGAGTGCCGAATTGGCGAAAGGCCATGTGTTATTTGCTCGAGACTGGATGGAAGACGTTCCGGTCAATGCGATTCCACGTCGATCTGAAATCACGAACCATTTGAATTTATTTGCTAATGCGGGCCAAATGGAGCCGATCGTTTTCTCGATCAAACCTTTTCGTTCACTCGGCAAGGTTGTCATTTCGGCAACGGACTTAATCTCAGGCTCCGCACGGATTCCAAGTAGCGCGATTCAACCAGGACTCCTTTCGCATCGAATTACCCGTGTCACGCCGGAAGGTTCAGTCTTCACAATTGCCCCTCGGTTCATACTGCCCAGGAGTGAGGCTGAACTTCATGCCAATACGACGACCACGTTCTGGCTGACCCTAAATACACCTCGATCTCTTAAGGCCGGAACCTACAAGGGCCAAGTTGTGCTTAGGTTCGCGGATGGAAGTCGAGAAACGATTGATCTTTCGGTTCGCCTATTTGCGACTCGACTGGATCCACTCGATGTTGCAGCCGGTCCATGGGGGAATACGATTGACTTACCTTGGTTTGCCGAAGATCTTGGGGATAGAAACCGTATGATTTCACGGCTCTCAATGGCAAAAATGGCGAGTTTCGGGTGCACCACCTTCTCTGGGATTCCAACACTCAAGCTCACGGGCTGGAATCACGAGAAGCCGATTATCGATTTCGCAAAGGCCGATGAGCAGATGTCAGACGCCAAGGCGGCGGGCTTTCGATCCATTGTCGTTAATTACAACGGAGGAATCCAGGGCTTCGACAACTACCATGTTGATAACGAAGCTATGAAGAAAGCGGGATTCTCAAATTACATTGACTTCTTGAGGCCGATTCTTCGGGCGATCGATGACCATGCCAAAGCCTCTGGTTGGCTTCCGGTGGCATTCAACTTGTGCGACGAACCGGTTACCAAAGAGGAGGTCGACCGAGCGATTACGAATGCGGAAGCATGGAGAGAAGCGGCCCCGGCTGGGATCCTCACAACCGGAGCGACAAGTATTACGAACCCTAAGCCAGACGATGTTCGGCTACCGCTGGTCAAAGCATTAAAGATTCCGAATCTCAATGAGCACGACACGTTGAGTGTTTCGACGATTCATCAAGCTGGAAATCAGTGGGCCTTTTATAACGGCGGGAATCGGTGGACTTTTGGGACTTACATGTTTAAAGCTGCCCAAGAATTTGGCATGAAGTTCCGATTGTCGTGGCATTGGAATGCCGCTGCAGGTGATCCTTTTTACGCACTGGATTGTCGTGAAGATGACTACGCCTGGTGCGTTACGAATAGCAGGATGGAGATGATCCCAACGATTCATTTCGATCGAGACATTCGAGCCGGGATTGATGACTATCGGTCTATGTTAACCCTCGAGCGCTTGATTCACGCCCATCCCAATCATCCTTATGCCAAGTCCGCTCAGAAACTCTTAGACGATAAGCTGGGAGCATTTCAACTTGGCGACCGGGACCACAACGCGAAGTGGCCAGTTTCAGAGTTTAGGGAATACCGCCTGAAACTGGCGGAAGCCATCGAGAAATTGGCGGGTGGTTCCTGAGAACAGGCAAGGTTAGCCCGACGGAGCTTTCACGATCTGTTCCTTTTGGGTTGAAGTGCTACGCAATTTCCAGGTGCCTTTCGAATGAACCCAAAGGTCGATGTAGTCGTGTTGGTAGCTGACGGGTTCGGATTTCCCAGTCTTTTGATTTAGTCCCGGATCGGTCGTAATCTCGCGCGACCATACGGCGGCGACACCGTCGCGCAGAGTCATTCGGACTATTTCTGTGCGATACAGCGTGGTGTCACTATGCTTTTGCTTTCGCAGTTTCAGCATGACCGCGTACTCATCATGAGTGATCGTGGCGCCCTTAGCGGTCTTGATTACGTAGTCGGGTGTCAATATCTGAAAGAGCGTGTTCAAATCGTGGGACTTGTAAGCTTTCGACCACTCGTTATAACGTTTTTGGATGGCCGTTTTTGCTTGGAGTTCGGTCGGTAGCTTAGCGACCACCGCGGTGTGGGCCATGTTCTTACGAATGGAGGCAGCTACCGCGTCGATCTGGGCTTGCGTCGGAATCATGAGCTCTTGGCTCCAATCGCCAGGCTCAACCGATTCAGAACTTGCTTCTTGATACGGGAATTCGGTGCTCAAGACAACCGGACCCATTACTTCTGGAAATTGAAATCGACTCTTCGAGGTCCCCTTCTTGAAGTGGCACCTGATGGTCGCGGTCATCATAACTGGCAATCGCGGCTGCTGCCCAACCACTGACTGTCGAATCTCTAGCGCAGTCGGGAGTGAAATGGAGTCGATGACCCCAGGGTTATCGGGCCCTCCAATGCTGAGCCCTTCCGTAAATCGTTTCTTTGCGGCATCCAATCGAGCTTGCAAATCGGTGGGGGAACCATCGAGCAATCCGTTCATGGGAGCATCCAAGACGAGTTCAGGAGTCTGGTCGAGGATGAAGGCTAGGATATCGAAGGTAACGGATAAATCAACGTGTCCATCGACTTGGACCTTTGCTCGCGCAACCGGAACGTTGGCCGGATGCGCGACGGCGAAGGTTGCCAGCGCGACGGCTGCCCAAATACTGAGCAGCCGTCGACAGGCAGTTAACCCTTTCACGGGTTTTGTTTTGATTCCCACAGTCGTTTGATTGCGGATGGGGTAAGGTTGAGGTCCCAAACAGTCAGGTCCCGAACTTCACCGCCGAATCGTCGCTTGCGTTCCCAAGCGTCTAGTGGCATCACTCGAACTTGAGCGCTATCGTTCTCAAGCTGAACTTGCTCTTCGGCAAACTTCTCACCGTTCTTGTACAGACGAAGAGTTGTACCGTCGTAAGTTGCGGTTAGCATCTGCCACTTACCAAGATCGATCGGGGTATTCGTCGCGATATCGCGGTTTGCAATCCAGAAGTTGATTCCTCGAGCAAACTTGGTGAAGTAGCGACCAGTTCCCGTTCGACCATCGATCGATCGGCCAAAGCCAGCGATCATCGTTCGATCCTCCGGTTGGTCGTCAATCTTGCAGAACAAGTTCAACGTCCAAGGATCCGTCGCGTGAACGGGCATCCCCGAAATGGAGTTGAAGACTCGTGAAGTCTTTGGCTCCAAGACTGGGCTTGTGAAGATTGCACTCTTGACTTCCACGTGTGCGGTTGCCTTGGATGCGTTTGGTACCTTCGCCAAGTCTTGAACACCAGTCACGGTCAGGCTATTCACCTTCGCAAGACCGTCGGTTGCTTCTAGTACGAGATCGACGGATCGATGATCAGAACCCAACTTCGCTGAGCTAACTTTGACATCGGATCCGAAGTCGTAGTGAGCTGTATCTTCTGCCGTGGATTTGGAGACTGGCTCCGAGAAGGTCACCTTTGCAATGCTCAGTTCAGGTGCAACCAATGCCGAGGTGACGCTAGGAGCGGTCGTGTCCTCGATGTCGAGTCGAGTGGACGTGACTGCTCCGAGTTTGCCCTCAGTGTCTTCTTGAACAACCTTCAGAATCGTCGGGTTGCTCAGGACGATCGGCGACTTATAGGTCGGAGATTTCGCAGTTGGCGTTGATCCATCAGTCGTGTAGTGAATACTTCCGGCGTGGAAGTACAGAGGAGGATCAATCCTTACATAAGTTGCATCCTTGAAGTGTCCTGATGCAGGAGTCACGGTTGGCACGCCGTCTGGCTTATGACCGGCCAGCGTGTCGCTCAGTGGCTGGGCCGCCACGAGGTCATCATGACCCGACTTTGCAACCGACATGGCAAGAACCTTGATGCGAGGATTGTTAGGAAGGACAACTTGAGTCGCTCCGTCAGGAATCTCAATTCCATACTTGTACAGGTAGCTGTAATCGTAGAAGGAGTTTCCTTTGGCCGAATGGTTGTGAGAGGCGTACCAAGCGACCTCGCTTTTCTTCACATATCCCGGTTTCAAGCCGTTCATGGTGTCGCCGTAGTTATTGAAGTCGGGACCCGGATCAACTGACCAAAGTCGATTGTCCCAAGAGCCAACATATCCCCTCCAAGCTTGAATGGCGAGTGTCGCTGATTTGTTCCCTACATGGAACGTGCCGGTGGTGTCTTCGTCGGCAGCCGCGACAAGATAAACCTTCGAGAATCCGGCTGGAATCTTTATTGTTTGTCCCTTGGCCACAACTGCGTTCTTTGCGCCATTTGCTTTGGAACCAAATCCAAATTTGATTTCATCCACCGTGAGAGTAGACGGAAGCTGCTCTGCGGGCAAAGATCGACTGTTTGCAAACATTCCATCGCCAGGGTTGGCGTCGGTAGAAACGACATCAGCGTTGTAGGGCAGTGAAACCTGCTTGCTAGCCATTAAGGAGGCAGAACTCAAAGGCGACACAAGTGTGAGCGCATATGTCTTGAGCGAATAGGCAGGAACGTTAGCGACCAATTTGCCGTTTGCGACGGTTGCCGATCCTAATGGTTGCTCCTGACCGTTCACCTCACGAGCTGCGATGACTGCTCGAGGGAAAGTTACGTGAACTCCTTTCGCACCGGTACCGTTGATTTCTCGGAGGCGAACGACGATTTCGTTGCTGTCTTCTGCCTTCTTCAAGGCTTGGACTTCAACGTCTTTGCTGCTAGTTGAAACCAGCGAGAACGTCTTGCCCAAGGGGCCGGAATGGGGTGTTGTGACGAACGCTCGGAGAGGCTGATTCAATCTCTTGGCTTGCCAAGGAATCTGTCCTTCTCTCCAATCGCCACTGTGAGGAGCGATCGCGTAGGTAATTTGGTGGCGTCCAAAATCCTGAGTCGCCTGGTCTTCGGTCCCGCCTCGAACGCCGGGTGTGTAGATCAAGGTCAGACGAACCGTATTGTCGTTTGGCTTGTCAGAAGCAAATTTCGAATCGTTGAGAATGCCAGCGCCATAGCTCGCGTCTGACTTCGTTAGATCGAACCACTGGTGCTGAGGAACCTCATATTTCTTCGGGTCATTGTTACCACGCTTGGTGGTGCCAAGCTGGAGGTCGTAAGTTGCTTCGGGATTGCCGCTTGTAAGCGGGAACGAGATCTTAAGAGCACGCTCTCGGGTTGCCCAATCGATGTTGTTGACAACCTCGATCTTCGTGCTGTTCGGTGTCAATCGAATGTCCTGAACGAACTTGGAACCCTTCGCCTTGCGCTCAACCTCAAGTGTCACTCGAGTCGGGCCATTCTCGACGATTCGAAACTTTGCAGGGCCGGTAACGATGTCACGAGGAGGAAGTTTGGCATCCGCCCAGTCCATGTTCCATGCCGGATACTGACCTGGGTTCTCGTACTGCATTTCGTATCGCGAAGGGGATTTGAGCACCTCATGATGGGATCGCTTGTCGATAATCGACGAGATATCGCCTGCATCGTTGACTGTCACCTTGAAGTTCTGGTTCTCAAGGTGGCGAGAATCAATCTTAAGGTCCGTAGACTGATGCTTAGCAGAAGGAACGGACTGGACCGAGAATACGGTGAATCCAGTAGGACCAACCTGTGCGGAGAAGGCAACCTTAACCGAGTCCGCTGTGCGCGTAAGTACCTGGGTCGGAACTGCAATTCCATCGGGGCCACTTACAACAACGGAACCCTTTGAAGGGAAGTTGTTGATCGTAGCTTCGACGACATCATTTCGGGCAATCGAAAGTGGATTGAATACGACCAAAGGTGTGCCCTTTGTCTTCGTGTTCATCTGCTTGGCAACAACTCCGACTGCATCGGATTCCGTGTTCGCAAAAATGTTCTGAGCGAGAAGGAAGTCGTTCCAGCAATATTCGTATGCCTTTGGAATCGACGTGCCAGGGAGCATGTCATGCATCTGAGAACCGAGAACCAGATCCCATCCTTTATACAATCGATCGGCTGGGTAGGCAACTCCACCGAAGAGCATCGCGGCAATGGAAGACTTTTCTGCGGCATCCGCGAGTAGCTCTGTCTTTCGATTCCACCGCTTCATGTAGGCTTCGGAACTAATCGAACCTGCACTATGCTGAGTGAGCAGTAGTTCACCTTTGTAGCGAGGCAACTTAGCAATTTGCTCTGGCTTCAGAGCATTGAACATTGCATCGGCCTTCGATGAGACAACCTTAACTGGACCTGTGCCAGCAATGCTCTTCTCGATCCACTGAACAGATCGAGGTCGAGGAGCTCCACCGGTATCACCCGTTCCGTAATAGTGGTAATCGACATATGCTCCGGAAAGGCGACCGGTATTTTGAATGCGGGCAAGCCAGCTTGTGTTTTGGCTTAAGTCTTCCGCAACATCTCCGCTGTATGCTCCTGGATCAAGTGCTGCAACCACGCTTCGACCGTCTGGTCCCTCCCAGACACCAACTTTGAAAGGGATACCAACCGCGGAACCCCAAGTCAGTTTTTGAGTCGAAAATCCTTTTACTCCGCAATGAGCAAGTAGCGATGGAAGCGCATAGGGGAAACCGAAGCAATCAGGCAACATGAATTCCTGGCTAGCCACCCCAAATTCCTTGCGGAAGTAGTGATTGCCATAGAGAACGTGCCGAACGATCGATTCTCCTGAAGGGACATTGGCATCCCCTTCGTCAACCGAAGATCCACATGGGAACCATCGGCCAGCCTGAATATAGGCCTTCATCTTCTGGTAATCCGCAGGGTAATACTCTTTCATCATTTCGTAGCGGCGCGAACCACTAAAGTTGAAGATGTAATGCGGATTGTTCTCAATGAGGCTAAAGTTACGCGTGAGCGTGTTGGCTAAGTATTCTCGGATCGTTTGCGGATAAGCCCATCTCCATTGAGTGTCAAGGTGGGCATAAGGAACGACGAACAAGGTGTTGCCTTGAGTGATGTCGATGGGGGGCGAAGTCTGAGCCTGAGAGGCACAAACGGCCGCCATCGCGATTGCAGTCGTACTGCAGCGAAGGATACGGTTGGTTTTCTTGAGGGACATGGGGAATTCCAGCGCCTGAGAATAATTCTAGGTGCTTCTTTGAAGCTACCTGAATCACATCATTGTCGGAACACACCTACCTTCGTTAGTTAATGATTCTTAAGCTTTGCATCACTCAATCGCTGCCGACCGACTTTAGTTAGGAAAAACGTGAAAAACCTAGATCCAAGAAGTTTTGCTTTAGAAAAGATACGGACCACGACGCGAGAATTTGAGTGGAATTCAGGCGTCAGTGATGCCTGGACCAGTCAATTGCGAGCGCGTTTGTCGGAGTGCATAGGCATAGATCAGCTTCAAATGGATGCCTTGCAACCTGAAATTCACAGTGAATCTCAAGAAGACGGATTTAGGAAGTTAACGGTCACGTTCGGATCGCAACCGGGAATGAGAGTTTTTGCCTACTTACTCATTCCTGATGGAACGACAAGTCCTGGGCCAGCGGTGGTTTGTGTTCCCGGTCATGGTGCTGGAGTAGATGCCTTGGTTGGGACTGCGGAGTTGGATTACCAGAACCAATTTGCATTACAGTTTGTTCGACAGGGGTTGGTTACCCTCGCCATCGAGCCGATCAGTTTCGGTCACCGTAAATCAGAAGTAGATAAGGATAAAGGAAGTTCGTGCTTGAGAGATAGCATGGCGGCACTCATGCTCGGACAGTCCATGATTGCCTGGCGTACTTGGGACGCCATCGCGGCGTTCAATTATCTGAGCTCGCGACCTGAAGTCGACTCAAATAACATCGGTATCGTGGGAATATCCGGCGGTGGATTGGTCGCTTTTTGGGCGGCGTGTCTGGAACCTCGATATGCTGCAGCGGTGGTCAGTGGGTACTTCAACACCTTTTTTGATTCGATCATAAGCATCGAACATTGTTCTGATAACTTCGCGTGTGGATTGGCGAAGGTTGTCGAGATGCCGGATATGGTTGCATTGATTGCGCCTCGCAAGCTGTTCGTCGAAAGCGGAACTGAAGATCACATTTTCCCTGCCGAGGCTTTTAAGGCGGCTTGCCAGCGAGCAGAAGTAATTTATGAGTCGGTGGACGCTTCCGCTTCGTTTAAGAGCGAGCTTTTTCAAGGCGACCATGTTTTCTGGGGCAGTCAAGCTCTTCCACAATTAAAGACGTGGCTGTCCTGAACCGTTCTTATTTACGCTTGATACTACGGATCGCGGCGCTCGCCATGCGCCTCGTGCTTGGCATCTTATTTGGAGCAATGGCCCTGAGTGGATGGGCCAGTGCCGAGGATCCGAATGTCAAGTTTTCTGAAATGAAATCAGACAATGAAGTGAAGGTATATGTCGAGCTCAAAGACGTATCCGACATCTCAATTTCGTTGTCAGCCGATCTGAAGAATATGAAATCGGCCATTCGACTTCCGATGCGAACCGAGATTTCGAGCCCTGGACGCCACTTTCTCGTACGGTTCACTCCGATCAACAAGAATCGAACGTGGAGTTATTACTGGAGCTACGACTGGAAATATGGTCGCTCGATCCATCAAAAGCCCAAGACGTTCCTTTATCACCTACCATTTACTCGTGGCAAGTTCACGATCTCTCAAGCTGCCTATGGATCGTTTACTCACCAGAGAGGCACGCCCGACGAGCAGGCGATTGATTTTCGCATGCCGGTTGGAACACCCATTTGTGCATGCCGAAAAGGAGTGGTTGTCGGCATCCGTTCGGACAGCACCTTGGGCGGAGCCGAAGACCGGTTTCTCCACACTGAAAACTATATTTTCATCCGGCATGATGACGGAACATTTGCCGAATATATTCACCTGAAGCACAAAGGCGTAGTTGTCAAGCTCGGGCAAAAAGTCGAGGAAGGACAACTTCTCGGTTACTCCGGGAACACAGGCTTTTCATCGGAGCCCCACTTACACTTTGGGGTCTTCTACACGCTCAGTGGGACCAAACGTGTGTCTGTGCCAATTCGCTTTCGATCCAAGACCGGAAGACCTTTCAAACCGATAGAAGGTGTTCAATACGGCTAATTCTTCCCAAGGATTGTTCGAGTTTCCCCCGGACTTCACTTGGCTCATTGAAATCCAACAACGGTATTCACCCTCATTGATTGAAGGATTCAATGGTAGGTAGCCAGCAAATCGGAGGCTAGTATGTCCGACTGCCCCCTTAATTTTGGGTTGTAAAACCCGATTGCTCGGATGCACTCGAACCATCCGGACGACTTTCAAAAATAAGTATTTGACCGCGACCGTTTCCATCGTTAGAATGGTGTCCTTGACCTACCTGCCACGCAATGAAGCGATGCGTCGCCCTCGACCGATTTATCCTCGATTGAGCCTCGTAGGGAGGCTGGTTATTGGTGCTTCGTTGGGACTATTGGTAGGAGGTTGTCTTCCTCAACCCGGCCCCGAGCCGCATGTCATCACGGTTTGGCAGCCCTTTGATGCGAGTTTGCAACCTGCTTTGGATCATGTGGTTGCGGAGTTTGAGCGATCTCATCCAGGCATCAAAGTTCGCATGTCTTTTGCCTCGAATGACCTAACAAGTAGTCAGAAGTTGTTTTTGGCGATTGCTGGTGGGGTCGGACCCGATGTTACGTTTGTCGATGGACAACAACTCTCGGAATGGGCTGCTCGGGGAGCGCTTGCCGACCTGACCGAATCCTTCGAGAAGAGTGACTTAAAGAAAGAAGATTTCTGGATTCCTCGTTGGAAGGAAAGCACCTTTAGGAACCATGTATACGCGATTCCTTGGGGGGCAGACCCGAACTTTGCTTTCGTTTGGAACAAGGATATGTTTCGGAAAGCGGGACTCGATCCTGAAAAACCGCCTCGAACCATCGACGACCTCGATCGGATGGCAGACAAATTGACGGTGGTTGATAAGCAAGGGAATATCTCGATCTTGGGAATCAACCCGTGGGAATGGGAAGGCGCCAATTCCATGTTTACTTGGGGCTACGCCTTTGGAGGAAGTCTCTATAAGGAGCCCGACCAAGACCATCCCTTAGGAACCGTAACCGCAGACGATCCGAAGGTGGTGGAGGCTTTGGAGTGGATGGCGAAATTTGGTCGCAAATACGATGTTCGCAAAGTGAATTCGTTCACGACCCAAGTTATCGGGATTGGCAACGATCCGTTCTTTGCAGGAAAGTCAGCGATGAGGTTGATGCACGTGTCCCAAATCAAACAACTTCGTAAGTACGCACCCACCATGGATTTTGGCATCGGTCTCATTCCAGCGCCGTTGGATGGCGAATATCCTAACGGTTGGATTGGAGGATGGTCCCTCGCAGTTCCACGAAATAAAAAGGTGCGACCAGAGGCTTTCGAATTTATTAAGTGGATGTGTACTTCCAAAGAAGCGACGACGATCGAAGCGAACGAAATGGAGCAATTCCCCGCCTATGCCAAGAGTCAAGTTTTCGAGCGATTGAGCAAGGATCCCATACGCGGTGTCTTCTATAAGATCTTGGCGAATGCGAAGCATGTAAGAACGCTGATGCCGGTTCAAGGCTACTACATGGAACGAATTGGTCGGGCGATGGATGAAGTCCTGTATGGTGGGAAAGCTCCCGCCGCAGCCCTGGGGAAAGTGAGGGTCGATGTTTCTAAGCGACTTGAGGCAGTTGCGGATGATCTCGCTCAGCATGAAAACAAGGAGCAAAAACAGAAATGAAGTCGCGCACATTCACCGGAATTGCGTTCTGCTCGCCCCTTATATTTGGGTTGGTCGCCTTTACGATCTTGCCTGTTTTGGCTTCTCTTTGGTTTAGCCTCTGCAACTATCCCATTCTCGACCCTCCGCGGTTCGTTGGAGCCGCAAACTACGTCGAATTAGCACGAGATGATCGGTTTTGGCACTCGGTTCGAAACACGTTTACTTATGTCTTGCTCTCTGTGCCTCTAGGCATGATTGTTGGGCTTGGGCTGGCTTTGCTTCTCAACCAGAAAGTCTCAGGCATCAAAGTTTTTCGGACTCTATTCTTCTTGCCTACGGTTGTTCCTCTCGTTGCTAACTCCGTTTTATGGGTCCGATTACTCAACCCACAGCAAGGTTTAGTCAATACGTTCTTTCGAGCGATGCACATGCCGGAAGCTTGGGTCCCCGGTTGGCTTTCGGATGAGCATTGGGCTTTACCTGGCCTAGTGCTCATGTCTCTATGGGGAGCCGGCGGTGGAGCGGTGTTATATGTTGCGGCGCTTCAAGATGTACCGAAGGAGCTTTTTGAAGCTGCTGAACTGGACGGAGCGGGACCTAGCCAACGATTTCGCCATGTGACCATCCCAATGATTTCGCCGGTGCTCCTCTTTACGGGAGTGATGGGGCTCATTGGAGGATTTCAGGAGTTCGCTCGGGCATTTGTCATGACTAAGGGCGGTCCATGGGATAGCACGCTATTCTATTGCCTTCACTTATTCAATAGTGCGTTCACTGAGTTTCGGCTCGGTTATGCGTCTGCAATGGCTTGGGTGCTGTTCGCCATCATCCTTGCCGCAACCGCAATCGTGATGCGGTCTTCTTCGAAACACGTGCAGTACGAGCAATGAAAATTTCCTTAAATCGCACGGTTGGTTGGGTTGTTCTGGTGCTGTTCGCAGTGCTCTTCACTTTGCCGTTTGTTTGGCAAATCAGTACCTCTCTAAAAACAGAAGATCAGGTAGGAAAGTCGGAATTTGATCTCGTGCCTAAGGCACAAACGATGGAACTCGATGGATCACGGGTGGAAGTTAAACCGGTGTCTCGCAGTGGAGCCAATCAAGTCATCGAAGTGATGGAAGGGCCGAAGAAAGGTGCAAAGTTAACGGTTGATTCCAACCAATTGACTTTGCGTCCTCACTTAGAATGGAGCAACTACTCGGACGGATTTAAGGCGTTTCCGTTCTTTCACATGCTCAAGAACACCTTAGTGATCTGCGTGTTAGTAGTTTTGGGAACGGTGCTCAGCTGTTCGCTTGCGGCTTATGGCTTGGCATGTGTTCAATGGAAGGGACGGGAAATTCTGTTCTGGGCGATGCTTGCAACGATGATGCTGCCGGCTCAAGTCACCATGATTCCCCTTTTCCAAACCTTTAAGGGGCTTGGTTGGATCAATACGATCCTCCCTTTGGTCGTGCCTGCCTTTTGTGGCAATGCCTTCTTCGTCTTTATGCTGCGTCAGTTCTATCGAACCATTCCCGCCTCCCTAATGGAGGCAGCAAGAATTGATGGTGCTAGCGACGTTCGAATCTGGGCGACGATCGTTTTGCCGCTTTCGAAGGCTGCACTTGCGGTCGTCGCGGTCTTTAGTTTCATCGGAGCTTGGAACGACTTCCTTGGGCCTTTGCTGTACTTGATGGACGATGAGAAGTACACCCTTGCTATCGGACTTGCTCGTCTCCAAGGTCAATATTCATCCGATTGGGGACGTATGATGGCGATGTCCGTCGTGATGACTCTGCCGTTAGTTACCCTTTTCTTCCTCGCACAGAGAACCTTCGTTGAAGGAATTAAGCTAGGCGGAGTGAAGGGCTAGGTTCTTCCGGTAATTGGATGCCTACTGAGCGTCCCAAAAAAGGGGAACGCTTTCTGCTGAATCGAGTCTCTTAAGCAAGACCCTATAACGATGTCTAAAAATCGAGTTGAAAGGAAGGAGAAAGTACGGCGTGGAGTCGAGCAAGATTTTCTCGACATAGATGTAGCTCAAAATACCTCTTCGAGCGTTCAGGAAAAGAGTCCGTGGTACAAAAGCGTCGGACCAGGACTTGTCACCGGAGCTGCGGATGACGATCCGTCTGGAATCGGCACTTATTCGGCAAACGGGGCTCAATTCGGCTACCTCCTGCTCTGGCTCGTACCCATTTGCATACCTCTCATGATTGCGGTGCAGGAGATGTGTGGTCGGATGGCCGCGATAACCGGCAACGGCTTAGCGGCGGTTATCAAACAGCATTACCCAAAGTGGCTCCTCTACTCATGTGTCTCTCTGCTGGTTTTCGCCAACATTTTCAATGTCTATGCCGATCTAAACGTGATGGCGGCATCTACTCAGATGCTGTTCGGGCTACCCGTGGGAGTAGGACTTATCGTCTTTACGGGCATCCTCGTCATTTCTCAAATCCTGATTCCCTATCGCATCTATTCGCGAGTCCTCAAGTGGCTTTGTCTTTCGCTCTTGGGCTATGTGGTCGTAGCGTTCTATCCCGGAGTTAAGAACAATTGGATGGAAATAGGGAAGAGCCTTGTCGTGCCCCATATTGACTTCAAGACCAGCACGATTTTAGCGATTGTAGCTTTCCTGGGTACCACGATCTCCCCGTATCTTTTCTTTTGGCAGGCGGGAGAGACAGTGGAGGACGAGATCTCCAATCGAAACGCTGACGAACCCGGCCATCGAACACGACCCGTAACGGAGCGGGAGATTCGAAATATCCGTGCTGATACGACGATCGGAATGGTTGCCTCTCAATTGGTGGCGCTATTCATCGTCATTGCTGCGGCAGGTACCTTGCACGCATCTGGCCACACTGACATTGAAACCGCCCAAGATGCAGCCAAAGCGCTTCAGCCTTTGGGGCCTTATGCGTATTGGATTTTTTCTCTCTGCATGATTGGTACCGGTCTCTTAGCGATTCCCACACTTGCAGGCTCGGCTGCCTATTCGGTGGCGGAGACGTTTAATTGGAAATATGGACTTTATCGGAGATTTGACCGAGCTCGTGGGTTCTATCTGACCATCGCAGCGGTTGTCATCGTGGGTTGTTTGTTGAACTTTATCGGGGTGATCAACCCGATTCGAGCGCTTGTTTATTCGGCTGCTCTCAACGGGATCGTTGCTCCTCCCCTCGTTATTGTCCTCTTACTCATCTGCAACAACCGTAAGATCGTCGGGTCGCGCACAAATGGGTTTTGGTCAAACTTTTTTAGCGTCTTGACAGTACTCCTAATGGGGCCGTGCGCCATTTACTTGGTCTGGCAAGTCGTACTCGGTAGGGCCTAAGAATTTGCAGGAAGACGTCTAAAACGTGAATAACTTCGACTCCAGTTCTAACCGACCTCGTTTTCTGGGAAGCCACCAAGCCTCCGTCGACGCTAAGGGGCGGTTACGCATGCCCGTACCGTTCAGAGATCGGCTGGGGAAGGACTTCGTAATTTCCATCGGCTCAATCGGTTGCATCGAATTGAAACCAGCGGAGGTTTGGAATGAGTTGCTCGCTTATCTTTCTGATCGAGCCCCACAGGGAATCGGCCGACAGACTGTTGACCGCTTGATCGTCGGCTCTTCAGATATTGGAAATCTAGATTCTGCGGGTCGGTTTCTGCTGCGGCGCACCTACCGAGATCAAGCCTCGATCGGAGATACCGTTCTGCTCATCGGATGCGGCAATCGTATCGAAGTCTGGGCACAAGAGCAATACGAGATCTATGTGACGAACCCTACTGCCTACAATTCCGAGAGAAAGAAGCTCTTACAGGAAGCTTGGTCTCAAATGGAGCAAGAACCGTAGTGCCTCGCGAGTTACTGTGATGGTTTAGGCCAATATCCCCTTGACGACTTCACCAAAGACGTCGGTGAGTCGGAAGTCACGACCTTGATATCGATAGGTCAGTCGAGTGTGATCAATGCCCATCAAATAGAGCATCGTGGCATGCAAATCGTGGACGCTGACCGGGTTCTCCGTGATATTGTATGAATAATCATCGGTCCGTCCGTAGGACAGGCCAGGTTTGATACCGCCTCCCGCCATCCAGATTGTGAAACATCGCGGATGGTGATCTCGGCCGTAATTCGTCATCGTTAGGTCGCCTTGAGAGTAGACCGTTCTGCCGAATTCACCACCCCAGACAACCAGAGTTTCATCGAGCAGTCCGCGTTGCTTGAGATCTTTGACGAGCGCCGCACTCGCTCGGTCAGTGTCTTGGCATTGACTCTTAATGTCTCTGGGGAGGGCACCATGTTGGTCCCATCCCATGTGGAACAGTTGAACAAATCGCACCCCGCGCTCCGACAATCGTCGGGCTAAGAGGCAGTTGTATGCGTAAGTTCCTGGTCGCTTCACATCTGGACCATACATTTCTAAAACACTCGACGGTTCTTTAGAAATATCCGTAAGCTCGGGAACAGAAGTCTGCATTCGGAATGCCAACTCATATTGGGAAATTCGGGTGTTGATCTCAGGGTCGTGAGCGGTTGCGTACTCAATCTTATTCAACTCAGCGAGGTCACTTAGCATGTCCCGTCGCGTTCCCCGATTGACCCCTTCAGGGTCCGAGAGATATACCACCGGATCGCCCGCGTTTCGAAGTTTCACGCCTTGGTGTTGAGTTGGCACGAATCCAGAACCCCAAAGCCGATCGTAAAGAGGTTGATCGGATCTTCCTTGGCCAACGGAAGTTAATACCGTATAAGCGGGCAAATCTCGATTTTGAGTTCCTAATCCATACGACAACCAAGACCCGATGCTTGGTCGCCCCGCAATTTGCGATCCGGTTTGAAAGAACGTTACCGCTGGGTCGTGGTTGATCGCATCGGTAAACATGGAGTGGATGAAGCAACATTCATCGGCAACTTCTCCTAGATGCGGAAGCAATTCACTCAGCCAAATTCCGGCTTGGCCATGCTGGGCGTACTTAAAAATATTAGGAGCAACCGGAAATTTCGCTTGTCCCGACGTCATGCCCGTTAGGCGTTGCCCATTACGAACTGACGCAGGTAGGTCTTCGGCACGATGTTTCTCGAGTTCCGGTTTGGGATCAAAAAGCTCCATTTGAGAAGGTCCACCACTTTGGAAAAGGTAGATCACTCGCTTCGTCTTAACCGGCAAAGTCTGTATTCCTGGCAGTCCGCCGAACCCCTTGTTGAGGCTGGAACCAGTGTCACCGAGTACGTTTTCGACTCCGAGCATCGAGAAGAGGGCTGCTAAGCCAAGCCCGCTACCCCGCTTAAGAAACACACGGCGATTGATTCGATCTTGAAGAGCTTGAATTTGATCCATGGTTTCTTATTTCCTAGTGACGGCTTCGTCCATGTTTAAGAGTGTGCTTGCGGCAAGAGTGTATGCGGCGAGTTCTACGGGGTCCATGTTTGCTAATGGCAAATCCCCCTGTTTCAAAAGTGCCTTCGCCGAATCTGGATTGGCTCGGAATCGCTTGGTCTCCCGCAAAATGGCTCTTTCGAAAATTGCGTTCTCGGCACTTGTAGGATTTCGTGAAAGTACGAGTTGAAACGCAAGTTGGATTCTTGTCTTGGGGCTTGCGCCTCCTTCCTTAAGAATCCGCTGAGCCAAACCTCGAGCCGCCTCAACATACGTCACATCGTTCATCAAAGTGAGAGCTTGGAGAGGAGTGTCGGTTCGAGGACGCCGAACACTGCAAATCTCTCGGGATGGCACGTCAAAGAGCACCATGTTGGGTGGCGGAGCGGTTCGCTTCCAGATCGTGTAGAGACTTCGACGATGCAGATTGCTACCAGAATCGTTCTTGTAATTTCTTAAGTTTCCATTCAATCCCGCTGTCTCGTCCCAGATTCCTTTTGGCTGATAAGGGCGAACACTTGGACCGCCAATCTTCTCTGCCAGAAAGCCCCCTGCACACATCGCTTGGTCGCGAATAACTTCTGCAGGCAATCGGAATCGAGGTCCCCGAGCGAGTAGTTTATTGGCCGGGTCGAGCGCTAGGAGTTGGGGGGTGATGTCTGATGACTGACGGTAGGTTGCGCTCATCACAATCTCCTTCCACATCGACTTAAGGTCCCACTTCTTAACAATCAACTCGGTTGCCAGCCAGTCGAGTAGTTCAGGATGGGTGGGGAAGGAAGATCGCGTTCCGAAATCTTCACTGGTCTCGACCAGGCCCGTGCCAAAAAGTCGCTCCCACATGCGATTCACCGTCACTCGCGGGGTGAGCGGATTTTGGGGAGAAACGATCCACTTGGCCAAGGCAAGTCGATTATTTTTGACTCCAGCCGGTAGCGGCGGTAGAAATGCGGGAGTCTGAGCTAGAACGGGATCTCCGTGATGGTCATAGATTCCTCGAAGAAGCACAAAGGCTTCTCTAGGCTTCGGCAGTTCCTTCATAACCATTACGGTAGGAATCTCGGACTGTATTTTTGCCTTTGAGCGTTCCATCTCGGTAACTTTCATTAAAGTTGCCTTGAACGTTGCGTCGTGTGAACGGAGCCACTCTCGCGTGATTTCTTCCCGCTGCTCCGGCGTGCGCTTTTCGATGGGAATGGAAAGAAGAACCGTTGAAGCGGATACAGACGCGAGTTGCTGGACTTCGGCCGGGGATAACGTCCGACCATACAAAACGGGAGTATCTATTTCTCCCGTAAAGGCCGCGACCGATCCGCTTCGGCGTCCAACATGCGTGTCGATATTGGTTCGGATGGTGTCCGTCAGGTGATCAACTTCGATGTTGAAGGGAACGGATAATCCGTTCACGTAGAGATGCACTCCGGATGCCTTGGCGGAGCCATCGTAAGTTGCGAATGCGTGGACCCATTCCCCTTTTGGTATCGGGTCCTTCGCTATGACCTTGATCGCGTTTTGAGGCCATTGATGAATTAAGTGAACGGCAAGTTTGCCATCTACCAAGTGCAAGTCCCAGCCCCGATAGTCGCTTCCTTCGTCCATTCGAGCAAGTGGCGAACCTCCATCACTCTCACGTCGGATCCAAGCCCCATAGGAAAAAGATTGGTTCCATTCGAAATCTCCGACTGGTCCAAGATTTACGAAACTCTTTTCATCGGTCCGAACTGAGCCGGTGACTCTTCCGAGCGAGAATTTAGTGTCTCCCACCAACGTCAGGCGGGGAAGGTCTTTCCCATCAGCCGCTAATTGAGTTGCGAGGTGATATTCCGCGATTCGTCCCGGCTCAATAGAGGGGATTCTTGCAATCGTCGCTGACTGTGCTTCGTCAAGATGGCTCCCAACTGAGCCCTTCAACTTGGCTCGAAGGCCCCCGATTTCTTTTGTGAGTCGGTTCAACTCGGCTGATTGCTCGGGGTACGGAGCTTCGATCAATGGTGGGTAGTTCTTGGGGCGCTCCTCACCAATGAGCGTTTCAGGAACGTTATTGAAGTAGGAGCAGAGGCTGTAAAACTCTCTCTGGCTGATCGGATCGTATTTGTGATCGTGGCATCGGGCGCAACCGGTGGTGAGTCCGAGCCAAACAGACGACATGGTCGTGACTCGATCGATGACGTATTCCACGTGATACTCTTCCGGAATCGCTCCTCCTTCCGTGTTCAGCCGGTTGTTACGACAAAAGCCGGTCGCAATAATCTGATCTCGTGTCGGCTTGGGAAGGAGGTCACCTGCAAGTTGCTCGACGCTGAATTCATCGTAAGGCATGTTGGTGTTGAATGCGTTGATCACCCAATCACGCCAGCGGTACTGGTATCTCTCGTAGTCGTTCTGATAGCCATTACTGTCCGCATAGCGAGACTGGTCCATCCAATCCATCGCCATCCGTTCACCGTATCGGGGTGAGCGCAGCAATCGATCAACGACTTTCTCATAAGCATTTGGAGCTTTGTCTGAAACAAAAGCCTTAAGTTCAGAAGGGCTTGGAGGTAATCCCGTTAGGTCGAGGCTTACCCGGCGGAGCAGGGTGGGGCGATCTGCTTCCTTGGATGGTTTCAGACGGGACGACTCGAGCTTCGCTAGAATAAATGAATCGATCGGATTCTTGACCCAGCTTTTCTGTAAGACTTGCGGAGGAGTTGATCGCACCGGTTGAGTGAAAGCCCAATGCTGCTTGTATGGGGCACCTTGCTCGATCCAAACTCTGAGTATTTCCTTCTCATCAGCCGACAAAATGCGGTTACTACTTGGTGGAGGCATCAGCATCATCGGATTTTTCGCGTTGATCCGAGCGATCATCTCGCTTTGCTCAGGATGCCCTGGGACCACGGCACGGACTTTGTCAGACAGGAGTTTTGTGGCGCCATCTCGGTTGTCGAGCCTTAGTCCCGCTTGGATCGCTTTGGGATCGTGGCCGTGGCATGAAAGGCATTTGTCAAGAACCGGTCGAACATCTCGATTAAAATCGACCTTTGCGGAGCCATGATCGGAGGTTTTCGGAGCCGCAAAGATGCTTCCGATTAAGAGCGAGAAACAGGTTCCGAAAAGGACTGTTCGCTTCGCATTTCTTTTTGAGACCAATAGCTTCGCCATGCCTCATCTAGGATAGCGGAGTCAAACGCTGATCGTAAGATTAGAACGGGACAAAGTTTCACGGTGCTCGGGCGTCAGCACCGAATGATCGGTGCTGACAAGCGTCCTGGATTCTTAATTGTCAGGATAAGGAACCAGGTTGGCCCACTTGTTGCAGAGGTTATCCGCAGTCGTCTTGGTGCATCCCGCAAAGGATAGGTCGCAATCGTTTGCAATCGGGAATCGATGAGCTAATACGCAACCTGAGAGCCATGTGCTTGCCCAGATCTGAGTGGGCTTAACGCGATGAGAGTGACCGTCAAAATAGGTTGCGTTCATGGCATTTTGGTGCCGATCCGCGAACTTGAGCATGTGACCGGGATTAGAGGGATCTTCTTTTCCATCACCATCTGTGAATTCCAGCCAAGTTTCTCCCGAATTAGAGTCCCCGGAAGCCTTATTCCATTTTTCTCCGATGAGGATCACATCTGAGACTCGATCCACGTCGGAAGAAGTCAGGTCTTCGGCTGAGTAATTGGCCACATAAGAAAGAGGAATCGTCTTAGTCCCTCGACGGTCAACCTGGAGCATCGTGTCGGTTGTGCCGCTGGGCATTCGGTCCGCTGGGCAGTGGAAGACATCGGAGCTCTGAACATAGGGTATCAGTTGGTTCCACCATTTCATCAAATTGGCGTTTGGGTCGCTGGTGGGCACGATAATTCCGGACCGTGAGCTACCGAGTCGGGTCGACGACCGGAAGAACATTCGGTCGTCGTTGTCAGCCAGATACATTTGAACGGCGATTCCAATTTGCTTCGTGTTGCTCAAGCAGGCTGCGCTTTTGGCAGCCGCTTTAGCCTGGCTAAAGACCGGAAAGAGAATCGCCGCCAAGATGGCGATGATGGCGATGACGACGAGAAGTTCGATAAGAGTGAAAGCATTCTTGAGGTGCATTGTAGAAGTCCTGAACCACCTCAAATATTAGTTTTTGATGACTCAAAATTATTTGTCATATTCGACGAAAAGTATCTATACATGACGAAAAAGTATAGATGAAGGCGGGAGTCAATAAGACGCCACATGGGCGATTTCTGAGCCAAGGTGACTTACTCCCTCAAGACGTCAAGCCTATAATGAGCCGTGTCATCTTTGATCTTAGGGCTTGCTCTGACGGCTTTTCAGAATTCGGCGGTTGTTCCTACTCCTGTAAATAACGAATGGTGGATGAATCGCCACCGAGCAATGGTGGAGGTTGCACAGAAAGGAGAGGCCAAACTGGTCTTTGTTGGCGACTCCATTACCCATGCGTTTGCAGGTGAACCGGATACGGGTGACAACTTCCACAACCGAGGAAAGGACACGTGGGACCTTTATTTCGGCGAAGACAAGCCGCTCAACCTCGGGATAAGTGGTGATCGGACGCAGCATGTTTTGTGGCGGTTGGACAATGGCGAGATGGGTAAGTGTAAGCCGAAAGTCGCCGTCGTGATGATCGGTACGAACAACGTGAATTCGAACACGCCGGATGAGATTGCTGCGGGAGTTGAGGCAGTCTGTGAAAAAGTCCAAACCTTGTCGCCGACAACTAAGGTCCTCTTGCTCGGCATCTTCCCACGCGATAAGCCGGATTCAGCGTCTCGAAAGTCGATTGCTGAAATCAATAAGCAACTTGCAAGTTGGTCACCGACGCACAAGGTGAATTACCTGGACATCGGATATGCGTTTCTTGATGCCAAAGGTGAAATTTCTACCGAGATCATGCCAGATCTATTGCATCCATTCGCTTTCGGCTATCGCAAGTGGGCCATGGCGATGGAGCCAACGCTCGCGAAATTGATGCGCAGGCACCCTAAAACAACCTTAGATCCCACGAATTCTGCGGTTGTACCCGTGACTCAGAATCGAGATTATCGAAATTACGATTGGCAGACTCGGTTTGAACTCACCAAGAAATACGGCAGAGAACATAAATGCCGTTTGGCTTTCATCGGAGATTCCATCAATCATTTCTTTGGCGGACCACCGGTTGACCGTGGACTTACCGAACCGACTCCTGTTTGGCAAGCGTATTACGCAAATCGAGACGCAGTGGATCTTGGCTTTGGTTGGGATCGCACGGAGAATGTTTTATGGCGGCTTGAGCAAGGTGAGATCGATGACATGCCGCTAGAAGCAGTGTCGCTTATGATCGGTACTAACAACTTCTTCATCAATACGCCCGAACAAATTCGAGATGGGGTTCAAGCAATCGTTGATAAGATTCGACAGAAGAAGCCCAAGGCGAAGATCCTTCTCATAGCGATCTTTCCAAGAGGTGAAAAACCGGATGACGCCGGCAGGTTAATGGCGATCAAGGTCAACAAACTTCTTGAACCCATTGGGCATCAACGCAATGTCACTTTCCTTGATTTCGGAGCGAAATTCTTGGAGCCGGACGGAACCATCAGCCGAAGCATGATGGGTGACTTCCTTCATCCAACAGAAAAGGGCTATCACGTGTGGGGTGATGCTGTCGAGCCCTGGATGAAAGCCCACGTTAAATAACTGAACCGTACGGACCCGAATTACTTCGGGCCCACAACGAGAATGAAAGCTGAGTTCGGCTTCACAGAAGGGTAGCGAGATCCGGGAGCAGGAGCGCCAAACTCCGCACTGATGAGATAAATCTTGTGCGTTTTGGTATCCAGGGTCATGGTTCGAGCTCCCTTTTGTGTGTTCAGCGTTTGAACCGTTTCATACTGTCCGTTTGCTTTCCGAGCAACCACCGAAAGGGTTCCACTTCCGCCGTTTGAACTCATCGCGAGATCGTACGATGCGTCGAATTCTGCCGCGTCAGGGCCGTCGCCGATTTTTGCCGTTTGCATCAGCTTGCCAGCTTTGGTATCCGAAATGGCCATCAATCCGTCGCATACCGAGAAGATCAAATGGTGCTTGTGATCCATTGCCATCCCGGAAGGCCCTTCAGCCGGTGCAATCTTCCATGACTTGCTTACCGTCAAGCTTTGCGAATTAATCTGCTGAATCTCGCTCGTGTCTTCGATGTTGACAAAGATCGTTCCCTTACCATCCGCCTGGGGGAATTCAGGTTTGCCATGTAGCTTGATCGTGCCAACGACCTTATTCGTCTTGGTGTCGATTGCAGTAGCGTCGCTGCTTCTTCCGTTAAAAGTGAAAATGCGATCGGATGCGGAATCAAAGAGAATGGCGTCAGGATTCTGACCATCGATTTTGATTTTGGTTATTTCTTTTAAAGTCTTTAGGTTGAAAACCGTAACGGTGTTCTCCCGACCGTTACTCGTGTAGCCACGCCCAATCTTGTGGTTTAACGCAATTCCATGGACTCCGATTGTGTTCTGAATATCACCCACGATTGAACCAGAAACCGTGTCCATGACCTGGACATGAGTTCCTCGAGAGATAAACAGACGATGGGACGCAGAATCAATCGTGAGGTAATCCCATCCTCCTTCGCCCTTTAGTGGAATTTTCTTAAGCACCGCATAGGTTGGAGTAGAGGCATGGGCTCCGTAGACTGTGATGCTACCAACCAATAGCAGAGTTAAACCCAAATTCTTCAAATTCATGCTTGAAGTATGTTGGCTCGGAAAGGCTGGGATATCTAGAAAATTGACAGAATCGAAGCGGTGAATAAGGGAAATCAAGGCGCACATTTCAGAAGTAGAAGCCAAGAACGAGAACCTATTTAGCTCTTAATTGAGAAACTTTTGGCCAATTTCGTGGTTCACTTGAACTCAGCGGTAGATGATAGGGTAACAGAGTAAGTAATTCAATGTTGCTTCCCATTCCAGTGGCGCGAAAAGACAGTAATATTCACGTTTGCTTGCTTGGCAGTTACTCGATTGAATTTTCTGAGTCGGTTGTCACTCAATTTCGGTGGAGCAGAATTCCCGCGCTTCTTGGGTATTTGCTGATTCACGAGGGACCAACTTCTCGAGAAAGGATCGCGGAAGCACTATGGCCCGATCGTCCCCCCGAACGGTCTCGGCAAAATCTAAGGCAAACGGTTCTCTATCTCAATGAGATTCTTGGGGACGAATCAAATAAGGGCCTCACTTCAGATCGAAGCTCTCTGGCTTTAGATCGGAATTTTGTTACAGCGGATATTGATGCGTTTCTATCTCCACCGCCAAAGGGAGAATCCCACGAGGAAGCGAGAGTTCGCCATGAGAAGAGATTCTCGTGCTATCGAGGTCCATTTCTGGCAACATTTGATGACGATTGGGTTATTGAAGCGCGTGCTCAAATTGCCAGAGCCTATCTCGAATCGGTCCTCTTTCTTTCCGCAGACGCTCTTTCGGCAGACGCCTCAAAATCGCTTGAACTTGCCGAGTTGGCGATCAAGTTGGAGCCGTTTGAAGATTCGCCCAGAATCGCGAAGATTAAGGCGCTCAAAGCACTTGGTCGAGAGGCGAATGCCCAGAAAGAATATAACGACTTTGCGGAACTCATTCAAGAACAGCTTCAACTCAATCCAGGCAAGTTAGTTTTACAGGCCCTAAAGGATGCTAAGCAAACTGAACCGCTCGTCCAATTACGCCCAGACCTTTCCGATGCGGGTGCACCAACCATTCGAGAGACTCTTGAGTTCTTAACCAAGCAAGGCTTGGGAGAGGCAGCCATCGATCTCGTACGTGCTCTCGTCCCGTTTTGGATTCGAATGGGTACCCCCAGTCAAGGTCAGGCGCTGCTAGAGCAAACATTCGTAGCCGCTGGCCGGTCGTTTGGACACGCAGAAAGGATCTCACTGGTAAGACTTTTCATTAGTCAGGGTGATCAGCGAAGAGCTCGTCAGATGCTAGAACAATTGGCGGGCGAGCCTCTTATCAAGCCACATGTCGGCGAGGTTGAACTGCTCTTAGGTCGAATTGATCTACTTGAGGTGCGGTCATTGAGTGCGAAGCGGCATTCCATTGTCGCCCTAAGAATTATCCGTAAAGTTGGCAACACTAGGCTCGAATTAGAAGGTTGGATGGCCCTAGCGATGGCCTTTTTCTCGAACGACGAGTTCAAACGAGTCGAACGAACTTCCCAAAGAGTGATCGAATTGGCCGACAAGCTCGGAGATCGTCTCTCGAAGAACCACATGACGATCTACCGGGCATTCGCTTGGCATCGGTTAGGCGAGAGTCATCGATCGCATGCGCTTGTAACGCAGATATGCCGCGAATTGTCGCCTGCGACAACGGGAACGGCATGTCAGATTCTCTGTTCTGCGTCGCGGCTGCAGGAGGATTTGGGATTTATAGACCTTGCTTTGCAGGGTTATCGAGATTGTATTGCCGACTGCCGAAGGCTCTCAACTCATCACACTCTTGGCATTGTTCTGACCTACCTTGGCGATTTGGAATGCGAACACAAGCAATTTCAGACTGCTTATAAGATCCATTCCGAAGCGATCGAACTGAGGAGGGCGCTTGATCAAAACCTGGGGCTTGCTACTTCTCTGCGGGGTGCTGGAAAGGCATTACTTGGCCTCGGTCAAGCACCACTCGCCAAAGAACTGTTGCAAGAAAGTGCTCAGCGGTTCCGAGATGAGAATGCGCAGTCTGGCCATGCAAGTGCGCTTATTCTCATGGCAGAAGCTGAGGCGCTTTCGGGAGATATTTCTCTCGCGATTCGAGTTGCCGAAAACGCTATCGAGATACTTCGACTACTTGGCCCCACCGGGCGCCTCGCTATTGGACCTTCGGGTGCCAACATTCTTGAACGAGCTGAGTCATTGTTGGAGTCGATGGTGCGAAAGAGGGACTCCTCGGATGCTAACACTTCGTTGTGCTCGATGTTAAGTTAGATGGGGCTTTCCCTTAAGGCTCGCTTTAGTGGGTTGAGATAACCTACAGGCAATGTCCATGATTCTCTTGTTGGCAGCGAGTCTCAACTCGTTATCGTTTCACGAAATTGCGCCGGTTCGTACCGAGATCGTCAATCCAATTCATCAAGACACCTTTAACAAGGGCGGAAAGGCGACGAAACGTCAGCAGGGCGGCAATCCGACCATCATAGATGGTCGACTCCAGTTCGAAGGTTCCTCCGATGGTGATCGCCAAGTCGACCCACAGATTGCAGTTGGTGGCGGATACGTTCTCCATGGAACGAACGGTGGAATCATCATCTATGACAAGAAGGGAACTTATGTTGATGGTGTTCCCCAAAGGGAATTCAATAACGGCATCGATCCAAAGTTACTTTTTGATCCTCATAACCACATCTTTGCCTTTGATCTCTGGACCTACTGGGACAAAGAAAAAATCAAGCCAGTCAACATTTCTGTCTCAGAAACTTCCGATCCACGAGGAGCTTGGAATACTTATCCTGTTTCGGCCAGCCATGGCGTGGACGGGGGAGGCATCGGATACAGTCGAAAGTGGATCGGTTACTCCTATCCCGGCGGCCCCGAGCAAACGTTTGTGATGCGAACAGCGGACTTGAAGGCCGGCAAACCGGCGACGGTCTATCACTTCGCTGGCAACCTGGGTCAGCCTGTTTATACTCAGGATCCTACGGATGATCTTCTCTTCGTCGAGCTCACGGATGATGAAATCGTTTTGACCACCGTTGGCGAGAACCATTTGGGAATCCCGGTTGTAACGTCCGTTGCTAAAGCTCCGCACAAATTTCAATACTTTGAATGGCCGCCAGCATCGCCTATGAAGGACACCGAGGCAAAAACGGCTTCCGGAGACCGAAACCCTAAGAATTTAGTGGTTCAAAGTAACTTCCTCTGGTTCTCTCAAACCGTAAATGTTAATGGTCGCGCAGGAGTACAGTGGCATCAAGTGCGGCTCGACGGGAAGTTTGTTCAGGATGGCTTGCTGTCCAGTCCGACTACCAGCTATATCGAAACCACGATCGCGGTAAACAAGCACAAGGATGTCTTGGTTGGTTTCCAGGAAACGGGCAAAGATATGTTTATTTCGGCGCGTTGCGCATGGAGAAAGGCCAAGGATCCAAGCGGCACGTTACGTCCAATCCTAAAGTTGGCGGAAGGGTTAGCGCCAACAAAGGGCGGTCCGTGGGGAGACTACAGCAGTTCGGTGATTGATGGAGACAACCTCTCCGACCTGTGGACGATACAAAGCGTTGCCACCAAAAAGGGCACTGGCGGCACCGTCATCACCCGCATCAAGCCCTGAAGCTTAGGCGTTTCCTGTAGTGAAGATCCTGTTTTAGCTAAACAGGATCTTCATTTTTTGCCCCACAACGAGATGAGTTGAAGTATCAAACTTAACCACCAACGAGCCTGATTGGGATG
Source organism: uncultured Armatimonadota bacterium (assembly GCA_903899015.1). Taxonomy (GTDB): domain Bacteria; phylum Armatimonadota; class Fimbriimonadia; order Fimbriimonadales; family Fimbriimonadaceae; genus Fimbriimonas. Next base: position 30,584 of record CAIUHP010000043.1, on the reverse strand, counting down.
TGGATTTTGCTGGGACGGTTTTACTTCCCACTATCACTTTGGCGGACGAATGATGCGTTTCAAGCTTCAATTGGTCCAGTTCCAAGACACCTTTACGGCATGTGAGTTCAATGATCTTTCCCTTTGCTGTCAAAACTCCGTAACCAGATGGAGCGAACCAGGGAGCCGTCATCCCGTCGACCTTTGAGCCTAATGTCAAGGACTTATGAGGAGCATCAAGGCTAAATCCAGTTAAGGCAAGCAACGTTGTCCAGCTCGACATGGCTCGGAAATAGTGGTCGCCACATTCAACGTGATTCCATCTTCGGCCAGTTCGTTGATACCGGTTATGAACCGCCTGTATGACATCCAACCCCTCTGCGACCATTCCCATTTCGATCATGAGAGCTGCATTGGCATATTCGATTCCGGTCCAATTTCCAGCCGCTTGGAAGTTTTGGTGGGTCTTGAATTTTGGCGATTTGCCCTTCGGGTAAGTGGCATTTCGTAATCCGAATTCAGGGTCAAAGTTGTGCTGGTGAACCGCTTGAATCGCCTTAATAATCTTTTCACGCGGAACGGAATGTCCAATGCCCATGAGGCCGGTGTACCACTCGCCGCTAAGCTGATCGCTCATGCAGCACTCGTCCTTTCCGTTCTCACTAACCCAAAGATTAAAGTAATCGCCATTCCACAGACGATCAATAAAGCTTTGGCTTGCCTTAGCGAGCAGGCTTGTCCATGTTTGAGCCTGTTCGGATTCTCCGAGATCCGTCGCCAGCCTAATTGCGGAACTTAGCGATCCTAGCCAAAGACTGCAGATATAAGCGGGAGATCCTTCGAGATCCCATTGATCGTATGTGTTTCTTCGGGTGTCGCTATCGGGTATGCCATCTCCATCCGTGTCCAACTTCTGGGTGTTGTTCATGGCGCGGACCACGTGCGACCAATTCTTCCTAACGAATTCAAGGTCGCCCGTCCAGAGGTAGTCGCGACAAACCATCATCACGTATTGAGGGTTCATGTCGACTCGATCAAAACCGTCGTCAACGTGGAGTAAATCGGGGGCAAAGAAGTGGGGAATGCGCCCATCTTTCCGTTGGTAGCTGGCGCCCATATTGATCTGCCGTTTCTGCAGCTCGGGAAAGAGAGCGATGATCGGGAAAGATCCTTGGTAAGTAATGTCGGTAGTGTGAAGTCCGCAGCACCCTAGCCCTTCCCAGATTGCGAACCGACCATCTTTGCACCACCAGCTTGATTTGATGAGCGTTGTAAGTTGTGCGCTCCATGAGAAAGCGATCTCAGGATCAAGATTTGTGTGAAGCAGCGTTTCGGCAAAGTTGATCGTCGCTTCACGATGCTGACTGTGGTTCTTCACCAGAAATTGATTGACTTCAAGCGCGTTCTTGAACCAGTGCTCATACTGGTGGCCAAGATTAGGACCGAGTTGGCTGAAATGGTTTGGGAAGAACCAAGATAGAACGAATCGGATCTCCTTTTCTTCGCCTGGTTGAAGTTCAATGGTCGATTCCAGGGCCACATCACCCCAAGTGGAGCGCTCTCGATTCTTGCCACTTGAGGCATTCAACAGGTCGCGGACTTCCTTGGCGAAGTTACTTAATCCCGAGTGGGTAGTCAGCAAGTTAGGCTCAATCGCCTCGATTCTTGCCATGTACTCGGAGAATAGTGGGTCTTGCTTTACGTGTGAACGGATGGCCTGTAACTCTTCGAGCGACATCCTATCGATCGCTTCGTCATTAGCCTCTACAAGCAAATGATCAAGGGATTTTTCGCTGGATAACGAGGGCAGATGTCCGTCTCGCTGATAGGCATGGAGGTACGAATAATGGGCAGAACCATATCCTCTCGAGCCACCCCAAAAACCGTTGCCGAGGTAGCGACGATAGGTGCCTTGGATATAACTTTGCTTTCCACCGGTAACGGAAAATGCCATGCTGCCGTGGCATGACTTTCTCCCAGAAGTCGCTTCGGTAGAAAGACTCAAGGTCGAAGTATTACCGTCGAACACATGCTCATTCTTGAGCGCGCGATCACTTGCGCCGACCGCCAAGGGGTTTCGTAAGGCACCCAAAAGAGAGGCAGTGACGGGTTGGCTGCTGGTGTTCTTCACCTTGAAAGCAACGGTGAAGCCTGGAGTGGCGCTTGTTTCGGCTTCATAAGGGATGATCGGAGCAAACGCTAGTCCGGTAACCCGAACAGGCAAGCTTTCATCTAAGTATTGAAGGGTCGCAAACGGAAATTTACCGTCAAATTCGATTCCTTCGACCGGCAAGGCGTAACTGAGGGAATACAGATCGTTTTGATCTTCCCGGATTCCCAACCTCCGGACTTTGATCTTGTCGTTTTGGGAAGTTCGAAGGAAGAATTGAAGAGAATCTGGCCCCATTTCGGGAGTTGGACCTTGCTCAGCATCTGGCTGCTCAGGTGACCAATTACCCATGTTGAAAATGAGCCAATCGTCGAAGTAACCATCGGGTCGGATTTCAATCGATCCAGCTCCGATTCCGCCGAGAGGAATTCCGCTGATATTGGCCACTGAGGCCTTGAACGCACAACTCTTTCCGCCTTTAAGAGACACCTTTGGCGTACTCGTTTGATCGCGAGCTCCAGGCTCAGCGAGGATAGTACGAGTCCCCAGCGCCAATCCCAACCCTGTCATGCCAGCGCTTTGGATGAAGGTTCTTCGGTTAATACCTTTCGACATATAGTCGCCGTATTATTCCCGGAGAGGAATGCTTTTAGCCGGGTGAGCGCTGTTACTTCTCTAAAATGGTCCGCCTGCTGCAAAGCATGCCGAGATAGGTGAGACTTATTCACAAGACTTCGATCCGATTGGAAACAACTCTCAATGGCCGTCAGGATGGGTGAGCAAGTGCCTCGCACACGGCGTTCCCATCCAAGTTATCGGTCGCAACATCAATCCTTGAGGACAATGCTATGAATCTCATTCACGAAATTTCTCAAAGTCCGATGTTGCTTGAAGGGGTGCAACCCAAAAAATTAGCCTTACTTTTACTTGAATCTGTAGGCTCATCTACCCAGGCTCGTTTATTTACCTGTTTCTTCAACCAGAATATCTATGTGAATTGTCATAGGTGTTCAGTGACCCAACGTAGAGTCATTGCACTGGGGCGAGAATGATCGTGGATGGTTTTGATGTTGAACCTAGCTGCCAGGAGAGCGAAGAAGCTCTCTACGAGGTCTTGGATGGACTTGAAGAGCTTCGATATAAGGATGTTGCGGACTACTTAGCTTCCGTCGAAAATTTACTCGGTACGGCAAAGAAAGAGCATAACAGACTTGCTGAAGGGCTGTTCTCAGCGCTCCGTGCCGACGCATGGCGGATGAAAGGCAGCATGAATGAGTGTCTTGCCGAAGCACACCACTCGGTTCTAGTGCTTCAAGGATTCCGGAATTCCAGAGCCTATGTCATCGCATTGAACTCCCTTGGTATGGCTCAGGCTCATCTTGGCAGCCTGGCAGAAGGCTTTAATAATTTAACCGCCGCTTATGAACTGGCAGAGAGCCTTAAGCTTGGTCGAGAAGCGGCTGGGCTTTGTTTGAACCTTTCTTATTGGTATAGCTTGCAAGGTGATAATGATCGCAGTTATCGCTATTGCTCGCAGATTACTTCGAGTCTGCTTGAATTTTGTAGCACTCAGATGAAGCTCATTCTGTATGTGAATATGAGCGGGTGCTTGATTAAGAAGAAGAGATATGTGGATGCGCTTGACTTGGTTGATCGAGGGTTAACACTTACCGATAGAGAGTCTAACGCTCGGATGGTCGGATTCTTGTCAAACAACAAGGCAAGCATCATGGCGGCACTTGGCGATGAAAATCAGGCAGAGGAATTAGTTAAATTAGCGGAGGATATTTACCGAGATGGCAACTACATGCAGGATCTTCCATATCCGGTAAGTGACCTTGGCGAGATATACATGGGGCTTGGGCTTTATTCAAAAGCAATTGATGCATTTGAACGTGGGCTGGTACTTGCCGAAGAATCTGGCATTCCCAATGCAATCTCAACCCTAAGCGCTCAGCTATCCCGAGGATATGAGTCGGTCGGTCGGTTTCAAGAGTCGCTTCAATGCCTGAAGAAGACAGTTAGCTTGATCAAAGACCAATCCAAATCGCAAATAAATTTAGCGGTTCAAAACGCGGCCAGGCAGCATACCATCTGGCTTGAGAAAGAGGCAGAGTTACGAGCAGAATCGGCTTCGGCACACATTGCAGCGAAAGAAGCAGCCGAGTTGGCTACTAAGCTCAAGTCAGAATTCTTGGCAACCATCACTCACGAAGTCCGAACACCCATTACGGGCATCAAAGGGCTTGCGACACTGCTTCAAAGCTCCAACCTTAACTCTGAGCAGCTCGAATTAGTGAGCCATATTCATCATGCTTCGGACCAATTGCTAGATGTGGTGGGAGATGTCTTAGACCTCTAAAATTGAGTCAGGCAACTTCGAAGTGTCGCTTGAAGTGTTCGACTTGCCGCTACTTCTCGTCGATTTGAAGTCACTGTTTGAACCGATGTGCCGGGAAAAGGGCGTTGAATTTGAGCTGAGATGGGCGATTGAAAGTCAAACCGCGTTTCAAAGTGACGCAACGCGGATACGACAAGTCCTCAGCAACCTCATAGGCAATGCGATCAAATTCACACAAAAAGGGAAAATTACGGTTCTTGCAGAGACGATAGCGTCGGACTCTTCCTCTTATTTAATTCGGTTCTCCGTGACCGATACCGGTATTGGCATTCCTGATAACCGCCTCCAAGCCATTTTCGACCCGTACCAGCAAGGGGATAGGGAAACGTATTCTCGTTTTGGAGGGACCGGTTTGGGGCTCTCCATCTGTAATCGCATGGTCAAATTGATGGGTGGCTCAATTGGCGTCGAAAGTCAGGTCGATGTGGGGAGCACCTTTTGGTTTGAATTGAATCTGCAAAGAGCCGCAGGCGAAGTGACCAGCGACGGAGTAGTCGATTTGGTTGCGGACGAATCGATGCCATTGACGGGCTTCCAGATTTTAGTTTCGGAAGACAACGACATCAATTGGCTCATTTCCGAGTCCATCCTAACCTCTCTTGGAGCCTTGGTAACTCAAGCCAAAGATGGCATTGAGGCCGTGAGTATGGCGATCGATTATCGGTACGACGTCATCATCATGGATTGTCACATGCCTAACATGGACGGATATGAGGCGACTCGTCAGATTCGGCATCATGAATCTGAATTTGGCATCCGGACGCCAATCATCGCTTTCTCCGCCGATGGAATGGAAGACAATGCAGAACTTTGTCGGTTGGCAGGAATGGATGGATTCTTAACGAAACCGATGCGTGCTCCCGAGTTGGTCGCGTGCATCATGAAGCTCATTTCCAAGAAAAGGGCCTGATCTCCGCTTCGGATGAGAGATCAGGTCTTTCTTTTCGCGCCGCTAAGAGGGGTGGGTCATGTCGATGGGAACGACCCACTTCGCAAACTCTTCTTCGGTAAGACCGAGTGCGAGTGCGGACGCTTTGAGCGTTGTTCCTTCTTTAAGCGCCTTCTTGGCGATGGCGGCTGCTTTATCGTAGCCGACATGCCGATTGAGAGCGGTTACTTGCATGAGGTTGGTCTCCAAATTAGCATCAATCTTGGCGATATCGGGAGTGATTCCAACTGCACAATTGTCGTTAAAGGCCACGCATGTGTCGCCTAGTAATTGAATGGAACTCAGGACGTTGTGAACCATAACGGGTTTAAAAACGTTCAGCTGGAAATTACCTTGCGAACCGCCGAAAGCGACTGCTGCATCGTTTCCAAAAACCTGAACTGCAACCATGGTCATGGCTTCACATTGGGTTGGGTTGACCTTGCCCGGCATGATTGAGCTACCGGGCTCATTTTCTGGGATCAAGATTTCTCCGATGCCGTTCCTGGGGCCCGAAGCGAGCCAGCGCACATCGTTGGCCATTTTCATCAAGGCTCCGGCGAGAGTTCGCAGGGAAGCCGAAACCGCCACTAGGGCGTCGTGTCCGGCAAGGGCAGCAAACTTGTTTTCAGCCGAAACAAATGGGAAGCCAGTTTCGGTTGCGAAATACTTTGCAGCCAGATCGCCAAATTTCGGATGGGCGTTTAATCCCGTTCCGACTGCGGTTCCACCGATCGCCAATTCATAAAGTCCTTTCTCCGCAAATCGAACCTGTTCCATGCAGAAATCGATTTGAGCAACCCAACCACCAATTTCTTGACCCAATGTAATTGGGGTTGCATCTTGGAGGTGAGTCCGGCCGACCTTAACAATATCTTTGTATTCTTCTGACTTTGCAGCGAGGGTGTCTCGAAGAATTTTTACGTTTGGGTAAAGCTGACGGTGAAGTTCTTCAACGACTGCAATGTGCATCGCAGTTGGAAAAGTGTCGTTGCTACTTTGTCCCCGGTTTACGTGATCGTTGGGATGGACAGGAGTCTTGCTTCCCATGATTCCACCTGCCATTTCAATCGCGCGATTTGAAATGACTTCGTTCGAATTCATATTCGTCTGCGTTCCGGAACCGGTTTGGAACACAACGAGAGGGAAGTGGTCATCCAGTTTGCCGTCGATTACTTCTTGGGCCGCCTTTATGACGAGCTCAGCAATATCTGGGGCAAGTTCCCCGAGGTCACGGTTGGCTTCGGCTGCTCCTTTCTTGAGGATGCCCATTGCTCGGACGATTGAACCGAGCATCTTGAAACGCTCCTGTCCGATTGGAAAATTTTGGATTGAGCGCTGCGTTTGTGCGCCCCAATATCGGCTGGAATCGACCGCAATCTCTCCCATCGTATCTTTCTCGATTCGAGTGCTCATGAGGCATTCAGGTTACCCGCCGACGCCGTCCTCAGATGGACCGATGCTAAGGCGGGGCTGTCCTCAGTTTCACTGACAACGCCAGTGAATTACTTTCTATAAGCACGAAGGCCGGCACACGATGCAAAGGCTTGGTTCGGGTTATCGCCCGAAGCTGGCTTGCCGATCACCCGGATCCCGGTAACCACTACCGGTTGCTGAAGTTGAACCACAAACGTTCTTTGCTGAGGATCGACCAAAGTTTCACAGCTTGTTGCGGTGGTGGCAGGATAACCTGCAATCTCGACAAGGTCTTTCCATGGTCCACTCGGTGTCGTCTGAACCTGGATCATTGGCTTCCTTTCGGCGGAATCGAACCAACCGCCATCATGAAAAACACTTCCAGCTTTGAATATCACTTTTTGGATGGTAACGGCGTGATCAAGAGTTACTGCAAACCAGTCTAAGTCTCTGCGGCTGTTATCGAAGGTTACGACTTGGGAGTCTTCGAATTCTTCCAGTATCGTCCCCGGAATATTGCCTTGCCGAGATCGGCTTTCGTGCCCATTACTGAGGAGTGACTCGCCCTCAGAGGACGCGACTGGCTTCTTGGGTAGCCATACCCGATAAGTCCCTCCCGTAGATCCGGCGTCGGCAAAGGGAACAAACGTTGCCAATTTCGCACCTGCAAAAGCCGGAGAACTGATCGCTGTTGACAACTTGATCGATTGTCCCTTGCTGGCATACCTAAAGTTGGGGTGGGCCGCAAGCGCAGTCGATCCCGGTTTCGAAAGATTGGGATTGAAAGCTCCGTCGTATGCCATCACAAACGGACCCCATTTCACCGCCGAAGTACCTTGATTTCCGTGATCCCCTTCAATGATTTGGGGTCGAATCGAAAATTGAATTTCTACTCGGTCTCGGTTCGACCACTTTCTAATAGCAATCGTAGCCCATCCTTTGACTGTTTTATAAGAAGCTTTATGTCCGTTTATTCTTAGCACGATGGGTGTTGACCACGGAGCTTGTCGGATACCCAACGAGAACTTTGATGCATGCGTAGTGTGGACAACTAATGTGGATTTCCCATTAGCTGGAAACTTGCTTTGTTGTTCAATAAAAACCTCTTGTCCACCAAGCTTCGTTTTCACCGAACTTGTTTCGTAGGTGTTGACTAATAGGCGATCGACATTCCCGACGTGTTCTATTAGGTAGGCAGTGGTTGGTACGAGTGCCATACCTCGTGGTCCACTAGAGTGGCAACATGTAATCCCAGCATCGTAAGGCTTCTTACCTTTCAGGGGTGTGTAGTAACACCAGTCTCCGCCCTTCGGATCTTGAGCGGCAGCGAGATGGTTATAAATCGATTTTTCCAGTTCGTTCGCATATTGCGTATCCCCGGTGAAGCGAAGTAGCTGAAGATTGAGTTGAATCCAGGTGGTCGTAACGCACGTTTCAGCGATTGCGGAAGCCCCATCATTGGGTAACTCGTAGTCAGCACCGAAGTGTTCACCATGACTCGCGCTGCCCGTTAAATAGAGGCGCTTACTCACGATATCTTTCCAGGCGTTCATGACCGGTGTCAAATATCGATGGTCGCCAGTCGCGCGCGCCAGTTCACAAAGGCCAACCAGATTCGAGAGCATCTCGTAAGCCTTTCCATTGGCGGTCTTATTGACTTGACCAACCGTCTGTAGCGTCGAGAGAATTCTAGGTCCGTTGGGTTCGTCCCAGGACTGGACGATGTACTTGGCAAAGTTCAGATAGCGTTGATCGCCGGTTGTTCGGTAGAGAAGGACGATCGGCTCCAGAACACTCGTTGCTGCCATTCCCATGTGTGTTCCGGCAGAGAGAATGCTCTGTCGACCGGGACCAAAAGTGTGGATCAGGAGGTCGCCCATTTTACGGCAAGCATTCAGTGCGGGCTTATTGCTGGTGTATTGGTAGTAGGTCAGTAGGCCGATGAGATTGTATTTGTGTGACCAAACATCCCAGTCGGCTCCGTTGAAGAGTCCGAACCTTTCGTTCGGGACATAAGTTCCAAGATATCCATCCGGTTCTTGCGCTTTGACGAGTTCGACAACTGCCTTATCGAGCTTTGATTTAAGACGTGGATCACCGGTGTAAGACCAGGCAAGAGTCGCCGCATGAAGCCATTTGCCAATGTGCTCGCCAATCCACGGATGCGTTCCCGGCTTCTTGCGAAAGCCTTGTAGAAGTGGCTCAGTATCCACGTTCAAAAGTCGATTGCTCTCGTTCGCACTCACGCGCTTGCCGATCCACCCGTCCAGATGAATGGCCGATGGGGAGAGCACTTCTAGCGTGTCATGTAACTTTGAAGCAGTCTCGAAAGCGTTTGGCTGACGATCGTTCGCTAGAGCGCATGAGGCAAGCGCGAAGGTAAGGAATGAGAATGGGAGGACGAACTTCATCTTTGAACCTGTCGGAATGGTTAGTCTACATGGCGAGATTCTTTACTCGTTCAAAATGCGAGCCATCGCCCCCTGACTTGAGTTCAGGAATCACACTACAATAAGCAGACATGAACGGGCGCCAAATCGTGCATATCGATATGGATGCTTTCTATGCTTCGGTCGAGCAGAGGGATGCCCCCGATTTGAGGGGCAAGCCGGTGGTGGTGGCTTGGCTCGGTACTCGCTCGGTAGTATGCGCGGCCTCGTATGAAGCGAGGAAATTCGGTGTTCGATCGGCCATGCCCGCGTTGACTGCTGAGAGACTTTGTCCTCATGCGATATTCGTTCCTCCCGACTTCACAAGATATCGCGCGGTTTCTCAGGCGATTCGAGAAATATTCGGTCGCCATACGGATTTGATTGAACCCCTATCCCTTGACGAGGCCTATCTCGATGTTACAGAAACTAAGAGTGGCCTGAAATCTGGGCTCGAAGTTGCGATTGAGATCCGCCGGGCAATTCGAGATGAATTGAATTTGAATGCCTCTGCGGGCATTGCACCGAATAAATTCTTGGCCAAGATTGCATCGGATTGGAATAAGCCGAATGGTCTATTCGAACTTCGACCCGAGGACGTTCAGGCGTTTCTACTTCCACTTGCAGTTGGCAAAATTCCGGGTGTCGGCAAAGTTACCGAAGAGAGAATGAGTCAACTAGCCCTCAAAACGGTAGGGGACATCTACGCACTTGAACTAGCAGCGCTAGAAAGCAATTTTGGTACGTTCGGGAGAAGGCTATACGAGTTGGCTCGCGGAATCGACGTAAGTGAAGTTCAACCCAATCGACCCACGCAATCGATTTCGAATGAGGACACATTCGGTCGAGATGTGCCGCTGGAAGAAACCCGAGACACGATTATTCGGCTCGCAGAGCGAGTCTGGAGTTCTGCAGGAGAAGATTCGCGGATTGGCCGAACCGTGGTTTTGAAGTTGAAAACTAGTGAGTTCATTCAAATTACTCGTAGCCACACTCCCGAGTCACCGCCGGCGACGTTCGAAGAATTCCTTGAAGTTGCCCTGTGGCTACATGATCGAGTGGAATTGAGCCCCAACACAAGATATCGGCTCGCTGGTATTGGGCTTAGTAACTTCGCCGACCCAGACGAAGTCGTTGTTCAGCCCAGTTTGTTTCATTAGGGGCCCTAATGGAAACCTTGTGGGCGGATGCGGATCATCACGGTTCGCTCGCTCTGTTAGCAATTCTGAACCGTGAACGATCGGTTGAGAATATTCCTCTTATAATGTATGGCAATGAGAAAGACACACAGTGAATGCGGATTCACCTTGATCGAACTACTTGTGGTGATCGCAATCATTGCGATTCTTGCCGCTATCCTCTTCCCGGTCTTTGCTCAGGCCAAAGAAGCAGCTAAGAAAACCCAGTGCCTTTCGAACTTTCGCCAAATAGGTGTTGCGCTCGAAATGTACAACCAGGACAGCGACTTCACCTATCCTCAGTCGAAAATGACGGATGCTCAACCAGATGTTGATGACGCGGATGGAAGTATAGAAGAGCCAGACAACGGATCGATCTTCGCGAAGATGCTCCCTTACACCGGTCACGGAGGAAGTAGCACTGAAGATTCGATGTTCCGACAAAAACTGTTTGCATGCCCAGATGACCCGACGCCTTTCGATCAGAGTTGCCCGGACGTGGTGAATATCGGTGGTCCTCACGTTATCTCGTATCTGATCAACGGTTGGTTCGTCTGGGGGTTGAATGAATCTCAGGTGAGGCAGACCGCCAAAACCATCGACTTCGCCGAGCGTCATAGTGAGCCATCTGGAAATCCTCTCGCACCATTCTGCGATGACATTTATCACCCCTGGTTCTTCCCACCCATCAACGCAAATGCTCCGGCAAACGAGATGGATGAGCTTACCGGTGCGATTTCAACTCATCGCCACTCCGGCGGAGCCAACTATGAGTTCTGCGATACCCACGCTAAGTACCGAAAATGGAAGCAAACGTTTGATCCTTCGATCAACGTGAACCAGCATTCACCCTATCAACAATAATCTTTGTCGATCAACCGTAGGTCCTCGAGCTTTTTGCAAAAGTTTGAGGGCCCTTTCATTTATGTGATTCCTCGGGAACCTCAAAACTCGCCGACGAGCCGAATACACACACCGTTTTAGTCAAGTATTTTGGGGCGAATCCATAATGCATTTCTAACCGTGAAACAGGCTCATAGAATTTTTCGGCACTTTTGCATCGGGTTGTTCGCCTTGGCAATCGGACCAATCGCTCGATCCCAGACGCTGAATGTGGCGGAGAAATCGACTTTAAGCTTGATCCATCGCATCTGCGCTGGACACGAAAACGAGTTCCAAGTTGAGCGTATTCCATCCGCCAGCGGAATGCCGGTTTTTGAAATTGAGACGGTCAGACAGCAAATCGTTTTGCGCGGGAATGATGGTGTAAGTCTGGCTTCTGCTTTGAATTGGTATCTCAAGCATGTGGCGCATTGTCAGATATCAACTCGAGGAGATCACCTTCACTTTCCCAAAAAGTTGATTCGACCAGTTTCAAAGCTTCGTAAAGTTTCCCCCTATCGCAACACCAGCTACCTCAACTACTGCACTTTCTGTTACACGGCCACCTCATGGGGGTGGAAGGACTGGGAGCGTGAGATCGACATGCTCGCCATGAGTGGCGTTCGTAATCCACTGATGGCGCTTGGCAATGAGAAAGTTTGGAAGGGAGTTCTTGTCAAGCTCGGATATTCAAAGAATGATATCGCTTCCTTCATTCCAAGCAATGCCTATACGGCTTGGTGGCTGATGGGCAACTTAGAAGGAGAAGGTGGTCCCGTTCCGGATGGTCTCATCGATGAAGAGTACAACCTGGCCAAAAGAGTTCTCGGTCGCATGAAGGAATTCGGGATGGAGCCGGTGGAGCAAGGCTTTTGTGGAATCGTTCCCACTACGTTGCCAAAGTATCTCCCTCATGCTCGCATCCTTGATCAAGGTAAGTGGGCGGGAGGATATCAAAGACCCTCCGTTCTGAGCCCGCTTGATCCTTCCTTTCAAACCGTAGCGTCGCTTTGGTATTCGGAACGTTACCGCCTCTACGGAAAAGGCAAGTTCTACGGCGGCGACCTTTTCCACGAAGGGGGGCGTTCTGCCGGGCTCGACCTCGGTGCCTGTGCACGAGCCGTTCAGTTGGCGATGCGGAAGAACAATCCAGAAGCTACTTGGGTGCTTCAGGGATGGAGCGGAAACCCACCGGTGGCACTCTTAAAGGGGACAGATCCATCCCATGTCTTGGTCGAATACTTGCAGTCCTATCCGACCAAGGCGAATCCTGTTGACTTTGCGGGAAGACCCTGGACCTACACTGTCGTCAATACATTTGGAGGGCATGAGTCACTTGGTGGATCATTGAAAATGGCGGCGACGATTCCATCGTCGCTGCTGGCAAAAGATTCTAAAAACAACGTGGGGTTAGGAGTCTTGGATGAAGGGTTGGATACGAACCCGGCTTTCTATGATCTCTTCAGTGATATGATCTGGGAGAAATCAGATGTGAATTTGGACTCGTGGATCGCCGATTACGTGGTTCGAAGATATGGCGCTACCGATCCGAAAGCGATTCAGGCGTGGAAGATTTTGGCACAAGATTTGCTAGGTCATGAATCGGAAAACCTACTCTGCGCTAGGCCAAGGTTTGGGATTCAAAGCACCTCTTCGTGGGGTGATTCGAACCTGAAGCACGATTTGGGAAAGATGCTTCAAGTTACGGAACTCCTGCTGGCTTGCGGTCCGAAGCTCCAGAAAGAAGAGACTTACCTGAGCGATTGCATCGACGCGATGCGACAGCTTTTCAATGATAGTGGAGTTCAGATCTATCAGCAATTGAGCGATGCCTACTCACGAAAGGATCAAGCTCGATTTGACGCTCTCTCAGCCCAGTTTCTGCACCTGCTTGAGAGCGATGATAAGGCTCTCGGTGCTGGCGGATTTACTCAACTAGGCTCTTGGATTGCAGGTTCACGAGCAAAGGGTGCGACACGCCAGGAGAAAGATCTACTCGAACGCAACGCTCGCCAGTTAGTCACCCTTTGGACGCCTGGCCAAACCGATCTTAGTGACTACGCATATCGAAGTTGGTCGGGTCTTACCCGAGACTATTATTTGCCTCGTTGGAAGAATTTCTTGACCAATGCTTCCCGCTCGATGAAGGACTCACGCATATCGCCCGACTACAACGGACTGAAACAAGAAATCGTCTGGGTCCGATCCAATCGAACTCAGTATCCAGTGGCGCCGGCAGGAAATCGTTTTCAAACGATAGAATCTTTGTTCGCCGCCAACAAGGCGATGTTCGCTCGATCGGTGGCTTTTTGGCGCGAACGCGCGGCTGACGACCAAAAATGGAGTTGGACGCTTAGCCATTCGGCTGCCCATTTGCAAACCCTTTCGTGGGATATCACATCAAAGGTTAAGTCACTAGGCGCGGGAACCTATAAGGTCACAGTTGAATACCAGCATGGAAACAATGCGATCGTGATTGCGGATGCGTCGATCTTGAAGAAGACTGAGATGGCAGTCGGAAGTCAGACGGTGTCGTCTGACGCGCACCCAGGTCGGAGTGGAATGGTGACCAAAGACAACTTGTATCAGCTTAACTTGAGTCGACTAGATCCTCATGCCCAATACATTCTTATGTTATCGGTCTATGGTGACGGCGGAAACGATTCGACAGGGCGAATACTTATTCAGAAGATATGACGAGGAATTGGGGCTCGAGACTCTGCCAACAGGGATAATGGCTGCATGCTCCCGGTAATTGGTCTGAGCCTCCATTTAATGCTTTTCGTTCCAGCAGGAGAATCTGCCAAATTGGATCGGCCACGGCAAGATCTGAATCAGAGTCGCTTCGGGAGGATCATCCGAACTTCGAACAATATCTCGATTGGGGACGAAGAAGTCAACGAGATTCCAGTTCTGGAAAGACTTGGAGACCTTCCATCCAAGCGTCCTGCCATCGAGCACGCAGTATCTGAACCTGCTCTGGCCGTAATTGGCAAGTACAAGAGCGTTCAGGTCAACGTGGACGCAAAAGGGAAGAACATCAAGGGTGATGCAGCTAATGAACCTTCATTTGCTGTGAGTCCAAAGAATCCAAATCGATTGGTAGCGGGCTGGCGCCAATTCGACGATGTCACCAATAACTTTCGACAAGCGGGAAATGCTTGGACGTCCGACGGCGGGAAGACTTGGCATAACCAGACGGTACTAACCAAAGGTGTGTTTCGAAGTGACCCTGTTTTAGGTTTTGACGCCGTTGGCAATTTCTACTACAACAGCCTGCAACTTACCTTTTACACCGATGTCTTTAAGACTCTCACGGGTACACCTTATTCGCTTATCGGGCCCGCAGATGGTGGTGATAAACAATGGATGATTGTTGATGCGACCAATAGTCCAGGGAAGGGCAATCTCTACCAAACTTGGAGCACAGCAGGAAACAATTGGGGTGGCAGACAATTTACAAGATCTACCGACGGTGGCAAAACCTGGATGGATCCGATCAATATTCCGGGCTCACCGGTCTGGGGAACCTTAGACGTCGCGAACAACGGCGATCTTTATATTGGCGCACTTGGTAGTCAAGGTTTCGAATTCACTCGATCAACAGATGCGAAATATAAAATCGAAACGCCCACTTTTGATCGAGTGACGTACGTTGACCTCGGTGGGGGCATCGTCTTTGGTTCGGCAATCAACCCCGCTGGACTGATGGGACAAACTTGGATTGTAACCGACAAATCGAATGGGCCGCATGCAGGTGCGATTTATATGCTTTGTTCGGTTGGGATAGACAACCAAAACCCTTGCGACGTGAGCTTCTCCCGCAGTACGGACGGGGGCCAAACCTGGAGCCCGTATGTTCGAGTAAACGACGACCCTCGAAACATGGGTGCAAGTCACTGGTTTGGAGCCATGGCGATTGCGCCCAATGGTCGGCTCGATGCTTGTTGGTACGACAACCGAGCCAATCCCGCGTCCAACAACTCGGCTCTCTACTATTCGTCTTCATACGATGGGGGAAAGAGTTGGACGCCAAGCACTCAGGTCAGCCCTTCCTTCAACCCAAACATCGGCTATCCCAATCAATCGAAGATGGGAGATTACATGGGGGTATTGTCTGACAATTCGGGAACGAGTGTCATTTACGGTGCGACCTTCAACGGCGAAGAAGATATTTGGTTTCTCCGAATTCCGATTGCGGCTGCCCAGGCAGTCCCGGCGGTGAGTGCGTCGACGTACGTCGGAACCTACGGTGCTGGGACAGTTTCAAGCATTCAATCCAAAGACTCGAATACGTTTGATATCTCCTCCATTAAACAAAATGGTCTCGGAGATACCGCTGAGATCCAGGCGTCCTACGTCATGCCAACAAGCACGCCCGTTCAGCTCGCGGTTCAGGTCAACGCGAAAGCTGTTCCAAAAGCTGCCGGCGGACTTTGGGTTTACAATTGGAAAGCAAAGAGCTACATCTACCTCCAAGCGTTTACATTTGATGCGGGTGGAAACGCAGCCCTCACCATGCCGATTGCATCCATCAATCCCGCTTATTTCGATCCGAAGGGGAATCTTAAGGTTCTTATTCGTGCGGTTCTTCCCCAGAAGTACTCGACTGGAAAGCCGTTCAAATTTCAAACCGACTTGCTTCAAATGCTTTACGGGTAGGTTCATCGAGATCTCATCGGTGACGGAAAGTCATCTCTTAGTAGACTCCGAACGCTCGGGCTTCTGGTGCGGGTAACGTTCGCAGTAATGAAACCGATCGTGATTATTGCGGCCCTGGTTGCGGGATGTACCGCATACGCGGATGGTGAGCAGAAATTTGCTCCAATTGGCGACCTGAAACTTCAATCTGGGGCGATTCTCAAGGACTGCCGGGTCGGTTTTCGCACTTTTGGCAAGATGAACGCCAAGCATAGTAACGCAGTGTTGGTTCCAACCTGGTTTCTAGGTACGACCGCCGATCTGGCGAATAATTTCAAGCCCGGTGGTCTGGTCAATAGTTCGAAATATTACGTCATCGCGGTGGATGCATTGACCAATGGGGTTTCGACATCCCCATCGAACAGTGAGAACCAGCCAAACGGAGAATTTCCGGTGATCACGATCCGAGACATGGTGGAGAGTCAGCACCAGATGCTCCTTCACCTTGGAATCAAGCACCTCAAAGCAGTCATGGGAATTTCTATGGGAGGGATGCAGGCTTTTCAATGGATAACGGCTTACCCAGGATTCATGGACAAAGCGATACCCATCGTGGGTTCTCCCCAGCCGACTTCGTATGATCTGATGTTCTACGGCGGCGGGTTGAAAGCTGTGAAAGCCGCGATCTCGAATAAAGCCGCCAGCGATGATCTGATAAGAGCCTATGCCGACTTCTTTTGGTTGGCTTTAAACACCCCATCTTATTACGTCGAACACACTAAGCGTACAGAAGCCGTCGCCAGCCTTGCTGGTTTCGAGGGGGCTCTCCTTAAGTGGAATCTGTTTGACATGGCTTCGGGCTTGAGCGCCCTCAGTACCCAAGACATATACAAGTCATTCGGAGGGAGCGAATCTCGAGCTGCGGCTGTGATCAGGGCCCGAGTGTTTGTGATTGTGTCGGCTCAGGATCATTGTGTCAACCCTGCTCCTGCGCTTCACTTTGCGAATGTCCTGGGTGCTAAAAAGCTTATTCTCACTGGCAATCAAGGTCATAGTGCTCCTGGTGCTGAGATGAAAAAAGTCGGACCTGCCATCGAGCGCTTCCTTTCCAAAGATTGAGTTTACGTAAAAAAACCGCCTCTGAGCGATTTGCTCAGAAGCGGTTTCAGTTCAAACTATTGAGTTAGATCTTACCAGCGATTGCCGCCGCCGCTTCGACCGCCGCCGTAGCTGCTGCCTCCGCTGCTTCGACCGCCGCCGCCGCCACCGTAGCTGCCGCCACCATAGCTACCGCCGCCGCTGTTGCTTCGTGGCTCTCGTGGCTTGGCTTCGTTAACGGTGAGTGATCGGCCGTCCATTTCGCCATTGTGCTTGTCAGCAATCGCTGCTTCCAACTTGTCGCCATCGATGTCAACGAAGCCGAAGCCTCGTCCCTCGACGATTCGAGCGTTAGTTGCGCCGTAGTTAGCGAAGTGTGATGTGAGTTGTGACTCAGTAGCGGAATACGGCAAGTTGCCGACGTAAAGTGTTTTATTAGCCATTTGAAAATGTCTCCTCTATTCAGTTGTTTCCGGTCCAAAAGCAAAAATCGAATACTGGAACCGGTCTGAATCGGGAGCCAATCGAAAAATGTACCAATTGATCGTAACGTGTTCACTTTACCCTAGTTTTTGAGAAAATTCTCAATTGGCGCAAAGATAAAATATTTTGCTCGCCGAAACATAAAAGGCACGCGTCGGTTTAAATGTAGACTGAGAATCAATAGTGCCCGATGTCATGGAAGGACATGTGACAGAAACTCAACCGTCCTTTCCAACCAAAGCTGTCCTGGTTTGATGATCGAAGCCGAATTACTTGCCAGCTAGTGTGGCCACCCGTTGTGTGAGACTGGATTCTCATCGGGGCTTGAATCCCAGATTGAAGGAAACCAAATATGAAGATTGTCGCTGTGTTGCTTACAAAGGGTGTTGAAATCAGTGAAGGTGGTTTGGACATCAAAGGTTTGATGACAACGCTCGGGGCCCCTCTTCCACTCTTAATCGATTTCCTTCATGCGACTGTAATCCTGGATTTGAACCCTCAGGATTCGGGTCCCGTTTTTCAAGTCGAAATCGAACTACGTGATCCCGATAACGAAACCGTTGCCCGATCAAACACTCGCACGAGCCTCGCATTAGGAATGCAAGGCAGCCCAACCATCGTGACTTTCCCTCTTGGAGCGGTCTTCTTGGAAGCCTACGGTCCCTATTTTGTTTACGTAAAAATCGGCAGTGCCGAAGGTTCAGTTGCTTTTGATTTCCACGATTGACGTCCTATCTCCAAACCTGTAGAGGTTCCAAGGAAAGGGGTTGTTCTCGGCATTTTTGGAACGGCGAATTGAATCGCCGAGTCTCAAATATAGGTGAGAACAATGAATAACATCAAACTAGGAACCCTTGCACTTTTGGCGGTTTGCTTCGTTTCATTCGGATCAGCTTCCGCTCAATCTCGGAGACATGACCGCATGGACGCTCGTGCTGCTCGGGCTGATATCCGGCGCCTTGAGAAAGATCGAAGGAAAGCCGTTCGCACCCATAACTTCGGCAAGATTGCCCAAGATGACCGATTGATCGCGGCTGACAGATATTTCATCAAAATGGACGCGATTAAGGCTAGACGAGCTAAGGACTAACAGGTCAACCTGACGCTAAGTCGATGACCGAGTGACTCCGAATCCTGGCTAGCTAGCGACCCTTACGAAAGGTTGCTCGTTAATTTTTTCTGGAAGCTCGGATAGATGCAACGTGTCCTCCAATCCCTTGACGTCTCGCGGTTGACATCCCGAGCATGACTCCCAAGGCCGTACATATAAGTCTCGACTTGAAGATCAGACGCGGATGATAAAGAATGAATCGTCCCGCAAAGATTAGTTAAAGGAGAGGAAGATGGCAACGCTACCTACATTGGTACCGAACCACACGTTCGAAAGACTCAATCAAATGATGGAGGACTTCGTGGGGATGGAGGCGATCCCTACACATTGGTCGACGAGAGCTTGGTCACCCTCGGTAGACATTCATGAGACTGACAAAGAGTATCAACTTTTGATGGATCTTCCTGGCTTTGATCAGAAGAATATCGAAGTTGAGGTTCTCGGTAACAAACTGACCCTTTCAGGTCATCGCGAGCAGAACTTGGATGAAGTTAAAGATGGCAAGCTGATTCGATACGAAAGGAACTATGGAAGTTTTAGCCGTTCATTTTCCTTGGAGTCAGAAGTCATCGCCAAACACATTGACGCCAAGTTCGAAAATGGAGTGCTGAAAGTGGTGATTCCAAAAGCAACCAAAGAGGCGGCTAAGAAGATCCCCGTTCACTAGTAAGGGACCTGAGCCTTAAACTCCACCAGGGCGAACAAACCGTTGCTCGCCCTGATGGATCAGTTTGGGGGTTAGCCCTTGCTAGCTTCTAGTGCTTCTAGATTTCGTTTGAGAAACTCAACAAACGGAGCCGGAGCATGAGAATTTGCTTGGGCGGCTGTGACAGCCTGCTTCGCATAATCGATGGCTTCTGTTCGCTGGTGAAGTGCCTTGCTTACAGCACTTGCCATGCTCAGGAAGAGATACTCTCGATCTTTTTTAGCGAGTGCTTCTTGGATCAGCGTCATACCAAAGCGGTATGCGTCTTGAGATAGATCCGTCTGAGAGGCATAGACGGAACTCATCATCTGGTAGAGACCGATTTCGCCGCCAGATTCTTTGATCAGGCTCGCAGACATCGACTTGGCCTTAGCCAAGTTAATGTGAGCGAGGGCGTTGTATCGATCGTAAGTGTAGAAGCGTTCCATGTTGGGGCGCTTCGCGACGATCTTATCGATGAGCGAGAGAGCCTTCGCAAATTGCTTTGCAGCCATGGCTTCTTGAACAGGGCGAATCGCTTCGAGCTCAGTTGTGCGGCGATCTTTCGCTCCTGCGACATCGAATTTGTCGGCCACTACTTGACCCAGAACTTCATCTAACCCTTGCGCGTGTCCCATCCAAGCAATGCGGCCATCCTTTCCGATGACAAACGACATGGGAATTCCACCTTCACCCGATGCTTTCATCCAGCTATTTGCGGTTCCCGAGCTAAGGTCATCGACCCCAACGTTGTAATCCATTTTCTCGCCTTCGGCTTTTACGAAGGCGTCCACCCGCTTGGCAAATGTGGTGTCTCGCTTGTCAGTTGTTTCCCAAATGTCGATTCCCGAGATAGAGACCTTTCCGGCATACTTCTTAGCTAGAAGGGTGAGATTGGGGATGTTTTCCTTACACGGTCCACACCAAGTCGCCCAGAACTCGACCACGTAGATCTTGCCCTTCTCAAACTTTTCGACCTTGTCTCCCTTGAGCCAAGTTACGTGGGACAGGGAAGGAGCAGGATCTCCAATGGTGAGATCGGCTTTTGCGGTTGCGAAGCTCGCCAACAGTAGGGCCGCAGACAATGCGAGAGTGGTCTTAATCATGGATTCTTTGGTTGAGCGTTTGGGACGCCGGCAGAAGCGGTGACCTCGTTCATGTGAGTTTTCACGTATTCGGTTCGCTGTTCGGGTGTCATGCCTTGCAGTTTTTGGGTAAGGGGCGCTTCGGCTGACGTTGCGCCCGGTGCCGCTTTGGGCTGCTGTGAGCAACCCAAAGCGAAACCTGCCACGAGTATGGCGAGGATGCACTTCAATTTGGCTTGTCCGTCCGGAAGTAAAAGTCTTGCCAGTCGCTACCATAAGGATACTGAGAGTTCATGACGTCGCCCATGAAGCTCGTCTCGCAGAGGTTCTGGATTGCAGAATCTGGGTAGTAACTTGCTGGTCTCTTGCTGAGAGTGGAAGACTTTGAGTGCCCGTCGGTCCAAGCAATGTTGCACTTCTGAAGGTGGACTCCATACATCGTGGGTGAACCGCCAGCAGAAGGAGGCGTCAGGATGAACGAAGGCTCTAATCCGAGTGAAGGAATCTCGGTTGCGGTTGCAGCATCGGACATAAGAATGGTTTCGGCCGGGGCTGCGATTTCGGTCGTCGAAGGGGAGCCTTTTCCTCCCATATCCGAAGGCGCGCCAATAACATTGTAGTTGGCACCGTAGCCTAAGTTGAAGGCATGTTGGATGCCACCATCAAGGTCTTTTGGAGCGGTTGCGGACGGGCAGGCCATGATTGCCTGACTCT
Source organism: uncultured Armatimonadota bacterium (assembly GCA_903899015.1). Classification (GTDB taxonomy): domain Bacteria; phylum Armatimonadota; class Fimbriimonadia; order Fimbriimonadales; family Fimbriimonadaceae; genus Fimbriimonas. The sequence goes on along the minus strand of CAIUHP010000043.1, from coordinate 9,444 downwards.
TCATGTAGGGGTAAAGCATGCCTTGAGACGGCACAATTTTCCATCCTTGCGAAGGATTATTAAGGTCGAGACCTACGCCACCAAACCAGAAGACGAACAGCACGGTGGGAGCGGGGCCGTCGGATGACGACACAAAGCTCGGAGGACCGCCAAGCTGCATCAAAGGCTCATGATCGTCGAAGTCTCCCGCGTACATCATGGTGCCAAGGCCAACTTGCTTGGTCTGAGAAAGGCACACGGTCTTCTTTGCTGAGGCTTTCGCTTGGGCAAATACAGGGAATAGAATCGCGGCCAAGATTGCGATGATGGCGATAACGACCAGCAGTTCAATAAGGGTGAACGCACGATCTCTCGAATTGGAATGGAGTGAAATCATAGTAGAAGCAACCCGATCTATACAAAATGCATGGTACAGATCACGCGTCTACAAAACGTCTACAACTTTGGAGGCGACTACAAATCGGATCGCTTCTTGGCGACCCATCGCCAGCCCCTTGGCCCAACTCGCTTCAAACTGCGCTTTGGGAATGGCGGCACGGATCGTATCAAGGGCGCGGTCCACATCACCTTTGTCGATGGATCGTTGGCTGTCAAAGGTTTCGTGCGTTGCAGCGAGAAGGGTGGTCGCCTCTTGGTATTGCCCCATGTCCACCCAAATGAGAGCGTGATTACGCAGACATTGAAGAATCCAAAACAGAAAATCACCCTGCTGGCACTTTTCAAGAGCCTCTAAATTGGTGGCAAGGGCGGCTTCAAAATTACCGACAACTTGGTGATAGCGACTGACAACTGTTAAAACCACTGCTAACGAGAAGTCGTCCTGAAGTCTTCGGCTAATTCGGATCGCTTCGTGTGCCAAACGGAACGATTCTTTATGCCGCCCTAAATCCAGAGCTACCCGTGCTTGGTTTATGACGATCAAGACGTCAGGCTCGCCGCCACGCAGGTTCACGCTCACCGTGCGTGCTCGATCGAATGCATTGCTTGCTTCCGCGAGCCGGCCTTCATTCCAAAGAACCGAGCCGATGCCGAGATAGGAGCGCTCGGTTAGGCTTAAATTGTCTCTGCCGACCAAGCTTAAGACCCTTTCGTTAAGAGAAAGAGATTCTTCCAGGCGACCGAGATATCCCGCACAAATTGAGAGGCCCGAAAAGCAAGTCGCCAAGAGCGTGTCATCGCCTTCCCGCTTTGCGACTTCCACCGCCAATGAACACGCATCGTAAGCCTGTTCATAGTCACCGGACCGGATGTAAGTAGTTCCCAACATGCGCTGGAATTGGACCCGCAAAGGGGCACTCAGCTGCGAAAGACCGCTTTGATTGGCAATATCTCTTATCAGCCGGCGCTCAATGATAGTGGGGCCGCGAACAAGCCACCGAATGGATAGGATTCCAAGCAAGAGAATGCACCGCTCCAAATTTCCTTTGGATAGGGAAAACTCGATTGCGCTTGTGAAATTATCGACGTTTCGCTCCACCGACAGATGAAGCGCAGTCTGCTCCTTAACACATGAAAACGGTCGGTCGGGTGCAGCTTTGCTAGCGAAATACTGAGCATGCCGATCTCTCAGCAGTACCAACTCATCCGCTGAAAGGTGATCTTCCGCGTATTCCCGAAAGGCGGTCAGCATGGAGTAGTAAGGCTCTTGCTCAGACTGTTCGGCTTGAGATCGGACCAGGGATTTTTCTTGCAAGCTCCGGATAGCCTCAATGCATGCGCCGAGGGAGTCCAATTCCTCTGACCACTCATAGGCGCAAACCTTCCAAGCCGCATCAAGCGTGAACCCTCCACGGAAAACCGAGAACCGAAGGAAAAGCTTTTGAAGGTCGGGGCTTAAGATGTCGTAACTCCAGTCGATCGCGGCTCGAAGGCTGCGGTGTCGTTCTGGCTTGTCTCGACGCCGACTCGCCAATTCGGTCTGCCGCACAGGAAGGTTGTTCAGCATCTGGTTAGGCGAGAAATTGTTTGAAAGACCGGCTGCGATCTCCAGAGCTAGCGGAACCCCATCAAGCTGAATACATAGCGAGGCGATTGCCGACGCGTTTCGAACATTCAATTGAAGGTCGGGACGAATCGATTGGCAACGATCCAGAAAAAGTTGGATGCTGGAGAACTCTACTAGTTGGGCTAACTCAGTAACCCCAAGCTGAGGGAGTGGCAAAGGTTCAATCGGAACGACTCTTTCAGCGGCAATTTGAAGGGGTTGTCTTGAACTGGCTAGGCACGAGATGTTAGGGTTTTCCGCAAGGAGCCGAGCCACGTAACTACCAGCATGATCGGCTATTTGCTCTAGGTTGTCGAGAACTAACAGGGTAGGTTGCCCGCCTGTCAATTCTCCGATTCGGCTCAGTTCGGAGCTGGAAACTCGGTGCTGAGGATCCATTGCCGCAATGATGACTTCGTAGATTTCTGAGGCGTTGAACCTCTCCGCCAAAGGGACAAACCAGATGTTCCAGGACTGACGCTGGGATAAAAGTTTTGCGCACTCGATCGAGAGTCGGGTCTTGCCAACTCCGGCAGGTCCCATGATGGTTACCAACCGTGACGATCCGTTTTCAAGCTGAGAACAGACGAGATGGGCCTCGTCGGTACGACCGAAATAGCGGTCTGCCACAAAGGGAAGGCGAACAATGGGGGTAGGTGGTTTGGATGTGGCGGGAATGCGGTCTTGAGCTTGAATCAGCGGGACGGGATCGCCAAGGAGTTGTCGAGCCCGTTCAAATAAGGCCCGAGAGTTTGCTGACGGCCGTTGGCCAAAGTTATCTCGAAGCGCGTTTTCAAGCTCATTGAACTGATCCACCGCTCGCTGGGCGCGTCCAATTTGTAGGTACCGCTCGATGAGCCGTATATGCCATTCCTCATTGAAAGGTTCTCTCGAAACGGCCGTCCGGAGGTGACCGATGGCCACATCGGGAGGTTCGATCTCGCTGAGGCGACTTAAAGCTGATAGATAGAGGTCTTCGAGGCGGATGCGCTCCGACCAAATCCAATCATCGTTGAAGCCGGGAAGCAAATCGCCTTTGTACAGTTGAACGGCCTGAGAAAGCAATGCACCCTGTTCTTCTTTTCTGCTCTCGCGAATGAGCTGTTCGAACTTGAAGACATCCGTGTTTATGGCTTCCGGATTGAGCTGGACACTGTCGTGCTTTGAAAGCAAAACGGAGCCAAGAGGCATCGGAGCGGGCTCTAAAACATGCCGCAACGAACTGAGAGCTTGGCGAAGGTTCTTGCGGGCTAACGAAGTGTCCGAGTTCGGCCAGAACATATCTGCAAGCTCGTCTCGAGAGTGCACGCGCTGGTGGAAATATGCCAAGTAGGCTAACAGAGACGCAACTCGTCGGGTGAGAAATCGTGAAACGCATTGACCGTCTCGCGTCGCTTGAAGGGTCCCCAGTAGTTCAACGAGCCAAACCGGTTGCAAGATAAGAGTTTACGGTACTTGAGACTTGCCAGTTGCGGCCAGCCGAATTAATGAATGAACTCTCAGCCTTAATAACGTCGAACCGCACGGAGGAAGAAGGATCTTCTGATCATTTCTTATGGTTCGATGTTCGCCCGTCCATAGATCAACCGACTCCCATGCCCCGGATAGCCCCATGCGATGGAACGGAATCGAAATTAGCGAAGAGGATTTGCGGTCGAAATTAAACGTGGGGAAGCAATCATTCACAAAAATCGAGATAGTGTGAAATCCACTAACTTATAGCGAACCTCACGGATATAATTTTTAGATGGCAGCGAAGATATCCATTTTTCGACCGTTGGCTTGGTTCGGAGCCGCACGAGCTTTAGTGGTTCATATTGATGGCACTAAGGCCGGAAAAGTGAAATCGAACGGGACCGAATCTTTCGATGTCGCTCCAGGTGTCCATCATGTTTGGGTGAGCATGGATTGGTGCCAAAGTCAGCCCATGCAGGTTCATTTACAAGAAGGCGAAACCCTGGAATTGGATGTTGCCAAGCCACCGGTGCTTGCATCGCTACTAAACATTCTCGTATCTCCAAATAGCGTTTATGAGCTTAAGCGAAAGGCTTAATCTGGCTAGAAGTGGCCTAGCTATTTTGCTTTCTTTACGTTCGGTGCTTCCTACACTATTCACAAGCGTATTCTAAGACTCACGGGCGGTCGACTTTTGCATACTGAGGTCTGAGTTGACTGGAGTCTCATGTTTGGCAAGCAAAATTTAGGCTTTTGGGCGCGATGGTGCGCTGTCATTTTTGGAACGATTATTGTTCTCTTTGGCTGCGGAGGGGGCGGTGGCGGCGGAGGAGGAGTATCGGCTTCGCCGATAACTGCGTCGATATCTGTTGCGTGGCCACTTCGATCGCTTGCTATCAACGGACCAGCTTCCGGCCTTTCCGTTAAGTTCTTCTTACATGACCCTACGGGCAAGCAAACCGACCTTGTTTGGACCGGAAATCGCTCAAGTGTATTGTCTCCCCATACAGAAACATATACTTCCGCTGTCAACATCAAGCCAGGCAAATTTGTGCTTTCGGGAGCCTTCTATGCTTCAGCCGATGAACTGGGTAGCTTGGTAGCAACCTTCGGCACAGACGTCTCTGTCACTTCACGAGGCACCGTTGCAAACCAGGACGGAACACCTTTACAACCGGTCACGTTCACCGGAACGGTCCGTTCGGTAACGGTAGCCGCCGGTCAGACCGTTCATGTCGGGTCGAATTCAAGTCAGATTGCCGCCTCGGCACAAGATGCTAATGGAGGCCTCATCGCGGTTTCTCCTGGCTCCTTCGTTTTTTCAGTTACTAATGGGCAAGCTTATTTAAGACTTACCTCGTCGGGAGTTGCAAGCGGAATCGCAACTGGGACAGCAAGCGTTTCGGCCTCCGTCGACGGGGTCGTAGCGACTCCTGTTTCGGTGAGTGTCGTCGGCTCTGCGAACACTTCCGTTACGGTTGCATGGCCCGAACGAAGTCGAAGTATCGCCGGCCCTTCATCTGCCTTGTCCGTAAAGCTAATTCTTCACGACCCAGCGGGTGCCCAAAGCGACTTGATATGGAGCGGCGACCGTTCGGCTGCGCTTGCCGCCCACTCTGAAACCTATCAAGCGGGATCGCAATGCAATACCGGTGCCTACACCTTGACCGGAAACTTCTACTCCGATTCCGCTTTGGGAGGAATTCCGGTTGCCAACTTCAGCGTAAGTGTGGCCGTTCAGGCTGACGGAAGCATTACCAAGCCAGACGGTTCCAATCTTGGTGTCGTCCAGTTTTCTGGCGTCATTCAGTCGGTCGCAATTCCTTCTGGACAGGTCGTTCAGCTAGGAACATCCTCCAACCAACTGACCGTCGGAGCCTTTGATTCCTCCGGTTCGCCAGTAGCCGTCTCGCCTGGTTCGTTTATCTTCACGGTAACGAGTGGTGGTTCTAACCTCTCAGTCACGAAGAGTGGGATCGCGACGGGATCACATGTTGGTACCGCAACCGTCATCGCGACGATTGATGGCTTAACGAGCCCTACCGCGACGATCACCGTTGGAGCTTCGCAAACAGGTATTCAGTCGTACAATCTGTCTTCAAACGACATTGCTTACGACTCCGCACGGAACTTGCTCTATGTGAGTACCGCGTCCGATTCGCCGGTGTCTCCCTCCGCGATTGTCCCAATCAACTTGACCACCAACCAGATTGGCACGGCAATAAGTATTGGCCGCGTCCCGACTGCGCTTGCTCTTTCGGGTGACGGCAGTCATCTGTTTATTGGAAGTGATTCCGGCATCATTACAAGGCTCAACTTAGCCTCGCTGGCGGTTGATGGCACCATGAATGTTTACACCATGGTGCAAGGGCTCGGCGGACAGATCATCAATCGGCTCTTCACGCTGCCAGGGACGTCCGATAGTTTTGTTGTTCTGACTTTGGACTCCAATTACAGCCCGCGACCTAATAATCTCGCCATTATTGATAGTGGAGTTGCGCGTCTCCACATGGCCTCCCTTGGACCCCAAGTTTCCATTGATAACACGGGCACTCAGGCGTTCGGAACCGACGACTACATCACTCCGAACGGCTTTAGTTCGGCAACAATCGACGCCCAAGGTTTCGTACCTGCTGCCGGCGGATCGTTAGGAGAACTTGGGGCTGGCACAACCGTTTGCTGGACTCCAAGTGGCGTTGCGAGCGGAGGTTTCCTCGGAATGCCTGTCATGTCTCCAACCACCGGCCAGCAGATCGGAAATCTATCGAATCTGCCCGGCTACAAAATGATGGCTTGGGAACCTGGGACGAGCAAAGTGTTCTATGCCTACTGGGCATCATGGTTGAATCCATATTTGCAGGTGCAGACGGAAGATATCGCAGCTCTAACCACGGTTGGCGCTCCTGTTTCCATCGGCAACCCCAGTGGTGGGGTTGGAAAGATCGTCTATGCCGGTTCCAATCGGGCCGCGATTCGAATGTATAACGGAACGCCTAACTCCGTCATTGTGGTTGGGGGCTTACCTTAGAAACGTCCGGGAAGGCTGCCACCCTTAAAGTGCACCTTCCCAAGGCATTCTTGTAGTCGGCGTGTGATTTGAACCATATTAGCTCCAATCAACAACGTCAACTTCACCCGAAGATGCTTGGTTTCACTCGTTTGGAACTTCGTCCAGCACATCCGGCCGAATCGGATCGGGTGCCTGGTAGGTGCCGCCTAAAACATCGAGAAAACTAAGTAACCCTGCGTAATTTGATCGCTGGAAAGCGGGTAAGTGATGCATGCGGTGTAGGTTCGGACTCGCCACAACTTTGGTAAACCAGCCCCAATTCAGGTTGAGATTGGAGTGCAACATGACGGTGTAAAAACGCTCCAACAGGATGAAAAGTGCGATCGATTTTAAATCGATACCGAGTAGCATCGCAGGCAAATTAGCGCCGACGATAATGATGAAGAAATCGACTGGATGGTGTCTTGAACTTGCGCTCCAAGTCATGTCCACGAGTGTGTGGTGAACCCGATGAAACTTCCACAAGAACTCCCACTTATGGGAGAGTCGGTGCGAAACGTAGACCCAAACTTCCGCTAGTAAAAGAGCGACCACTGCCTGCAACCAAAACGGCTGCTCTCTAACAAATGCTCCAAGGCGATGGGGAAGGAAATTCCTTAAAAGGAACGCAAATTCAAAGACGATCCCTGCCCCAATCCACAATCCGTAGGACTGATAGAACCAAAGATAAGCGATGTCTTTAAATTTCGGCCGCGCCGATTTCTCGCCTTCTAGTAACTCCTCAAGTGGCCAAAAAATCAATCCACTGATCACAACAAACAGGGACCCGCTCACGAAGACCGCGAGGATTGTTTTTGCCAGATCTTGCGAATGAATGTCCACGCTTGGTGGTCAGTATCCGGCCAGACTGCCGCCCTTTGGTCCGACAAGCATGTTGGGATAAACCGCTGCCAAAGCTGCTACCGCCAGAGCCGCTAACATCATCACAACAAAGAGTCGTCTTCGCGTTCTTGGATTGAGTTTTCGAGAGCCTTTCATATGACAACTGACGTTTTATAGCAGACGTTGGTTCGACATGTCTATTAAGGCTTGTTTAGAGCCAAGAGTGAGTCATCGCGGATCTGAACGCTCGCGCTATGCGGAATCTGCAGTTTTCAAATCCACCAAACTAAGGAACCTTCCTAAGTCGAATTGCCGAGAGAGCCGTGAAGGGTCTTTCGATGGTTAGCGGCCCTATAAATGTGGCTTAACCTATTAACCCGTCAAGGTTGGTTTTCGCGCTTGCGCGAAGCCGCGCGCCTGTGAGAACTCGAAATCCAGATCATTCATAACTATCGGTTTCCTCTGCCTAACGTGCTCATGGGGCCGAACGGTAGCACGAGATGGTGGCGAAAATACCTTTGGTTGGCCGATCTTGCTAATGCAGTTCAAGTCGTTCTAAGCGAGCTGTCACGCTCCATGTGTCCGCGGTCGATCAGGAAGAAGCATTGCGTTATGATCATCCAATGACTTCCTATACCAATAGGATCATAATCACCACTTTCGGATCTAGGTGCAACGTATCAGCCGTCTCTCGCGTCCATTGAAACATCGAAGGTAGGACATAAACTTCTAATGTTTGGTCCTACTGTGTGCTAAATGATTAACGATGATAAAGTGTACTTCATGTAATAACTCATTACCAGATGGCTTTGTGCGCTGCCAGTTTTGCGGTGCCGACGTCACGAATGCCGTCCGAGTGAAGGGTGCAAGTGACATTCCTCAGAGGCAAAGCTACAGTTGGGGGCCGGCAAGGTGGCTGGTGGTTTCGTATTACGTTATCTCAGCGTATTACCTGCTGAGTGGTGGCTTTGCGATTCTAGGTGGCTCCGGCTTGCTAACTGGAGGCAAGTCGAACATGTTAGGAATCGGTTCCGGTGTCTTTACGGTTTTGGTGGGTTGCGGGTTGATTTTTAAGTGGGACCTGCTTCGCAGCGTGATCGTCTTCTTCCTTTGCGCTCAAATCGCTTTGGGCCTACTTTCCATGCTCATGCTATCCGCCGCCTTGGCCCTCGGCCCGGCGATCATGTTAATGATGGTTTTGAATGGAATCAACGTGTGCGTGTCCAGATTTATGTTCTATCTCTACCACGCGATCAACGAAGATACCTACGGGTAGCCCCAGGCAAGCCAACGTGGTTCTTGAGCAGAGACCAGGACATTCTACGCTTCTGGTTAAGGGTGGAGAAGCATGAAAACTCCAGGAAATACTGCCGTCTCCAAGAAGTTCAATCCCGACGGTTTCGAGTGCCACCAACAAATCGGCCCAGTCTTGCTCAAGGCGAGGGAGCGGTCTCTGAGAAAAGGCTCTCGATCATGATCGCTTTCGTTACGAAGTCCTTCCCGGTCGGCGCCTTAGTCCCGGTGTTATTCGTGCCAATTTATACGTGGATTATCTACGCCGATCAGAAACGGAAGAGGAGATCAGTGCGAACGGACCCAACATCGGGCAAGATCCAATTATTTTCTGCCGCGCTTCTCGTTTTAAGCCTAAAGAGACTAGGTTCAATTGAATTACTGGTCGGGGCGACACGATTCGAACGTGCGACCTTCCCGATTCCGCTTCGCTCCATTACCCTCACTTCGTTCGGCGGGATCTTCGACTTCCATCCCCATGAAACCGCGCTACCGAAACTGAGCCATGTTGAGATGACTGGTTGACTTTGTCAACGACGTGATGGACTTTTGTATTGGGGATTTGAAAGAGATAATGGTCGGGGCGACACGATTCGAACGTGCGACCTTCCCGATTTCGCTTCGCTCCATTTCCCTCACTGCGTTCGGCGGGATCTTCGACTTCCATCCCATGAAAGCGGGCTCTAGATCATTCGTGGGGGCAGGCAACCTCTTCATTTTTCTGACACAACTGTCATTGAGGTGAAAGATTGTGTTCAATTCGGAGGCTTTGGTCGGCCTGCCCTTTTTCGAGGTTACCGGAACTCGCTATTTAGGGGGT
>CAIUHP010000042.1 GCA_903899015.1 uncultured Armatimonadota bacterium | reverse complement strand
GATGGACAGGACTGCTGAGGGCTTGATTTCCGGAAACTAAAGTTCAGCATTCCCGTGTTCTCAGGTCACGGGCTAGTGCCGGGCATATAGGAGGGATGACCATCCCCCCGCTGGCCGGACACCTCGAATAGGAGGTATCCATGAGAGTTGTGAACGAAGAGAAGCCAGCACCAGCCCGACGACGAGGTAGATACCCATCGTCGTTTCGCAGAGACGCAGCAGCGCTCGTGATTGACCAGCATCGAAACGTTGCCGATGTTGCTCGAGAACTCGGCGTCGTTGAACAGACCCTTAGCAACTGGGTCCGCCAAGAGCGGATCGACCGGGGCGAACGAGAAGGCACGTCGACTGAGATCAGAGATGAGAACGCCAGGCTCCGTCGAGAGGTCAAGCGCCTGACCACGGAGCGTGACCTGTTGAAAAAAGCAACGGCCTTCTGGGTGAAGGAGTCCGAGCGGTGACCAAATACCGCTGGATCAGTGCCCGGAAGGCCGAAGGGTTCCCAGTGACCGCCGCGTGTGCCATTGCTCAGGTTCCAAGAGCCAGCTACTACGAATTCTGTGTGCGTGCAGCGCAGCCAACCAACGCCGAGCTCGACGAGGCCTTGTTCATCAACGAGATTCTCAACGTCCACCGGTTCCACGACGACACCTATGGCTCGCCACGCATGACTGCAGAACTTCGGCGTCGAGGTTTCTGTGCCAACCACAAGCGCATCGAGCGCCTCATGGCAGCCAACGGCATCTGTGCCAGAGATGGTCGACGCAGGCGGGTGCGCACCACCATCTCGAGCCTGTTTGACCCCCAACTGCCTGACTTGGTCCAGCGTGACTTCTCGGTTGGTCGCCCAGGTGAGCGCAGCTGCGGCGACATCACCTACATCGCAACGAGTGAGGGCTGGTTGTACTTGGCCGACGTCATGGACCTTGGTTCTCGACGGGTCATAGGCTTTGCCATGGCGGAGCGGATGCCCACTGAGCTCGTTGCACAAGCACTTGAGATGGCAGCGACAACACGAGATGGCGACTTGATGGGCATGATTTTCCACCACGATCGAGGCAGCCAATATCTCTCGGGGGACTTCCAGCGCCTCTGCCGCCGCCTAGGCGTCCGCCAGTCGGTTGGCCGGGTTGGATCGTCCTACGACAATGCCGCAGCCGAGTCGTTTTGGGCCACGCTCAAGCGCGAACTCATCTCACGATTCCACTTTGCGACACGAGATGAGGCAAAGCGAGCGATCACCGCTTGGATCCATCACTACAACACCGTCAGACTGCACAGCTCGATTGGCAATGTCCCGCCAATTGAGTGGGAACTACGATTCATCTGCAACGAACGTCAAGCTGCATAACTGTGTGTCTGATTAGCGGGGGGAAGGTCACTAGAACGCTGACTCCCTACTGACTTGCTCGACGGGTCTTGATTTCGTCCAGCATCCCTCGATTAGTGAGAAATACACACCATTAAACCCCTCACTTTTGAACCGACCTCTTTATCTATCTCCTCGCTTGCGCAACCGTAGGCGAAAGATCCAGAGAGTGAAGCTGGTGAACACTAAGATTCCAACGGTAATCAGCGCTGATTCGGTAGCTGATAGGTCTCTCACGCCCGGCCAAAGCGGAATCTTGGGCGCGAAGAGTGTGAGGAGGACGCCGGCAGGAACGAAGACAACAGTCAGGGCCGTTACCGCAATTTGCAATTGGTTTGAACGGCGGTCAGCCTCACGTTGCACGAGCGAACTCACATAGAATCGTAATGCGTCGATTTCATCTTTAACCTCCTGAAAAAAGGCCTGAATTTGAATATATGATCTCAGCCTTGTGTAGTAAGTGTGATGATGATGTTGTTGTGTTACCTGGAGAAAATACGAGCTACCCGTATATTCGAGGAGTCTTCTATCCAGTTCCACGATGTCATTGAGTTGCTTAGTCAGTAATGGCGTAGAGGTTGAAGCGGTCATCGCAATTGCCTCGAAGACCTCATCGGTAAGTATTGCAAGAGCCAGTCGCTGGGAATGCACAAAGAGAAAAAGTAAGAAGTAGATCTCTCTGAAATGTGTAGGGAGGTTATGAGTGGTGAATTGAGTGTCCTGCATCTCGAAGCCGACGAAGACACTTGAACTCACGGTGAACTCAAACGATTGCTGGTCTTGGTAAATCAAACGAGCCATCTCATCTCCACTGGTTTGAGAATCACTCTTTGATGCAACATCTTGTTTCGAGTGAAATCCAGATCGAGCCCGTTCTCTCAGATCGTCGTGGTCTGATGGACTGGCGCCATCGAGAAATACACTCCCAAAGTGCATCAATTCTGAGCTACTAAAGGTCTTGAGTGAATCACCTTTCGATGCCGAGTGGTCTTCGAATGTGAACTCAAACTCCAAGGGTTCCATTCCCGGAGTCTCCAAGAGTTCAGCCAGTGACCTCATAATGATCGGCATAGTTATCGAGAGGTCCTCGTCGGGGTGACTGAGTAGCCTCTCTCGACCAGGGGCCATGAATTTGAGGAAGTGAGTAAGGTCAAACCAATCACGTGGGTCCAAATTCGTTGGTCGAACTTCAATGGATAAGAACGCAATTCCAGTACGGAATAACGCTATCTGTGGCGGGCCAAACATGAATGGCACACCAAACTTTGATCGTTCATCGGAACCTCGAATGCTGCAGATCCAGCCCTCGGATGGTAAGATAGTCCCGTCAATGGTGAGGGCGGAGACTTCCCAAAAGGATCCGAGACTTCTCGTTGCGTCAAAGGTTCTGCCTCCGAGATTCAGGTGGCGCCTGATATGAGGCAGAAGTCCGTCAGGGGCGAGATTCTGTTGTTTTAGTAGCCCGCCTTGGCCCCTTCGCTCTTGAAGGTGCTCAACTATGGGGCCAAAAGCATGATCGGGAAATTGAATCGGAAGGATAAATCGCGTGAAGTTGCCCTTGCTATCGCGCAATCGAATTGGTTCCCAATTCACGATCATGTTCTTTCCAATCTCTATGGGGATTCTCTGGTCTCGGCTTACGTGTCAATCTTCCTGAAATGTGCAGGTTGGGTAGCATGTCATCACCAGTAAGAAAAACGACTCAACAAGGGGTTTAACGTAGATGGATATTCTTGAAACGGCTGAAGAGTTGGAGAGAGACGGGGAGTGGGAGCGCGCACTTGCAGTCTATCGAGCTGCCCGAAAGGCAGCTGATAGTGCAGCGGACTGCAACAAGTTGGACCTCCGTATAGGGATCTGTCTTTTCGAGTTGAGCGAGTTCGACGCCGCAGAAGATCAATTCGCGAACTTGACGAAGTCCATTGATCGTCTTGATGATCAGATGATCTCTGGCTACATCAAGCTCTATCAGGGGAAGATGCAGTTAGAACTTGGTCATCACCGGCGTGCACTTGATCGATTGAATGCTGCGAGAACGATCCTTGGTGATCTTCCAGCCATCGTTGCGGTTCTCGCAAAAGCACATCGCGAGCGTGGTGAGTTTGATCAGGCCATCGCGTTGCTTGAAGGGTATGAACTCGACTCGCTGAATGCGATTGATCGAATGGAAATTCTCTTTGAACTCGGTTCAATTTACGTCGACTGTGGGAACTACCTCTTGGCAGAAGAAATACTTCGCCAGGCACTCGATCTTCACCAAGTTGCCGACACCACACATTTGACTGGGGCGTGTCGATTGAAGATGGCACAGGCAATCCTCGGCACCGGTGGGAGCCGAAGGACGCTGGCGCGAAGGTTAATTGAAGAAGCTGAAGAGGACTTCGAAGACTCAAGTCGAGGCCTCTCCGAGGTCTATGGAGTCCTCGGACAGTGGTACGAAGGTGACGGTGATCTGAAACAGGCTGCTCGGCAGTACCGAAGGGTTCGAGATTTGGACCGAGAGTCAGATGACGTCGTCGGACAAGCCCGGGCGGAGCGCAGGTTAGCGAGAATCTTCCGGTTACAAGGCGATCTCGATAGGAGTCGTGAGGCGCTCGAGGCCGCGAGCAAACTCCTCTCAGGAGTGGACGACGATATTGAGATCGCGGAGCTGTGCTCCGAAGAGGGGCACTTGGCCATTGCCGAGGTTGACTACGACACTGCGATGATCCGTTTCAGGAAAGCCGCTGACATCGCAAGGAGCGATGGAAATCAGCGCTCCATGGCGCTGTCGAACCGTGGCATCGCGATTGCACTCCGCCACGATGGTCAACTCGAAGAGGCTGAGGCCCTACTTCGTGAAGCAATACCTGTTCTCCGTGAAATTGGAGACCTGAAGGAACTCAATGATTTGCTTGACGAACTCGGTCAAGTCTTGATTGATCGGAACCATTACCACGAGGCGATTGAGGTTCTCGAGGAGAGCCTGCATATTGACGAGCATGTGCAGGCAACTGGTAGCAAGGGACGCTCACTCCTACTCCTTGGCCTGGCCCACCTGCGCCACGGTGATCGAAGGGTTGCTGGCGATTACTTGCGCCGCTCGTTGGCACTGTTCACTGAGGCCGAAGACGATGGGGGAAGGGCTGGCGCTCTTCTGCTTGTTGGAGATTGGGAGTCTGAAGAAGGACAATTGACCGTTGCTCTCGACCACTTTCGAGAGGCACTCAGAATTCAGTCAAGGTATGAAAATATCGTTGGCATTGCTCGTGCTCATCGAAGTATCGCCTCCATCTATCTCCAGCGCGGTGACCTCGATCGTGCCGAGGAGTGCCTGAATCTCGCACTGACGGAATTACGAGACCGTGATGATCCACGCGAAGACGCACTTCTCGCCGTCGAAATGGCCAAGTTGAAGATTGAGAAGGCCGAATGGCGTGAAGCTGAGTTGCAGTTGCTCGCAGCAAGTCGTCAATTTGATGAATTAAAGACGCCAACAGAAGTCGCAATCGTACAGCGGCTCCAAGCGAAGGTGTTCGCGGTTGATCCGAAGACGCGACACAGAGCACTCGAGTACCTCAATCGGGCCAAAGACGTCTTTCGCGAATTTCACAACTATCCAGAGCTCGACGATCTCTTCGATGACCTCGGTGTTCTCTACCTCGAACTTCGGCGACCAGCTGAAGCAGAGGAAGCAGTTCGAGAGAGTTTGAAAATTGGAGACAAGATGGGATGGACTAGAGGTAACGGGAGAAGTTACCTCATCCTCGCTCAGATCCAACTGCGGCAAGGTCGCGCCAAAGAGGCGTACCGGTCGATTCGAGAAGCCATCGATGCTTACGAGCGCGCAGGTGATGTCATCGGTCAGGCCAAGGCAAACATCCTCCTTGGTGATTGGCATGCGAGCCAAGGAAATCTCGACGAGGCGATTAAGGCATTTAAGGATGCACGTCAGATTGATCGGCGATTTGGAGACCTACGCGGCATCTCACTCTCACTCAGAAAGCTCGGCGAGGTGTATCTGAGGAGAAATGACTTCAGTCGGGCTGAGGAAGCCTTCGATCAGGCCGAGGACTACATGCGGTCCTTGCACTTCGTTGAGGATCGTTCACACCTCGCACTCGCTCGAGGCCGACTCTTTGCCCAACGTGGTGATCATGATCAAGCCATTGTTGAGTTCCAAGAAGCCCTTTCGGGATTCGATCGACAGATGATGGAAGATGAAAAAGTTCGAACCTATAAGGAGCTTGCCTCGTCTTATCACGCCATTGAGGAGTTTGGCGCTGCGATGGACTGCATGCGTCAAATGGGTATTGAGCAGGCAGCCATTTGGGGTTCACTCTTTGATTCGTTCGATGAGGAGATTCGACTTGGCGTTCAAGCCCCCTACTTGCGAGGAGAATTCGCAAGTTCAGTCTCCAATGGCTACAAAGTGCTGGAGTCAGCGCTGCAAGATCGAACGCGTCAGCTCGTTGAACAAGGCACACGCCCTGCCACAGCAAGTGAACTCATCGACCGGTGGTTCACCCCAGAGGTACGAGGGAGCGCCGATCTCGGTGAGCGGCGACTTGGACAGTTACGACTTCTCGCCCGGAGCGGATTCGATCTCTTCAGAAACTCGGTTGCGCACAGCACCAATCCAGTCAGTGGCCTTGATGCCTTTGTCGGTGTGGCAATCGCCCAATACGTTTACTCCCATCTTGATCTGCCCACACATCTTCAGGTTGAGCGTGCTGAAGAAGTCGACGAGGAGCGAGAGGGTAAGCACCATCACTCCCACGAGCATTGAGGTCCCCAAATCAAGTGATCCGAAAGTGACGGGTCAAACCGTTTGTTTCAAGGAGCCCAGAGGCAATCACGAACGAAACTCAGGGTGAGAGAAGGAAGCTCGCAACGAGGGGTTAATGCGACAACTACGTCTGACCTAGCGCCCTATCCGTGACTCCGTCATTCACTGAGGCTTAGCAACTATTTAAGAGGAGAAGTAATGGCGATCTGCAAGACCATTTTCATCGGCGTGGGTGGATCGGGAGGAACTACCCTCCGCTACCTCTACCAGGAACTCCTGAATGGCCTGCGTGAACGTGGTTGGACCGGAGACCTCCCTGACTGCTGGCAGTTCTTGCTCATCGACG
>CAIUHP010000041.1 GCA_903899015.1 uncultured Armatimonadota bacterium | reverse complement strand
GATACGCCAATCCAAAGCACATGATCCTCATGAGCTACCTCATACATGGAAAGCTTGAATTATCACCGGACGCCCTGAGAGCG
Organism: uncultured Armatimonadota bacterium; assembly: GCA_903899015.1. Taxonomy (GTDB): domain Bacteria; phylum Armatimonadota; class Fimbriimonadia; order Fimbriimonadales; family Fimbriimonadaceae; genus Fimbriimonas. Next base: position 4,332 of record CAIUHP010000041.1, on the reverse strand, counting down.
GGATGACTATACAGAGATGCGTCTACTACTCCTACCCACTCAAAGTGAGAAAGAACCTGGCGATCCAGAAAGGCTTTCAAAAAGCAACTCTCGGTCAGCTCCTGGTGCCTTGGGGATGAGTTTGATAACAGCATCTTCGCCAGCTTCACCCGTAGCTAAGTAAACTTCACCAAAGCCGCCTCCGTTCAGCCTGGCTCCTATTTGCCACCTTTTCTGTAACTGGATTTCACTCATATCTGTAACGCATTCCATTTATTGTGACACTTCGGCAAGAGTGGTTCCACCTTCAAACGAAAATGAACCTGGCTAGGCCGTGATGATCGAAGGCGGGGAAAGAACTAACGGTTGAACTCCCATCCGGTCGTTTGGAGCTTCGAATCACTTCTATATCTGCTCAATCCAGGTTGGCGCATATCGGCATATTCGTTTAGCCGTGATTGACATAAACAACACCCCCGCCGTGGTGGCCAACGGCTCGCTTTTAGGTTGAATGACCCGACATAAAGCACATTATGTCGGGTGCTAAGGGGCTGTCAATCCGGGAAACAAGCGATCAGGCGGATTGTGGCGAGGTGCGGACGGCTTGGGCGGAGCCCTGGACAAGCGGAGTGTTTGACCGGCGACGTAGCGGCCGCACCTGCCAACTAGACCGTCACAGGATTCTACGGTGTTAGGGGGTGTTGATCTTTGGTAACAAGGGAAGAATCTGTTGCCCTTCTACAAGCAGAGTTGGTTTTCCCGGTTGGATCAAGATGAACGTTGGCGTGAGCTTAACCCCTAACTGCTTGCCTAGAAGGACATCACGACGAATGTGTTCTAGGTGTTTGTCGGTTGAAGCTTGCGTTGGGAGCGGTCCTGTTAAAGACAAGACATCTTTAACAGGGCCCTTTACGTATCCTGCTATTAAAGTTGAGACTCCAGGATCTTTATAGTTGAGTGACTCTAAGTGGAGTTTCGATAGATGGTCCATAAACTCCCACAGATGGCCGTTTTCCATACAAAGCTCGGCCAGGTATGCGTCGCGAAGAGAGTTTTCATGGCCAGCTGCCCCTGATAGGGGGAAGTGCCGAAAGATAAATGTGATCTTGCCCCTTGAGTCGTCAACGACTTGTTTGATCGTTGGGTAGATCTGCCAGCAGCTCATGCAATTCAGGTCTCCAAATTCGACTAACGTTATTTGGCCAGAAGGATTGATCGTGTGTGATGCATCTTCGGCCAGCGCCAGCCGACTGAGAGATTGGCTTAATGTTCTCACCTTCGGTGGTTCCGAGGCGACCGAGAAGACTACGGCGAGAGCGATCACCAAACAGGCGGTACATGAAAGGGCCAAGCGAGTAAGATCAGAACGGGTAACTTTTCTTGATTCAGATTCGTTGGCCACTGCTTTGCGATCGACTGCAATCCCAAAGAGAGTTCCCATCACCAACATCACAAGACCAACTGCGAAGCACCACGGGCAAAACAAATGCAGGTCCTGGGAAACAAACTGCAGGTAGCCACTCATGGCTATCCCGATCAACGAGAATGCCAAACCAGCTTGATATGCCTTTCGCCGCCAGTCTGTAGATATAAGCGCAACGCAAGCCAGACCACCAAGGATAAGGAAACCCGCCAGCCCAACATATGCGTTGGGGACACCAAGGAGGTGGCTGGAGGGATGCTGACTAAGGTCTCTACAATTTGAGGTTCCTCCGCAGGGGATATCAAACTTTGTCGAGGCCTGGATACTCAATACCAGGGTTAGAAAGACGCCAACGAGACTGGTACAAATCAGCTGAATGTGGATGGAATACTGCTTCATGTTACTAATAGGGTCTCAATCTACTTCTCTCAGAGAGAATAAAGCTTACAATTTCAAATTTTCTAGACGCATTCGAAACAACAGGGGAGAGTTTGACCTATAATGACAGCCATGGCTATTGGAAGATTACTCGTTTTGGGCTTCGGCTCATTGTTAGCCATCGCATCGTCAGGGGCTGTTTTGGATCCCTTGGCACAACCAGAGAGCAGTTCATCTGGTGTCAGTTCACCACCGCCAACGGTGAAACCCGCGTGTGGTACGTGTTCATACGATTCACAATTTGAGAAAGAGCAAACTGAAACAGGCCTCCCATGCTCACTAATCTTCAGTGAGAATTATGAATTCGGTTACTGCCAAAAGTATGTGTGCCAACATGGTTACTACTACTCCTTCACGGGCTGGTCATCAAATGATTGTGCAAATCATATTGATGGGTCTTATCCGATCTGCCCTGGCGGTAGTTGTACACCTTAAGCAAATTAATGCGAGTTCGACACAGCTCCGGCCTTGGGTTCACTTTAATAGAGTTATTGACGTGTATCGGAATTATCGCGGTCGTTTGCGGCATTGTCTTCCCCGTACTTGTGTCAGCGAAACGGGCAGCCAAACAGTCGGTAGAGATCTCTAATTTGCGTCAAATCGGCATTGCCGGAGCGTTATATCATGAGGAGAACGGATCGGAACCGCTTGGTCTGCCGCCTCTTGTGCCAAGCAGGGTTCCGGAGGAACTTGCTGTTTCTCCCGCTGATTCTACTAAGCAAGGGTTTGCCAATCTTGTCCTCGATGAGATTTCGTCCGGCAATTCTGCATATCAGCAACTGAAGACTGCGTATAGACGCACATATATTGGCTTTTATGACTACGGATGGACTTCAGATAAGTGGGAAGCGTGCACAACGGACGCACCAAACCCTGGGTGGCTGATCAGTTTTACGCCATCCAATTTTGATCCGAGGTTTAGTATTGCGAAGTCCACGGGTCGATACCATCGTCTTCAGATGGATGGCAGCGTCCGGGATTACCAGTTGAAACTTATCACAACGCCACTCGGACGTGCATGGTGGCCCGTATCATTTTTCGTTGACATAAACGATCTCCAGGAATGGAACAAAACACATCCCAAATGCTCCCTGCAGTAATTATCACGATCTTCTTTCGGATTGCTTTGATCCTCGTTGCCACGGGCGGCAAAGGGCTAACGGTGCCCTATTGTGTTGGAGAACTTGTCTCGACTACGGTAATCGCCATTGCATGTACGATGGCAGTCAACAGGTATAAGACCGGACCTCAAAGAGTTCTCGTGCGATCTGGTTTGAGTGCCGCACTTGGATCTGTGTTCTTCGTGGCGTCTTCTCTCGTTGTGATGAAGGGTTTTACCAGTCCGATCTGGGTAGTCCTGGGTGCTGTGACCTGGGGAGTTATTGGATTAGCTACGGGTCTGGTTTTGGAAGTTCTGTCTCGAAAGAAGCGAGCTGCTTCTATCTCGTGATACTCAGCAACGAATGATTTCTTGGTAACCACACACGATGGCACGTCCGAAGAAGCCAGTTGAACCGATCATTGTTGAAGTCGAGAAGGGCTACACGAGAACAACTCACAAGCCAGCCCCTTTATGCTGTCGATGGTCTATGCAATACGCAGACGGAGACAGTTGCCTGAGCGTGATTGGGGGCTCCACTCGCCTGGTCTTAAAAGAACTCCGGCGAGTGGAGCGATTTACACGTCAATTTGTGCTCACTGATGATCAAGGACGCATACGTACATACGAAAATGCTAGTGACCTTGAGATTGATTGGGCATCTGATTTTGGTGCTTGAATAGATCGCCGCTTCAAGTTTTACGCCTTGTTCAAAGAGTGGGATTATCTTCTCTCGCTCTAGAACTGTCCGTAAACGTTGTTTGAGGATAATCGCCGCGTGCTTTAGAAAGGAAAGAATTCGTACGGCCGTGAGGGGTGTTAGCGGCAATTTATTCCAAGTGCCAGTACCGGTTGAAAAATACAGAGGTCTGCCGGTCAAAAAATACAGAACTATGCCGGTCGAATTATGCACAACTTGTAGGCTTTCCGTAAGGCTTTGAAGGGACAAGTTTCTGAGGATTTCCAGGGAATAAGGAGGGAGGGTAGCGACCGACGCTTCCCTGGAAATCCGGTGGCCACCTCCCCGGGTCAGGTGGTTCTGGCCTGAAGGCTCTGGGCGAGCCGGTAGCTTCTTGCGTTCATCTCTAGAATGTGAACGTGATGCGTGAGTCGGTCGAGCATAGCGTGAGTGAGCGGCTCAGAGGCTAGTACGGAGTTCCACTCTTCGAAGGGTAGGTTAGTCGTAAGGACGATGGAGCGTCTCTCGTATCGGTCGGAGACGACCTCGAAGAGTAGATCGGCACCGGTTGCTGGTGACCTGTTCCCCTTAGGCTGACCCACTTGAAGTGTGAATTCCGTCTGGAATTACATCGATGAGAAAAGGCAAGCGTTACTCAGAGGACGAGATCCTCAAAGTGCTTAAGGAGATTGAGGCTGGCGGCGCCATTGCTTC
>CAIUHP010000040.1 GCA_903899015.1 uncultured Armatimonadota bacterium | reverse complement strand
GATACGCCAATCCAAAGCACATGATCCTCATGAGCTACCTCATACATGGAAAGCTTGAATTATCACCGGACGCCCTGAGAGCGGGATGACTATACAGAGATGCGTCTACTACTCCTACCCACTCAAAGTGAGAAAGAACCTTAAATATTCCAATGTCAAATTTACTAACAGGACGCGTCATCTATCCGGGAGATCCGGGCTGGGACGCTGCTCGACATGGCTTTGCTGCGCGCTTCGACTACGATGAAAACGCACCACAAGCGGTGGTATTTGCACAGAATCGTGATGACGTATCGAACGCAGTCCGTTGGGCTCGGGCTAAAGGCGTCAATCTCAGAGCACGATCCGGGCGGCACAGCTACCAGGCCTACTCTTCGCTAACAAAAAACGGTCTGATCGTTGATCTCAGCGAAATGGATTCGGTGTCTGTCGATAGCCATCGTCAGACTGCCAAAGTCGGAGCCGGGATTGCGATGCTGACCTTGTCAGAGAAGCTATCGGACTCGGGCTTTGTGCTTCCAATGGTGACCGGGCCGACCGTGGGATTGGGAGGTTTGGTTCAAGGAGGTGGCTTCGGAATTACGTCCCGCCGTTTTGGCCTTATGTGCGACAACGTCACTAATTTTGAAATTGTCAATGCCAACGGCGACATCATGGAAGCCAATGCCCACCACAACGAAGATCTCTTCTGGGCTCTACGAGGAGGCGGAGGCGGCAATTTTGGAATCGTCACCCAGTTCGAGTTCAATGTTCAGCCGGTCACGATGGTCGGGATTTTTAACCTTAACTACCAATGGTCCGATTTCACGGACGTGGTGAAGAAATGGCAGGAGTGGAGCTTCCAATCCGATCCCGCTGTGACCTCTCTGCTGTCACTTCACGTCGATGGAACCGTGAGGATCGAAGGACAATTCACTCCAGAATTACAGGATCTTCCGAAATTAGGGTCAATCATCGCGCCATTACTTGAGGCACCCAGTCCCATCAGTATGCAGGCCCTCGTCGTGCCGGCACTTGCAGCTGCCCGAATGACTTTTGGCGTAGACCCAACAGCACCAGAGTGGGCCATTCGCATCCATTCAGACAATCAGCTGTTCAAGAGCTGTTCGGCAGTCGCACTTGAGCCGATTCCGGATGAAGGAATCGCAGTCATGAAGCAGTGGCTTGAGTCGGTTCCACCCTTGTCAGCGACCCCAAGTCAGCCTTCGATGATCCAATTGTTGGGAGGAGGCGGTAAATCGCACGAAGTCCCGGTAGACGCAACCGCAGTCTATTGGCGGAATGCTTACCTGGTTGTGCAATACGATGGTTACTGGACTGCACCCCAAGACGCTCAACCGACGATTGATTGGGTGGTGAATATGCGCAAAGCGATGTTGCCCTACGCTCACGGCGCCTACGTCAACTATCACGATGACCAACTCGGCGACAATTGGCTCGAGCAGTATTACGGAACGCACGTTGATCGCCTGCGGCAGATCAAGAAGAAACACGATCCGACCAATTTCTTCAACTTTCCCCAAAGTATCCCTCCTGCCGTATAGAGCTATTCGGTTCGAAAAGGCTCCGGCTGCTCTGACGGCAGTGGGAGCCTTTTGGCTTTATGACCGGAGCAACTTCACGCTGCACTTAATTCCTTGTTAATATGGAGACGGTAATTTAGCGAAAAGCAACTTTGGCAATAGACATTGTTGGAAGCCAAATGAAGTAAATTCTTGGAAAGACAAATGAACCGTCCGATCGCCCTTGTTTCCCTCGCACTAGTAACTTCCGCCGCATATGGCTTGTGGCTCCATCAAACTCACTCGACAGGCCTGGGTTGGGACGCTGACAAGAAACAATACAAGCTTTATAACGGTTGGTTTCTATCTCCCGCAGGTGACCGCACAACGTTAGTTGGTGACACCCCTGGTGGAATCACCTTCTCAGAGGACGGTCAGTACGCATTGGTTAATACGTGCGGTTACAACGACCACACGATAAACGTTATCGACTGGAAGACGGGCAAGGTAGTTGACACTCACACGGTTCCACGCAGTTCATTTGGATTAACGGTGGTTGGGAATACGGTCTATTCGAGCGGAGGTGCTTCAGAAGGAAAAGTTGAGAATCCCGATATCCGAAAGTGGACCTTGTCAGATGGCAAGTTAACGGAAGCCGGTCAAATCACTCTTGAATCCATTCCCGGAAACGATAGGTTTGTAACCTCCTTAGTTGCCGGAGAGCAAGGGCTGTACGTTGCAAACGCTCAAACTGATGAAATCGTGCTCATTAACCCCGACGGTTCTGTAAAGCTCCGAACGAAAGTGGGTTACCGTCCGAGAATGATCGCGCTTTCGCCCGACGGGACAACATTGGCAGTCACGGAATGGGGAGAGAAAGGAGTCCTGCTTCTGGACGCAAAGACTTTTGCGACTCAAGAGCGAATTGCCACTCTTGCACACCCATCGTGCCTAGTATTTCATCCCGATGGACGCCTTTTTGTATCGGAGTCAGGCTCGAATACCTTGATTCAGATCGAGAATCATGTTGTCACTCGAACGACCATCTCGATGGATACATTGCATCCCGTGGGACCCACACCCAACGGCCTCACCTTATCAAAAGACGGCAACCAACTCTTCGTGACTTTGGGTGGCGAAAACGCAGTTGCGGTTCTCGATGTTCACGGTAACCGTCCCATTCTTAAAGGACATATCCCAACTGAACGTTGGCCGAGCTTGGTTGCTGTTTCGCCTGACGGGAAGAAGCTCCTGATCGGGACCGCAAAGGGACTCTATGGTCCGAGCACGATGGGAGGCGGCAAGGAGATTCCTGGAGCGGGTTCCGCTAAAGGTCAAATGACGGCGCGGGTTGCAATTCTCGACATCCCCAATGAGGCCAAGCTCCGCGAATATTCCATTCAGGCGCGAAAGAATTTCCCTCGTGGGATCGAAAATGCCAAGCTAACTCGAACTCAAATCGCTGAGGCATCGGCTCACTTGAAACAGATCAAACACGTGATCTATGTCATCAAAGAGAACAAGAGCTACGACCAAGTTCTGGGAGACCTGCCTCACACAAATGGTGATCCGTCGACAACTCTCTTTGGGGAAAATGTCACTCCCAATATTCACCAACTGTCTCGAACCTTTATGACGTTCGACAACTTGCTTAGCGATGCCGAATCTTCTCAAGTCGGCCATCAGTGGGCCGATTCGGCTTATGCCAGCGAATACACCGAGTCGCAATGGACGAGCAACTACGGAGAGCACGGTGAACTGCGCAGCGACAAGCGATTGACCTCTTCGCCGGGTGACTATCTTTGGTCGAGCGCTCGAAAGAAAGGATTGTGGGCTAGAGTTTACGGCGAATATGTCGATGTACAAGAAGATCATGGTTCATTAGGTGATCCTGAGATCAAGGCGAATCCTGAACGCTGGGGCTACTCGGCTGCCTGGGAGAAGGTGTTCGCTCGGGGCGGAAAAGACACTGAGAAAGTGGCATCCTTCTTGCCCGAGTTGAAGAAATTCGAGAGAACTGGACAAATGCCTTCATTGATGGTGATGGCGCTTCCAGATGATCACACTCACGGTTATGACGCCAAGTGGCCAACGCCTAAAGCGATGATTGGTACCAACGATCAAGCCGTCGGTCAGCTCGTGGAAGCAATCAGCCACTCAAAATTCTGGGCAGATACTGCGATCTTCGTTATCCAGGATGACACCCAGGGTGGCTTGGACCATGTGAATTCTCACCGAACCTACGGGCTCGTACTGTCTCCGTGGACGCGGAAGGGAACGGTTGATTCCACCCATTACACGACGGCGTCGATGCTTCTCACGATGGAGACGATCTTAGGATTGCCGCCAATGTCGAGCTACGATGCTCACGCTACTCCGATGCTAGCGCCGTTCCTGGGGATGGCGGACCCGACTCCATATTCAAGCATTGGACCGAAGATTGACATCAATGAGATGAATAAGCCCAAGACGAAACTGGCCGCGAGAACCGCTCGAATCGACTTCACCGATATTGACCGAGCTGACCCCATCGCGATTGCGCATCTGCTTTGGGATGGAGAGAAGCCAGGAATTCCTTATCCTCGAACGAAATAGGTAGGAAAGGCATTTCGGCAACAAGGGCAATGGCTTAGAATAAGTTTTGAGCTACTTGCCCTTTTGTGTTCATCGAAACTTCAAAGGTAATGCGGTCGGCAAAGGCACTTCTTGGAATAGATCTAGAATGGCCAAATGAGTCGGTTTTGGGATCAGGAATTCGCGCTCGACTTATGCGAACGCGAAACAACCGGGTGATAAGTTCATAACAAGATCTCGACCGGCTTGACCTTGCCGATCCTCGACTTGCATTTACTCACTAAGAAACGGGTTGCGGTGAGTGAATTGGTATAGAATCTCCGCGTGCAGCTCGGACTTAGTATCGCGATTCTTTTGCTTTCGACGACAACGTGGGCGGGCACCGCTGAACGTGTGAAGATGACAGCTCAGGACCTGAAATGCGAATTTCGAAAAGAGCCCTTGGGGATCGATACGATTCAACCTCGACTAAGTTGGACGGTGAGTGGTACCTTCGGGGCGCGAGATCTCCATCAACGTGCCTACCGAATTCTTGTCGCTAGTTCACCCGCACTTCTTGCTCACAACACTGGCGACCTTTGGGACAGCGGAAAAATCGCAAGTGCAGAGCAAAACAATGTCTCCTATGCGGGCAAGTCCCTTGCCTCAGGCCTGGTTTGTTTCTGGAAAGTCAAAGTCTGGGATGCTAATGGATTAGCTAAGTGGAGTCGAGTTTCTAAATGGGAAATGGGATTGCTCCATCCAAAAGATTGGACCGGGCAATGGATAAATGATGGAAAACTCAGTCCAAAAACCGACGAAGATTTCTATAAAGAAGACCCCTCTCCAATTTTCCGAAAGGCATTCACGGTCGAAAAACAAATAGCGAAGGCTCGTCTCTATATCGCCGGTCTGGGTTACTACGAGCCTTCATTGAACGGGCAGAAAGTGGGGGACCACGTTCTCGATCCCGGCTGGACGAAGGTTGATAAGCGAGTGCTCTACAACGTCTTTGACGTGACACGACAGCTTAAGAGCGGAGCCAACTGCTTAGGTGTGATGCTCGGAAACGGTTGGTATAACCCCCTTCCGCTGAAACTGTTCGGCTCATTTAATCTGCGAGAGCATCTCGCGATCGGACGCCCGCGGCTACTTGCTCAGTTGCATATTGAATATCGTGACGGTTCGACTCAAACCATTAGCTCCGATCGATCCTGGAAAGTGGCCGAAAGCTCCATTCTGCGAAACAACACCTACCTAGGCGAATTTGTTGACGCTCGTAAAGAGCAGCCAGGTTGGAACACGCCTGCTTTCGATGATTCAAAGTGGCGGAAACCGGCGGTTGCGAAAGAAAAGGTTGGTTTGCTTTGCGCGCAGTCCGAACCGCCTATTCGCGTGACCTCTCAATGGAATTCCATTCAGGTTACTGAGCCAAAACCGGGCACTTATATCTATGATTGCGGCGTCAATTTTGCGGGCTGGGTTCAACTGAAATTGAACGTACCAGCGGGCACCCAAATTCACTTGCGCTACGGAGAATTGCTTCATGCCGATGGCACGCTTAACCCAATGACAAGTGTGGCGGGGCAAATAAAGGGAACTCGCCAAGGAACTAAAGAAAGTATTGGAGGACCCGGAGCACCTCCCATTGCGTGGCAAACCGATACTTACATTGCTCGTGGCGGTGGAGAAATCTACGTCCCGAAATTTACGTTCCACGGTTTTCGATATGTGGAGATAACCGGTTTGAAATCGGCTTTGCCGGTAACGAGCGTTAAGGCGATGCGTCTCAATTCCGACGTGCAAGATGCGGGTTCCTTTGCATGCTCGAACCCGATGCTGAACCAAGTTCAGGAGATCACGCGCCGCACATTTTTGTCCAATATCTTCAGTGTCCAGTCTGATTGCCCTCATCGTGAGCGACTAGGCTACGGCGGAGACATTGTGGCGACGAGCGAAGCGTTCATGGACAACTTTGATATGTCCATGTTCTATGGCAAAGTCGTCCGCGACTGGTCGGATAGTGCGTTGCCTGGCGGCATGTTTACCGACACCGCACCCTTCATGGGAATTCAGTATTGCGGAGTCATTTGGGCGATGACGCACCCCGTCTTGGTCGATCAGCTCTACCGATATTACGGAAACCGTCAAATCGGCGCGGATGAATACGAAGCAGCCAAACGATGGTTACTCTTGGTCGAAAAGCAATATCCGGATGGAATTGTCACCGACGGCTTGAGTGATCATGAAGCTCTCGTTCCGAATCCGTCATCAGAATTGGTGACGCCAATGTATTTCGAGTGTGCAAAGTTGCTGAGCGAACTTGCCACAAGGCTGTCGAAAACATCGGATGCGGACCATTTTCGCCGGTTGGCCTCGAAGATTCGAGGCGCATATCAGTCGAAATTTGTGGATACCGTCAGCGGAAAAGTCGGTCCAGGAACTCAAGCGTGCCAGGCATTTGCCCTATACACTGGCATCGTCCCGGATTCAGCGCGGAAGGCCGTTCTTGACTATCTCATCAAGGATATCAAAATCGTCCATAAGGGACATCTCGATACCGGAATTCTAGGAACCAAGTTCATGCTAGATGTCTTGTCGCGAGAAGGTCATGCCGATCTGGCTTACGAAATCGCGACCCAACCAGATTTCCCCGGTTGGGGATGGATGCTCAAAAATGGCGCAACCACGCTTTGGGAGCACTGGGCAATCAGCGATAACACTTTTTCCCACAACCACCCCATGTTCGGTTCGGTCAGCCAATGGATGATGAATTGGCTGGGCGGCATTCAACTCGATCAAAAGTCGGTCGGTTTCGACCATGTCGTCATCCGTCCGCAAACGGCTAAGGGGCTCGAATGGGTCCATTCAAGTCGCCAAACGATTCGTGGAAAGATAAGGAGCAATTGGAGTCGACACGGCAAGACGATTCGCTACGAAATCGAAATTCCAGGAAACGTCCAAGCGCGTATTTTGCTCGACTGCGGCCCATCTGATTCGATCACAGAAGGGGGGAAGGCTGTGAGTCCTGTTCACCACCACGACCACTTGGCCAAGGTATCGATTGGTTCTGGTCATTACGTTTTTGAAGTCAAATCGGCTTAAACGCGGTAACCTTGGCTCTGTCAACCGTCAGGGTGGAATAACTTCATTCCACTCTGCTTTCAGTCTTGAGACTCGATCCCTTACTCATGATGATTTTCCCCCTTCCGATTCAAGAACCTGCTCGCTTGAGCCTTGACCTCACCAAGCCTGGCGTTGCAGTCAGTCCGATGTTGTACGGTCATATGACCGAGGAGATTAACTTCTCTTATGACGGCGGCCTCTATGGCGAACTCGTTCGAAATCGCGCATTTCTAGATGACAAAAAGCAGCCTGCTCATTGGAGTGCAGTGGGGGAAGGAGCCTATATTGGGCTTGAACGTTCGGGGTTAAGTTCCGCCCGACCTATCGCTCTCAAAGTTCGGGGCGCAGTGGCAAATGAAGGATATTGGGGTATTCCGGTTCGTCCATCAACCTCGTACAAGGTTGAACTTTGGACCAAGGCAGATGCATCTGGACCGATTGCAGCCAGTATCGAGTCGCCCGACGGTTCGACTGTTTATGCACGCGCAGATGTTAAGGGTGTCGATGGGGAATGGCGCAAGCTATCTGCCGTCCTCAAAACCAATCAACACGTCATGCCCGTAAACGATGCTCGTTTCGTGCTTCGGACGGGGAACAATCGGTCTACATGGTTAAGCCAAGTTTCACTCTTTCCACCGACGTTCAAGAATCGCCCCAATGGCAATCGGCAAGATCTTATGGAGATGCTGGCCGCGATGAAACCTCGGTTCTTGCGATTCCCAGGTGGCAACTATCTTGAAGGGAATACACCAAAAGATCGGTTTGACTGGAAGAAAACCATGGGACCTATCGAAGAACGCCCCGGGCATATGTCGCCATGGGGATACCGGTCTACAGATGGCGTGGGACTGCTTGAGTTTCTGATTTGGTGTGAAGATACGGGAGCAAAACCGTTACTCGCGGTTTATGCCGGATACACGCTAAACGGCCAACACGTTAACGCGGGTCCCGCGCTGCAGCCCTTTGTAGATGAGGCTTTGGAAGAGATTGAATACGTCACAGGCGGCCCGGAAACGAAATGGGGTGCTCAGCGAGCGAAGGATGGTCATCCTAAACCATTCCCCCTCGAATACGTTGAAGTTGGCAACGAAGATGGTTTCGATCGGTCGGGAAGCTATGAGGGGCGGTTTGTCCAATTCTATGACGCGATCAAGGCGAAATATCCTCACCTTAAAGTGATCTCAAGTACCGGTGGTACCGACCCGATTGGCGTGAAGTTTCCAATCACTCAACGCAAACCAGACCTCTGGGATGAGCATTACTACTTTGAGGCATGGGACATGATGGGCATGGCGACTAAGTACGACAATTACGACAGAAAGGGCCCCCACGTATTCGTGGGAGAATGGGCGTCTCACGACACCGTTGCGCCGTGGGTAGCGGGAGCCCAAGCGGGGCCGACGCCAAACATGAAATGTACAATTGGCGATGCCGCTTTTATGACAGGACTGGAGCGCAACTCCGACCTAGTTAAAATGGCGTGCTACGCACCCTTGCTCGTCAATGTTAACAAAGGTGGACGCCAATGGTCGCTCAATCTAATCGGTTACGACAACCTCAATAGTTTCGGCTCGCCATCGTATTACGCCCAGAAGATGTTCGCCGAAAACATCGGCAACCGAACCGTTACCTTTACCCTCAGTGGAGTGCCCACTCAAACTCAAGGGGACAAGCACCTGCCTGCACTATTTGCTTCTGCAACCCGCAACACGAAAAACGGAAACCTTTACATCAAGCTAGTCAATCCGTTGCCAACGGCTCAAGAAGTTACACTGGACATAGTAGGTGGGCATCTAGGTCGGGAGGGCACAAAGACGGTCTTGAGCGGAGATCCCAAGGCAGTCAATACGATTGCTGAACCCATGAAAGTCGCTCCCGTGGTTACTTCTTTACACGATCTGACTTCAGACTTTAGGCCGACGCTTCCTCCGCACTCGGTCGTTGTTCTTTCGCTGAAAATCGTGCATTGAAACTTAACGTGTCCATCTGACATGCAACGGATCGCTGTTCAGATGGACTAGTTATCTGGGGGAGTTTCGCCTAGGAGGTGTCTCACCGTGTACATTTGCCCGGTGTGATAGGCGATATGGAATGCTACGTATCGAAGCAAATCATTGTAATCCGCATGCCAGTGAGGTGCCTGAGCATCCATGGAAGGGTTGAGGGTCTTAAGATTGTCCATTGCTTCCTCGTGGATACGTAAAAGTTCGGATCGGACTTCATCCACGGTTATGGAAAGGTGGGCCGCGGCCGGAGGGGTATCTACGGTTGACGTGTAGTATCCGAATTGCTCATCAAGAAGGGGACTCTTGATACTGCAATTCGACAAATCGCGATACGACTTACCTTTAGAATCGTCGCTAGCAAACCGGACCGCTTCCCAATAGGCGATGTGACCTGCGAGTTCGCCTACGGATAAGAGGTTGGGAGAAGGGCGCGTCCAGAGGTGTTCGTTCGAAAGGCCCTTAAATGCTTCGGATACTTCGAAGTAGCAGAGTTCCAAGCTCTTGAGGTGCATGTCAAGCATGAATGAGTTTAGCGTGCAAATTGCCGAAACTAGCAAATGACTTTGATATGAACGCAGTCGTCGTCTCGTAGATTGTGGTGCTTGAGTTTTAACTCAAATGAGATGCTCGGCGAGTAAGAAGCGAACCGGTCGCTGTGTCAAAATGATTGACAATCAAACTCGAAAAACTCCCTCCAAATTGCCTTCGAAAGAGTTGCTCTTGGCAAGGGATGGATTTGCCGAAGCGCCACAAAACCAAAATTAGAATCAGCCTTAGAGGAGACCGACTTGTCAAACGAATCACAATGTCCATTTTCGAGCGAATCGCTCAATCACACCCATGCGGGGGCCCACTCCAACGCGACTTGGTGGCCAAACCAGCTCAACCTCAAGATCCTCAATCAGAATTCGCCACTCATCGATCCGATGGGCAAGAGCTTTAACTACGCTCACGAATTCAAGAGTTTAGATTTAGATAGCGTCGTCAAGGATCTTCAAGATCTGATGACCGACTCTCAAGATTGGTGGCCGGCCGACTATGGCCATTACGGTCCTTTCTTCATTCGAATGGCTTGGCACAGTGCAGGTACCTACCGAATTGCAGATGGTCGCGGTGGTGCCGGTTCGGGTACTCAGCGATTTGCGCCGTTGAACAGCTGGCCGGACAATGGCAACCTCGATAAGGCGCGAAGATTGCTATGGCCCATCAAGCAGAAATATGGTCGAAAGCTTTCTTGGGCCGACCTAATGATTCTCGCTGGAAACGTTGCCTTGGAAACGATGGGATTCGAGACTTTCGGTTTTGGCGGCGGCCGCGCAGACGTCTGGGAACCCGAGGAAGATATTTATTGGGGTCCAGAAGCGCAATGGTTAGGCGATGAGCGCTACAAAGGCGACCGAGAGTTGGAGAACCCACTTGGCGCAGTCCAGATGGGTCTCATTTATGTGAACCCAGAAGGACCGAACGGCAACGCTGATCCGATTGCGGCTGCTCGAGATATTCGCGAAACATTTGCCCGAATGGCGATGAATGATGAGGAGACGGTTGCTCTCATCGCAGGTGGACACACCTTTGGAAAAGGTCACGGGGCCGCCGATCCAGGCAAGTATGTTGGTGCTGAGCCCGAAGGAGCTCCGATCGAAGAGCAAGGCTTTGGTTGGAAGAACACCTTTGGCTCGGGCAAAGGGGGAGACACCATCACCAGCGGACTTGAAGGTGCTTGGACTCAGACGCCAACAACTTGGGATAACAGCTACTTCGAGAACCTCTATGGCTTCGAGTGGGAATTAACGAAGAGTCCTGCTGGTGCGCAACTTTGGATTCCAAAGGGTGGAGCGGCGGCTGATGCGGTACCGGATGCGCATGATCCAGCGAAGAAGCATGCTCCCGTTATGTTCACAACCGACCTTTCTCTGCGAATGGATCCGGCATACGATAAGATTTCCCGGCACTTCTTAGCCAATCCCCAGGATTTTGCCGACGCATTTGCGAAAGCTTGGTACAAACTCACTCACCGCGATATGGGGCCGATTGCTCGCTATCTAGGCAAGCTGGTTCCTTCTGAAACGCTGATTTGGCAGGATCCGATTCCGGCGGTCGACCATAAGTTAGTTGGCGAGTCAGAGATTGCAGCTTTGAAAGCAAAGATTCTCGGCTCGGGTCTCTCGATCGCTGCTCTGGTCTCAACCGCCTGGGCATCTGCTTCGACATTCCGTGGCAGCGATATGCGAGGCGGTGCGAATGGAGCGCGGATCGCGTTGGAGCCTCAGAAGAATTGGGAAGCTAATCAGCCAGCACTGCTTGCGTCCGTTCTGGCAACATTGACGTCTATTCAGGCGGAATTCAATGCTTCCCAGACCGGTGGCATTAAGGTCTCCCTTGCCGATTTGATTGTTCTCGGCGGTTGCGCGGCCGTCGAAGAAGCGGCGAAGAGGGCTGGATTTACGGTGAAGGTTCCGTTTACTCCTGGCCGAATGGACGCCACCCAAGAGGATACGGATGTTGATTCGTTCGCGGTCCTGGAACCACATGCCGACGGCTTCCGAAACTATATTTATCATGGACACGATGGAATTGCTGCCGAACTGTTGTTAGATAAGGCTAACTTGCTTACCCTGACCGCGCCCGAAATGACGGTTCTGGTTGGTGGAATGCGAGCTCTGAATGCGAATACCGGTGGTTCTTCCCACGGTGTATTCACAAGCCGCCCGGAGACGTTATCCAATGACTTCTTCGTGAATCTATTGGATATGGGCATCAAGTGGAGCGTTTCAGCCGATTCGAAGGGCATCCTCGAAGGCCGAGATCGAACCACGGGTGAACTCAAGTGGACGGGAACGCTCGTTGACCTTGTCTTCGGCTCGAATTCGCAACTTCGGGCTCTCGCCGAAGTCTATGCAAGCAGTGATGCGGCAGAGAAATTCGTGAATGACTTCGTCGCGGCTTGGAACAAGGTGATGAACCTTGACCGTTTTGATCTAGCCTAAGTCAAATGAGCATCGCCCCAGGATCTCTCTGGGGCGATGACTTGAATTCAATCAAGATTCGGCAATGCGGGTACTTCGCGCGCTTTAAGCGCTCAGAAGCTCCCAGCTTCCGTCAATAGGTCGCATGGAAGCACACGAAGGTTCACCCTTCTTATCGGTTCCTGCAAAGAGCCCATGGATTACTGAGCCCGGTTTGGATTGGGCCAGTTCAACCAATTCCCACGTTATGCCTGAGAGATGAATCTTTGCTCGTCTTGACCATTGTGAGAAATGGTCGCCTGCCGACGCGCCAATATTGAGATAGACGAATCGTTCGTCGGCCGGACCTTGGGCAAACACACCCGTAAATCTGGGTGCTTCCGAATCCAACTGTCCCGCAAGAGTGAGTGATAAGTTGAAAGTCAGGTCAGACCCGTCTGATCGCTGAAGGGAAACTCGCTCGTCTTTGCCTTTTTGAACGGCATACAACACTCCAGCAGGAGGTGTTACAAGTGTGATTTGAATGGGAATCTCCACTTTCATGACGTCATTCTACTTGCCGAATAAATAGGTGAGACCCGCTTCCATGCGATTTCTCCAGGCCGTCCAAGTGTGACCTTCTGGCGTAGTTTTGGATCCAAATGGCCTCCGCATCAACTCTAGATCTTGACTGAGCTTCACGTTTGCCTCAGTGAGTTTCTCTTCAAAATCTCCCCAGTCAATCCAAATTCGAGTGTGTCCGGATATTTGACGAAGTTTGGCCCGTGATGCTGCCTCGTTGTATTTTAAGCCTAAGGCGCTCCACTGGATCGCGCTGGACTGACAATGAATGCCACCCGCCAATTGCTGGGGAAATTCTTCCGCGAGCCGAAGTGAAATCAATCCTCCAAGGCTACTTCCTCCCATAAAGGTGTCGGCTGCTTTTCCGCTGGCCCCAGTTGCCTTACAAACCGCGGGCAGTACTTGTCCAAAGATAAATTCTCCATACGGTCGCCAATCGTTACCGTATTCTTTCATGCGGTCAATGGGAGGGACGAGAACGATCACGGCGGGACGAATCTTTCCTCGCTCGACTAAGTTTTGAAACACATTTTGGATGCGACCGTTCTTTTCGTAGTTTGGACCATCCCCATAAATCAACGTCGGCAGACCGGTCGATTGTTTAGGGGCAAAGACAACGATTGTTCTCCCCCCCACCTTAATCTCTGATCGGGTCATGGGATGTTTGGGTGCTTTATCATGGACGGTGAATCGATATTTAGGACCAGTCCAAACCGAGTTCTCGCCGCCTATTCCATTGTCAATCTTCGCGGGATTTTCAGGATCGAGGATCCACTTTCCGTCCACGACGATCTTGTATTCGATACGAGCATTATCGGGGAGAAAGAATGACTTACCCCAACGAGCGCCCTTCGTTGCCATGGGAATCGGTTCACTCCAGGCGTTGAAATCTCCCGCGATGGACACCGACTTTGCCTTCTCATCATAGTACGGAAACACAACCGGTTCCAAATGTTGTGGACTCAAGATAACTCGGAGAAGGAGACCAACCATGCCCGAAATCTACCCTACAAGGGGCTAGTTCTTAACAGGGAAGGGAGCGTGGTCAAGTATTCGGAACCCGGTGCCTCTCGCGTGTTCGTTCGACTCGTTTACGAAAAGCATGAAGATCACCGCCGCAACACAAGCGAGGCCTGCCGCGACTTCGAACATGGCCGGCAAACCAAATCGATCGGCAACAAAACCCATGAGCGAAGGGCCAAGAGCGCCTGCAGTTGCGGTTACCATCGCCAATTGGGCTTGAAGTGCGCCACGAGTGCGGTGGTCTGCTTGATCATTTACGAATGCGATCGCAACTGCTCCGACAATTCCAAAGTTAAGCCCGTGAAGAGATTGTGCTCCAAGCACCCACCAAGGATTGAGCGCCATGGAATAGAGCAAAAGGCGAAAGGGGAGCAGCACGTAAGAGAGCGCCAATACTGGGCGTCTGCCAAATCGATCGGAGTAGGTCCCGGAAAACTTCATGACCAGTGCTTCTCCGATGACTCCTGGCAGAAACACACAGCTGAGAAACAGACCTCGACCACCTAAATGCATCATGAAGATCGATATGAAATTTGTAGCCCCGTAAAGAGAGACAATGTAAAGAAAGTCCACTGCGAGAAAGCGTTTGAGGTTGGGATGAAAAAGGACCTTGCTGGGTGCTTCTTCGTCCGTTTCGGGCAGCGGTCGCTTAGGGTCAGGGAGCCAATAGGCTAAGATGGCGATCGCGAGAAAAATGAGGGGGCCGATCTCAAAAATGAGGTTAAGCGCGCCACGGCCGTGACCACCTTCTGGTTTCAAGAATAAGCCGACGGCCAGTGCGACGAAAACGTACGAAATCGAACCCCATACGCGATAGGCGGCATATGTCGCTCCCCCTTTTCCTTTAGCTGCCAATCGACCCACCAGTACTCCGCCAACTCCCTGCATGTAGAGATTTGCATTGGTCCCGAGAGCAACCATGAGTAAAAATGCGGGCGCGCCCTTCAGATAGGGAAATGATAAGTAAGCAAGGCACGCCACGACCGCCATGACGGCAATGAATGGGCGTCGGGCATCGAAGCGATCAGAAAGCTTCCCGAGAATCGGCTGCATAAGGAGCGCCATGGCTGCTCCCGACCCTGCGACAAGGCCAATTTGAGATTTAGAGAGCCCAGATTCTAGTAAATAAATCGGAACAAACGGCTGGAGAAATCCGGTCGTTGACGTGGTCAGACCCATGTAAAGCGAGAGCAGGCGGCCATCACGGGTCACGATCTATTATGACCTTAGCCTAGGATCAAGCGTCCCCGGCTATCGCTTACTTCTTGAGAACATAACCGGTAAGCGCATAGATAGCCTGCCACTTAGGAGTATTCAACTGGCGAATATCTTCGCTCAGTCCCCAGCATCCGTATCGACTGTAGGCTCCCGGTGCCGCGAAATACATGTACATGTCCCCGCCCATTTCAAACCACTTATTCGCATCGTAAAGAACAAGATCTTTCATTGCGGGTAAGCGATTGGCGCGAATTCGATTGGCGACGTTTTCAACCTTTCCTCCGCCATTGTCAGGTCCGATTTCGTACTGGGTGTACTTCAGACCATACGTGTCCGCGATTGCTTTCAACTGACGGTGGAAAATCCCATTTTCGTCGCTGTTTTTTCGCATGACCGCAAGGACTTCTTCGGGGCTAGCGGTCGAAGAAGCTTTCTCGGCATTGTAATATGCCGCGCCCGCCATTCCGTAAAAGTAGTTTTTAGGAGGACCGTATGTCGCTTCCATCCACTTCAGAACATCCTTGAAGTGAGGATCGGGACTGATGAGCCATGAAGCATAGATTGGGCGAATGCGAGTAAGCATCGCGGAAGAACCAAATGCTTCTCTAAATATTTCCTCAATGTCGTGGAGTCGCTTGGCGTGGCGTCGATGTGTCCAAGTTTCTTCATCCTTGGTGCCGTCATTGTTGAGAGGCGAGTGGCCGTTTTTAACCTCATCAATCGCAGCGAGTTTGTTGTAAATGTACTGTGGGAAACCAAAATTCCAGACTTCGTTCGAGTGTTCGATATAGATCTTGATATTTGGTTTTAGCCCTGTTTTGAGAAAGGAAGCTAAATTTCGAACGTAGTCGTCAGTCGCTGCTACCGGGATGTTAATCCACGCGTCCTTACCCGTTTCATTAGCAAGTTGCACCACATATTCCCACGCCAAGCCGTATTTGGTGCTGGTGGATTGTTGAGTTGCGTCGGACGGAAGCTTGCGATCCTTCCACTCTAGGGCATGGTGACCAGAGTCACCGTAATACCCGGGGTTATGGTTGGTTTCAAGCACGTCCATGTAACGTAAGGCTGCGAAGGGGCGCAACGCTAGGAGATATTCGTTTGTGAAAATTTGCTTGGTATCTGCCGAATAGCCAGGACGAATGATTTTGAGATGGGTGAATCCACTACCTTCAGCGCTAGAAGCTGCTCGCTTCGTTTGTGAGAACGTGATGATTAAGACGCCCGAACCCTTCGGGACAACTACGTCCGCGGTTGTAGTGTTGGTGGTCGAGTCAAACTTTTGATTCAGAACCTGGTTATCCCCTTCACCGCTGGCCAGGGTTGCTTGACCCTTGAGAGAGAGCTTATACGTACCGCTCCAGTCGGGCATGAACTTGTCAGGGTCATCAATTGGAGGGTTCCAGGCTGGGAAGGGTCGGATGTCAAACAGGACTGCTTGATTGTCACACGTTGGCCAACCATTTGCATCAACAGGAGCCAAGTCGCCACTCTTCAGTTTTGTAAAAGGTCGAAGAGTTTTAGCCAAGTCGACAAAAGGCATACACCTTGAGCCATCGCCAATCCCGTCGAGCTCTAAGCCAAGTTTGGCGGCATGCTTTGAGGTTTTTGCGTCCGATTGAGCGAATCCTAAGCTTAAGAAACCGATACATAAGAAAACGACGAGACCGTATCGAGCGAAGGAACTTGGCATTATTGAATGACTCTCCTAGCGAATACTAGCTTATCTCGCAACGCCATGGACGAAACCAGTTGTAAGTCCCACCTTGTCGCTACACAAGGTGGGACCGTTTGGTGAGCCCAAAGTTATGAAGTCAGTGCATCAGTGATGCTGATCGGGAGCCCATTCGTAAATGCCTCCTGCGATGACCATGAAGACACCGTAAGTCACCATCGATATTGCTTGAGCCGCGAACAACTCAAGGTTCGTTGGTGGCTCGGTGAGTGCGATGGGGAGCTCAAGGATGCCGCCGATGTTGAAGGCAAAGTTGCCAATCGATTCAGGAATCAGCGACTTGTAAGTTGTGTCCCAAACATCCGTGTTGACAACGATGTTCGCGATGACCGGCACGTTCCAAATGACGTTGATGACGGTTTCCACGGCCGGGAACATCATTTTGATGACCTTGTTATCGGTATCGGCTAACGGAATGGCAACCATGCCCTTCACAATGCTGATACCGGTCAACACGTTGTTGAGGTTTGCGTACCAGTTATCGGTTGTAGCATTGATGAGAGTTGATATGTTTGGAGAAACATATAGGACATTCCCAACGCAAATGATCGCGGCTAGCTTCTTGGCGAACGGACACGGTATGCCGATTAAGTCGAAGGCTTTTTGTATCGCCGAACACACGACAAGTACAAGGCTGCCGACTAGGGCCGCGATTCCGGCGACGATTCCAAATGTCTTCAGCTTGTCCTGATCCATGACCGGATCGTCGTCACTTTCAAGTAGCGCTTCTCCGTAAGCGAGTCCCTTTTGAGCAAGGGTTGGTTGCGAAACAACGAATAGTGCCTGAATCTCGGCGAGGCTGGCCGCATTGATGAGGCCTTCCGTAAACGCATCTCCACGGGGGAAAGGGGCTGCATCCGCAGTCGCCTTGTAGATCAGGGTGACTGGAATGGCGCCTATCAAGCACATGAGGTCCAGGAACGAGAGATCGTTGCCGGTAAGCAACTTATACAACCAGGACAAGACCGGAATGTCGATCGTCGCGGTCAAAGCATCCATTAGGCCTGTAACGAGCTGGATCAGGACGTCCAAGAGGGTTACAAGCACATTTTCCGCAGTTTGGAGGATCGTGTCTGCGATGATCGCGACAAATCGTTTGATGATTTCGCTGACGCTCAAACTCATGAATGGATCAATGATTTGCGTTTTTATCTCCGAGAATGCACCCATTAAGGTGTCTTTCTCATTGGACATCAGATCCATCAAGTCTTGGAAAATAGCTTCTGCTGGATTGGGTGGAGAATAGGCCGTTTCGCTCGCACTACAATTGCCTTGGAAGTGATGCACTCCGAGATTTGCTGGCGCTCCGTTTTGACCACTGAGCGGTGGATTACTGCCAGATGTTCCAGCCGGCGTTTGATTGAATCCTGGTATATCTGCCCATTTATTAATATCCGATTGAAGTTGCGTGAAGATCGCCGCAATATCGCCTTTGGAAGTGGTTAATCCGTCAATTGCGCTTTGCGATAACTGAATAAACACATTCTTGAGCACGTTATGGGTCGTGATAATGTCCTGCCATGCGAACAGGAACTCCAAGAACTTGATGATGTCTTCGATCAAGACCTTGATTGCGTTATAGATCCAAGTAGCTGCTGCAACTACTGCCTCCACACAGTCCAGAATTGCGTGATATACAGCTTGTCCGATCGAGACGACAAAATACCAAACGCCTTCTGCCGCATCCTCAACCAATTGAACGATGTATTCGATTCCGGAAGCAAGCCAACTGAACAGGTCGCCAATGTCGCTGAGGATCGAATCGCCAAATCCTGCATCGACTAGGACTCCCGGAGTACCTGCCAGTTGCATCGTCATGGGACGTCGAACCGTTGGTGCAGGAGAGTTAGAAACACTTGAATAGGCTTTACCAAGGTTCTGATTCGACTGAGCGACCAGTTTCAAGGCGTCATCCGAAGTACCAGCCGGAACGAATGGACGAGTCGAGCCATCCCGGTTGACAATGACTGCATTTTGAAGATTCGAAACGGAGTCGTACTGACTGTTTCTCTGCATTGCGGTATCCATCGGGTTGATAGGTACCGAAGGTTGCTGATTGACGACAGCCGTAAATCTAGTTCCGGACATCGTCTGGATGAGTTCGATGATCGTGATGGTTCCGAGTTCGTCGGTATTCACTTGAATCGGTTCTGGCCCGATAATGTAATACAGGTGGTTGATGTACACACTCGTCAGGGTCGATGCGGTCAACGTAACGGGGATGTCGGTTGCGACTTGCCCGTTTGAATCGGTGACCTGGATGTGGGTGGTGTAACTCGATATTGGTTTGGAGTCTTGTAGCACTTCGCTTGGGGGCAATGTGATATTCGTTTGCATCCACAACCCAGTCGTTGGACTCTTTACGACTTTGATCAGTCCCGTTCCACTATGTGCGAAGAACGTATTAGCATTGAACATGCGATCGATGTACGGCGAAATCGCATCAACATTTGACTGAATCGGCAAGGGTAGATTCCAAGCTGAGGGGTTTGTGATCTGAGCTTGATTGCATGTCAGATAGAAAACCTGATCGCTTCCATTGAGCCCCCACACCGTGATAATGCCATTGTCTAGGTACGCATAGAGCGTTCTCACTCCCGATAAAAGGCCGTTCGTTACGAGTTGAACTCCAACCGCACCGTCGTGTTGATTTGTGCTAGCAAAGTAGTAAAGACCACCTTGAGAAACCACGTACAGGTCCGAAGAATTATCGGGATTGCGTGATGCTGTGATCGCATCGGCTGCAAGACCACCGGGCAAATTTAACCGACACGACAACGGGGGCATCGTTGGTTTAAATGCATTGTAAAGCGGGACGTAGATGAGTTGGGCGGATGGCCCAATCATGCCCATGGTGTAAATGCCATCGACGCCAAAGGCCTTGGCCGATCTTCCAAGACAAGAACTGTAACCGCTTGCTTGAATATCGGTGGCGAAATCATGGAGCGACCAAACAGGCGGAGTT
This sequence comes from uncultured Armatimonadota bacterium, assembly GCA_903899015.1. GTDB lineage: Bacteria > Armatimonadota > Fimbriimonadia > Fimbriimonadales > Fimbriimonadaceae > Fimbriimonas. Next base: position 5,861 of record CAIUHP010000040.1, on the reverse strand, counting down.
GAGTCAATATAAAACCGTTCGAGAACACCAACCGGCTCGGTTGGGTTTCGGACGATGTCGACCAGAACATATTCCTTATCGGTGGCTTCGCTGATCAATACACCCGCAATCTCGAAAGGAGAAGGTGGCGTAATGGGTGCGCCGGTGCCATCAACTGCATTGAAAAGTGCAGATGTCCAAACGGGATTTTTCGCCCAACTCAGGTCGGAATCCGAATTGCTGAGACTCACATAGAGATGATCGTTGGTTCCATCATTGACGACCATCGCGAGATGGATTTGAGCCGGAGTTCCTGGTTGTTGACCAACCGCTTGAGCTGCGGCAAAGTTCTTACACGTTGCTCCATTTGGGTAGTCCAACTTGATTTGAGCTGTGCTCAAGTCCGCCAGCTGCCAACCTTGGTTCGTACCGGGCACTTCCATCGTAAGGTTGAATACGCCACCAGTACCTATCGAGAAAAGCAGGGACGCTCCCGATTCAGTTTGCAGTGCAATGAATTTATCCTGGGGAAGAAGGACGTCCGATTGGATGTAATTCTCCATCAGCTCGGCGGAAGTTGTAACGGTGTATCCGCTCATTTCATCCTCGCTTCGAATCGATCGGCCATTTGGGCCATGAGGGACGGGTCGGCGTAAGTAAGCTCGGTGATTAAGTCTTGCCCTACTGAGAACGAAACGTTCTTAAACAAGAACGAGCTTGCACCAGGGAAGACCCAACCTTGATATCCGTTGATTTCGTCGGTTACTTCGTTAACGTAGGCGGCGAAGGCCGAGTCGAGATAGCTGGACAGGTTCGTGATGACCTGATTCATTCCAGTTTGCAAGTCGTCTTCAAGTCCGAAGAGCCCAAGAATGCCCCCTGGAGTAAAGTTCCACGGAGCTGAGTTGTCCGCAATACTATTGGTTTGGGTTACGACAAGATTACCGTTTTGTCCAACGCCAAGCGTGTAGATTACAGTTAACGTTTTGTCGTAATAGTTGGCACCGGCAAGGTCGTTATAGTTGATTCCCAACTCGTGGTGATTGAACTCCATATACGCAGCCGCCGTAATTAGAATCCGGATCTGGTTGTTCATCGCCGAGACCGTTCCATTCAGCGCGAAGTTGAAATTTCCGTAAATCGACGACATGTGGTCGGCTGCTTCTGAGTCGTCACTACTGTTATGCGAGAAGCTAAGCGTGAGTAAATCGGTAAAGCCATCGGGGCCAGGAGGTCCGATAGGAGATATGGCTTGGAAGGTGCTCGGATTCGGGTCACCGGTGCTGTAATACGAGATGTAGTAGGTATCTCCGCTGTGCGTGAGCGAGACGGTTGTGTCCTGGCACAGAGGTCCCACATCTTGATTGAGAAGTCCCGCGAAGAAATTGAAGAACACATCTCGCCGAATTGCTTGCACACCTGAAAAATTCCAGACATCAGCAAGTTCCACCCAATTCCAAGGGAACATGACGGGAGTGGGAGGAGTTGTGGATGTCGTGCCGAGGTAGTTGAACGTCGCCGCATCTTGCTGAGCTGGCGTGGGATTAACGATTGGCTGCCCATTATCTTGCAAGGCGCAACACTCAAACGAAAGTGCACCCAATTGTAGAGTCGATGGGATTGGGTTACCGATTTGAACGGAATATCCCAAAACCGGTTGACCATTCTGCTTGAGTTGGGTGAAATAGGCACCTAGGAACACCGTGGTGATCAGGTTCCAGACTGGCCACCCAACCTGAATGCCTACGATTGTCGGAGTAGATTGGAGAATGGCAGTATCCAGGTCGAGAAACAATTGTTGAATACTAAACGCCCCTGGTCCAAGCGTGTCGACAAGCTGCTGGTAGCGACTCTGCACGACCGGTGTTGCCGTGGAGGGGTTAATCGGTCCATTGTTGAGTGATACGTTCGCCGAGAAATACCATGGTGAGCCCGTTCCATCATTCGGTTGAGACTGGTTGATCCATGTGACGCTTCCTCTCGGCCCGTATTCAAATCCCGTGATTTGAAATTGAGCGCAAAGTAAATTGAAGAGAACCGGCGCGTTGGTTCCATTGCCGAGAGTCGCAAGAGCTGGGATATTCGCTAGGGGAACGTTTGGCAATCCAAGTTGCGCCATGAACGCACCTGCAAAGTTCGCTGCAGTTAGGTTGATTAGATCTTGATCGGTATTGGGATTGGCGGTAGGCGGAACGGTAAATGGATCGGAACCCTTGGCGTTCGCTTTTAAGGTTGCGTAGTCAATCGGGACGAGATCGTTGTTGGCATCATAGACGTAACAGCAAATCACAACTGGAGCCGTTAATCCGGCCAGAAACTGCTCCATGGTCGCATTGATACTTGCTTGAGTCACGGCCACCACTAAGTCATAGCCATATTTGGGATCAGAGAGATTTGATTGGGACGCACTCATTGATAATTTTCCTCCAGAGAAAGACAGGTGCCCTACATTCAAATCATCCTAGAGAGCAACCGATGATCGAGATAATAACACGAGTCACACGACTAAGGGGATTATTTTTTATAAAAGGTACTGTTAAGATCCCTTAACTCAGATTACAAAATAAATAAAAACTTAAGTGAACTGGCGCAAGAACTCAAGTTATGGGTTGGTCATGTAACTTTTAAGTAGTTAATGCTTGTGCCTCTTTACGAGGTAAATTCTCAAACGTTTGGGCACAAAAAGCCCATCGATAAGCAAGATTTGCCTTTCTATGGGCTTTCGGTGTTGCTGAATGGCTTGTAGTTATTAGGCCAATTGAAGCGGTTCGCCGGTTTCAAAACGAATTTGTGGCTGACCCGTTTCATTTTTGCCAATCGGAGCCAGGAATTCAGCTTTCCCGACATAGGTGTTTCCATTTGACTCAAATGAATAGAGCACATGGCTGATAGCATCTTTGTCCAATTGAAAAAAAAGTTTCGTAAGTTCCTTGGCTAGCCGTACCGGTGAACATGTGATTGAGTCCGCCTTCGGTCATTTCTGACGTCCACACGGCGTCGGCAAATTCACCGTAAATAGTTGTTCGATCTGTGGAGTAGATTGTGAGATATCCAGTTTGGGTTGACATGGTCGGTCCATCCTTCGTTTGCCCGCACTGTATTAGATTGCCGGATACGACTAGAGTTCCGTAAATCTCGTCATTCAACGCAATCCAACGAACCTAACAACGAATGGTCTTTCGTTTATTGCCAAGTTTGCCGGAAGCCTCGACTTTGGCGATATATTCGGAAGCCATTCGAACCTTGCAGGCGGTATCTCCCATGTCGACTTCAATGACGCCGATTCGCTCGGCGGTTTCTTTGGCCAAGCTGAGTAAAGGCAAAACGTAAGTTCCAACCGAAATGACGAATCCGTTCATGTTGGCCCAAACTCGATTCTTGGCTCCAGACATGTGATTAACCGTCATCTTGAGAAGAGATTCAATTTCGCCGAGATCTAGCTTGTAGTCTGGAACGGTTGCGACTATTCCAGAATAGGTGCACCATCCTGAAGACTCTATCTGTTCGCCATCAGAATGAATCCATTCCAGTGCAAGCTCTTGGGCGAGCGGGTTGTCCAATGCCGCCCAAGGAACTGTGTATTCGGCGATCATCGGTAAGCCGCTTGCCTCGATCGCCCAAGTTCGAAGCTGTTCGCGACTCATTTTCCCACCGTCGACAATGATGCCTGCGAGGTACATGGCGTCGACGTTTCCTGAAGCGTATAAAGCGTATGCCAGTTCCTGCTGACCTTTGATCGTCTTAGCGATAGTTTTGAGGTCGGCATTACTCACTCCGAATGTACGGTCTGCAGGTAAGCCATGGCGAGAGTAGATCGCAACCGTTTTGGGGTTCCCCTTGGATTTGAGTAGTTCAAGAATATCGTCGACGGACATATTGCCTCTTGGTACAGTTCACAGATTATAAAGGCGCCTAACACCGTAAGCAAACTATTTGTTCCATTGATCCACAAATGGGTAGATACCCGTTACAAATGAGCGGTGCCGGAGACGATGCAAAGTGGGTTGAACCTTTCTATTGTGCCTATGGAGCGCGTGCGTCTGGTCGACTTGTTGGTACGCCACCAGGCAAGATCTAGTTCGAGATTCACCGATTTGCTTTAGAACAGCAATTGAATTCGGGTTCGCGCGTTCTCGGGATTGGGGCGGGACCCGGTATATTTGCAAGTTTCCTTTCCCACATGTATACGCGAGTTTTGGTCGGGGATATCTCTTCCGTTCAACTTGACTTCAACAGCTGTTGCTCAATACTCTTGGTGAGAGGAGTGGTCACGTCTCCAGTATGTTTCGTGGAAACGGGCTCTATCAGTGCTACCAAACATTCATTTTCGCATTTTGGATTGTGTCGGACACCGCGCACCACCACGAAACTATCACCTTCTCTTAGGTGAATTTCCTCGTGTTCGAATTGAATGGTAAGTTCCCCCTTAAGCACTAAGAACATCTCGTCTTCTAGTTCGTGTGCATGCCAGCAGAACTCTCCTTTTAGCTTTGCGACTTTTATGAACTGATCGTTTACACGTCCAACTATTCTTGGGGACCAGTATTCGGTTAGTTGTTGACTAAGCTCCAGGAGGTTAATGGATTTCACCTTGTTATCTTACCGATGACGTGAGATCTACAACGGTATCTCAGGCATTAATATTCCAATTAGGCGAATCGAAATTGAATGTACAAGTATTTTTCCCAATAAAAAATATCTCCTAATCGACCGGATCGAAATTGTTCGGTATATCATGAGGGTGCTTAGCCTGACTCGCAATCATGCTTCCCAGGAAAATCGAATGAAGCAACTAGATGTGTCGCTTGAGGCATTAGTTATTGGTACATCAGATGGAGCCCAAGCAGTAGTTCGGGTTGCTAAGGAAGCGAACCTACAAGTTGCTTATGTTCCAAATGTTTCGGACTGGACTGAGTTTCGAAACCAAAATAGGTTTGGTCTTATCCTGATCGACCAAGATATCTTCAACTCCGCATCAGAATCGATTTCTAATCTTGTAAGAGATTTCGGAGGGGAGTTGCTGCCTATCTTCATTAGGATTGATTCGACCGGATCCACTCATCTTGGAGATTCAGAAACTCGATTACTTTATTGGCCGCAATCTGACCAACAGATTTTTCAACTGATTCAAAGTTGGATAAGGGAAGTAGATCTCAGTTTCAAGCTCAGAGCCTCAATCGAATCGATATCCGCTCTAGAGAGTGAATCCAGACAATTATTCAAAGAAGTAAGCAACGCAAAGAGGCGCCTTGAGGAATCTCAGGCGGTAGCGAAAATTGGTTGTTGGGAAACAGACCTGACCACCTTTGACGTTTCATGGACAGCCGAAACGTTCCGAATTTTTGAACTTGATCCGGAAACGTTCACTCCAACTCATGAAGGTTTCTTGGCTCATGTCCACCCAGACGATAGGGAAAGAGCAGACCTCGCTCTTCAAAATACCGCTGGCGTACCTGGAACTTATTCCATCGAACATCGAATCGTGTTGCCAGACGGCCGAGTTAAATTTGTCGAAGAACGGTGGAGAACATTCTGTGATCAAGATGGCAAGCCGTTTCGTGCCTTTGGAACTTGTCAGGATATTACGGAAAAGACCCAAGCTTTGATAACGGTTAGTCAGAGTGAGGAGAGATTCCGGAGCCTATATGACAATGCACCTGATGCCATTTATTTAATTGAGCTGGATGGATCGTTTGCGGACATAAACGCCATTGCGGAAGAATTTATTGGACGACCAAGAGATTGACCTGTTCCCCTTAGGATGACCCACATGGAGTGTGAATTCCGTCTGGAATCACATCGATGAGAAAAGGCAAGCGTTACACAGAGGACGAGATCCTCAAAGTGCTCAAGGAAATCGAGGCTGGCGGCGCCATTGCGTC